>JAHJCO010000051.1 GCA_018831265.1 Actinomycetota bacterium
CCCACTCGCTCCGGATCGCCATATTAGGCATACATGGCCACGTATCGCGACACTAGACAGCGGTATCCGGATCGGCTATCCCAGGAGGCCCTCCGGGGATGATCCCCGGAGGGTATCGGTCGCAGACACCTTGAGCGAGGACCGTCCTGCGGCCGCCTCCAGAGAGGATGGTCATCATGGCACGTCGTTCGGTCGATGTCACGTTCGGGTCTGTGGACACCACGCGGATCCCAGACAAGCTGACGGAGGGTGCGGCCGAGCTGCTGCAGCTAACGCAGCGAGGGAAGCTCGATACGGTCGGAGAGAAGGTGCATATCCGGCGCCAGGGTGGGTACTGCGGGCTGGATGTCGTCGTGACCCTGTGGTTGTTCTTCGCGGCCGGTGCGACACAAGGGGTACGACGGTTCTGGGAGCTGCTCGGGCCGCACGTGGTTCGTGTGGCCGCGGTGGCTGGTCGTCGGAGTCTGCCCTCGCCCGCGTCCTTGTCTCGTGCGCTGGACGCGACAGAGGCGGACCTGGTGCGCGCAGCGGCGCCGTGCCTGTTGCTCGATCTGCCGGAGATCGACGCGGTTCTTCACCACCCGGTGGTACAGAGCTACGACGCGCGTGGCGAGGGCTGGCACGTCTTCGACCTCGACCCCACCGTGACCACGCTCCGGCAGCGGGCCCTGCCCGATGACGACGATCTTCCCGAGCCACGGCGACGCGCGGCGGAGACCGGAGCGCCCGGGCACAGCGGCCGGAAGCGGGGCGATCTGCAATTCCGTCGGGTCACGGTGCAGCACTCGGGATCGGGAGCGTGGGTCCATGCCCACCTGTCGGCGGGCAATGGGGAGGGCGTCGTGGACTTCGAGCGCGCCCTGGACACCGTCGTGCAGACCTGCGAACGCCTGGTTCACCCGCTGTCCCGCGCGCTGGTGCGGATGGACGGGGAGTACGGCAACGTGCCGTGGTTCACCGCATGCCGCGAGCGCCGGCTACCCTTCATCACGCGCCTGAACCGGCCGAAGCTCTACGAGGATCCGGAAGTCCTGGCCCTGCTGCGTGCGGCCACCTGGTACGAGGTCCCGGACAGCCGTTCCGGACCGCGGCGTGCCGCGGCGGAGCTGGGCATCATGACCGTGCATCCCGACAGGCGCACGAAGAGACCCGATGGGAGCGGCTATGGGCCGATCAGCGTGCGGGTCGTCGCGAGCATCTTCCCGAGGACCGAGGAGGCGAAGCGGGGTCGCGTCCTGGACGGCTGGCAGGTGGAGCTCTTCGCCGTAGACCTCCCTGCTGACGCCTGGCCCGCTCCCGACGCCATCGCCGCCTACTTCGGCCGTACGGCCCAGGAGAACCGCTTCGCACAGGAGGATCGCGAGCTGGGGCTGGACCGCATCGTCAGCTACCACCTGCCCGGCCAGGAGTTGGCCGCGCTGGTCGGGTTGTCGGTGTGGAATCTCCGGCTCGCGCGTGGCTTCGCCCTCGACACGCCGCCAGCCGAGCGCCCGGTGCAGCAGCTCCGCACGCCCCGCGCCGACGATCGGGTCCCCGCGCTCTGGCCCCGGGATCCCGTGCTGCGGGGCCTGCTCGATGAGCTGGACTGGTCGGCGTTGCTGCAGAAACGCCCAGGATGGACCTGGGATACTGTCACTGGGGAGCTGCTCTGTGAGGAAGGCCGCCCCCTGGTCCTGACGACCGCGCGCAAACGCGAGTCCTCCGATGGACGGACCGGCATCGTCTTCTGCCGGCCCGAGGGCGGCTGCGAGGACTGCTCCGCTCGCTCCGGCTGCCTCCACACCGACCGAGACGGCACCCCGAAGCACGCTGAGTTCTCCATCCCCACCGCCATCGCACGCCAACTTCGTGAGCGGCTGCGGCGTGTGCGCACCCGCGAGCCCGAAGGGGTCGGGGTCGCCCAGCTCCCCAGGTCAAACCCGGGCCCCCGCATGGCCATCGAATCCATGTTCCTCCCCGCCGAGGCCCGCCGGGCCTACCAACGCACCTTCCTCGGTGCAACTCTCCACATCGAGGTCGAACTTCCGTCCCGCGGGCCCGCTGCTCCGACCCTCCTGGCTTTCGATCCCGCCGCCCGGCAGCGCCGCCGCAAGACCTGGGACCAGAACCTCGCTCGCTACCAGCAGCAACAGGGCGCCCGCGTCCGCGTCGATGTCGCCGCTGCACCGGCGCTCAGGGCGATGCTCGGCGACACAACTCCGTATGTATCACGCCTCGAAGGCAGGGAATGATGGAACCGGAACTGGTGGGACGGACGCATGGGCTGCGTCGGGTCTCACTTGAATCCCCGGACGCAGGAATTATCGACTATACTGCGCCGGTGCCGTCGCCGCGTGCACGACTTGGTCGCGCTCCCACGCCTGGAGGTCCCATGAACCTGGTCTCCCGTTCCACGCTCCTGCTCCTCACGGCCCTCGCCTCGTCAGCCCCCGCGGGCGCCAAGGCCACCAAGGTGGAAGTCTGCCACGCCACCGGCAGCGGCGCGTGGGTCCTCATCAACATCTCCACCAGCGCGCTCCCGGCGCACCTCGCCCACGGCGATGTCCTGGCCGGCGCCTGGTATCCCGACTCCGACGGCGATGGCTTCGGCGACGCCGGCGCGGTGCCCAGCGCCTGCCCGGCGGCCGGCTATGTCGAGAACGCCGACGACTGCGGCGACGGTGGGGCCGCCTCGGGCCCCGGCATGGAAGAGATCGAAGACGGCTACGACAACGACTGCGACGGCGAGGTGGACGAGGGC
>JAHJCO010000052.1 GCA_018831265.1 Actinomycetota bacterium
ACGGCGCGGTCCCTCCGGGCCCGCTGCTACCCCCCTGACACAGACCGCGGGGGGAACCTTTCCCCCCACGGGAGAATCGCCCCCCTTGCCGGCGCTTCGACTCCGTTAACGCGTCTGGAGTGGAGGTAGGCGGAGTCGAACCGCCGGCCTCGGCCGTGCAAAGGCCGCGCTCTCCCGACTGAGCTATACCCCCATCGTACTGGATTATTTCCATGGGGTCTGGCGTTTGAATCACGATGCGCAGCTCATTCAACTGCTGTTCATCTTGTGATTAAAACGTATGACGCCATTCTTACTCTAGTTGATGGCACGCGGTTTGACCAGAACGTGTGAATGGCACATGGGTGTCAGACGTTTGAATCCCAACCTCAACAGTAATTAACAGATGAGTTCCGAAACCACGTAGATCGTCCTCATGCCTGTCTCGAGACCTTATAGGCTGTTATTCATGTTGCTATGATTATCTATAGTAGAGAATAGTTGATTGTTGTTATTCAAACGTCTGACACCGGAGGGCTTCCGACGCAAGGAGGGGTGGCAAAGGTACCCTGGTGGAAATGCAAAATCCCAGGTTTGACCCCCATTTTGCCATTCTGCATTGACTCCCGCCTGGCACCGTTCTAGTCAGATGACCCCCGGCCGGGTCATAATCATTACCGGGTCGAAGAGGGGGGACGTTTGACCGTATCGGGGCGGGAGAGGATAGACACGGCTGTCAGGCTCGGGAAACCGGACCGGGTTCCCTACGTCCCTATCATCGACCTGTTCGCCACACGCTACGGCGGCATCACCCAGCACGACCTGCTCTACGACGTGGAAAAGGCCGACGACGCCCTCGATAACACGCTCAAGGCGCTGGGACCCATCGACGGGCAGAACATGTCCTACGCCGGGCTCGGGCGGTTCCTGTGCCTGCTCACCCCCAACCTCCCCCGCATACCGGGGGTGGACGGCATCCCGGCGCACGAGCCGTGGCAGTTTGTGGAGAAGCCGGTCATGGAGCCCCACGAGTACACGGAGATAGAGGAGCGGGGGGTGCTGAGCTGGCTCGTGGACAAGCTCAGGCTCAACCACCCCAACCTGCGGACCTCCTCCGGCCTCCTGCGGGAACTCGCCGGGCTGACCGGCGACAACCACGCCATAGCCCGTTCCGTTCGGCGCTGGCGCACGCGGGGCGTGGAGACGCTGGTGGCCTCGAATTTCAGCTTCACCCCCATCGAGTACATATCGATCCACCTGCGCGGCTTCGAGGGCTTCACCCTCGACATGTACAGGCACGCCGACGAGATCAGGGCGGCCAGCCGGGCCGTCATCGGCGGGACCAAGGTGGCGGGCCTCGTCCCCATGCCCATCAACAGGGTGCGACGCGTGTTCCTGGGTGGAGCGCGCACCGGGCCCGGGTTCATGACCCCCGGTCAGTTCGAGGAGCTGGCGCTGCCCGAGTGGCGGGAGATGGTCGAGTTCTACAGCGGGCTCGGGGTCACCTCCATCCTGCACCTGGACGGCGACTGGACCTCCTTCCTCCACTACTTCGCCGACTTCCCCGCGCGCAGTTGCATCATGAACCTGGACGGAGCGACCGACATCCGGCGGGCGAAGGAGTTGATGGACGGGCGCATGTGCATAATGGGGGACGTCCCGGCGACCCTGCTCAAGCTGGGAGAGCCGGACGAGGTGGACGAGTACTGCCGGAGCCTGATCGCCGACGTCGGAGAGGGCGGCGGGTTCATCCTGAGCAGCGGGTGCTCCATCCCCGTGGACGCGAAGCCCGCGAACGTCGCGGCCGTGTCCAAAGCGGCGCAGCGCTACGGCTGGTATCATTAGTCGATATCACCCAACGGAGGAGGGGGACCATGGCCCAGGAGAAGAAGACCGCCGGCAAGCCCGAGGGCACCGTGATGTTCCGCAACTGGTGGGCGGTGCTGCTGAGAGGCCTCATCATGCTGGCCCTCGGGATCATCCTGCTGGCGTGGCCGGACAAGACCGTCACGGTGGTCCTGCGAATCTTCGGGATAGTCATCCTCGCCTACGGCATCGTGATACTGATCCAGGCCCTGATGGCGCGCAGCCGGGAGGGTGAGCCCTTCACCGTGCCGCTCGTCGGCTCCATCGTCGCCATGGCCGCCGGGGTGATCACCCTCGCCTGGCCATCGGCCACCGGCCTGGTGGTGCTCTACATCGTGGCGATATGGGCGATAGTGACCGGGGTCATCGAAATCGTCGCCGCGTTCACCTTCCCCGTACGCGACTGGCCGGTATGGGTCCTGGGCCTCGGCGGGCTCATCTCGATAGTCATCGGGATACTGCTCATCAGCTTCCCTTCCAGCGGGGTGGTCGGCCTGGCCTGGCTGATCGGCATCTACGCGCTCGTCGTCGGCGCACTGCTGTCGGTGGTGGGCATCAAGATGCGTAGCATCAAGGTCGTCGTCGAGGCCTGAGGGAGCCGAGCGACCTTGCCGGCGGCCGGGCCCCCGGAAGCCTGATGCGCCCATTCAACCGCAAGCTGCTGCGCGACCTGCGCAGGCACCTGGCAGAGGTCCTCGGCGTCGTCATCATCGTCGCCATAGGCATCACCCTCTTCACCGGGCTGCTCTTCTCCCGTACCGAGCAGCGCGAGTACATCGATAACATCTACCGCGAGACCGCCTACGAGGACTTCGAGGTGGATGTCGACGCGGCCCCGCCGGACGCGGTGGACGACCTACGCTCGATAGATGGAGTCGAGGCTGCCGAGGGGCGCCAGGTCCGCAAGACCGTGGCCCGGGTCAAGAGCAGAGATATCACCGTCGACATAGTCTCGGTGCCTTCGGGCCGGAAGGCCTCGGTCGACAGCCCGCTATTGCAGCAGGGTGAATACTCGAGCCTGGCGGAGACGGGCGCGGCCCTGGCCGAATACCACCTGGCCGACACGTACGGGCTCGGTACCGGTGACAGCATCGAGGTCGAGACCCCGGGTGGTCGCAGGATACTCACGATCGTCGGATCGGCCCTGAGCCCCGAGTACCTGAGACCGTCGGGTGGAGACATGGTGATAGTCGGGGACCAGAAGCTGTTCGGGGTCCTGTTCGTCTCGGAGGAGGAGGCCACCAGGCTTTTCGAGACCACGGACGTGAACAGCTTCGTGGCGACGACCGTCCCCGGCGCCGACGTGGACGCCCTTCTCGAGCAAGCCCAGAAGGCCCTCGAGCCGTTCAGGGTGGTCCGGGCGACCCTCGGCGGTGACGCCCCCGGCACGATGCTGGTCAACTTCGACCTCGACAACGAGGGGACCATCGCGCTCTTCTTCGGGACCCTGATGCTCGGGGTCGCCGCGCTCGCGGTGTACGTGGCCCTCACCCGTATGATCTCCTCCCAGCAGCGCGAGGTCGGAGCGGCGCGCGCCCTTGGGTACACGTCACGATCGGTCGCCTTCCACTACCTGGCCTACGGGATGTCGGTCGGCCTCGTGGGCGCGCTCCTCGGGACGGTGACCGGCTACCTGATGAGCATCGCCTTCGTGAGGGTATACGTCGGCACCATGGGACTGCCCTCGCCCGGTGTCATCGGGTTCCACCCCGAGATAATCGCCGCGGGGTTCGCCGTCGCCCTTCTCTTCTCCGCGATAGGAGCCGCGCTTCCGGCGGCCCGCTCCGCCCGGATGAGACCGGCCGAGGCCATGCGGCTCGAGGCGGGGCTGGCCCTCAAGGTCAAGGCGCCCGGCAGGGGGCCCGGCCTGACCTCTAGACTGCCTTCCTGGCTGCGACTCACGGTGCGAAACCTGCTGCGCAACAGGAGGCGGACCGTACTTACATGCATAGCCACGACGTTCGCCCTCGCGGGTCTCATTGCGGGCGGCGCCATGGTCTTCAGCGTCGACAGGGGCGTCCACGACTACCTGGAGTTGATCAACACCTGGGACGTGGCGGTCCGGTTCTCCACCCTTCAGGGCGGAGCCACCCTCGACGAAGTCGCGGCGGTGCCCGGGGTGGAGTACGCCGAGCCCATGCTGGAGTTCCCTGCCCGTCTGCTCGCCGGGGAGCGGTCGGAAGACGTCGACGTACGGGCGCTGCTGCCGGACACGAGGCTGCATGCGAGCCGGCCGTCGCGCGGGTCGCCGGCCCGGCCCGGGGGCGCCCAGATCCTGCTGAACAGCGCCATAGCGCACGACCTGGGGGTGAAGCGTGGGGACAGGGTCCGGCTGCAGACCTCTGCCGGGACCTTGCCCGTGGAGGTCGCCGGGACCGTTGAGGAGCCGCTGGGCGGTATCTCCTACATGGACCTTCCCTACGCCAGGTCACTGGTCGGCGACGACGCTCTCAACGTGGTGATCGCCACGACGGCTCCTGGCGCCGGCGCGAGCGTGGCCCGGGATGCCGCAGGGCTGGACGGCGTCGCCCAGGTGACCACCAGGCAGCAGAACCGTGACCTGATGGACAAGCTGCTGGGAGCCATCAAGCCGTTCATGAACATGATCTACTTGCTGGTGCTGGTGATCTCCTTCGGGGTGATGCTGACCATGTCCACCGTGAACGCGCTGGAGCGGACGCAGGAGTTCGCGACCATGCGGACCCTGGGGGTGGGCGTCTGGCGGGTCACCGGGCTGCTGAGCGTCGAGGCGCTGGCGGTGGCGCTGATATGCCTCGTGCCGGGAGCCGCCCTCGGCCTGGTGATGCAGTGGATTCTGATCACGAAGCTGATGAGCTCGAAGCTGGTGTCCCTCCCCTACATCTACCCCGGCGGGATCCTGGCCGTCTGGCTGCCCGTATTCGTTGCGTCCTCGCTCCTGGCCGGCGCCATCCCTGCGAGGGGGCTTGCGAAGTTGGACCTCGCCCGCGTGACCAAGGAACGGACAGGGTAGCTCCCTTTGACGGACGGCCGCTCACCACGCTGATTGCCGTCCAACCGTTCACCTGTGGCAGGCCGCCCTGTGCTGTTGATATAATCCTCGACGGCAACACCTTCACCAACGCGTGGACAAAGCCGTCTGTCTTTGGCCCTGGGGTCTGAAAGAAAACCTCTGAGGTTTTTTTTCACCACCATCACGCCGGGGGGACGGCGCCGGGGGGCTGCGGTGACGCAGAGGAAGGGGGACGCATCTCATGGACTCACACGACTATGACCTCGTGATCGCAGACGGCGGTCCCGCGGGCGAGTCTTCAACCGAAGGTTCAACTTCAGGGCGTGACGAAGGGGGGTGAACTGGAGGCGGATGGGTAACATCGAGACGGGAGGTGCGGGGTGATCTACATAGTGACGGCGACGTATCCGATGACCTCCATCGGGGACGTGGTGGAGGTCTTCATCGACAACATGAAGACGCCGCTGCCCGACTTCATCGAGATGGACGGCCCCTACAGCCGCTGGGGCGGTGACGGCATAATCGCGACCACCATCTACAAGGTCAGCGACGACAAGGTCAAGGAAGGCACCGCCGAGCTGGTGACCCGGGACGCCCGGTTCGCGGATGTCGAAGGGTACAAGCTGGAGTACAGAACCGTGCTCGATATCGCGGACTCGCTGGCCATCGTCGGCGCGAAGATGCCCTGAGTAGGGTAATCTATCGAAGCAGGCGGAGGGGGCCGCACGGCCCCCTCCCCGCACTCCGGCGCCCACGCTGCTACCCGGCGGCATCTCCGGGGGCGTACCTGAAGTGCTCGTACCACTCCATCGGTTGTTCCGGTCCCTCGCGAAGGAGCGTGGCGACGGCCTTGAGCACGCTTGTGAATCCGGTGAGCATGAGCTTCGCGCGCAGCCCGGGCACCTTCAGCACCGGTGGGAACTGCCCCGGCGTCGCCTGCGGGGACAGGTCCCCGGGCTCCGTCGCGACAGGCAGCTCGATGACCGCCAGGCAGCAGTCGTCTCCCCTGGAGAGCAGCTTGGTTATCCGCGGGACCGCCAGCCCGGGCTGGATGATGGAGAACGTGCCGGCCTCCATGGCCATCATCAGCTTCGTGCAGACCTCGGGACAGCGGGCCAGCTCGGCCGCCCCCGGGCAGTAGCGCTCTTCCTTGACCGCCCGCCCGCGGCACTCCTCCGTCCAGACGCCGCGAACGCCCACCAGGCCGTCCTCGTAGTCGAGAACCCGCCCCAGGCTTCGCGCGTCGTTCACGTCGATCTCGAGCTCACGCCTCATCAGCTCGGCGCGGTCCCTGCCCACCTGGTAGAAGACGTGCTGCAGGGCCTTGACCCCACGCTCGCCGTACCTCGCGTACAGGCGCGGGAGCAGCCAGGCCAGCCGCTTGAGCGCGATGCGCGTCTGCGCCTCGACGTGCCAGCGCGGGTCGAGCAGGTCATGGGGAGTCGGCCGTAGTGACGCCAGTTCGTAGGCGTAAGAGACCAGCAGCGCGAGGACCGCCAGCTTCGCCAGCCTCCGTATCTTCATGCGGCAACTCCTTTCGTGCAAAAGGGTCAGGCACTTTTGCACATGTAACAAAAGTGCCTGACCCTTCTGCTACATCGAGGCGAACAGACCGTGCTTCAGCGCGTTCGCCTTCATCCAGTAGCGATCGCATCGCGTGGCCCAGGCATGGAATCCCGCCGGGCTCTCCGGGTACCTCTCGTAGAGCCTCCGGAGTGAGCCCGCCGTCATCCCCGAGCCCGCGATCCGCGCGACGGTCGAAGGCCGTAGCCGGCCCTTCAGCAGACCGCCGGCCAGGTGGGGCAGCGCCCGGAGGGCGTCGCCGGGGCTCGTCGACACTTCGTACTCCTCCTGCATTCTGCGCGCTGCCTCCTCGCTCATGATCCCCGGCACCTCGAAGAGGAAGTCCAGCTCCGCGGGTGAGATCCCCATCAGCGCCGGCATCGATGCCGTCAGGTAGGCGAATTTCGCGCCCTGGCCCCGGAAGTACCGCGCGTTGTAGGCCCACAGCGCCTTCCGGTCGATCTCGCCGGAGGCGAGCGCCCGGTCCGCGACCTCGATCAGTATCGCGCAGCCCGCCAGGCCGCTGGTCACGCCCTCGCCGCTGAAAGGCTTGTTCATGCAGGCGGCGTCGCCCACCACCGCGAGGCCGTCATCGACCAGGGAGTACGGCGGGCGCCTGTAGGGGATGCGGCCGCCGGTGCTCCCGGCGACCCTGCCCCCGAAGGGAAGCGAGTCGACCAGGACCCGGTGGCGTACCCTCGCGGCGTCCATGCTCCCGCCCGTACCGACCCCGACGATCCAGGTGTCTCCGGGGCCGGGGGCGCACCACCCGATGTAGCGCGGGTAGCTCTCCACCCCGGGGCCGAGCGCCCCCTCCACGTCGGCCCATGTCTCCATGTAGACGAAGATGGTGTCCCCGGGCGTGACAGGGTCGTTCTCCCTCCAGGGGCCCGGCGGCATCCGCGGGCGGACGGCGCCCTCGATGCCCGAGGCGTCAACGACCAGCCGGGCCCTCAGCGCCGACTCGCAGTCGGCAAGCCGGATCTCCAGTCCACGCACGAGGCCGTCTTCCAGCACCGGCCCGACCACCTCGCCGCGAACGAGCTCCACGCCGGCCTCCCGTGCGTACCCGTGCAGGCGCCGGTGGAACGACGGCTTGTCCATGCACAGAGTAGGCAGCTCGAAGGAGAGGCGGCGCCCACCGGGCGAGACCAGGGTCATGGCCTCAATGCGGTGCAAAAGCTCATCGCCCTCCGGGGGCGGGATGCCGTAGCGCTCGAAGGCGGACTCCTCCATGTGGAAGGGGCCGATCTGGGCTCCCAGCGAGTCGAGGGCGTCGCGCTCGACGACCATGCAGCGGTGGCCCTTCTCGGCGAGGCGCCATGCCACGTAGGTGCCGGCGCTCCCCGCTCCAGCTATTAGTACGTCAGCGTCCTGTTCAGCCATAGGACCATTCTTCCACGCACCTCAGAAGACATGGCGGATGATGCGGCGGACAGCGCCGGTCATCTTCAGGTACGGCGGGTACCTCAGGTAGACGTCCTGCCAGAACGGCCGCTCCACCACGGCCTTCAGGTTCGAGAACGTGTCGAATCCGAACCGCCCGTGGTACTTGCCGAAGCCGCTTGCGCCGACCCCCCCGAACGGCAGGGCGCTGTTCGAGAAATGCAGCATGGTGTCGTTCACGCAGGTCCCGCCGCTGGAGGCCTCCGCGAGGACGCGGTCCTTCTTGCCGGAGTCGCGGGTGAACAGGTACAGGGAGAGCGGCTTCTCTCGCTCGCTGACGAACCGGATCGCCTCGTCGAGCGATTCGTACTCGATGACCGGCAGCACCGGCCCGAAGATCTCCTCGGCCATCGCCGGGTGTTCAGGGGTGACGTTGTCGATGATGGTCGGAGCGATGTAGAGGGAATCGCGGTCGCTCTCCCCTCCGACCACCACGTCCCCCTCGATGAGGCGGAGCACCCGCTCGAAGTGCCGCTCGTTCACGATGCGGGCGTAGTCCGGGCTCTTCGCCGGGTCGTCCCCGTAGAACGCCTTGACCGCGCGGCGGAGCGCGGCGAGCAGGTCCTTCTTGACCGCGGCGTTCACCAGCAGGTAGTCAGGGGCGATGCACGTCTGTCCGGCGTTGAAGTACTTGCCCCAGGCGATGCGCCTGGCGGCGTGCCAGACGTGCACGTCGGGCTCCACGATACAGGGGCTCTTGCCCCCCAGCTCGAGGGTTACCGGCGTCAGGTGCTTCGACGCCGCCTCCATGACGATCTTTCCCACGGTGCCGCTCCCCGTGTAGAAGATGTGGTCGAACCGCTGCTCCAGGAGCGCGGATGCCACCCGGTGATCTCCGTTCGCGACCGTCACGTAGGCCGGGTCGAACGCCGAGGCGATTATTTCGGCGGTAACGCCCGCTGTAGCAGGCGCCAGCTCCGACGGCTTCACCACTGCGCAGTTGCCGGCCGCGAGCGCGGGGATGAGGGGTGAGGCCACGAGGTCGAACGGGTAATTCCAGGGCCCGATGATGAGGGCGACCCCCAGGGGCTCGGGCCGGATGCTGCTGCTCGCCGGGATGAGGTACGGCGGCGTCCTGACGCGTCGGGGCTCCGTCCAGGCTTCCAGCATCTCCACTGCGAGGTCGATCTCGGAGAGGACCGTGCCCACGTCCGCCAGGTACGCTTCCCAGGCAGGCTTGCCCATGTCCTCCTTCAGAGCGGCGACCAGCCGGCCCCTGTTCGCCTGTACGGCGTCCCTGAGTCTTACGAGCCCCTGCCTGCGGTACTCTATGTCCCTGGTAGCACCGCTCTCGAAGTGGCCCCTCTGCGCGGATACGATCGCCTCGGTCTCACTCTGTTCCATCAATCCCACCCCCGGCGGCATTCTTCTCTACGGAGGGAGTCTATCCTATCGCGGTATCGAGCCGGGACATCGGTCCCGAAACGCGGAGAATGCAAGAAATGCAAAAAACCAGGTTTGACCCCCAATGCAAGATACCAAGTGACTAGGCTAGGGGTCAGGCACAATTCAAGTCACACCATACTGGTTGTCCAACATTGAAGCTGACATTGAATTGCGCCTGACCCCATTGGTTAGTCCAGGAAGCCGCCGATCGTGTCGGCACCAGCTCCCCTGTCGTACCAGTACATGGCGCGCTCCACCATTATGGCCTCTCCGTCGGTGAGGCACTGGACCAGGATCGCCGCCGTCCCTGTGATTCCGGCGTCCGCCATGTTGAAAGTCATGCGCGTGTTGGCCGGGATCAGGGCGGGAACCGTGACGTTACCAAGTCCGTCCGGGGTCATGTATGTCACCTCTATCTGCACCGGGACCGGGCCAGGGTTCTGCACCAGCGTCCAGGTCTCCACGCCGGCGCTCACCTCACCGTCGGGCAGGTAGAACCTGTCGTGCGGGTTGCTCATCCCGATCGAGTCGTGCATCGCCTCGCCGGTCCCGTTGTCCCAGTACATGGCGCGCTCCGCGATTATGGGCTGGTCACCCGATACCCTGGTCGAGAAGTCCCGGTCCGGCAGGTAGTCGTTCACCCTGATGGTCTTGCGCGAGCTGCCCGGCATCACGATCGGGTTCTCGGGGTGCAGCACGGGACCGCTCGCTGTCATGTATGTGACGTCCACGCTGGCCTCGCTCGGGTTGGGGTTCTGGATCAGCACGTAGGTCGTGAAGCCCCAGGCGCTCGTGCCCTCCGCCAGGTAGTAGTCCGGCGCGGGGGTCACGGTCCCGATGGAGTCGTGGCCCTCTCTGCGGTTGTTTCGGTACATTGCGCGCTCGGGGATGACGGGCCTGTCGCTGTCTACCTGTATCGAGGCGTCCTTCGCGCCTATGTCGTCGGCCATGTTGAAGGTGGCGCGCGAGTTCGCGGGCACGACCTTGGGCACGGCCAGCGGGCCCTCGCCCTCGATCATGTAGGTGACCATGCAGTTGGCGTCGGTGCCGTTCGGGTTCTGGATGAGCAGCCAGCTCTCGAAACCCCACTGGGACGATCCCTCCGGCAGGTACCAGGTCTCCGACGGGGCGATGACCCCCACGGAGTTGTGCGCACCCTGGACGGTCGCCCCTGTGCCGAGCCAGGTCATGGTCCTGTCCACCGCAATGTTCCTGCCCTCGTTGCACTCCACCCTGGTCGAGAAGTCCGCCGACCCCAGCGTAGCCCGCGGGCTGATGCTAAGGCGGCTGGCCGCGGGCAGGTTTACCGTCTCCACCACGTTCGCCGCGCCTGTCGGCATGTAGGTCACAGTGCAGGTGACAGCGCTAGAGTTAGGGTTCTGGATCGAGATGTATGTGTCGAACCCCCAGGCGGTGGAGCCTTCCGCGAGGTACCAGGTGGGATTGGCGAGCACCGTGTACCAGACCCCCGCGTTCTGCGTCCCGGCGAAGAGCGCCGACCCGGTCTGGGTCATCGCCAGGCTGGAGCAGACGTCCGACCCAAGAATCCCGCTGTCCTCGGTCCAGGAGAAGGAGGCGTTGGGGTTTGAACAGGTCCACATGCCCCCGAGTGGACCGCCCGGGCCGCAGTAGAGCCGGTTCCGTACCGCGTCGTAGAGGAGGGACAGGATGATCTGGTCGCCCACGTCCCCGGCGCCGCTTATCTTGGTCCAGGACGGCGCCCCGCCCGAGGGGCCTGTGCAGCGGTGCACCCCTTCGGCTGAGGGCCCCCCCGTGTCAATAAAGCCGGCGTAGAGGATATTGCGACCCTCGTCCAGTGCGAGTGCGGTCGCGTCCCAGGTGCTCATGGGCGGTACCGGGGTCACCTGGGTCCATGGCGTCGTCGCCCAGATCGCTACATCCGGCGTACTCGTCCTCATCACACCACTTGCGTTGGTGCCCGCGTAGAGGACGTTCCTCGTGGCGTCGTACTCGAGGTCGTAGGTGGACCCGACGCTGGACTCCCAGGTGGCCGATCCGCTGGGGGACTTCGCCCTCCACACTTTTCCTGAGTAGAGTCCGGCGAAGAGAAGGTTGTGCCCCCGGTCGAGCTCGAGCGAGCTTATCCTGTCCGTGTCGATCGCACCGGCGCCGCTGCTTATATGTGCCCAGGTCCTGCTCGAGTGCTGCGGGTTGGAGCACCGCCAGACACCTCTACCGGTCGCCGTCCCGTTGTCGTAGGCGGCCGCGTAGAGCAGGTTCCGCTGTGGGTCGTAGGCCAGCGACCGCACCTCGTAGTTACCGATGTTCGGAGCGCCGCTTATCTTGACCCACTGCGGGTTGGTGTAGGGGTCGCCGCACGCCCACACACCCCCTCCGGTGGCCACCCCGGCATACAGGAGGTTGTGGTTGGCATCGTAGGCGAGCGCGAGCACGTCCGCCCCGGTCAAGGGGCCCCCGGAGTCGTGCCAGGGCAGCGCGGCGAGGGAGGCGACCGTCATCAGGAGCAACAGCACACAGGAGACGACGGCTATCAACATCGGGTAACGGAACACTCCGCGTTTCATGGCGGGCCCCCTTCGAGTCGGGTGCATCAAGGTCTATCACGAATGCTAGCAACCGGGTCGCGGGACCGCAACAGGGACGTTCACCCCCACCCCGGCCCTCCCCCCTCAAGGAGGAGGGAGGAAAGGCTCAGGGGCCCGGGTAGAGCATCTCCGTCAGCGTCACCGGCTCCAGGCCCCGGGCGCACAGGCCGTCGATTATCGCGGGAAGCGCGGCTACCGTGTTGTCACGGTCGTGCAGCAGGATGATGGAGCCGTTGGAGGAGTTCGCCAGCACGTTGGAGACAACGGCCTCGGCGGACTTGCCGCTCCAGTCCTGCGGGTCCACCGACCAGTAGACCGACATGTATCCTTGCGAGTTGGCCACCTGTATGAGCCCGGCGGTGCCGGCTCCGCCGGGGAACCTGAAGTAAGGCTTCGTAGAGAGGCCGGTACGCTGGTTGACGGTGGATTCCACCGCCGCCAGTTCGGAGACAAGCCTCCCGGCGTCGTACGACATCGAGTGCGATACGCCGTGGCTCGCGAGCTCGTGGCCCTCGTCCGCCATCCGCTCAAGCAGGCCGGGTGCGTTGGCCTGCGCGGCGAGCATGAAGAAGGTGGACTTGACGTCCTTAGACTTCAGGATGTCGAGCTCCCGCGCGGCGTTGCCGCTGCTCATCTCTATGTCGAAGGTGAGGGCCACCCTGTTGCGCGACGGGCTGCCGCGGCTGATCTGGCCCCAGCCCCAGTTGCCTGCCACCCCCGCCTTGTTCATGGTCCTCCACCTGCCCGCGAAGTACATCGGCCGCTCCGCGATGACACCGACCCCGTTGGACGACTGGACCAGGATGCTCACGTCACCGCCGTTGTCGTCGTGCCTGCCGGTCCCCATCGCGTCCTCGTGCACGGGCACGGTAAGCCGGCTCCCCGGCTCCACCTCTATCGCGTTCCGGTCCACCCTGAGCCCGCCCGAGCAGAAGTAGTGCAGGTCGACCAGTGCCCTCTCCCCCCCGGGGTTGAACAGGCACAGGTAGGTGTCGAAGCCGGGCCGGGTACAGCCCTCGGCGAAGAACCACGCCTCGCGGGGACCGGCGGCGCCCATCACGTCGTGGCCCCCGGTCCAGTACGGGCGGTAGGTGAAGTAGGTCGGCCTCTCGACCACGGTCGCGACGCCGTTCTCCGAGCTGACCTTCGCGCTCACGTCGCCGTGCAGGCCGTCGTGCCTGCCGATGCCGAGGTCGTCCTCGTGCACCGCCACCGTCCGCCGGCTGCGGCCCGGAACCTCGATTCCTTCCCTCGATACGCGCTGCCCGTCGGCGCACATGTACTCGATCCTGACCCGGGCGTCCTTCGAGGCGGGGTTGAACAGGCACAGGTAGGTGTCGAAGCCGGGGCGTGTGCACCCCTCGGCGAAGTACCAGTCCCTGCGCGGAGCGCCGGCACCCATCACGTCCGTGCCCCCTGTGACCTGCGTACCGTACCGGAAGTAGACCGGCCGCTCGACCACGATGCCGGCCCCGTTGGTGGCGCCGACCTTGATGCCGGTGTCCCCGCTCGCGTCGTTGTGCCGGCCTATGCCCAGGTCGTCCTCGTGGACGGCCACCGTGAATCTGCTCCCGGGGGCTACGCTCACGCCCGAGCGCCGGGTCGTAGTCCCATCTCCACGGAAGTATTCGATATCCACCATGGCTTCGGCATCGCCGGGATTGGCTATGCAGAGAAAGGTGTCGAAGCCGTCCCTGGTCGTGCCCTCCGCGAAGTACCACGCGGTCCCGGTGGAGGTCGCTCCCGCGACGTCGGTACCCCCGCTGTACACCCCGTTGTACGTGAAGTACATGGGTCTTTCTGCGACCACCGGCTCGCTCGACTCGATCCCCACGGATACGTCGCTCGCGGGCGGGACCTCGCCCGCCACGTTTATTGTGGTGCGGCTCTCCGGCGCGAGGTCGTAGCGTCGGACTATCTCCTCTCCGGTGGAAAGCATGTAGGAGAACTCGGTCACGGCCACCTTCGAGCCCTGGTTGAAAACGCAGACGTACTCGCTGAAGCCTTGACGTGTCGTCCCCTCGGCGAAGTACCAGGTCCGGGAGGGACCCGTGGAACCGACCGTATCGTGGCCTCCGTTCCAGGCGGCTGTAGCGGCAGCGGGCTGTAGCGACAGCAGTAGTGCAACCAGGAGAAGACCCGCAGTCGTCAGACGCGTGGCGTGCATCATCCCCCCGATGATCATTGGTTTGACCGGATGCGTACGGGCACGGACCGGACTCCCGTCACGGACGGTCCTCACTCGTCACAAGTGTTTGACGGACGGCTCGGTGCGTCCTTCAGGTGTAGTCCTTCGCCAGCTTGACCGCGCCGACCAGGGTCACCGGCATCATGGTGAAGAACCCTATGAGTGCCACCTGGTTCATCCCGTTCTCGAACCAGTTCATCTCCAGCACTACGACCACGACGGTCCAGAATATCCAGAAGTAGGCGATGAGCGGGGCCACGTTGATGAGCCGGCCGGTCACCCGGTCCCTCCCCTGGAAGAACAGGTAGAACAGGAATACGATAAAGAACGGGGCCAGCCACCAGCCGACGAAGTTGCCGATGGGAACGCCGCCCTCGCCTTTCCAGACGTGCAGCTCGCGGAGGTAAGGTCCCCTCTCCCACCACCACCACGACGCCTTGCCGGCCTCCGTCCACCAGACCTTCGAGGTCGCGAACGGGTCCACCATCATGTCCCAGGCGCACACCAGCGTGGCTGACGCCGAGGCGATGAGCCCCGCCCAGAGCACACTACCCCACCAGGCCCGGCCGCGCCTGCGCCCGGCGAGCCCCGCGAGCCAGTCCACCAGCATGAACGACGCGTAGATGATGGCCGACCAGGTGATGATTATGAGGATGGGGACGCCGCCGATTCGCGGCCCCAGGGTATCGGTGTACTTGTAGTGCCCGAAGAACCAGGCGTAGTTGTGCCCGATGAACTCGCAGAACCATGAGATGAAGATCGCGATCGCGAAGAAGGCGATCGTCATCCGCGGGCCCTTCACCAGCCAGGAGTGCCAGACCAGGACGCCCAGCAGCACCAGCATCGAGCCGCCCACCATCTCCGGCTTCAGCGGCGGGTTGTGGGTCACCCAGGTGATGAAGTGCACGATGCCGGCCAGCAGCAGCCAGAACACCAGTATCGCGAGGATGGCCTGGTGCGAGCGCGGCGACTCCTTGAACTCCTTGACGATGGAGCGGCGGGCCTCGCCCTCCCCGGGCCCCCGCTGGCCGTTATCGGACCGCTCTCCTGCGCCTTTTTCCTCTTCCACGCCTCCCCCTTCCATGCGTGAATCATCTGCTGGATTCTATCAGCCAGGTCGAAGAATCGTCCATTTTGGGCTGCACCTCGTCGGCCTGCTCTTGTTCGACCTGTATGCACAGCAAGGATGTGACCGGTTACCCGGCCTGAGAGGCCGGGCTCAAGGGGGGATCGAAGCCCGGTCCGGTTTATTCCCGCTTGTAGATCACCAGGGCGTCGGGCCCCGGCAGCCTGAAGGTATCCTTCCACAGGGTCATCGACCAGAAGATCATCACCGGCCGGTACCCGGTCAGGTCGGACTGCCCGCCGAACTCGTAGGGGACGATTATGTAGTCGGGCTTCGTGTCCAGCAGCCTCTCGAGGTCCTGGCGGCCGGGCGCCAGTATGTCCTCGTTGGCCGTGGAGTACTCCCAGAACGAGGGCCTGCGACCGTCGTTGTGGTTGTAGAAGATGTTGCCATCGAAGAAGGCGTTGACCGCGGTCTGGTTGCCGATCATCGCTATTCTCTTGCCCTCAAGGCCGTTCCTGGCGATGTAGTCGGCCGTTATGAAGGCGGTCGAGTACACCCTCTGCGAGTCGTTCCGGAACGCCCCGTAGGACCACTTGACCCCGAAGAGCAGGATCAGCACCATCGCCGCCACCGCCGCGTACCTCAGCAGTGTATCCGCGCGAGGCCGGGACCAGTGCCGCGCCTTCGCCTCCGTCTCCTCCTCGAATCCCAACCACATGCACATCACAAGCACGAGGAATGGTATCCCCTCGTGCCACAGCCTGACCACGAAGAAGGCGAAGAACAGCAGCAGGGGCACGATGCACGCCAGGTAGAGGAAAAGAAGGCGCTGCCGGAAGAGCCAGATGCATATCAGCAGCAGGGCCGCCAGGGAGAGCCACCAGATACCCGTCAACGAGTGGTTCAGCACCCTCGCGCCAACCCGCAGCGCCTCTCCCGCGTCCGACGCGCTCTGCCCCGGTGTGACGAGGTCGCCCGGGGGCCACAGCATGATCACCACCAACGCGATCACCAGCACGAACACCCCGGTGCCGATCAACTGCTTGCGCCTCGCGCCGGCGTCCAGCGAGCCCCACACCTTCCGCAGGTCCACCCAGTGCACGAAGAGCAGCGAGATCGCCAGCAGTGCGCCGTGGGCCGAGGTGTTTGCGAGCAGGCATAGCAGCAGGACGAACGTGTAGAACCGGTCGGTCCTCCGTGTGTAGTACATCGCGACGAGGAAGAGCAGGAGCGTGATCAGGCAGTAGTTCCGCGCTACCACCGCGTACTGGTAGAAGAGGAAGTACGAGAATGGAAGCAGGACCTTCAGCACGGCGGGGAAGCGCGAGCGGAACAGCAGCAGATACACCGACGCCAGGGCGATTACCGCGGATATCAGGTTCATGGTGAAAGGCGGCAGCCCCAGCTTCGCCGGAGCCATCAGGATGAGGGGCCAGAGCCCCGGGTGTCCCTCGTATCGCAGGTGGGTGAACAGCAGCGAGACGGGGTTGGTGTCCCTGGCCATGGTCCAGGCCTGCAGCTCGTCCCCCCACGGCTCGTGTACGCTTATCATGTAGGCGAGCAGACCGCAGTACGCGACGAGGATCAGCAGCTTCCACCAGTTCTCCCTGAGGTACTGCTTGACGCCGGATTTCTCCGACTGCTCGGTCGATCCCACCGTTCCCCCCTTTGCCCCTCTATCGGGCGCCTGAGGCTGGGCTCTCAGCCCCGCGATCCCCCGGCCTGAGAGGCCGGGCTCAAGCCTTTCGTTCACCTGCCGAGGATGGCGTCCAGGATCTTCTCGCGGGTGATTATGAGCGCCGGTATCAGGCCCGAGAGCATCCCCACGAACACCACCGAAAGCGAGCGCCAGACGTAGTCGACCGGGACCACGGCCAGGTTGACGTCCCCGATGGGCAGCCTGAAGGGGTGGATGCGAAAGTACGGGACGATGACCCCGAAGAAAAGGGCCGTCCCCAGCACGACCCCGCAGAAGGAGTAGACCGCCGCCTGCAGCACGTAGGTCCAGGTGATGAGGTACCCCTTGACCCCGACCGCCCTCAGGATGCCTATCTCCTGGCGGCGGTTGGAGATGTCCACGTAGATGATTATGAAGATGGTCACCGCGGCGATTATGAAACCGACGCTGGTCAGCAGCGCGTTGATGGTCACGAAAGAGTCGGTGATCGACTGCATGCCCTTGGCGGCCTGCTCCCAGGTGAGGAAGGTCGCGGGAACACCTGCCGCCTTCAGTTCGGCGACCACGGCATCCTCGCCGCCGTTCTTCCTGGTCCTCACGATTATCTGGGTCGCCTTGCCTTTCATCTGCGGGAACAGGTCGACGGCCGCCGTGGTTACGAACGCCCTGTCGTCCGTCCTGTTGAAACGGGTCCGGAATATGCCCCTGATGGTGAGGTCGCGCGCCGGCAGTTCATCCACCGTGGCGGTCACCGTGTCCCCCACCCGGATGCCGCGCAGCCCCCTGTCATCGCCGTCCTGCGAGTCGAGCCCCGCCACCTCGCTGCCGATTATCATCCCGTCGGCGTCCCCCGGCTCCAGGTACGCTCCCTCGACCATCTTCCGCGAGATGGTGGTGGCATTCTTCTCCCGTTCGGGGTCGATCGCCGTGACCTTCCAGTCACCCTTCTGCTCCCCGTACTGCAGGGTCGCGGGGATCACCAGCTCGGCGGCGGCGGCGGTCACCTCGGGGTTCTTCTCGACTTCACGGAGCACCGGCGAGGCGTCCTCGAACATCTTCCCGTCGTCGGCCGGTGTCAGGGTGATGTTCCCGGTGTAGGTGTGTATGAACTGGTTGGTGTTGTTCTCCACCACGCCGTTGAAGAGCGAGTTGATGAAGATCAGGTTTATGAACGCGGCGCTGAGCAGGAAGATGATGAGCGCAAGGGTCCACTTGTTGCAGTGGCGCAGGTGCTTCCCTATGAGGAAGAACGGGATGCGCGTCTCCCTCCCGGCTCCGGGAAGGTGTCTCCGCCTGCCGCTCTTTTTACTCTTCATGGACGATCTTCCCGTCGGAAAGCGTCAGCAACCGGTTTCCGCACACTGTCTCTTCCATCTCGTGGGTCACCATTACTATGGTGTGGCCCTTATCCCGGTTGAGCGAGCGGAATATCTCCAGGACCTCAGCCGCGCTGACCGTGTCCAGGTTCGCCGTCGGCTCGTCGGCGAACAGCACCTCCGGGTCGTTGATGAGGGCGCGGGCGATCGCCACCTTCTGCTGCTCGCCCCCGGAGAGCTGCCTGGGGAGGTGGTCGAGCTGCCTCTCCAGCTCGACCTCGGCCAGCAGCTCCCTGGCGCGCTCCCTGCACTCGGAGGTGCGCTCCAGCATCATGGCCGGCAGCATCACGTTCTCGATGGCGGTCAGCTCAGCTATGAGGGCGAACTCCTGGAAGATGTAGCCCAGGTCGTGCAGGCGCATCCGGGCACGTTCCTTCTCCCGCAGGGCGGTCACATCGACGCCGTTGATCCTGATGGACCCGGAATCCGGGCTGTCCAGCAGTCCCAGCTGGTGCAGAAGGGTGGATTTTCCGGAACCGTTCCGCCCCGTGACAACGAGGAAATCACCCCTGTTGAGACTGATGGAGACACCCCGCAGCGCGGGGACCTCCACCTCTCCCATGCGGTAAGTACGGCATATGTCGTCCACGAGGACGACCTCGCCGCCGGCGGGCGTAACGTTGTCAGTCGGGTTCTGGCTCATCATAGACAATCACTTCGTTAGATTCTAAGGGAAATCGCGACCTGGTATATGAAGTTCGTCAATGATCGGAGCCTCCCGGGGCGTTCTCGTCCGGAAAGATTGAGGTTTGACAACCACATGGAGAATGATGTCGGTTAGAATGTATACCGCGTTGGCGTGTGAGCCGGTGCCCCTGTAGAACAAGCTGGGAAAGGTGTTTCTTGTCGCAGGAAAACAGTGAAGCTGGCCAGGGTGTCCGTACCGTTGAGGAACCCCAGGACGGTCCGTCGTCCCCCGAGATAGTCGCATTCACGTGCAACTGGTGCGCCTACGCCGGCGCAGACTACGCCGGCGTCTCCCGCATCCAGTACCGACCCAATGTCAGGCTGGTGCGCGTGATGTGCACGGGCAGGATCGAGCCCTCCTTCGTGCTCAGGGCGTTCGAGGACGGTGCCGACGGGGTCCTGATCGGCGGCTGCCACGAGGCCGACTGCCACTACATAAGCGGGAACCTGAAGGCGCGCGACCGGGTCGAGAGCACCCGTGAGCTCCTCGACCTCCTCGGCCTTGGCGGCGAGCGGCTGCGCATCAAGTGGATCAACGCGAACGAGGGCGAGGCTTTCGCCTCCGAGATCGAGGATTTTTCCAGCGTTCTGGCCGACCTGGGCCCCAGTCCTTTGAAGGGGCGCGGGGAGGTAGCGCCTCGAGAGGCTCCGACGGCCGCCCAGATAATGGCCCGGACCGGCGCCGACCTCTGCATCACCTGCGGAAAGTGCACCGCTTCCTGCCCGGTCTCCCGGCGCGAGGCCGACTTCAGCCCGCGACGGACCCTGTACGAGACCAGCGTGCTCGGCCTGGACATGATCGTCGGACCGCAGGACGATACCGCCGCCGGGGGGTCCGGTCGTTCGCCGGAGAGCATACGGGGCGACCTGGTGACCGGACCGCTCGTCTGGGAGTGCCTGACCTGCCGCACCTGCGAGGAACGCTGCCCCTACAACGTCCGCTTCTCCGAGTTCGTGCGTGACTCGCGCATGGAGGCTCAGGGGCTCGGCCTCGACGGAAAACCGACCCAGTCGGGGCAGGTGTACTCGTGGATGCGCATGATGGCTACCAACGGCCTGGTCCAGAACCGCACCGATTGGCTGGACGGGCTCGAGACGAAGGCGGAGGCCACAACCCCCGGCGACGTCATGTTCTTCGTCGGGTGCCTTCCCCACTTCGAGGTATCCCACAGGCACGTGGGCTCCGACTCGCTGTCGATAGCCCGGGACTCGGTAGCGCTGCTCAACGCGCTTGGCGTCACCCCGGTGGTGCTGCCCGACGAGCGCTGCTGCGGTCACGACCTGCTGTTCGCCGGCGATCCCGCGCGTTTCGAGATGCTGGCGCGAAGGAACGCCGGGCTGATCGAGAGGGCGGGAGTGAAGCGCATCGTCATATCATGCCCGGAGGGATACCAGACGCTGGCGCAGGAGTACCCGAGGGTTCTCGACGGGTGGGACGTCGAGGTGCAGCACATCTCGGAGTTGCTCGCCGAGAGGCTCGAGGACGGAACACTCCGGTTCGAGCGGGACCTGGGCCTGAAGGTGACCTACCAGGACCCCTGCAGGCTGGGGCGATACATGGGGGTCTACGATCCGCCGCGCGCGGTTCTGGCTGCGATCCCCGGCGTAGACCTTGTCGAGATGGAGCACTCCCGGGCAGATGCCGTGTGCTGCGGCGTAAGCTCCTGGGTGAGCTGCGGGGCGACCTCCAAGAGCATACAGATGGAACGTCTCGCCGAGGCGCGGGCGACGGGAGCGGACATGCTGGTCACTGCCTGCCCGAAGTGCCGGATACACTTCCGGTGCGCGCTCTCCGGAAAGGTCCCGGGCGAGCGTGCGGATGTCGATATACCGGTCGAGGACTTCACATCGCTGGTCGCGAGGGCGATGGGCATCGAGGCCGGGAGAGGGTAGCCGGAGCATGTCCAGGAGAGACAAGAAGAAGACCCGGACGGACGGCTCGATCGAGGTCGTCCTTTCCATGTGGGTCGATTCTCTGACGCTCACCTTCGACCTGGAACGTTGCATCCGCTGCGACCTGTGCAGGAAGGTCTGCCCGAAGGAGGCCATCTCGCTCGAGCCGCCGGATGCCCGGGGCGCCTTCGCGAGGCTGGAGGTCGACGAGGAGACATGCTCGATGTGCGGGCTCTGCGTCTCCTTCTGCCCGACCCAGGCTGTCCATATGGTGTCCCGCAACACCTGGAAGAACACCGAGGAAGAGGTCAGGCCCGTCCTCGAGGTCGGAGGAGTCCCGCATTTCTCGAGGGGCATGGAGCTCGACGCCTCGCTGTGCCCCGCCGGCTGCGACCTGTGCGTGAAAGAGTGCCCGAGGAAGGCTCTCTCGGTGGGGTCGTCGGGCGTGGAGATCGACCGGGACCGATGTCTCTCCTGCGCGCACTGCGAGGCGGTGTGCCCGGTCCCGGGCGCGATAACGGTGACCAGGCTGTTCGACGGCGCGATCGAGGTGGACGTCGAGCGGTGCCCCGCCGACTGCGACCTCTGCGTGAGTGCCTGCCCCACAGGGTGCTACACGGCGATCCCGGAAGGAGGGGTCGATGTGGACCCCCGGCACTGCATCTGCTGCGGCGCCTGCCTGGTGGCGTGTCCTCACGCCGCCATCGACCTCACCAGGCTGAGGCTGCGCAGCTCGGGGGACGGTTACTCCGCGGTCTGGAGCCGCGCGGTCGACCGCCTTCTGTCGGAGAACGCGAGGTTCCTGCAGCAGAACGAGGGGAACTTCCTCAAGCTGACCGAGATGCTCAAGGGTTCGAGGCTCTGAGCGTGGATCGTACGAATACCGGGAGCGGCAGTGGAACAGGCTGAGAACAACGGAAATGGGGATGAGGGCGAGCAGCTCCGCATTGGTGTCTATATCTGCCATTGCGGGCTGAACATCGCCCAGACGGTGGACTGCGCGCGTGTCTGCGGGTATGCCGCGACGCTCCCGGACGTGGTAGTGGCGAAGGAGAATATGTACTCCTGCGCCGACCCGGGCCAGATCCAGATAAAGAGCGACATCGAGGAGTTCGCCCTCAACCGGGTCGTGGTGGCGGCCTGCTCTGTGAAGATGCACGGTCCCACCTTCATGACCGTCTGCGAGGAGGCGGGCCTGAACCCCTACCTGTTCCAGATGGTGAACATCCGCGAGCACTGCTCGTGGGTGCACATGGGCGATCGCGAAGCCGCCACCGTCAAGGCCATGGACCAGGTGAGGATGGCCGTGGCCGGGGTCACGCACGCACGTGCCCTCGACAACCGCGTAGTCAAGGTCACCCGCAGGGCGCTGGTCATCGGCGGCGGGGTGACCGGACTGCAGGCTGCCGTCGACATGGCCGACGCCGGTTACGACGTCTACCTGGTGGAGAAGACACACTACCTGGGAGGGCTGTCCAACCAGCTCCACAGGATGTTCGATCACATGGAGCAGGTCTCCTGCGTGGTCACGCCGCTGATCATGAGGGCGCTGAACCACCCGCGCATCACCGTCTTCACCGGGACCGAGGTGGAGGAGGTGACCGGCTACGTGGGCAACTTCAACGTGAGGCTGAAGGTCCGCCCGCGGCTGGTGGGCGAGGCCTGCGACTGCTGCGGGGCGTGCTCCGAGGTCTGCCCGGTGGAGGCTCCCTCGGAGTTCCAGGCGGGCATGGCGACGAGGAAGGCCATCTACCTGCCGGACTCCCAGGCGCTGCCCAACGTCTACTGCGTAGACGAGGACCTCTGCAACGACTGCGGCAGGTGCGAGGATGTCTGTCACGTGTTCGCCATAGACCTCAGCGATGCGGCGAGGATCGAGCCGATAGAGGTCGGCACCATAGTCCTGGCCATAGGGGCCAAGCCCTACGTTCCCGGGGAGGGTAACCGCTGGAGCTACGACGGCGCCTCGGACGTCTTCACCTCTCTGGAGGTGGAACGGCTGCTGAGCTCGGCGGGGCCCACGGGTGGAGAGCTTCTCAGGCGCAGCAACGGGCAGGTGCCCGAGCAGGTCGCCTTCGTCCAGTGCGTAGGCTCCCGAGACCCTGACGAGAACCCGTGGTGCTCGCGGATCTGCTGCCTCAACACCATCAAGCAGGCCTGCCAGGTCAAAGCCAGGTACCCCGAGGTGAAGGTCTCCGTGTACCACGGCGACATACGGCTGTACAAGAAGGAGCACGAGGACTTCTACAGGCTCGCCCGCGACCAGGGCATCGTGTTCATGCGCTCGCACGTCGAGGAGGTGGCACCGAGGGGCGATCGCCTCGAGGTGCGGGCGATCGACGAGCTGCTGGACGGCCCGACCGCCCAGGAGGTGGGGATGGTCGTCCTGGCCTGCGGGCTCACCCGCACCGACGACGCGCAAAAGCTCCAGGACATGCTCAAGGTTCCGAGCAGCGCGGACGGCTTCCTGCTGGAGGCCCACCCCAAGCTGCGGCCGCTGGAGACCGCCATCGACGGGGTGATGCTGGCGGGAACCTGCCAGTTCCCGAAGGACATCGGCGACTGCATGCTGCAGGCGAGCGGGGCCGCCGCCAAGTGCATGGGGATGCTTTCCAAGGACAGCATCGAGCTGGACGGGATAATCTCTTCAATAGAACAGGACCTGTGTAACGGGTGCATGGTATGCGTCAAGAAGTGCCCGTTCGGCGCGGTCACCACCGACGAGGTGGAGGTCGAGGGCAAGATGAAGAAACGCGCCCGCGTCATCGAGGCCTCCTGCAAGGGGTGCGGGGTATGCGTGGCGCGCTGCAAGCAGGGCGCTATCCAGGCGCACGGCTTCACCGACGAGCAGATCTTCGCGCAGATAGACGCGGCGCTGGAGGAGGACCCGGGGGGCAGGATCCTCGCGCTCGTCTGTCACTGGTGAACTTACGGCGGAGCTGACCAGGCGGGGGTCAGCAGGTTCCAGTACCCGGCGAGCGCCAGGCTCATCCGGGTCATGTGCACGGGACGTATAAGCCAGGAGATGGTCCTGCACGCGTTCGAGAGGGGCGCCGGCCTGGTGCTGATCGGCGGATGCCATCCCCCAGGCGACTGCCACTACATAAACGGCAACATCCAGTGCGAGGAGATGATCGCCAGGCTGAAGAAGAAGGCCCTCCCCGAGATGGGTGTCGACCCCGAGAGGCTGCGCCTGGAGTGGGTCTCATCGGCCGAGGGAACGGTCTTCCAGAGGATAATGAAAGAGATGGACGGGCAGCTCGAGGCACTGAAGGCGGCGAGACAATGAGACCTGTGGTGTTTGTCTGCACGACTCCGGAGGAGCGCAGGGACGAGCTCCGCTCCCTGGCCGGGATCCTTGAGCGCAGGGGTGTCGAGGTACACGTGAGCAAGGACTTCTGCCACCCCAAGGGGCAGCGGTTGATCCGCGAGAACGTGGGCGCGGACAAAGAAGTGGTCCTGGTGTGCAAGCGGAAGCTCACCCGGGACGTCTTCGAGCACAACTTCCCTCCCAGGATGGACTACGTCTCCCACGCGATGGAGGGCGACCCGGACGAGCTCGCGGCAAGGATCCGCTCCGAGTCCGCGCCCGGCGAGCCGGCCGGGGACGGGGAGCAGCCCATGCTTCAGAAGGTCATGGTGATCGGCGGCGGGGTGGCGGGCGTGTACGCCGCGCTCGACGTGGCCGAGCAGGGATTCCAGGTGACGCTGGTCGAGAGCGACCCCTCGATCGGGGGGATAATGGCCGCGCTGGACAAGACCTTCCCGACCATGGACTGCTCGATATGAATCCTGGGCCCGAAGCTGGTGGAGTCAGCTAAGCACAGGAACATAGAACTGGTCACCAACGCCCAGGTCACCTCGGTGGAGGGCGAGCCCGGCAACTTCCGCGTAGGGCTCCTGCATCAACCGTGGTACGTGGATACCGACCGGTGTACCGGGTGCGGAGCCTGCATCGACGTATGCCCGGTGTCCGTACCCCACGAGTGGGAGATGGACCTGAAACCCCGCAAGGCCATATACGCGCTGTTCCCGCAGGCGGCGCCCCTCAAGTACGTGATAGACAGGGAGCGGTGCATCGAGTGCGGCTTGTGCATGCAGGCCTGCGGGCTGGACGCAATAGACCTGTCGCAGGAGCCGGGCGAGAGCGTCGTTGAAACGGGCGCGATCGTGGTGGCGACCGGAGCCGGTGTCTTCGACCCGTCCGCGATCCCCGAGTACGGGTATCCCGAGCACGAGAACGTCGTGACCAACATGGAGTTCGAGCGGATCTGCAACGCGTCGGGGCCGACCGAGGGCGAGCTGGTGAGACCGGACGGCAAGGCTATCCACAGCGTGGTGTTCGTCCAGTGCGTGGGCTCTCGCGACCTGGAATACAACGTGTGGTGCTCCTTCTACTGCTGCATGGCCTCCGTCAAGGGCGGGCGCCTGGTGATGGAGCACGCGCCCGGCGCGGACGTGACCGTCTTCTTCAACGACCTGCGGGCGTGCGGCAAGGGGTTCGAGGAGCTGTACAGACGCTCGATCGACGAGGGGATGCGGTTCATCCGCTCCATGCCCTCGATCCGGTACGACCACGAGACCAACGACCCCATAGTCATCTACGAGGATCCCGAGGTCGGCGGCACGGTCGAGAAGAGGGTGGACCTGGTGGTGCTCGCCTGCGGGATGCAGGGCTCGGAGGGGACCAGGAGCATACGCAGGATACTGGGGCTGGAGCGAGACACCTACGGCTTCCTGAGCGAGGAGCACCCCGTGGACGGGCTCGCCGAGACCGGGCGCCCGGGGATATACCTGGCGGGGACGTGCCAGGGGCCCAAGGACATCCCGGATTCGGCGACCCAGGGGAGCGCGGCGGCGGCGAAGGTGGGGATACTCCTCTCGAGGGGTGAGCGATGGCTGCCCAGATGAAGACCGGAGAGGGGCTGGTCCGGGTGGAGTTCTTCGGGCCCTTCAGGGAGTTCGGCCACCGGGTCGACCTGACCGTGCCGTCGGAGGTCTCGTTCGAGGAGCTGGTATCCCTCCTGGAGGAGCGCGTGGGCCCCGGGTTCGCGGACCGCGCCGCCAGGCGGAACACGACCTTTATACTCGACAGCAGGATAGTCCCGCCGCAAGCGCTGGGCGAGGTGCGCGTGTGCCCGGGCGACCGGGCCGCGTTCGCCCTGCTCGTCGGTGGCGGTTGATAATGCCGCACGCTACATCCTCGAGCTGGAGCAGCCCAGATGCCTGTGTCTGTGGGGTCGGACGTTTGCAGTGCCGTTGGAGTAGGTCGATTCATTTGAGGTCATTACGCAATGAAAACGTCCGACGCCACTCATCATTTGAAATCTTCATTAGGAAAAGACCACGGAGGAAGGGAGAGATGATATGAAGGGGTACACCGGGAAGTATCTGAGAGTGGACCTCACCACCGGTGACATCCGCACGGAGCGCCTGCCGGAGGAGGTCGCGAGGAAGTATCTCGGGGGCTACGGCTTCGTGGGCTGGACGCTCTACGAGGAGGTGCCCGCCGGCACCGACCCTCTTTCTCCCGAGAACGTCGTGTGCCTGTGGACCGGACCGGTGGCGGGTACCCCGGTTCCCGTGTCCTCGAAGTACATAATGGGCGCCCTCTCCCCCGCCACGGGGTTCATCGGGTTCGGTATAGCCTCCGGCGGGATCGCCTCGGAGCTCAAGGCGGCGGGCTTCGACGGGATCGTGGTCACGGGCAAGGCCCCGTCGCCGCAGTACATCCTCGTTCAGAACGGGCGCGCCGAGCTCCGTGACGCCTCGGACCTGTGGGGAAAAACCACCTGGGAGACCGAGGAGCTCATCCGCGAGGAGCTCTCCGACGACGAGGTCAGGGTATCGTCGATAGGGCCGGCCGGTGAGCTCCTCTCTGTGCTGGCCAACGTCACCAACGACCGGAACCGGCAGGTCGGGCGGTCGGGAATAGGCTGCGTGATGGGCTCCAAGAACCTCAAGGCGATCGCCATACGGGGGACCGGCGACGTCGAGGTGGCCGACCTGGACGGGCTCATGGAGTTCTCCAGGGACCTCTACAAACGGTGCAGGGGGCCGGCCACCGAGAAGTACAGGGTGTTCGGGACGCCCGCAAACATGCTGGTCCACAACAGGCTGGGTTGCCTTCCCTCCTATAACTTCCAGAAGGGCACCTTCGAGAAGGTGGAGGACGTCTCCGGCGAGAGGATGCTGGAGACCATGGTGAAGAAGATCACCGCGTGCCCATCGTGCCCCATCGCCTGCGACCACATAAACGAGGTCAAAGAGGGGCCCTGGGCGGGCACGGTCTCGTCGATGGACTACGAATCGCTCGAGCTCCTCGGCCCCAACTGCGGGGTCTCCGACCTCAACGCCATCACCAAGGCGGTCGAGCTCTGCGACACCCTGGGCATAGACACCATATCGGCCGGGGTGACCGTCTCCTGGGCTATGGAGGCGTTCGAGAGGGGACTGCTCACCAGTGAGGACGTCGACGGCCTCGACCTGCGCTTCGGGAACGGCGAGGCGATGGTGGAGGCGGTGCGGCGGATGTCCCTGCGCGAGGGCAATCTCGGCGCACTGATCGCCGACGGCTCCGCGCGGGCGGCGGAGAAGCTGGGCAAGGGCTCGGAAAAGTTCGCCATGGTCAACAAGAAGCTGGAGTGGGGCGCGTACTCGCTCCGTCCGCTGCAGACGGCAACCCTGGGGTTCGCCACCAGCGTGCGGGGCGCCTGCTACCTGCGCTCCGGCTCCTACCAGCCCGACGTGAAGGGCACCGTGGACCGGTACCACCTGGACAGCTCGCGGGGAAAGGTCGTCTTCGAGGGAGAGAACCTGTACGCGATAATCGACTCGCTCATCATCTGCAAGTTCACCCGGGGCATATACAAGGACAACACCGAGTTCACCAAGCTCATAAAGCTGGTCACCGGGTTCGACTGGAGCGTAGAGGAGATGATCAAGACCGGCGAGCGCATCCACAACCAGGCCAAGCTCTTCAACGTGAGGTTCGGCGCCAAGCGCGCCGACGACTACCCGCCGCCGCGCGCGTTCGAGGAGAAGCTGTACGACGATGTGAGCGACGGTGCGATCATCATCCGCGCGGAGTACGACGAGGCGCTCTCCGGCTACTACGAGGAGCGGCGCTGGGACGAGGAAGGCATACCGACGAAGGCGCTCCTCGAGGAGCTCGGCCTCGACGCGACCCTGGGGGTGTGAGGTAGATGGAAGCCAAGAAGATAATCGTCTGCGACACCGAGAAGTGCACCGGATGCGAGATCTGCGAGTACGCCTGCTCCATCTACAAGGAGAAGAGGATCAACTGGTCCCGGTCCCGGATAAGGCACGTCCGCATCGAGCCCACCTTCGACATCGCCATAGCCTGCCGCAAGTGCGAGGAGCCCCTCTGCATCAAGGCGTGCCCGCGTGACGCGGTGGTGGTGCTCTCCGACGGGTCCGTGAAGATCGACAAGGATAAGTGCAACGGCTGCGGCTGGTGCATAGAGGCGTGCAACTTCGGGGCGCTGAAGCTCGACTGGGAGAAAAAATGCGCGTTCACCTGCGATTTCTGCGCGGACCTCGGCACCCCCATGTGCGTCGAGGTCTGCCCGTATGAGGCCCTGGAGTACACCACGCTGGACCAGGTGGGCCACGAGGCGGGCAAGAAGGCGTTCAAGAGGATAATCGAGGAGCTGAGCTGAGCCGACATTTGCAGGCTTGAGGCCTCTTTCTCTGATATCCTAGTCGGTGCCCATGCCGGGGCACGAAGATAGGAGGTCGTCGTGAAGAGGTCGCTCGTCTCGCTGTCGATCGCAACCCTGCTCCTGTTCTCTACCGTTCCCCTGCTCCCTCAGGCCGCCGTGGCGGCGGACCTGCAGGGCTGGGTGCAACAGGTGTCGGGCGTGACCGAGAACCTGGTGGACGTACAGGCGCTCGACGCCGATACGGCCTGGGCGGTCGGCTGGAGCGACACCATCCTGAAGACCACCAACGGGGGGGCGGACTGGAACCCCCAGGTGTCCGGGACGACGAGCAAGGACCTGCAGGATATCTCCGCGGTGAACGGCAACACGGCCTGGGCGGTCGGTCACGGCGGGACGATCATCGTGACCGTCAACGGTGGAACAACCTGGACACCGCCCCTGACGGCTCCTCCGATCGCCACCACCAACCTGGCCGGAGTGCACGCCTTCAGCGCGCTCTCGGTATGGGCGGTCGGCGGGTCCGGCACGGTGATAAGGACCAACAACGGGGGGCTGACCTGGGACGACCAGGCCACTCCCACCACGCGGGACCTGTTCGCGATATCGGCGGCGGACACGCTCAACGCCTGGGCTGTGGGAAACGAAGGAGCGCTCATCCACACCACCAACGGCGGCGCCACCTGGGTCGCACAGACCGCCACCTCGCAGAAGCTCCGGGGCGTCCACGCCCTCAGCCCCACTGTGGCATGGATCTGCGGGTTCAACGGCGAGATCTACAAGACGTATGACGCCGGAGCCACCTGGAACCGTCAGCCGACGCCGACCGACAACATACTCTATGACATCTGGGCCGTGGACAACGACGTGGCCTGGTCCGTGGGCTACGACGACTTCGTCCTCGACGAGGGGATAACCCTGAAGACGACCGCGGACGGGGCCGACTGGCACTTCCAGTACGGCTCGACGCAGAACCTGCTCGGGGTGAGCGCGGTGAACTCGCAGATCGCCTGGGCGGTCGGCATGAACGGCGAGATACTGAAGACGACCAACGGGGGCGAGTGGTACAGGACCTGGTATCTCGCCGAGGGAGCGACCCTGGGCGGCTTCGAGACCTGGGTGCTGGTGCAAAACCCGGGCACGAACCCGGCGGACGTCAACATCACCTACATGACGGACCAGGGCGCGGTACAGGGCCCTGTGTTCCAGCTCGCGCCGGAGAGCCGCACGACCGTGAACGTCGCGGAAACGGTACAGACCTTCGACGTGTCCACCTACGTATCGAGCAATGCCCCGGTGGTGGCGGAGCGCGCCATGTACTGGTTCAACCGCAAGGCCGGCCACGAGTCCATTGGAACGGTGGCTCCGGCCACGACCTGGTACCTGGCGGAGGGAGCCACCCAGGGAGGCTTCGAGACCTGGGTGCTCGTGCAGAACCCGGGTGCGGCCACCGCTAATGTGAACCTCACCTACATGACCGAGAATGGGGCGGTGCCCGGACCCCCGCTGCAGATACCGGCTCAGAGCCGGCAGTCGGTGCCGGTGAACGCGACCGTGACCACCTACAAGGTCTCGACGCTCGTGTCGAGCGACCAGCCGGTCATCGCCGAGCGGGCGATGTACTGGAACAACAGGTTCGGCGGCCACGACTCCATAGGCGTGAACGGGCCGGACAACGACTGGTACCTGGCCGAGGGGGCCACCCTGGGAGGATTCGAGACCTGGGTGCTTGTGCAGAACCCGGGGGCTGCGGCCACCAACGTAACCTTGAACTTCATGACGGAGAACGGTCCCGTGACCGGCCCGACCTTCTCGCTTGGGGCCATGAGCAGGGAGTCCATCGACATCTCGCAGTGGGTCCAGACCTTCAAGGTCTCCACTCGCGTGACGAGTACACCCGGTCCTGTCATCGCCGAGAGGGCGATGTACTGGAACGGCCGTATCGAGGGGCACGACTCGATCGGTGTCACCATGCCCTCGGACACCTGGTACCTGGCCGAGGGGGCCACGCTGGGGGGCTTCGAGACCTGGATCCTGGTACAGAACCCCGGTCCCATCGCGGTCGACGTCGACCTCACCTACATGACGGACCAGGGTGAGGTGACAGGGCCGCATTTCTCGCTCGAGGCGAACAGCAGGGAATCCATCGACGTCGGGGCCGACCTGCAGACCTACAACGTCTCGACCAGGGTCACAGCGAGCGCGCCGGTGATAGCCGAGCGGGCGATGTACTGGAACAACCGCATCGGCGGCCACGACTCGATCGGCCTGGGGCTCTAGTACGGTGCCAGGCACATTAGCCCGAAAGTATTAGCCTCGATGAACTCTTTCCTGTCGGGGAGAGAGCAGGACTAATAATCCAGAGGTAATGTGCCTGGCACCGGGTATTAGTCGGCTACCTGCCCTTGAAGTCGGGGGGACGCTTCTCCATGAAGGCGGTCACGCCCTCGACAACGTCCGCGGTCGCCACCGCGATGCCCTGGCAGCTACCCTCGCGGTCCAGGCAGCCCGCCAGGTCGGACTCGAAGGACTTGTTGAGCATCCCCTTCATCATGCCGATGGCCCGTGTCGGCCCCGCCGCAAGCCGGTCGGCGATCTCCATGGCCTTGTTCATCAGCTCCTCCTGTGGGACGACCGCATTGACCAGGCCCATCTCCAGGGCCTTCCGCGCCGGGACGTCATCCCCGAAGAACATGAGCTCCTTGGCCTTCGCCAGGCCGATAAGCCTGGGCAGGAAGTAGGTCCCACCCAGGTCGGCGATCAGCCCGCGGCGCACGAACACCTGTATGAACTTCGCCTTCTCGGAGGCGACCAGCAGGTCACAGGAGAAGGCGAGGTTGCAGCCCGCTCCGGCGGCGACCCCGTTGATGGCGCCGATTATCGGCTTCTCCAGCACCCACATGGCGTGACAGAGCCGAGAGTAGGCGAAGCAGGTTATCCGCATGCCCGGCGCGGTGAAGGCGTCCTCCCGGCCGCCTCCGCCCGACAGGTCGGCCCCGGTGCAGAAGCCGTCCCCCGCGCCGGTGACCACCACGGCGCGCACCTCATCGTCGAACTGCAACTCGTGCATCACCGCGCCCATCTCCTGGACCAGGTCCATCGTGAAGGCGTTCTTCTTCTCGGGGCGGTTCAGCGTGAGGACCTCGACCGCGCCTTTCCTCTCCCGCAGCAGCTCGTCCATGGGCCTTCCTTTCTCATGCAGCCACTCAGCGGTGGCGAACTCGCGACGCCCAAATGATATCATTTGAGGCCAACGGTATCTTTCCACGACTGGAGGTGCGTGACATCACCGAGCCATCACTCTTCAACCGCAAGATAGAGGTCGACGCGAACGACGAGGACGGCCGCCTGCGCATGAAGGGCAGCCTGCTCGACACGCGGATGGGCGAGCCGCTGCACGGCATAGAGGTGGAGATGATCGTGGACGCGCTCGAGGGCTCCATACTGGAGATATCGGGCTCCTTTGCGGTCTGGCCGCTGGAGGAGTGCAAGCAGGGGCTGCAGGCGCTCCAGGAACTGGTCGGCGCGAAGATAATGCCCGGGTTCACGGACTTCGTGAAGTCCACGGTCGGCTCCAACCGCGGATGCACCCACATGGCTGCCCTCATCATGACCATGGGAAACGTGTCCGTGCAGGGACGCGGCGCCTGGCTGCGCAAGTACATACCCAACGACACCGACCTGGCGCATGCCATGGAGCACAGCGCGAAGGCCCTCGGCCTGGTGGACAGCTGCGTGAGCTGGGCCCTGGACGGCCCGATACTCACCAGGTACCGCCAGGGCCTCGAGAAATAACCTCAACCATCTTTTCTCACGAGTGATGAGAAAAGATGGTTGAGGTTATTTCTCACGAGCCTTTGAAGTCGGGGGGGCGCTTTTCAACGAAGGCGCGCATACCCTCCGCCGCGTCGTCGCTGCGCATCGCCTCGGACGCCAGGTACGCTATCTCGTCGGCCTCGCCCGGCGGCAGCGCCGGCCCCTTCGCAAGTGCCGCGAGAATGCGCTTGTGGCCTTTCATGGATAGTGGAGCGTACGAGGCGAGCGCGGCTGCCAGGTCCCATGCGCACTCCTCGAGATCGTCGGACTCCACCACCGAGTCCAGCATCCCCATCTCGAGCAGCCTGTCGGCCCCGAAGCGCTCCGCTGTGTAGAAGAGTCGCCGGGTGACGGCCAGGCCGAGGATCCGCACGAACCGTTCTATCCCCTCGGCCGGGTAGACTATGCCGATCCTGGCGGGTGGCATCCCCATCAACGCGTTCAGGGCCCCCAGGCGCAGGTCGCAGGAGACGGCCAGCTCGCAGGCCGCGCCCAGAGCGTACCCGTTGATAGCGGCCAGCACCGGGTAGGGGTACTCCTCGATCGCCGCGATGGCCGCGAGCAGCGGGCCTCCGGGGCTTATCAGGCGCAGGCCTTCCGCCGGCGTGTACTCCGACATCGCCTTGAGGTCCATGCCCACAGAGAACGCCCTGTCGCCGGCGCCTTTCAGGATGGCCGCCCGCGTGGTCCCCTCCGAGGCAAGCTCTATCAGCGTCTCCCTGAGACTCACCAGCATCGATTCGGTCAACGCGTTGGAGACCTCGGGCCTGTTCAGGGTCAGCGCGGCGATGGCGCCTCGCCTCTCCAGGAGCAACTCGTCCGTCGGCATGACCGCCCCTACCGGGCCCGGCCGGTCCCGCCGCGATCGCCGGCCAGCTCCATCCGGCCACTCGCGACCTCGGCCTGCGCGGGCAGCTCGAGACGCTCGCGGTCCATCTGCTCCTGCTTGCGGTGCGCCTTCTCGGCCTTGGACGCCTGCCGCTCGGCCTTGTAGCGGTGTTTGAGCTCTGAGATGTAGTAGCGGTTCATACTCTTCCACCTGGTGATTGTGTGGTGCGCGTAGATGCTTATCGCCATGTCCTTCCAGCGGAACGACATCCCCAGCTTCCAGCACTGGAAGACGGAGTAGAACCTTCGCATCGCCTTCAGGCCTATCTCCTTCTGGAGCTTGAACGGTGACATCTTGGCGGGCTCATAGACCACGTGGTGCCCGCTGAACTTGGACCAGTCGTCCACGAAGATGCGCCCCTCGCTGCACAGCTCGTCGTAGGTCTCGGTCCCCGGAAGCGGGGTCAGCACCAGGAACTGTACGGTATCTATCCCCGACTTGCGCGCGAAGCGGACCGTGTCCCTTATGGTCTGCTTGTCGTCCTCGTCCGAGCCGAGCACGAACATGCCGTGCACCCTGATCTTGTACTGGTGCAGGACCTCGACCGCGCGCCTGATGTCATCCACGGTCTGTGACTTGCGGAACGCCTCCAGGGTCGCCGGGTTGATCGACTCGACGCCCAGGAAGAGGTTCTTGCAGTTGGTGTCGCGCATCAGCTCCATGAGCTCGAGGTCCTCGACCACCTCGACCCGCGCCTGGGCCATCCATCGCTGGGTCAGCCCCTTCTCCTTCATCTTGCGGAGGAGCTCCTTGGTGTGCGACGGCGAGGCGGTGAAGTTGTCGTCGTAGAAGAAGACCGTGCGGTTGGGCTGCCTCTCGCAGAGCACCTCCAGCTCCGCTATCACGTCATCGGTGTCGCGGAACCGGTACCTGCGCCCGAACATGCTTGTCACCGAGCAGAACTTGCAGTCGTACGGGCAGCCGCGCGAGGTCTGTAGTGGGATGACCTTGAATCTCTCGAATCCCTCGATGAGGGTGAGGTCCGGCCACGGCAGCGCCGTGAGGTCCTTTACCCTCTCGCGGTCGGGGTTGTGCCGGAACCCGTCGCCGTCGTGGTAGGAGAGGCCCTCGATGTCCGAGAGCTCGCCCTCACCGGCCGAGAGTTGCTCTATCAGCTCGACGAACGTCTCTTCACCCTCCCCGCGGACTACGAAATCGGCCCCCGCTGCGAGAGCCTCGTCCGCGAGGAACGACACGTGCGGACCACCCAGGACCACCGGGATATCACTCGAGGCCTTGATGCGCTCGATCAGGTCGTAGGCGACCGGCGCCGTCGGAGTTACGGTCGATATACCGACCAGGTCGGCCGTCGCCACCTCGCCCCAGTCGATCTTCGCCACCTCCTGGACGTAGATCTTGACCTCGATGCCCTTATCAACGAGAACAGCTCCCAGCAGGGGCAGCCCCAGTCTCGGGAGCTTGAACTTCGAGAAGACGTGGAACCCCGGGGCCCTGGGTTCGATAAGGACGACCTTGCGGATTCCGTCATACCCTGGCTGTGCATGCAGGCTGCACAAGTCCCGCGTATCGTGGCGCGGCCCGATATGCCCGCCTGATCGACCTGGCTCTTCAGAGGTATTCATCCAGCACCATCACCTTCATCCCATTGAAACCGGTCAGCTCGGGGTCGTCAGTCACGAACGCGCTGGCGCCTGCCTCCGCAGCACTCGCCAGCAGGATGCTGGATGCCATCTCCAGCTTGCCCATCGAGCGAATCCCGGCGGCGCGGGCGGCCACTGCCGGATCCATCGCCACCAGCTCGAGGTTCGGCATCTCGTGGAACAGCACCCGGTACAGGTCGGCGAGGCTCTCCAGCCCCAGCTCCAGGGGCCTGGCCATCACCTCCGCCAGGGTCACCGTGGAGACGGTGCCCCTCACGTGCCCGTCCTGGACCTGCCCCAGCACCACCGAGGTCAGCTCGGAGAGCTCATCGCCCCCGAAGTGGTGGATGAAGACGCCGGTGTCCAGCCCCACCACCTTGTGGTCGCCCAGGTCCTTCTTGAGTCTCTTCACTTTGTCCACGGTTCCCTCACGCTCCTGAGGTACGCCCTGGGGTCGATCCCCTCCCAGGCCTCGGCACCCAGGCCCCGCATGAACGAGGCGAAGTCCTCGGGCCGGGCCAGCATGACCACGACGCCGTCCCGGTAGTCGAAGATCACCTTGTCGCCCGCCTTGATGCCCAGGGCATCTCGGGCTTGCCGGGGGATCACCACCTGGTATTTGCTGCTGACCGTCGCCGTGTCCATCCGTCTCTCCGTTCGTGTTGCTGCCATGCGTAGGTGGACATTAGCATCTGTAATACGACAGGTCAATAGGTAAAGGGATTATCACTATCGCTTTGCGCTGATCTCTCGAGCGGCCACGATGTGACTAACCAGGGGGTCAGGCACAATTCAAGTCACACAGGCCAGGTCGTACTGACGTTCATCTCGGGCCGCACCCCGCTGCCCTGCTCTTGCTCGACCTACATACAGGGTCACGATGTGACTGGTTGAGTAGCCTGAAATTGAATGCTTTTCTCGAGCAACCACCAAGTGACTAGGCTTGGGGTCAGGCACAATTCAAGTCACACCATACAGGTTGTCCAGCATTGAAGCTGACATTGAATTGAGCCTGACCCCACTTTATTCACATACCCTCTTCACACTTTAGACATATCTCAATGCTAGACTGTGCTCCATGAAATACTATTAATCCAATAGACTTTGTAGTCTGAGGAGCCTGGAGGGGCGTGATGAAGAAGACAGTCGTAGTGTTGATAGCGCTGGCGTTGCTGGGTGGCGCGGTAGCCGTCGTCGCGGGCTGCGGGGGTTCCGGGCTCAGGGCCGGCGCGGAGATCCCCGCGGACACGGCTGTGGTCGGTATCGCTGAGATCAACGAGAAGCCCACCGCCTACGCGGGCAAGTCGGTCGTGACCTCCGGTTATTACGGGATCGGGCTCTGCTCCGATTGCTTTCTCATCAAGGACGGCGTCGCGACCCTCAGGGTGGAAGGCTCGCAGACGGTGCCGGTGCCGTCGAAGTCGTACCTGAACAAGCCCCTCAGGGTGTACGGCACGGTCGATGTTACCGAGGGGGCCGGGGGGACCGAGCAGGCTATCACGCTGAAGGCCGAAGGCCTCGAGTTCCAGTAGTGATCGTGCCATGAGACTCCACACGCTCGCTCTGAAGAACCTCAGGCGGCACAGGGTGCGAAGCATCCTGACCGTCGCCGGTATCGCCATCTCGGCCATAACGCTGTTCTCCATACTCTCGTTCAACTCCGGGTACGACCGGGCGCTCAAGGAGGAGATATCGGGCTCGGGTATCCACATCTACGTCTCGCGGGAAGGCTGCCCGCTCGAGGCCGCCTCGCTCATCATCCACGGAGGCGAGATACCCGAGTACCTCGACGAGGGGCTGCTCCCCCAGGTTCAGTCCATCAGCGGGGTCAGGGCGGCCGGCGGGATGCTGATAGCCACCGCGATAACCGGCGGGATGGCCGACCTCTTCTACGGCATCACCCCCGAGGTGCGCTCGCTCAAGCCGAACTGGCGCCTGAAGGGTCAGTGGTTCCAGGACGGAGGCTCGGCGGTCCTCGGGGCCAAGGTCGCCGCCAAGATGAAGAAAGGGGTCGGCGACACCGTCGAGGTCCCAAGCGTGGGCAGGAGCTTCAAGGTGACCGGCGTGCTGGAGCCAACCAACGGAGAGGACGACGGCTTCTACTACCTGCCGCTCGCCACGGCCCAGGAGCTCTTCGGGAAGCCCGCCAAGCTCACCGCGGTGGGAATCCAGCTCGACGACGTGACCACCCTCGCGCAGGTGAGGCGTGACATCGAGAAGCTGCCCGGGGCGTACGTGGTCCCGGCCGAGGATATGAGCAACCGGGTGCTGGAGATAGTGGGCGGGACCAAGTCCATCATGTTCGCGATCATGGTCATCGTACTGGTGGTGGCCGGCCTGGGCGTGTTCAACATCGTTCTCATGGCGACGTTCGAGCGCAGGGAGGAGTTCGGCTACCTTCGCTGCGTGGGAGCCGGCAGGGGTTCCATATTCAGGATGATAGTCATAGAGACCCTGGCCCTGAGCCTGCTCGGGTTCGCCGCGGGCCTGGGGGTTGGCTGGGCGGCTTCCTCCGGCATCGACCGCTGGATAAGGCACTTCGTGGCCTACGTCCCCTCCGGCCGCCTGATACGGCCCGACCTGTGGTCGGTTCTCATAACCGCGGGGGTCGTCCTGGCGCTGGGACTGCTGGCGGGGCTCTACCCCGGCTACCGCGCATCGAGCGTACCTCCGATGGAGGCGATACGAAGTGAGTGACACCGCGTTCGAACTCATCGACGTCCAGAAGGTGTACCACCGCGGCTCCGAGGAGGTGCGGGCGGTGGACGGCCTGTCGCTATCCGTGCCGGCCGGCGAGTATCTCTCGATAACAGGGCCCTCGGGATCCGGCAAGTCCACCCTGCTGAACCTGATAGGGTGCGTGGACACCCCGACCGCCGGCCTGGTCAGGGTCGATGGGCTCGAGGTGGCGGGCATGAAGGAGAACGAGCTGAGGCGCATCCGCTCGAAGCGGATCGGGTTCGTCTTCCAGCAGTTCTTCCTGCTCCCGACGCTGACCGCGCTGGAGAACGTGATGGTGCCGGGGGTCTTCTACGAAGGCCCCAACGGTTCGCTGCGGGCTCGGGCGGAGGGCCTGCTGCAGACGGTCGGGCTCGGGAAGCGTGTCGCGCACAGGCCCTCCGAGCTGTCGGGGGGCGAGATGCAGCGGGTGGCGATCGCCAGGTCGCTCGTGAACCGACCTTCGATACTGCTGGCCGACGAGCCCACGGGCAACCTGGACATAAGGAACTCGGGCGAGATAGTAGAGCTGCTGGAGGGTTTCAACGCCGAGGGCCTGACCCTGATCGTGGTCACCCACAACCCTGAGCTGGCCGCCCGCGCCGGCCGTGGCATCTCCCTGGCCGACGGCCGAATAGCGTGAAAGAAAACCTCAGACCAAAACTTTCAACGAAGGCTTGTTCGAGGCTGCTGATGAAAGAAATGGTCTGAGGTTTTCTTGCACTCAAGCGCAGAAGCCTTCGAAGATGCGGACCGCCTCCACCGCATCGCGGCCCAGCGCGTCGATGCCATACCTGTCGGCGAGCTCCTGGGTGGTGCATGCGCCACCGATGGCTATCTTGACCTTTTCGCGCAGCCCCGCCGATTCCAGCGCCTTCACCACGTCGCCGATGGAGTCAACCATGGAGGTGAGCAGCACTGAGAGCGCGACCGCGTCGGCGTCGTTGGACCGCACGGCCTCGACTATCCTGTCCTCGTGCACGTCCACGCCCAGGTCGACCACGTCGAACCCGGAGGTGGAGAGCATGGTGCATACCAGGTTCTTGCCTATATCGTGGATGTCGCCCTTGACCGTGCAGGCTACGACCTTTCCCTTCTTCTCCAGCGCCTCACCGACCAGCAGCGGCTCGAGGATCGCGACGCCCTCCTTCATCCCCTCACCCGCCAGGACCAGGTCCGCCAGGTAGTACTCTCCCTGCTCGAACAGCTCGCCCACCTTCGCCATCCCGGAGCACATTGCCCCCAGTACGTCCTTCGGAGCCTGGCCGGCGTCCAGCGCCTCCCTGACCAGCGGGGCTATGTTGTCCAGGTCCAGATCCGAGACCGCCGCCTGCACCTTTTCCAGTTGCTCTGCCACTTGAGCCTCCTTGCCCTGCCGCCGCCGCGCGGTCGGCTCACCGCCGGGAACGATTTTATCTCCTCAAACCTTCAAAGGGTAATGCCCGTACTCCTCGACCGCCTCCAGCATCCAGCGCAGCCGCTCCAGGCGCATCCCGGGATGGCTGTTCGTGGGAGCGACGATGTAGCCGCCGCCCTTGCCGGCATCCGCTATGCGCTGCTTGATGTCGGCGAAGACCTCCTCCCTGGTGGCGTCCACCAGTATGTGGGTGACGTCGACATTGCCGAGCAGGCACATGCGGTCGCCCACCATCTCCTTGACCTTCGCCAGCTCTACCCCCGCCGTAGGCTCGAGCGCGTGCACGCCGTCGAACCCGCAGTCGGCAAACCACCCTATCAGCGGGTAGACGTCGCCGTCCGTATGAACGACTATCTTCATGCCCAGCCTGTGCGCGGTCTCGGTGATGCGCCTGAACGAGTCGCCGAAGAACTCCTCCATCATCTTCGGGTTGAGCATGGGCCCGGAGCGGTACGCCTGGTCGTCGGAGTACACCGCGCCCGGCAACCCCGCGTCGGCCCACGCCTCGATCATCATGCAGTAGAGGTCCTCGTAGAACTTGATGTAGCGCCGCATGAACTCCTTCTCGCGCCGGATCATCACCGCGAAACGTTCGAAGCCGAACGGCTGCCAGCAGGTCTCGAAGAGCCCGAACAGGAAGCTGCCCAGGATGAAGATGTCATTGCCGAAGTCTTTCTGGATGTGCGAGAAGGCCCTGTTGGCCCGCTCGGGCAGCCGCAGTATGTCCTTCTTGTCCCACGCGTCCCAGTCATCGGGGCCCGACAGCAGCCCTCCCCTGTACATCGGAGTCCCGATGTTGCCCTTGTGGTCCACTACGAGGTCGTAGTAGCGGCCGTAGATGTCGGTGGCGGTCTTCGAGTCCGGGAACCGCCAGATCGGAACGTGCATGGTCCAGACGGAGTCGTAGCCCATCCTGACCGAGGCGTCCACGCGGTCGTGGGAGAAGTGGTCCATCTCCCTGTCGATCAGGTGAAGCTTGTTGACCAGAGGGCAGGCCAGGTCGAAGAGCCTGGAGGCGTACTTGTTGTCGACGAGGAACCCCAGCGGGACCGGCTTCTTGCCGAGTATCTCGTAGATGTTGGAGTACTCCTCCATCACATCCATGGTGGGTACGCGGTCCGGCTCGCGGAGCTCGAGGGCCGCCGTCACCCTCTCTATACTGGACATCGCCATTGTCGCGTCCTTTCGTCGGTGCCGAGGTTACTATATCAAGAAAGCTGCGTGGAGAAGTCCTCGAAGCGGATCTCCACTCCCGGCTCCACGACCACGAACTCGTCGGTCCATTCGCCTGCCAGCAGCATCTCCAGCATCCGGTTCGAGCCGGGTATCTCCACGAACTGAAGTTCCAGGAACCCGGCCATGGCGCGCGCGAAGTCGCGGTACTCGTCCATGTGGTAGTTGCCGGTGTCGATCAGCGCCACGGTGGTGTAGTTGACGAACAGCACGCGGGCCACCTTGAGGGCGCGCTCCGGCCCGTAGCGCTCGACCAGGCGTTCATACTCCGCGACCGTCCCCTCCTGGGCCTCCACCCAGCCCTTGGTCAGGTAGTAGGTGCCGGGCTCGGCGCGAAGCCTCTCCATGTGGGCGGCGCGGGACCCCAGGAATAGGGCGATGCAGTCGTCCACCTTCGGTATGACGAGCCTGTGGGTCGGTGAGGACAGGCTTACCACTGCGTTCGAGCACAACCCGTATCCGAGCAGGATGTCGCACTCGCCGGGCACGGCCTCGACGGCCGCCTTCAGCTCCGACTTCAGCTTCTCGGGCTCCGCGTGCAGCCCGAACTCGAGCACGGTCAGGCGCTCCTCGGTCACCCCCAGGCGGCGCAGCTCCTCGGCCACGGTCGCGCAGGATATGACGTGGTAGTCATCGGTTCTCATCGCACCCGGCTCTCGCTGTCCGGGTAGCTCCGCTTCCCGGTCCATCGACGCTGCCTTTCACCTGGTCCCAGAAGGCTTCCCGTATGAATAACGCGATTTTAACCCGCGGCTAACGGCCGTTTCACCCGCGTGCCCGATTATCCTCCCAGGGACCGGGTAGATGGAACCGGTCTGGAATCGGGCCGGGTGGCGCGGCTTCATACTCCCCCACTCACTCCCCGCGCCGCCCGGCTTCCCCTCCACTTTGAGTACCCATGAGGTGACTGGGCTGGGGGTCAGGCACGATTCAAGTCACACCATACAAGAATAGAATGGTGCCTGGCACCATTCAATTCACTTCTTGAGGCCGATGTAGTAGAGGCGGTTGAAGCTCACCGTCACCAGCCCGTCGCGGGCGTCCGTCTCCATCTCCTCACGGACCGCGCGGTTGAACGCCTCTACGTAATCGTCACCGATCTCGACGTCGTAGGCGGCTCCGTCCACGAAGCCCCGCGCCGCACCCGTGATGTAGATGCCGTAGGCCTCCTCGACGGTGTGCTCGCTCGTCTCCACCTCGATCGCCGCATGCGTGGTGGCGAAGCCGCAGCGCTCGAACAGCGTGCGGTACTGATCCAGGCCCGGGAGCTGGAACCACGGGTTGCACCAGTGGGCCCAGGTTGGTGCCAGGTCGGCTCGCTCCCCCGCGCGCGCCACCATGGTGTTGAACCAGGGGGCGAAGTCGGGTGTCGCGGGACAGCACACGCCCAACCGCCCGGGTCTGGCAAGGGCCTGGTACATCGCGGAGATAGCCCCCACCGCGTTGCCGAACCACTGCAGCGTGGAGTTGCAGAAGACGACGTCGAACTCCTCCTCGTAGTCCAGGTCCTCGGCCGCCACGCACCTGAATTCCATACCCGGGTGACTGGAGCGGGCCTTCTCGATCATGCCCTCCGAGATGTCGGCACCGACCACCCGTCCGCCGGTCCTGCGCGCGAGCTCCGCGGTGATATGTCCCGGGCCGCAGCCCACGTCCAGCACCGACTTCCCCGGCTTGAGGTCCAGCAGGTCCATGAGCCGGTCGGCCGCTTTCCGCTGCACCACGGACTTCGCGCGATAGTCGCCGGACACCGGATCGAACACTCCCATCGGAAACCTCCCTTCAAGGAGATGATATACGACCGGCGCGGTCGTGCGCCTGTCGCGGCTCAATGTCACCCGGAGGGCATTCCGTGTATCATGTCGCCATGAAGTCTACTCGTGGACCCCTCGGGCCAAGCCGCGGGAAGGCCCTGCTCTCGGTCACAATGGCCGTGCTGCTGCTGTCTCTGGTCGTAGCCCTGTCACCCGGGTGCGGCTCGAAGAACGCCTCCGTGCCGACCCTGGACCCCTTCAAGGGGCTCGACTCAGGCCTTGCCTCGGCCTCGGGGCTGTCGTCGGGCGGGTTCGTGGTGGACGGGTGCCTGTTCACCACGAGGCAGGGCGACGAGCTCGAGGGCGTGCTTCCCCCCGTCAAGCCCCAGGTCCTGAGCAAGGGCAATACCAACGTGAAGAAGGTCGCCCTGACCATCGACGACGGCTGGAACGCCGACATGCGCATCCTACAGCTCCTCAAGGACAGCAAGGTCAAGTTCACGGCCTTCCTCATCGGGGGGCGAAACATGGTGGAGAGCAATCCCGATTTCGTGCGGCAGATACAGGAGGCCGGGGGCGAGGTCTGCTCTCACACCTGGGACCACTACGTGATGCGGGGCAAGGACGAGGCGACCGTCATGATGGAGATCTGGAAGTCGCAGGGAATTATCACCGACATCACCCACCGGGTCCTGCCGTACATCCGGTTCAGCGGGGGGGCGTACGACCAGCCGGCGCTCGACTGGACCGCGCGCGAGGGCTACTGGGTCGTCAACTGGAGCGCCTCCGACAACGACACCGCCAGCGGGGTGACCGTGGACTCGCAGGTGGCGGCGCTGCTCTCCGGGTGCTCGAACGGCGCCATACTGCTGTGCCACTGGGGCGGGCACAACACCTATGAGGTCCTGGCGCGCGCCATCCCGGAGATACAGAAGCGCGGCTTCGAGGTGACCTCGCTATCCGAGGTCATGGAGGGCACCCCGTACGTGCTCACCGAGAAGGCCTACCGGGAGCACAACAAGAAGAAGTAGTGTGCAAAAGTGCCAGGCACTTTTGCACCATCTGCCGGGGAAACCGCCTTCCTTATAGAATTAAGCCTCGAGGGCCGGACGGCCCGCGGTCCTTCAAACGGGGTGGGAGAAGCGGATGGCGGTCAGCAACTCCGAGATAGCGGCGGTGCTGGACGAGGTCGCCGCCCTTCTCGAGATCAGCGGCGCCTCCTTCTTCCGGGTCCGCGCCTACGAGACGGCCTCCCGGGTCGTCAGGGACCTCTCGCGCCCCGTATCCCGGATGATAAAGGACCCCGACGCCGACCTCACCGAACTTCCCGGCGTGGGCAAGGACCTCGCCTCCAAGATCACCGAGATAGCGACCACCGGCGACCTGCCGCTGCGCAGGGAGCTGGAGGAGCAGGTGCCCACCGGCCTGATGGACGTCACGAAGATCGCCGGGCTGGGGCCGCGCAAGGCGTACGCACTCTACCTGGCCTTGGGCGTCACCGACCTGGACAGCCTGCTGGAGGCCGCCCGCTCCGGAAAGGTCAAGACCGTAAAGGGGTTCGGGCCTAAGACCGAGGCGAACATCCTGGAGGGTATCTACGCGGTGAAGGGTCTCGGCCGCCGGCTGCTCTGGTCGGACGCCGAGCCGATCGCCGCGCGGGTGGTCGAGCACATGAAGGCCCTGGCCGGCGTCGAGCGGGCGGTCGCCGCGGGCAGCTTCAGGCGGCTCAAGGACACCGTGGGAGACCTGGACGTGCTGGTGGTGTGCGCGGACGCGGAGGCCGCCGGGGAGCACTTCGTGTCCCTCCCCGGGGTCACCCGGGTCATCGCAAGGGGGCCTACCCGGAGCAGCGTGGTGGTGGACGACGGGGTGCAGGTGGACATCCGGGTGGTGGAGGCGGGGTCCTGGGGCTCGGCGCTCCAGTACTTCACGGGCTCGCAGGCGCACAGCATCGCGCTCCGCAGCATGGCGCTGCGCAAGGGCCTCAAGCTCAACGAGTACGGCGTCTTCCGCGAGGAGGACAGGGTCGCGGGAGAGACGGAGGAGGATGTCTACGCCTCGCTGGGCCTGCCCTGGATAGCGCCCGAACTCAGGGAGAACCGTGGGGAGATCTCGGCCGCCTTCGAGGGATCGCTGCCCTCGCTGGTCGAGCTCCGCGATATCCGTGGCGACCTCCACGTGCACGTGGAGACCGGCGAGGACGGCGGCACCCTGGCCGAGATCGTGAAGGCGGCGCGGCGCAAGGGCTACCTCTACATCGCGGTCACCAACCGTGCCGGGTCGGAGGCCGACGGCAAGGCGCTGCTGGAGACCTGGAAGCGCATCGACAGGGTCAACCAGACGGGGAGCGGCCTGCACGTGCTTCGAGGGGTGGAGGTGGAAATCCTATCCAGCGGGACGCTGGCCCTGCGCGACGAGTTGCTGTCCCACGCGGACATAGTCGTGGCCGCGATCCACACCGATACCCGGATGAACAGACCGCGCATGACCCGCAGGGTAATCAAGGCGATGTCACATCGGCACGTGGACGTGCTGGCGCACCCTACGGGCAGGGTCCTGGGAGAGACCCTGCCCTACCAGGTCAGCATGGACGAGGTCATCGCGGCGGCGGCCCGCTACGACGTAGCCCTGGAGCTGAACGCCTGCCCGCGCAGGCTGGACATAGACGACCTGGCGTGCCACTCGGCGCGCGACCACGGGGTAAAGATCGTGGTCGCCACCGACGCGCACTCCGCGCGTGAGCTGGATTACATGCGCTTCGGCATCCACCAGGCGCGGCGCGGCTGGCTGGAGAAGGGCGACGTGCTGAACACCATGACCTACCGCTCACTAGTGAAGTACCTGCGCCACCGCTGAACACGAGGCTCGGCGTCGGTTGCGCACTGTCAGCCCTGGGGAATAGACTCGGCACAGGCATCAGGGAGGTGGCGACATGGAAAACAGCCAGTGGATCGTGGTAGGGGTCGGGGCCGGTGCGTTCATCCTGGGGATCATCTTCATCGTCATGGGCGTCCTGTCGCGCAGGAAGCTCACCGCGATCCGTGAAACCCCCACGGTGAAGGCGGACCAGGCGTGCCGGATGGCGGACCCGACAGGCTCAAAGCTGGTGGAGATAACAGGAAACACGGAGTCTCCGACCCCGCTGACGGCGCCGGCGGGGGGTCGCGAGGTCCTCTATTACAGGCACAAGGTCGAGCGCATGGAGCGCCGCAGGGTGACCGACTCCAGCGGCAACGAGCGCTGGGAGGAGAACTGGCGCACGGTCCGCGACGACAAGCAGGACACCTCCTTCATCGTCAAGGACGAGACCGGGCAGGTGTGGGTGAATCCCGACGGTGCTGACTTCGTGCCCGAGCTGATCATGAACGACCAGCCCGGGGCATACGGTTACGACACCAGCGCGGGCTCGAGCGTGGGAGGCGTACTGGGCAGCGTTCTGGATACGGTGACCGACGTCGCGAGCGGCTCCTACGGCGATTACTACCGGACCTCGGAGTGGATAATCCCGCTCGGCGCCCCGGTGTACGTGCTGGGCGGCGCCTGCTCAGGCCAGACCGGCGCACAGATCGTGAAGAGCCAAGGGAAGCCGTTCATAATCAGCTACAAACCTGAGACGGAGCTCACGAAGAAGTACACCTGGCACTATGTCCTCTGGTGGGCCTTCGGCGGGCTCCTGGGTGCCGGCGGCATCGCGGCCGCGGTCTACGGCGCGGGCTTCATGAAGAAATGAAAGAAAACCTCAGACCATTTCTTTCAATTGAAAGAAGACCTCAGACCATTTCTTTCATCAGCGGCTCTTTACCACCTGGGTGAAAGTTTTGGTCTGAGGTATTCTTTCATGGGTGAAAGTTTTGGTCTGAGGTATTCTTTCATTAGAATTGTCGTAGGAGCGGCTGTTGATCAAGTACATTCTTCGTAACATGTGGCGCCGCAAGGCGCGGACCTTCCTGACAGTCTTCGGGATAGTCGTCGGCATCTTCGCCCTGACCGTGCTGGGGGGTCTATCGGCCCGCCTGACCCAGCAGGTCCAGGGAGCCCGCTCCTGGTTCACCAGTTCAATCTCCGTGGTGCCGTCGGGCTCGGGCCTGTTCGGCGGCGGGGAGAACCAGTTCTTCGACCTGAAGAAGGTGGAAGAGGTTAAGAACGTGCCGGGCGTCGAGAAGGCGTCGGCGGGGCTGGGGGTGACGCTCGCGGAACAGGGCGGGGGGTTCTCCTTCGGCGCACCCGACCTGTTGATAGGGCTTGACCTCTCCGAGGGATCCGGACTGCTGGAGCAGCTCGCGATCGGCGAAGGCCGGCCCCTTCAGCCGGGCGACCGCGGCAAGGTGACGCTGGGCTCGGTGCTCGCCGAGAAGCGGGACGCACGGGTCGGAGACACCGTGAAGCTGCGGGGAGAGCCGTTCGAGGTGGTGGGCATCTACCGGCCCACCCTGTCCGCCCCCGACACCTTCGCCTTCGCCGCCTACGAGGACGTCCTGCCGGTCTTCCTGGAAGCGAACCCCTTCCTGCAGAAGAAGGCGATATCCAGCGTCGTATACGTGATATGGGAGCCGGGGGCGGACCCGGAGGCGGTCGCGGCCCGGATCAAGGACGAGGTCGAGGACGTCAACGTTATCTCACCCCGCAGGGCCGAGCAGCAGATATCGCAGTTCAGTCTCATCTTCAACGCGATCCTGCTGGGCATCGCGCTCATCGCCCTTCTGGTGGGCGGGCTCTCGGTGATAAACACCATGATCATGTCGGTGTCGGAACGCACGCGCGAGATAGGCCTGAAGCGGGCCATCGGCGCGGAGACGCGGACCATCCTGTCGGAGTACCTGCTGGAGTCGGCCACAATCGGGTTGCTGGGCGGCCTGGTAGGCATGCTCCTGGGGCTGGTCGTCATCTGGCTGCTGAACAGCGCGACGGCCTCGCAGAACGTGTCCGTGTTCGCCATCACCGTGACGGTGGTCGTCGGCCCGGTGATTTTCGCCACAGTACTGGGGACGGTCGCGGGCATCTTTCCGGCACTGCGGGCGGCGCGCCTGCGGCCGGTCGAGTCCCTGAAGGAGGATTGAACCTTGAGCTCGATCACCCTGGAGGACCTCCACAAGGTGTACGGGGAGGGCGGCGGCGAGGAGGTGCGCGCAGTGGACGGCATCGACCTCTCCGTGGACAGGGGCGAGTTCGTGGCCATAATCGGGCCGTCGGGCTCCGGGAAGTCGACCCTCCTGAACCTCATCGGCGGGCTGGACGTGCCCACCTCCGGGCGCGTGGAGGTGGACGGCATGGACACCGGGGGGCTCTCTGACAGGGAGCTGACCCGGCTGCGCCGCGAGAAGATCGGGTTCGTGTTCCAGGAGTTCAACCTGCTGCCCGTCTTGAATGCGCTGGAGAACGTACAGCTTCCCCTGCGTTACCTGAAGGTGAACCCGAAGGAGCGCAGGGAACGAGCGATGGAGGCGCTGGAGAAGGTGGACCTGGTGAACCGCGCCGGGAACAGGCCGTCGCAGCTCTCGGGGGGCGAGAGGCAGCGGGTGGCCATCGCGAGGGCGCTTGTGACGACGCCCGCCCTGGTGCTCGCCGACGAGCCTACCGGCGAGCTCGACACCGCCAACACCTGCAGGATAATCGAGTACATGAGGGTTCTGAACAGGGAGCTCGAGCAGACCTTCGCCATCGTCACCCACGACCCCATGGTGGCCCGCTACGCAGGGCGCGTCATCACGCTCAGGGACGGCCGGGTCGCCTCCGACGAGCCGGGCGAGGATGCCCCGCTCACCTGCGACGACCTCAAGCCGGTCTAGTCGGGCTCCGCACCCGGGAGTGGTTCAGAGCCAGTATACGGGGAGCGACAGATTGCTCTCGAGGATCGAGAACTCGGGGTCGCCGGTGACGAGCACTGCGTCTTCCCTCTCGGTCAACGCGGCGGCGAAACAGTCCGCGTATGCGATCGGACAAAGAGCCTTGATGTGGGCGGCCTCTAAACAGAGCTGCTTGTCGACGGCAACGATCTCTATCGGCAGCTCCTCGATCTTTGCGAGCGTCTTCTGTGCGCCCGACAGTCCCCTGTTCCTTTCGCTGACGTACATTACCTCGCCGAGATTGACACCGCTCATCATGAGCTTGATGCGACCGCTCCGAGCCTTCCGTAAGAGGTCGGTGACCTCCTCGAACCCGCTCTCCTGCCCGAGGAACGCCACAACGGCGTGGCTATCGAGCACGTAGGCGGGTTGCCGCACTGCGGGCATCACTCAGCCTCTCTTTCCGCTTCCTCCCGCCGGCTCTTCAGCAAGGCTTCTACTAAAGAGGGGTCACCTTTCAGCATCCCGAGCGATTCCTTCACGGGGTCGCGTGACGCCGGTACGACCGCTATCACACCGGCGTAGTCCACGAAGACCACCTTATCCCCCTTCTTCAGCCCGTAGCGGGTTCGGAGTTCCTTCGGGATGACCACCCATCCTTTCTCTGACAAGGTCGCTGCTCTCATGGTTATACACCTCCGTAATTAGTATATACGATTCTTTGAATTATATATACGCGATTCAAGAGGTGTCGGAGCTTTGCGTAACATCAACAACAGCAGTTGAACAACGAATCAGCAGCCACAGAAATCGCCCCGGCGTAGGCCGTGGGACCACCCGGCCTGTTATTCAAGTTACTCCACTTGAATAGTGATAAAACAGTTGTTTATCGTGATTCAATTCTCCGACACCGCGGCCGCCCTCAGTCGTCGAAGCCGCCGATCGTGTCCGTGCCCGCGCCCCGGGAGTTCCAGTACATGGCACGCTCGCACATGATGCGCCCTCCCGCAGTCAGCGACTCCACCATCACCGCCGCCCGACCTCCTGGCAGGTGGTCGGCCATGTTGAAGGTGACACGCGAGTTCGCGGGGACCTCGGAGTCGAACTGCGGGCTGCCCAGCCCGTCCGGCGTCATGTAGGTCACCCTCACCGTGACAGGCACGTCGTTGGGATTCTGCACGAGCGTCCAGGTCTCGTGGCCGTTGGCCGTCTCGCCGTCGGGCAGGAAGAACTTCATGTGACGGTTTGCCATGCCGATCGAGTCGTGGCAGGCCTCCCCCGCCCCGGCGTCCCAGTACATGGCTCTCTCGGTGATGATGCTCTGCGAGCCGTGGGCGTGGGTGGAGAAGTCGGGAACGTTCATGCTCGGTGACTCCTGGTTGACGTTGACGGTCCGCCTGGAGTTGGGGGGCATCTGGAACGAGGTCTGAGTACTGTCCTGGGGCGTCATGAACGTCAGGGTGACGTCCGTGACCGTGTCGTGCGGGTTCTGCACCAGCACGTAGGTGGTGAACCCCCAGCCGACCGAGCCCTCCGCGAGGTAGCAGTCGACCGCCGGGGTCGTGGTCCCGGTGGAGTCGTGACCCTCCCTCCTGCCGTTGCGGTACATCGCCCGCTCGGGGATGACCGGCACGCTGGAGGTGACCATGATGGACGCGTCGGCGCTCCCGATGTCATCGACCATGCCGAAGCTGCTCCGCGAGTTCGCCGGCACCACGTGGTTCACCGGAACCGGCTCGCCGCCCTCGACCATGTAGGTCACCGTGCAGTATGCGTCCTGGGTGTTGGGGTTCTGGATGAGCAGCCAGGTCTCGAAACCCCACTTCGAGCTTCCCTCGGGCATGTACCAGGTCCGGGCCGGAGCCGTGACCCCCACCGAGCAGTGCCCCTCCGGCGAGAGCGCTCCCTGGCCGGTCCACATCATGCGGCGGTCCACCGCGATGGTCCGTCCCTCCTTACAGACGACCCTGGTGGAGAAGTCGGCCGTGCCGATGTCGTTCCTGGGGTTGATCACGGTCTGGCTGTTCGCGGGGAGCCAGACGTCGGGCCTCTGGGTGGGCCCGGACGGCGTCATGTAGGTCACGGCGGCCGTGGACGCCTGGGCGCTCGGGTTCTGTATGGTCACGTAGGTCTCGAACCCCCAGTCGCTGGACCCCTCGGCCAGGTACCATGTCGAGAAGTACGCCTTGGTGACGGTCAGGGCTCCCACCCCGGTCGCGGACTCCCCGTCCGGGTTGCGCACGGTCACGTCCCAGGTCCCGAGCGCCGCCCCGGTCAGGTCCACGTAGCACACAAGCCCCTGCGTATAAGCGACCGCCTCGCCGGTCGCCTCGATATCGCCCTGCCCGCTCCTCTCCAGGACCACCTGCGCGCCCTCGTCGAACCCCTGGCCGGCGATGTTCATGGACACCGAGCCGTTGTTCGGCGCGGTCGACGGCTGCACGTTGCTGACCGACATCTCCGGCTCGGGCTCGGGCTCGGGTTCCGGCTCCTCCTCGATGAACGCCGCGTAGGCGTCGTTCAGCAGGGGCACGAACTCGGCTGTCGCCTTGAGGTTGCCGGCCTGCGAGGGGTGGTCGTCACCGGTGGGGTAGGCCAGCGTGTTCCCACCGCCGTCGGTCTTGTGCTGCACCGCGCCGTTCCACCAGCGGTGGTGGTTACCGTTCGCGCTCCCCAGGTCGTTGGTGTCCGGGTCCCCGCCGTTGCTGGTCAGCACGTTGTAGAAGTCGAATACGAGCACGTTGCCCGTTTCGTAGGAGTCCAGCCAGTCGTTCACCAGCCACTGGTTGAAGGCGCGCGCGTTCGCCGCCCAGGTCGAATCGCTCAAGGGTGGGGCGGCGATGACCACGAACAGCCTGTCCGATTGCGTGGCGAAGTAATCCAGCAGGGCGATGTAGATACCCTTGGCGTTGGCCACCGTGTGATACTGAGACCCGCAGGCCTGGCTTCTCAGGGGATTCGAACCGATGGGTGGGACCGGGTCGGAGGGGTTTCCCCTAAGGCCTGAGTTCGGGAAGCACGACTTGAAGACGACCACCTCGTTCTCGCCGGTGGGATCCGGGTTGGAGGCCATCCGCGAGTAGGAGCAGTTCTGGCCGGACTGGTCGTAGAGCGCCGCGGTGTAGGTGTCCCGCGAGGGCCCCAGGAACCAGTCGTACCAGTGGCCGATGTCCGTGCGGTCCCCGATGGCATCCGGCCCCCACCCGTAGTTGGTATCGCTCACGTAGTAGTTGCCGTCCCGCAGGGCCAGCCCGAGGCCGCCGTTGCCATCGGCGAGCCAGTTCTGGCCGGTGGAGTGGTGGACGAAGACGAGCCTCACGGGATCGGCGGGCGCAACGGGGTCCGCTGCCAGCGCCGCAGGGACGAACGGGGAAGCCAGGCAGAGAAGCCCGGCCGCTACCGCGATGGCGATTGCTCTTCTGATGAGAACCTCCTTCTCCGACTCCTTTGCTGTTTATATCGGACTAACGCGTCGTTACTAAAGTGTTATAATCCGCGCACGGGAAGACAGGGGGACGATGGAAGACACCGGCGACGTCATCATCGAGGTGCGGGACCTCGTCAAAGTCTACGGCGCGACCCACGCGGTCAACGGCGTCTCCTTCGACGTCCGCGAGGGTGAGGTGTTCGGCCTGCTGGGGGAGAACGGCGCCGGAAAGACCACTGCGCTCGAGATAATCGAAGGCCTGCGCCAGCCCACCGGCGGCACCACCCGCGTCTTCGGCCTCGACAGCCGCACCGACATCGCGAGAATACGCGAGCGCATCGGGGTGCAGCTGCAGGCGTCGGCCTACTTCGAGGAGCTGACCCTCTTCGAGATACTCGACCTGTTCGGCTCCTTCTACCGCAGGCACCGGGAACCCGAGGAGCTCCTCTCGCTGGTCAACCTCCAGGGCAGGGCCCAGAGCAGGGTCGGTGAGCTTTCGGGGGGCATGAGGCAGCGATTCTCGCTCGTGGCCGCCCTGGTCAACGACCCCGAGCTGGTGTTCTTCGACGAGCCGACCACCGGCCTGGACCCGCTCGCCCGCCAGAACATCTGGGAGCTCATACGCAGCATACAGGCCGCGGGCAAGACCCTGGTCCTCACCAGCCACTACCTGGAGGAGGTCGAGTCGCTGTGCGGGCGGGTCGGTATCCTCAAGGACGGCGAGCTCATCGCGCTCGACAGGGTGAGCGACCTGGTGATGACCCTTGCCGACCCCATCAGGGTAGACTTCCTGCCCCGTACCGCGATGTCTGATTCGACCGGGGAGTTTCTCGAGAAGGTGGGCAGGCTCGAGCGCTCCACCCGGCGCGCGGGCGAGTTCACCCTCTACCTGGCCGACCGCGACACCCTCAAGCGCGCCATAAGGGAGCTGGACCGGGTGGACCTGGACCGCCTGACGGTCAGCACCGCCAACCTGGAGGACGTGTTCGTGAAGCTGACCGGCGGAACGATCCGCGTCGAAGAGGAGTCCTAGTTGGGCGAGAGCACGGAGAAAGAACCGACACTGGACAGGGCCAGGCGAAAGGGCACGGTCCCCAAGCTGCTCGGGGCCAGCATAAAGATGCTCTATCGCGACCGCACGGGCCTGTTCTGGGCGCTGGTGTTCCCCCTGCTGTTCGTGTTGGTGTTCGGGCTGTTCGGCAAGACCAGCTCGGTGGGCACGGTCACCATAGTGGACGAGGCCAGGAACGAGTCCTCGGCCGCCATTAAAACCGCCTTCGAGGAGGCCAAGTCGTTCACGGTGAAGGCCGACGACTACAGCGTCGAGGAGGCCCGCGAGGCCATCAAGGACAACAAGACGGGCTTGGTGGTCATAATCCCGAGGGACTTCCAGATAGGCGCGGCCGCGCCCGAGCTCACGGTGGTGTCCGGGAGCGGCAACGTGCTCGTCAACAGCTCGGCGATGAACCTGCTGACCAACCTGGGCGCCCAGCGGGTCATCGCGCTGAAGAGTGACGAGACGACGACCAACACCGTCACCTACTTCGACTTCGTGTACGCCGGCATCCTGTGCCTCGCGCTCATGAACTACAACATCACGAACGTAGACACGCAGCTCACATCCTTCAGGGAGCAGAAGATACTCAAGCGGCTGCAGACCACACCTCTGCCGGTCTGGAAGTTCATGACGGCGCAGATAGGCTCGTTCCTGGTGCTGAACGTCTTCCAGGTGATCGTGCTTCTGATTGTCGGGGTCGCGATGTTCGGCGCCCACATCTACGGGAGCTATGCGGGTGTCGTTGTGCTGTGCCTCATCGGGGCGGTGCTGTTCCTCGCCTTCGGGTTCTTCCTGGCGAGCTTTACGAAGACAATACGGGCGGCGTCCGGGCTGTCGGTCTCCATATCGATAATCTTCATGTTCATGTCGGGCGTCTTCTTCCCGCTGTCGGGGCTGCCGAACGCCATCTACCAGGTGGTGCGGTGGCTGCCGCTCTCTCCGATGATCCAGGCCATGAGGAACGTCGCGCTGGACGCCCAGCCGCTGGCCGACCAGTGGTCCTACATACTCATCATGCTGGGGTGGCTGGTGGTGCTGGTGGTCGCCAGCGCCTTCACGTTCCGATTCTCGGAGGAGTAGTCCCCCTCTAGAGGTGGCAGATGGACCCGGTAGACCGCGAAGAAGACCTTCCGCCGCGAGACGAGGTGGAGCTGGTCGGCTCCGCCTTCCAGGCGGTCGCCGACGCCTTCATAGTCTATGACCTCACCGGCAAGCCCCTGGTATGGAACGGCGCTTACAACCGGATGGTCAACTGCTCCGACGAGGAGATCCGTGCACGCATGGCCTGGGACTTCCACCCCCCTGAGGACGTCGAGTTCGTCGCCGGGACCTTCTTAGAGGTCATCGAGTCCGGGGAGCCCTCCTACATCGAGGCCGGCGTAAAGACCCGTACCGGCAGGGTCATCCCCTGCGGGCTCACCGGCTCGGCGCTGAAGAACGGCCACGGCGAGACCATCGCGCTCTGCGGCGTCGGGCGGGACCTTACCCAGCAGAAACGCGCGGAGGCCATCTACGGCATGGTGCTGAGGAGCACGCTCGAGGGATTCTGCGTCCTCGACCTTGACGGTACCATGCTGGAGGTGAACGACGCCTACTGCGAGATGCTCGGGTACAGCCGCGAGGAGATCCTGGGTATCGACATCGCCGACGTCGAGGTCAATGAGAGCCCCTCCGAGGTGAAGGAACATGTGCAACGTATCCTGGCCACCGGACACGATCGTTTCGAGACGCGCCACCGGAGGAAGGACGGCGGCATCATGGATGTCGAGGTGAGCGTCTCCTTCAAGGATGTGGACCACGGCAGGTTCTACAGCTTTACGCGGGACATCACACAGCGGAAGAGGATCGAGGCCGAGCTGCGGGAGCACAGGGACAACCTCCAGGGGCTGGTGAGGGAGAGGACGCGCGAGCTCGAGGAACTCAACGCGCAGCTCGTCCACGAGATAACCGAGCGCGGGCTGGCCGAGAAGGAATTGCGCAGGGTCAACCAGGAGCTGGAGGAGTACGCGCAGACGGTGTCGCACGAGATACGGACGCCTCTGTCCGGCATATTCCTGGCTCTCGAGTACCTGGAGCGGCTCGCCGGCACCATGTCACCCGGCGGGCTGGACCAGGAGATGGCGGGGATAGTCCAGAGCGCCAAGAGCGCCGTCTCTACGACCGAGGGCCAGGTGGACCGCCTGCTCAAGCTCGCGAGGGCCGGGCAGGTGCCCGAGGAGGTCGGCCCGGTCGACATCTCGTCAGTGGTCCAGGGCGTGCTCTGTGATCTGCAGGAGGAAGCGGTCCGGGCCAACGCCACCTTCGACGTTCGCGGCGACCTCGGGTCCATTCGGGCGGACACTCTTCACGTGCAGCAGGTTTTCTCCAACCTGATCGCAAACGCCATCAGGCACAACAGCGGCGGCGACCCGGAGATACGGGTCTCTAGGCTGGATGGCCCCGGGCACCGTTTCATGGTCAGGGACAGCGGCATCGGACTTCCCGAGGAACTAACCGGAAACCTCTCCGACCCCGTGACACTGGGGAAGAGAGTGAAGGCTGGCCTGGGGCTCGCCATAGTGGGCAAGATCGTTCGGGTCTACAACGGCTCGCTGAAAGCCTACAACGACGGGGGCGCCTGCTTCGAGTTCGTGCTCTACGACTACCAGCGTTAGGGTCAAACCTGAAATCTTGCATTTCTTGCATCGGGGGTCAGACCTGAAACGCAAATTATGCAAGATTTCAGGTTTGACCCCTTTTGGCCTTTTGGCCTTTTTACGGGGCGCGGCTGCAGTCCCTCCCGCAATCGATTATCCACGGCTCGAACGGGAGGTTCGACATCACCTCGTTGCCGGTCTCGGTTATCAGCAGCGGGCGCTCGAGTCGGAACCCGGCCACGCCCGGCCTGTTGCAGATCACCGCTATCATCTGGATGTACCCCGGCTCGAGCACGTAGTCGGGCTCGTTGTTGCCGGGGGACTCGGCCTCCGCCACGCACGGGTACCACTCGTGTCCGAAGTGACCTATTCCGTGGCCGTAGCCGGGGAGCACCCACTCCCCCCAGCCGTTCTCCTGGACGAACGCGTTGCAGTTGCGCGTGACCTCGGCCAGGCTCCTGCCCGGCTGCATCTCCTCGACGACCTTGTAGCAGACCTTGGTGTATGCGTCGATGACCTCGCGCTGCTCGAGTGACGGCCTGCCCATTATCGCGTTGTGGGCCACGTCGCCCAGCATCAGCCAGTACATGCCGTGCAGGTCGATCATCACCGGCTCACCGCACTGGACGCGCTTGTCGGTCGCCGGCGTGCAGCCTCCCCAGAACCACCAGGTGCGGTACCCCGAGGCGATCTCCTGGCCGCCGGTGAAGGTCCAGGCGAACTGGCTGCCCAGGTCTCGCATGACCGCCTCGGCGATCCCGGCTATCTCCTTCTCGCTGATCCCCACCCGCAGGGCGTCGTGCACCTCCTCGTGGGCCGTATCGCAGATAGCGGTCGCCTGCCGCATCAGCTTTATCTCCTCGGGCTCCTTCACCAGGGTGAAGCGGTCCATCAGCTCGACGGCGTTCCTGAAGGTCGCATCGGGAAAACGCTCGCGCAGCTGCTCGTACTCGTACAGGGTGATGAAGCCGTCCGGCAGGTAGTTGGAGGTCCCGCTCTCGTAGCCTATGACGCCCTTCGCCAGCCCCAGCTCGTTGATGCGCAGGGATATCATGTCCAGGAAGTCCATGCCGGGAAGGCCGCCGTAGCCGACCACGTTGTCCAGCCAGGACTCCTCCTTGAGCCGCCCGGCGTCCAGCAGCGAGGTTATGAGCTGGACCTCGCCCTCCGCCGGCACTATGACTACGCTCCGCCAGGGGACGAAACCGCCCGACATATGCGTTATGGTCTTCAGCTTGGTGCCGACCAGCACGTCGATACCCGCGTTCTTCAGCTCGTCCTGGAAGCTCGCGATGCGCCTGGGGAAGTTGATGAAGGTCATCATGTGAACCGCCTCCTCGAATGTTGCAAAAGGGTCAGGCCCTTTTGCACATTCTATACGATGACTCAGATTGGGGTCAGGCAGCATTCAATTCACGCCCGTCGTTGTCGCACACAGGCAATTGCGCGCGCATTGAAAGTGCTGCCTGACCCCTATGGAAGCGGTTTGCCGTCCACGCAGCCCGGCGCCGGCCAGCCCATGATCTCGTAGATGGTGGGGGCGATGTCCCCTATCTCGACCTCCCGGTCGTAGACCCGGCCCGGCGCGTACGCGTCCGTCCCTGCCGGCGCCTTGAAAACCAGCGGCACGTAGGCGGTCTGCAGGCCGCCGTGGATGCCGGGCAGGCCGAACTGCACCGACTCCGGGACGTTTATTCCGAAGCCGATCCCCACGTTGTTGATTCCGCTCGCGAGTGCGTCGCCGTGCGCCAGGGTCTGGTAGTTGTAGAGCGGGAAGACGAAAAGGTCGGGCCATTCCTCGCCGTTGTCGGAGTCGGGGTGGTTTATCCACCACTCGCTGTACAGCTCCCGGGGCCTCACCCTCCCGGCCTCGCCGAAGTCCTTGCCGTCGAGCATCTCCTGCCGGTTCAGCACGGTGAGCGGCTTCACGGGGCCGAGGACCTGGTCGGTGACCGTGTACTCCTCCAGCACCTTCTGGATGTCGGCCGCCCTCTCAGGCTTCAGGACCCAGAGGCAGTTCATAGCCGTACCGCCGACCTCCTCGTAGTCCTCGTGCCTCAGGTAGCCGCGGTCGCGGAGGACGCTGCGCAGGTCGATGGCCTCGTAGCCGTCCTTGGGGTCCTTGGCGTTCTCCATCCCGTGGTCGGAAAGGACGACTACGATGCTGTTGTCGTAGACTCCACGCTCCTTCAGCTTATCCAGGAACTCCCCGAACAACACATCGGCTTCGCGGGCGATGTCGAAGCACTCGTCGCGGCGCATCCAGGGGCTGTAGATGTCGGTGTCGTCGGAAGGCGAGTCCTTCCCCTTCTTCCACTCGTTCTGCGGCCAGGACGCACCGGTGAAATGCCCGGTGTTGTCGAGATCGGCTATGTTGACGTAGGAAACGTCGGGGTCCTCCTCCTCCAGAGAGCGGAAGAACCCGTCCGCCAAGTAGCGGTCCTCCGCATGGAGGCCGGGATTCTTGCCGAAGAACAGCGACAGCGGGGCGCTTAGCAGCCGCGTGCCTACGACCAGGTCGAACTGCCCCAGCAGGGTGGGGATGAGCACCGCGCGCGTGTTGTTGCTGTGGAAGGCGCACTTTATGTTCGCCGATAGCCTGTCCTCGGGATCGGTATCGGTCTGCGGGTCGCCGGCGGCGCTGTACTTGTAGGGCGGCTTGTAGAACAGTGGGTGCTTCTCGGAGGTCCCCTCGATGTCCACGCTGCGCTCCGCCTCGAGGTCGGCCAGCCAGTTCTTGTTGGACCAGAAGCCGGTGGTGGCCTTCCCCCCGGTCTGCTGCTTGGCGACCTCGTACATGCGCTCCACCGGAAGCCCGTCCGGCCCGTAGCGGAGCAGGTCGAGCGTGTTAGGCCCGGAAAGCGTCTCGTCGTGCGGGCCGAAGCCCTTGAAGGTCCCACCGACCATGTACACACCCATGGTCCCGGTGTAGGTCCCGGCCAGCGCGTTGGTATGGTTCATGTCTGTAGCCGACGGCAGGTAGACCCGCGCGTCGGTGTAGTTGGTGCCCTCCGACAGGAACGCCTGTGTCTCGGGCATCAGCCAGTCCCCGTCCTTCCCCGGCCCGGTGCCCTTCTCGTCCAGGTAGAGGTACTCGGGGTCCATGGAGTCGATCGACCAGTAGTAGATGTTGCGTACGTCGGTGACCTCCGCGGCGAGACGGGAGGTCTCGGTGCGACCGGAGGTGCTCTTCGCCGTCACGGTGATGCCGAGCCGCTCACCGGCAGGCGCCGCTCCCGGTGCGGTGGCCCGCACCACGACCTCATCTGTCTTGCCCGGCGCCAGGCCCTTTATGTCCCCTGATTCCGGCTTCACGTCCCACCCTTCGGCGTCCTCCTCCACTGTGAGCTTGATATCCTGGCTGTCGGCCTCCAGGTTCGTGACGTGCAGGATGAACGAGGTCTGCTCGCCTGGCATCACCTGGTGGGCACGCGGTTTGAGCCCCCCGAGGTCGTTCAGGCAGAAGAGCATCCCGGGGTTCACAAGGCTGACCTTCACCTCGGAGGTCTCTTCGGTGTACTTCCCCGGTCCCAGGAGGAGGGTGACCTCCTTGACCTCGTTCCTGGGGAGCGGCTCGGTCGGGACGACCTCAACCGACATCTCGTACGGCTTCGAGAAGAGCAGGTTCCTGGTGCGCCCGTTGACCTTCGCGTTCCTTATGACCTTTCCGTTGATGTCCTTCCAGGTCACCTTGCAGGGGAAGTCCGCCCGGCTGCCGAGCTCGTATGTCTCGTCGGAGGCCCCCTCGTTCTTCGCGCTGAGGTGCCAGACCACGGGGTCCCCGACGTACTCCTGGAGCTCGGGGTCGAGGTACCCCTGGCCCGTGAACGGGATGCCGCGCGAGGTCTGGAGCAGGGGCCTGGAGTCAAGCGCCGTGCACTTGAGCCAGATGTGGTGGGCCTCCTCGCCGCGCGTTCCGATGACCTTTATCCAGCCGACGGTGTCCTCCGGCGTGCCCTTTTCGCACTCGACCGCTACGCGGGTGCTCGCGACGCCGTCCTCTCCCTTCGGGGTGAGCTTCGGGTTGTCGACGCCCACCTTGAAGTAGCCCGAGTCGCACGACGGGACAAGGCCGACCTCTCCGGAAGCCTGGCCGATGTTGCGCACGTCCAGGGGCATGAACGTGCTCAGCTCTCCTGCCTGTGGCGCGACATACTGCTCCGGGTACATGCTGAAGAAGTCGAAGGTGGCGCCCCCGTTGGGGGTCTGCGCCCGGGCGCTGGTCCCCGCGCCCGCTGGTAAGAACCCCGCGCACAGCGCCGCGGCCGCCAGCACCGCGGCGACCATCCTCGCCTTTCCGGACACGGCCGGCCTCTTGTAGCCTCTCATCATCACTCCCATCCTGTACGGTCTTTCGCGTCGGATTCGCATCGGGGTCTCAACGCCGATGCGAAAACCCGGGCGGCTCTACTTCGCAGCGATCTCCTGGAGCGCCGTGTGGATGTCCCTGCCCATCCGGGCGAGGTACACCAGCAGGGCCCCGCTCCCGGCGAACAGCCACACCGACAGCAGCATCATTACCATCGCCATGTAGAGAGCCGGGCTCTGGGTCCCGCCGTACTCGGTGATGGTCGCTGAGATCTTGACCATCATCCCGATGACACCCACGGTCCCCAGCACCGCGATCACGGCGCACCCGATGAGCACCGCCTTGTGCCATGCCGCGTAGCCCGCCTTCTTTACCTCGTTCATCTGCCCCTCCTCTTCGTCAGTCGATCTTCCCGTCACCCCTGCCCGCCGCGGACCGAAGTCCGCGCCCGGGCGCTCCTTCCCTTACCGCCCTTCTCAGCCGCAGCCCGTATGCGATACCGCCGAAGAAAGACCGCGGCTCGAAGCCGAAGTAGTACCGGTGCCACAGCCACGCGGACTGCAGCCCGTCCCAGCGCATCGCTCTCCGCTTCACCCTGTGGGATCTCCTGCCCATGACCTCGAGCGCTTCGGCGTAGTCTTTCACCTTCACCATCTCGTCGGGCGCCTCGCCGGGGACCACGATCCCCCCGGAGTGCAGCGCCTCCAGCCTCCGCTTTGTCTCGGCCACGGTCGGCCCGCACACCAGGGCGCAATGCCCGCAGGTGAGCACGTTCGGGTCCCGCAGCCTCTCCACACCCAGCACCCCCGTCGCGCGCGCGTTCTCCATCAGCAGGCGGTTGCTCCCGGCACGGTCCTCCGCCATCGCCTCACCGGGGCGGGGCAGCCGGTCCAGCAGCTCACGCGGCTGCAGCAGCGCCCCGTTGCGCCGGATGAGGTCGTACCGCGGGGTGGCGTCGCCCGTGGTGCCCCCGCGCCGCATGAGCGCGAGGCGTAGCGCGAGCTTTCCACCCGACGGCCTGCGCCCGACCCAGTCCTCTATCCAGTGCTTGCCCCAGGTGCTCCAGGTCCGCTCGGGGCTGATGGAGTGCAGCCCGAAGCAGGATGCGTTGCACAGGTCCAGCCCGTTCCTCTTCGCCCGGGGATGAAGCTCACCGTTCAGCAGCACGTACTCCTCGCCCTCAGGCTCGAACATGCACGCCACGCAGGTCTGCGCGCATACCTTGCAGGAGCGGCACGGGCCGTCCACGAAATGACGCGGGTTCAGAGGCGGGTCGCTCTCGAGGACCGCTTCCGTCACCACGGTCCCCAGGTAGACCGCCGCCCCGTGCTCGGCGGTCATCACGTTGCCGGACCAGCCCTGGGCGCCTACGCCCGCGGCGATCGCCCCGAAGCGGTGGGAGAAGCCGGGGCGCGTGGAGAACACGTCGAGCGAGCGGCGGTAGGTGTTGTTGGGCGGGACCACCTCCGCGCGGTGACCCCGCGAGCGGATGAACCCGGCGACCTGTTCGCAGCAGGATCGCATGCGCTGATTCCCCAGCAGCTGATCGAGGTTATGGGGCGTGGGCGTCTCCTTGGACAGGAACGCGTAGATCGCCTCGACGTCCATGGGTAGTGCCATGCTGACGATCGAGCGCGCGCCTTTCATGGTGTAGGCGGGGTCGAGGGAGGGCGGGCCGGACAGCCTGTCCGGGCCCGCCACTCCCACGATGTCAACGCCGCGGCTCCTCGCGTACTCCTTGATCTCCTCCTCGAAGCGCTCCACTACCCCACCCTTCATCAGGCCACCAGGTTGCCCAGGCTCATCGCGAACGGCATGTCGCCCTCTATCTTGAGCTTGCCGGACATAAACGCGGTCACCCCGACCAGCTCCCCCTTGCTCATGAGCACCCAGTCGTCCAGCGTCAGGCGGAATGTCACCGCGGGCGACTCCGCACCGCCGAATACGATCTTTATTGGGATGTTCTCCGCCCCCTCGTGCGAGAGGTCCAGGTTGAGCGTCCCCCTGGTGGTCTTGAGCATGTCGTACTTGGCCTTGTTGGCGAGCTGCGCCGTGTCGGTGAACATGTCCACCGCCCCCGCCACCTTGCCGGTGACCGCATCGCGCCAGTCGTCCTCGCGGATCTCCACCGTCACGTCGGGGCTGTCGGCGGGCCCGCCCTTGACCTCCAGGTCGCGCGCGTCTTTGATGGCGATGTTGTAGGTCTGCTTCCCGGCGCCCGTGACATCGAACTGCAGGACGAACTCTGTGCCCTCCATGCCCAGCACCGGGCTCTTCGCGAGTTCCTCGGCGAAGATCCTCGGGACCATCTCCTCGAAGTACTCCTTCACCGTGATGTCGTCAGCGATCTCCATCTCCTCGACCCCCTTTTTCCGCGGGCGCGCGCTTCGCGGCCCGATCTTTCCGTTGCCGCTCCCTCGCGGCGCCGGTACCTTCGCCCGTCAGGGCCCTCGTGTGGTACTCCATGAACTCGTCGGCGAGCCGCTCTATGTCCGGCCGGACTCCCCTGACCACCAGCTCCATGATGCCGTAGACGGCGGACCCCATGACTATGGTCGTGACCACGTCGACGTCGCAGGACCGTATGAGCCCGTGCTCCTGCAGCAGGCTGAACCCCTGATTCAGCTGCTTGCGCGCCACGTCGGAGAGCTCCTCCATCCGGGCGGAGAAGTGCTCGTCGGAGCCGAGCGCGTCGCGGTAGATGACCCTTGTCAGGTGCGGGCGGCTGCTGTGGTACTCGAGGATGCTCAGTACGTTGGCACGCCAGGTTGCCATGATGTCGCCGCAGGCGGTGACCGCGGCCGAGAGCTGCCGGTGGTTCTCCTCGAGCAGCTGCTGGAACTCGGTGAAGTAGGTCTCGATCAGCTCGAGGAAGACGTCCCGCTTGGACTCGAAGTACAGGTAGAAGGTGCCGCGCCCTATCCCCGCTCCCTCGACTATGTCGCTGACGGTGGCCGCACGGTAGCCCTTCTCCGAGAAGACCTGTGCCGCCACGGAGAGCACCTGGTCGCGCCGGTCCTCGGGCCGCATCCTGGTGCGACGCCTCGTCCCGTCCTTGCTCTCGGTCTTCACGTCCAGGGCCTGCTTCACAAAGCTCCTCCAGGCCGGGCGGATTACCCCATCCGGCCGGCTGTCTGACGGGTGCGTCAGCAACTGACACGTGCCCACCGCGGTACTGACATGTCAGTACTCTACATATGGGTGTCCGTCGAGTCAATAGATATCCACTGGATATTGTTAAAGCGATGGTTATCTATTTGCCGCGCCAGTCACAGTCAACCCTGGAAGTTGACCCCTCCGGAACAGCCAGGTTGCCGATGGCGTCTATCTTGTGCGGTCCCGTCCCGAGCGATCAAAGCCGCTTCTCAAGGAAGCGAAGCGTGTACTTCAGCCCGACCACGTTGAGGCGTCGGCTCAGGCGCCAGATAAAGTCGGCAAGCTTGGTCTCCGGCCCCACGTTGATCACGAACCTGTTGCGCTCCACAGCGCGGACCACCGACTCGGCCGCCCTGCTCGGGGACGCCTTCAGGCCGGTCATGAAGCGGTCCACCTTCCCGCCCAGCTTCTCCCGGTTGCTGCGTCTGGTCTCCGAGCAGAACCTCATGCTGCGGGCGATGCTGGTGCTCATGAAACCGGGGCACACGGCCGAGATGCCCACCCCGCAAAGCGCTCCCTCGGCGCGCAGGTTCGCCGAGAACGAGAGGACCGCGGCCTTCAGCGAGCAGTAGGTGGTGAGCAGCGGCAGGGGTCCGTACGCGGCGGCCGAGGCGATGTTCACGATGTGGCCGCTCCCCCGCTCCTTCATCCCCGGGTAGAAGAAGTGGCACCCGTGGACGACCCCCCAGTAGTTCACTCCCACGATCCACTGCCAGTTCTCCAGAGATATGTCCTCGAACCGCCCGCCGCACGCCACCCCGGCGTTGTTGACCACGACGTCGACGTGATCGCAGCGCTTGAGGACGTTGTCTCGGAACTCCTCCATCTGCCACGCCTGCGATACGTCCACGACCTCGGTGGAGACCTCGGCACCCATTGCCTCACATTCGGTCTTGATCTCTCCCAGGCCCTCCCCGTCGACATCGCAAAGCTCCAGGCGAGCGCCCCTGCGCGCAAACGAACGCGCGACCTCGGCCCCCAGGCCGCTCGCCGCCCCCGTTACCACAACTACCTTCCCGCGAAAGTCATCCACGATGAGGGACCTTCCTTTCCTTCCGGTGTTTCACAGTATCCTAGTGCCCCACCGCGCGGGCGGTCAAACAGGGTTCGTGGCCTTCATCGTCAACCCGAGCACAGGATGGCACTCGCTTCAAACTGATATAATCAAACAGGCGTATGCAACTACTTGGAAGGCGGTGTTACGCTATGCGTACTCACCTGAGGGCTCACCATGCTACGTTTGCCGTGCTGGTTCTCTCAGCGCTTGTGCTCTGCTCGGCGATCGCCTTCGCGGGGACGCGCTGGGCCTCAAACGGGGTCGTGGTTTGCAACGTGGACAATCACCAGAACCTGCCGGAGGCGGTCTCGGACGGGACCGGCGGTGTTATCGTGGTATGGCAGGACACGCGCACGGCCGGTACCGACTACAGCGTCTATGCGCAGCGGCTCAACTCGGCGGGGCAGCCCCAGTGGACCGCGGGCGGTCTACAGATCGCGGCGGCACAGGGGCAGGTTACCTTCGCGCAGTATCCCTACCCAAAGATCGCGACCGACGACGCGGCCGGAGCTTACATAGTCTGGACAAACAAGTCGGGTGCCAACTGGGATATCTGCGCCAGGAGGGTCCTCGCCGACGGCTCGCTGCCATGGGCGACTGTCAACGTCTGTGGAGCCGCCGGCAACCAGAGGAACCCGGTGGTCTGCGCGGACGGCTCCGGCGGAGTCCTTGTCTCCTGGGAAGACCAGCGGGCCGGCGGGCCGTGGCGGGTCTATGCCCAGAGGTTGAACTCCAGCGGAGTAGCCCAGTGGACCGGCGATGGGGTGGCGCTGAGCGCGCTGGCCAGCGACCAGCAGGCGCCCTGCATCGCCGCCGACGGTGCGGGAGGGGCGGTGGTCGCCTGGCAGGACGACCAGGCGCCGCTGGTGCTGTTCAACATCTACGCGATGCACGTCGACCAGCTCGGCGCCAAAGACCCGTTGTTCGGGCCCAATGGCCTGCCCGTGGCCGCGTCGGCCCAACCGCAGGGAACCCCCGTACTGGTCGACTCCGGCTCGCAGAGCTTCGTCACCGCCTTCACCCAGGACCCGGGCGGAGGAGTGACAGACATATACGCGCAGAAGTTCGACCTGACCGGCGCCTTCCCGTGGGGACTCTCCGGCGCTACGGTGTGCACCGCAGCGGGTATGCAATACGAGCAGCAGATAATCGGTGACGGCGCGGGCGGAACCTACGTGGCCTGGCGCGACCAGCGTGGCGCGCCCGACTACATCTACGCTCAGCACCTGCAGTCCGGTGGAACTCCGTACTCGGGCTGGGATCCAGACGGCCTGCACATGGCAGGCATGGGCCTCGGCAACCAGCAATCCCCCAGGCTCACTTCCGACTCCCTGACCGGCGCCTACGTGACCTGGCACGACTACCGCGACGACCCCGCCAACCCCGACATCTACGCACAGCGGGCCACTTCGGGTGGCACGCGCGTCTGGGGCACCACCGGCCTGGCCATATGTACCGCGACGGGTTGGCAGGGATTCCCGGTGATCGCGGGCGACGGCTCATACGGAGCGATGATCGCCTGGGAAGATGGGCGGAACGACACCCCCTCCGGGACGGGCTACGATATCTACGCGCAGCGCACGAGCAACGATGCGCCGACAGTTACCGGGATAACCCCTGCCAAGGGACTCAACAACAGCAGTATTGACTGTACGGTGACCGGCACCAACTACTACACACCCGGAACGCTCGCCAAGCTCAAGAGAGGCAATACCTATATCACCGGCACCAACAATACGGTTGTGAACAGCACGACTCTGACCAGCAGGTTCGACCTGGCCGGGAAAGCCTATGGAACGTACGACGTGCTCGTCTACAGCGGCGACGGGCAATCAGGCTCGAAGGCAGGATCGTTCACCGTCAAGTCCTCCGTACCCGTGATGGAGACGCTGCTTCCCCTGAACGCCACCCCGGGAGACACGGTGACGATTACCGGAGGCGGCTTCGGCGACAACCAGGGGGCCGGCAGCGCAGGTGGAGCCGCATCGTTCGTCTCATTCTCGGGTGTCAGTGCAACCGTGTACAGCGAATGGACGGATACCAGGATCAAGTGCGAGGTCCCGGTCGGGGCCGGCAGCGGGGACGTTTCCGTAACCACCTCGACTGGTACCTCCAACACCAGGACCATCACCGTGGTCTACCCCACCTGGTTCCTGGCCGAGGGCAGCACCTCGTGGGGATTCGATACATACATAGCCATCGAGAATCCAAATACCGTCGGGGTGGATGCGCAGGTGACGTACATGACCACCGGCGGCGAGGTCGACGGGGGCACCATCAACCTGCCCGCCGGCTCGCAGACCACGATCCATCCCAAGGACCTGTTGGGAGAGCAGGACTTCTCGACCAGGGTGGCCTCCCTGGACACCTCCAGGGATATCTGCGTCGACAGGACCATGACCTGGTACTCGGGGTACGGGAACGGCAACGCCTGGCACGGCTCGGTCGGGGTGACCGGTTCGGCTGCTACCTGGTACCTGCCCGAGGGCTCCTCCAACTGGGGATTCGAGACCTGGCTCCTGATCCAGAACCCCAACACCGTGGAGGCGAACTGCCAGGTGACCTACATGATCGAGAACGATGTGCCGCAGACGGTCACCCACGTCGTCCCCGCGAACTCGCGCCGGACCTATAACATGGCCGACGACATAGGCTCGAAGGACGCCTCGATAATGGTCCAGGCCGACGTGGGCGTCATACCCGAGCGGGCGATGTACCAGATGAGCACCGGGCAGTACGCCGTGCCGGACTCTCGCCGGGAGGGCCACGACTCCATCGGGACCACGCTGCCCGACACCGACTACTACCTGGCCGAGGGGACGAGCGCCTGGGGCTTCACCACCTACGTACTCATACAGAACCCGAACGCGGTCGCGGCGAACGTTGACGTCACTTACATGACCGGCGCAGGCCCACAGCCTCAGGCGCAGTTCGAGATGCCGGCCAACTCGCGCAAGACCATCCGGGTGAACGACGTCCCCGGGATGGGAAGCGTCGACTTCTCGACGCAGGTGCACGCCGACGCGCCGATCATCGCGGAGCGGGCGATGTACTGGCAGCCTGGAAGCGCCGACTCGAACCAGGCCATGCACGACTCCATCGGGATGAGCGCTCCGCACAAGGTCTTCTACCTGCCGGACGGTGAGACGTTCCTCACCGACGAGGGACCTTACGACATCGAGACGTTCACGCTGGTACAGAATCCCAACGGCGTGGCCGTCGAGATCGAGATCAGCTACTTCCCCGAGGGAGGCGGGACCCCTGTCACCTGGAAAGACACCGTGCCCGCCAACTCCCGGATGACCTTCAACATGAGGGACCGGTTCCAGGCCAATGCCAGGGCGGCGATCAAGGTGGAGTGCCTTACAGCCGGCCGGAAGATAATGGTCGAGCGCTCGATGTACATGCAGGACAGATGGGGTGGTACCGACACGATCGGTGGATACAGCGACTAGCAACTGGGGTCAGGCTCAATTCAATGTCAGCTTCAAGTCCACCCGACTTGGGTGGTGTGACTTGAATTGTGCCTGACCCCTGGCTTAGTCACTTGGTAGTTGCCCAAGAAAAGCATTCAATTTCGGGCTATTCAACCAGTCACATCGTGACCCTGCATATAGGTCAAGCAAGAGCAGGGCAGCGTGGTGCGGCCCAAAATGACAGTCAATACGACCTGTATGGTGTGACTTGAATTGTGCCTGACCCCCAGCCTAGTCACATCGTGGCCGCTCAAGTACGGAAGCCCCCGCTTTTTACCCCGTTTTTACAGGGGCGCAATCCCTTTTTCACTCAAATGCGTGTAAATATAGGCGTACACTGTCGTATAGATATGCGGCAGACGTTCGTCGGACGGCACGGGGAGGGAGCCATGAAGAAAGGTGTCATGACCGCGGCGATCGCCCTGGCGATGATGCTCGCCGTCGGCACCGCCGTCGCCGGCGGGGAGCAGCCCAGGGCCAGCTACCCCAGGAGCAGCGCCGCCGAGGAGCGCCAGGACGCGCGCTCGGAGATGCTCCAGCAGAGGATAGACCTGGTCATTACGCGCTTCAACAACAACAAGGAGCGCCACGTCGCGACCTACCAGGCGATGAAGGCCGAGGTCCAGCAGTTGATAAGCACACTGGCTGCGCAGGGTTACGACGTGGCGAAGATCACCTCCGACCTGCAGACCTGGGACCAGATGATAATCAAGTTCGCGCAGGACTACGTGAGCTTCATCAATCTCCTCGAGGCGACCAAGGCGTACATCCCCTACGAGTCGGAGGGGCAGTTCGCCGCGGCCCTGGAGCAGGCGAGGGCTCAGCTACGCGTGTGCAGGCAGGACTCGCTGGACATCCGGCTCTACTACCAGCAGACCATCCGCGCCGACATCGCCGAGCTGGCTTCCCAGAAGCCCGGCTCGACCGCGCCTTAGGGGGTGAGCACGATGATTAAGTGCACCAGGATCTCCATCGCGGCTCTAGTTGTCCTTGCGCTGCTCCTCGTGGCGCTGGTCGCCACCTCCTGCGGCGGCAGGACCACCACTCAGCAGGGCGCGGGGACCCAGGGCGTGAACACAGGGAACCCGACAATAGACAACGCCATCGAGAAGCTCGACGGTCAGATGGACTCGGTGAGCTCCGATGACTTCAACGACAGCCAGTTGAACGACTCGGAACTCGGCCTCTAACGAGAAAAGACCTCAACCATTATTTCTCACCTCTTTGGTGAGAAATAATGGTTGAGGTCAATTCCCAATCCTAGGGCAGCGGCTTCTCCGGGGGCATGGGCTCCTCGGGTAGGTTCCTGTCCTCGGGGAGATTCCGCAGCTCAGGCAGCTCCCGCTGCTCGGGTAGCCGCTGCTCGACGGGAGGCATCGGGGCCGGCGGCTCAGTATCGGGCTTCGGTCCAGGTCCGGGCTCCTTCTTCTGCCTCGGCGGCTTCTCCGCGCCCCCCGAGAACCCGAGCGGACCCTTCGCCCCGGACTGGCTCTTCTCCAGCACCCCCATCAGCTGCGCGGCCAGCCCCTCCAGCGTCTGCCCGCCGCCGACCACCAGTATGCTTGGAACGAACGTCTGGCCGCTGCGGGAGAGGGCGTCCACCGCGTTGACCATCGCAGTGGGTACCGAGCCCAGCGCCTGCACCTGTGCCTGGTACGCCTTCGCCCGGGCCATACCGACCGCCTCCACCTCGGCGCCCATCGCGCGCCCGGTCTCGGCGATGTAGGTGGCCTCGCCGTCGGCCTGTGCCTTGCGGGCGTTGGCGTTGTTGATGTTTATGTCCACACCGACCTTCGACTGGGCCAGTTGCGCCTGCATATCGGCGGTGCCCCGCGCCTGCTCCGTCTCGATCCTCTGGGTCTGGGCGTCCTTCTGCTTCTGGTAGGTCTCTATCTCCTGCCTGGCGATCTCCCGTTCGGTCAGCACCCGGACCATGTCCGGCGGGAAGACCACGTCCTGGATGTACACTCCCCTGGTCTCGACCTGGTAGTCGTCCAGCTTCTCCTTGATGTGCTCGAAGGCCTGCTCCTGGACCTGCTGCCTGGTCTCTATGAACTGCACGGCCTGCATGCTCTGCAGCTTGTCCCTGAAGTGGTTGCCGACCGCCGCCTGTAGAACCTCGTTGACCAGGTTCTGCATGGTCCCGACCATGGAGATGACCTTGGGCGCCCGCGTGTCCGGCACGTGTATCTGGACCTGCAGGTCGATGGCGAATACGAAGCCCTCGCGGCTCTTGGCGACTATCTGCTTGAGCTGCCGGTCCAGGTTGTGCGCCTCGGAGCTGGCCTCCGCCCAGTTGAGGGTGAGGATGGCCGTGGGCACTATCTCGGACTGGTACACGCGCGGGTTCAGGGGGTACTTGCCGGTGCGCAGCGGCTCCTGCCAGATGCCGCGGTGGCCCGGCTTCACCAGCGAGCCGAACTTGAACATCTCGCCGGAGGTGTCCTCGGTCGCCAGGCCCACGTAGGCCTTGATGACCGCCACCTCGCCCTGGTTCACCACCAGCATCGGTATCAGCTCGACGCTGACCAGGAACGGGTTCAGAGCGTAGGCCCCGTAGAGCAGCGGGTCGTGCTGGAGGCCGATCTTGCCCCCGTTGTCCAGGAACGCCTGGTAGTCCTGGTAGTTGTTGTGTACCGCGTTCTTGCTGCCCAGGAGGTTCTCGATGAGCTCCAGGTCGCCCGCTCCCTGCTGCTCCAGGACGTCGACGTCCTGGAAGCCGCCCAGCCGGTTCGCGATGTCACCGCTGGGAAGAGGCTCGCCCTCGAAGGTGGTGACTATTCCCACCATGTCGATGACGTCGTCCGTCTGCGGGCTGGGCTGCGGCGCTATCCGAACCAGGTAGAGCTGGTCCGGGTAGAGCCCGAACGTCTCGGGGGTCAGCCCCTGCTCGTTCGCGATCTGCTGGAACTCCGGGGCGATGGGAATGCCGTAGATCTTCTCCCTGGTGATGACCAGGAAGCCGATGGGGTGGACGGGGGCCGATGTACCCGGCGGGAGCACCGGGCGCTGGACGCCCTTCTGGCCTCCGCTCGCTACGAACCCCTCGAGATCGGAGAAGTTGCCGAACTCATTGCGGTAGACCGCGGACTTCGCCCCTATCGGCAACGGCAGGCCGACCTGCGCGATGACCACGCCTATCTCCCCGGCCGGCACCTGGACCCACGGGAGCTTCTGCACTTTGTATACGATCCAGAACTTCCAGCGCCAGCCCGGCATCAGCATCTCTGACTGGTAGCCGGCCTCGCCGTTGAAAGCGACCGGGTTGTCCTCGCCCAGCTTCTTGAAGGAGAACCTCTTGATGACGAGTCCCACCTGCGTGGGTCCGATCCTGCGGATGGACGGGACCACGAGCGCGATGGCAAGCAGCACTGCGAGGATGATGATGAGCGCGGTCATACCGACCTCCCTGGGGTGATGGTGTCCCGAAGGACCGCTTCTTGCCGCCTTCCCCGGCGGTGGTGTGTAGTATATTCCTTGCGGGACGGCAATCCAAGGAGAGTGGAGGCGCGATGCGGAGGCGGGCCGTTGACAGGCAGGGGGTCCCCGGGAATCGCGGGGGGGACGCGTTGAACGTCGGCCTGACCCCCGCGGACGACGCCCGGCACCGCATGAGGGCTCCGCTGAGCTACGAGTGGTGGTACTTCGACGCAGCCTTCTCCGACGGGCACGGCGTGGTGGCGATAATCTGGCCCATGAACTACTCCAAGCCGTGGCGGAGGCAGTGCACGGTGCAGCTCTCCATCTATACCCCGGAGGGCGGATGCCACAAGGACTACGCCTTCCCCGCGCGCCGGCTCTTCAGCGCCTCATACAATACGTGCGATGTCACGGTTGGCGATTCCTTCATGCGCGGCGCCTGGCCCCGCTACGAGGTGCGGGTCGCCTCCGGTGGCCTGGAGGTGGACCTCGAGTTCGAGGCTCGCACGCCCGGCTGGAAGCCCGGCACCGCCGTGAACTACCTGCCCTTCCCGTTGTTCAAGAGCATGGGCTGGCTGGTGCCCCTGCCGGTCGCGTCCGTCAGCGGGATGCTGCGCTACGGAGGCCGCGAGTTGTCCGTCGAGGGCCACGGCTACCACGACCACAACTGGGGCGAGGCGCCGATCTTTCACATGGTGGACAACTGGAACTGGGGACACCTGGTCTCCGGTGACCTGGCGGTGACATGGGCCGACATCACCATGTACCGGGGTATTGGGTTCGAGCGGACCTACATGCTGCTGGTGAGCCATGGCGACCGTCTCGTCTACGAGTCGCCGTCCCTCCGAGTCGATTACTCCGACTGGCGGCGCGAGCCCGGGTACCTGCACCCCTACCCTGCGACCGTCTCCGTCTCGTTCGGGTCCAGGAGCGAGCCGGTGAACGGCGCACTGACCATGAGCGTGCAGCGGGTGGTGGAGACCCAGGACCTGCTCCAGATGGTCGGCATACCGGACCTGCTGGAGCGGCTGGTGCACAGGTTCATAGCGAAGCCCTACTACTTCCGCTGGGACTCACTGGTGAAGGGCTCGGTAGAGATGGAGGGGCGGCGGTTCGACATCGACGGGCGGACCATCCACGAGCAGATGCTCTTCAGAGGCCGGATGCCGGAGCGCCTCGCCCGCGACGCACTGTAGCAAAAGGGTCAGACCATTTTGCTACAGTCCCGCAGTACGCCCTGATCCTTGCGAGTCAGTCCGGGCTTACACCGGTGAAAACAGGCGAGGCGAAGACGGTGTACACCGCGCCCCCATATGACCAGTACGGTTCGGCCGCCGCGCCGGACGAATAACCCTCGTTCAGTTCTTTCCAGGCCGTCGTCGCCGTGTCGCCCGTCACCACCATCCCGTCCGGCTGGGCCGCAGAGGCGCCCAGGTCCGGCGCGCCCGCTGGCCACGCTGATACCTGCGCTCCCTCCGGCGGGCCCGCCGCCGTCGCGTGAAGCCTTATCTTGTCCGGGACGTACGCGGCACCGCCCGGAACCGGAACCGCCATCACGGCCTTGACGATCTTGTCCCAGTTCGCGGGCGTGGCGGGGCGATCCGTCGAGGTGGTATAGGTGCCGGTGAGGATGACTACCGAGAGGGTCTCCCTGGCCCCTCCCGGCAGGGGCTTGCCCGTGTAGACCTTGTTCAGACCGAAGAACCCGTAGCCGTCCAGCGTCCTGAGCAGCTCGTCTATCTGCGACGCGCTTATCTTCCCGCTGATGAACTGGTAGGGCCCCTGTTTCTTGATCACGGTTCCGTCCTGGTAGACGAGGACCACGGGGACCGTCGGGTTGTAGGCCGGCGATATCGCCTTGACCGACCGGTAGTCGACGACCGGCAGGTCCTTGCATGTTGAGAGCGACAGGTCGCGGGTCCCGCAGCCTCCGGCGGCCGGCAGGGCGAGCGAAATAATGATGGTTATCGCGATCGCGGCCGTCCTTCTTCGCATGACGCTCTCCTCTCTTATTCACTGATAATCTATCCGAAACCGGGCTCGATTTCGAACCGGCGGCGTTCTTCGTTTGCCCACCGGCCCTGCGGCATATAGGATAATCGTCGGGGCCGTCGGCCTGGCGGCTCCCGGCGAAGGGGGTGGCAATGGACGACGAGAAAGCCTACGGCCTGTATCGATACCGCTGGGTGGTGCTCGGGGCGTTCATGGTGGTGGGGGCCCTCACCCAGCTGATGTGGCTCAACTACGCGGCAATAACCGTCTCCACCAACGAACTTACCGGCGTGGCTGAGATCATGGGCCGCAGCGAATCGAGCATCACGCTCCTGGCGACGATGTTCCCCCTCCTCTATATCCCCGTATCGATACCGGCCGGCATAATCATAGACCGGAAGGGATTCCGCTTCGCGGTCCTGCTGGGCGCCGTGCTCACCGCCGGCTTCTCGTTCCTGAGGTTGTTCGCCGGCAACTACCCGCTGGTCCTGATCGGCATGATAGGCATCGCCATAGGGCAGCCTTTCGTCCTGAACAGCATCACCAAGATGGTGTCGGCCTGGTTCCCCACCGAGGAATCGGCCCTGGCAACGGGCATCGCCACACTGTCGCTGTTCCTGGGGATGATAGTAGCCCTCGCCCTCACCCCGGCTCTGCTGAAGGGGTTCGGCGACGACCTCAGCGCCGTCCGCTGGATCGTGCTGGTCTACAGTCTCGCCGCCGCAGGGGGTGCCGTACTGTTCGCCCTGCTGGCCCGCGCCAAGCCGCCGAAGCCGCCGAAGCGCACCGAGGAAGAACTGCAGGGAGAGGATGCGGCCATCAACTGGGGCAGTCTCCGCGCGATATTCGACCTCTATAACTTCCGGCTACTCTGCGCAATCATACTGATAGGCAACGGGGCCTTCGTGGGGATACTCCAGCTCATCGACCAGATACTCAAGCCGAAGGGCATCTCGCAGGACACCGCGGGTTTCATCGGCGCCGTGATGGTCATGGCGGGGGTCGTCGGCTGTGTGGTCATCCCCGGCCTGTCGGACAAGTACAGGCGGCGCAAGCCGTTCCTGCTGATTGCGGCGGGAGTGGCCATACCCACCCTTTTCCTGATCGCGCAGCTCCAGAGCGCCGCGCAGATATACGTCGTCGCGGCTTTCACGGGATTCTTCCTGTTCAGCGCCTTTCCGCTGGTGCTCACCTTCGCGGAGGAGACCACCGGTCACGCCCTCACCGGCACGGCGACCTCGATCCTGCTGTTGCTGGGAAACGCCGGCGGGGTCATCCTCACGCTGTTGATGATCGCGCTCAAGAACGTGACCGGCACGCCGTTCTACCTGTCGATGATAATGCTGGTCGTCCTCTTCGGCGTGGCGCTCCTCATCGCGACGTTCCTCAAGGAACCCGTGGCGAAAAAGGTCTGACTAGATGGGTGCCAGGCAGGATTCAAGTCACATGACTTGAATCCTGCCTGGCACCGTTTTGTTTCTCGAGCAACTACCAAGTGACTAGGCTTGGGGTCAGGCACAATTCAAGTCACACCATACAGGTTGTCCAGCATTGAAGCTGACATTGAATTGAGCCTGACCCCCTCGGTCAATCCGCAAACCCTCCGATGGTGTCCGTGCCCGATCCCCTGGAGTTGGAGTACATGGCCCTCTCGCACATTATCTTCCGACCGGCCGTCCGCGACGTCACCATCACCGAGGCCCTGCCCACGGGCAGCTTCTCGGCCATGCTGTAGGACTTCCGGGAGTTGGGCTGCAGGGTGTCGGATAGCGTCAGGGATGCACCCCCGTTCTCCGGCAGGTAGTACAGGTCTATGGCCACCGACACAGTGTTGGGGTTCTGGACGAGCGTCCAGGTCTCCCAGCCGTCGGAGGTCTGACCGTCCGGGAGGTAGAACGTGGTGTGGGGTGATGGCATCCCCACCGAGTCGTGGCATGCCTCGCCGGTCCCGTTGTCCCAGTACATGGCCCGCTCGGCGATTATGGGGCGTGAGCCGTGGACCTGTGTGGACAGGTCGTGCCCGGGCAGCACGTTGTTGACGTTGATGGTCATCCTCGAGTTGGCCGGCATGGTCACAGGCGGCTGGGGCTGCGGACCGAAGTCTGCCGTCATGTAGGTCACCGTGACCTCGGCCGGCTCGCTGTCCGGGTTCTGTACCAGCACGTAGGTGGTGAACCCCCAGTCGGTGGTCCCCTCGGCCAGGTAGTAGTCGGTCGCCGGGGTGGTGGTCCCGATGGAGTCGTGGCCCTCGCGCCGGTTGTTGCGGTACATGGCCCTCTCGGGTATCACCGGCACGTCGGAGACCACCCGGATGGATGCGTCGGCCTCACCTATGTCTTGCGCCATGTTGAAGGTGGCCCGGGAGTTGGGGGGGACAACCTTGTCGAAGGTGGCCGGACCCGCTCCCTCTATCATGTAGGTGAGGGTCAGGTGGGCCTCGCTCCCGTTGGGGTTCTGCACCAGCAGCCAGCACTCGAAGCCCCAGTCGCTGGAGCCCTCGGCCAGGTACCAGGTGTCGTCCGGTGAGGTGACCCCCACCGAGGAGTGGGACTCGGGAGACGAGGCGCCCCCTCCCGTCCAGGTCATGGTGCGGTCCACGGCGATGGTCTCACCCTCCAGGCAGGTCACCCGGGTGGAGAAGTCACGCGCCCCCAGGTCGTCGGCCGGGAAGAGGGTGGTCTGGGAGAGGGGGGGCAGGGTTATGTCGGGCCTGCCCACCGGGCCGTCTCCGGTCATGTAGGTGACGCGGGCGATGACCGGCTCCTCGTTGGGGTTCTGGATGGATATGCGGGTCTGGAACCCCCAGTCGGTGGTACCCTCGGCGAGGTACCAGGTGGGGGTAGGCTCAGAGGTAGGCTCAGGCGGCGGCTCCGGTGGCACGGTGACCGTAAAGTCGACAGCGTTGCTGTCCCCGCCTGCCGCGTGTACCAGCACCGGTCCGCTGGTCGCGCCGGACGGCACCGCGCAGATGACCTGGGTCGGGGCCCACGTGGTGTACGAGGTCGCGGCTTTCCCATTGAAGGTCACGGTGTTGGTCGCCTGGGTCTCGTTGAAGTTGGTCCCGGTCAGTGTCACAGGCGAGCCTACGGGCCCCGACGGCGGGTTGATGCCCGAGATCGCGGGGGCGGGAACGGTCGCGCTCGAGACGCTGTCCGGCCGCCTCGTGGCGTGAACCGAAAACAGGGCCAGCCCGGCTACCAGGCCGACGACCAGGACGAAGGATATCGCGTGCTTACGCCTCATTTGTGAAACCTCCATAGTCCGACGCTAACCGGAAATGGTGTTTGCCACGCATTTTGTTACGGAAGTCGCAAAGGGGAGTTGCGAAGGGGTCAGGCACGAATGCAACAGTCGTCGCATCCTTGCTGTGAATGTAGGCTGTACAAGACCCGCATATTGTTGTGCGGCCTGATGTAATCGCCTAATCGACCTGGCTGACTTGAATGGTGCCTGACCCCGGTTTGAGTCAGAGGTCGAGGCGGTAGATATACCCTCGTACGTCCTCGCCGGGAAGCGAGTAGAAGAACATCTTGAGGGGGAACTCCCGGACACGCCGGAACCCGTAACGCTCGTAAAAGCCCCAGCTCACCGTGGAGTCGGTGGAGACGGTCGTGGAATCATAGCCGCGCTCCCGGACCCTGGTCACCCATTCGTCCATCAGCGCCCGCCCTATGCCGCCCCGGTATTCCTTCTGGGATGAGAGAAGCAGCACCTCGGCGCGGGTGTCCGTGTGCCTTATGACGAAGGAGATCTCGCCCTTGTGGTGGCGCCAGAACGCCGCCCTGCCGAACGGTGTCATGCAGTACCGGCGCAGCAATACTCTCAGGGTAAACCGGGCGGTCTCGACCAGGGACCGCAGCAGGGTGAGCCCCTCGCGCGGGAAGTAGCCGAAGAGCACGCCCCGGGCTTCTCCGTCCACCTCGGCGACCAGGGAAACCTGGGACATGCGTGCCGCCATCAGGATGGAGTCGGTCAACAGGCGCTTCTCGGCGTGGTCGATGAGCGGCCAGGAGTTGTGGTAGAAGCCGCTCACGAAGCACTCGTACGCTCCCTCTATGTCGCGGACCGGGTCGAACGCCCTGACGTCGAACCCGTCATGCCCATCATCCATCCGCTCGCTCCTCGCGCCCGCACCGTACTACCATCCCAGTATAGACCGACCGCGGCCCGACGCGGGCGGGGGCAAGACTATCTTCTTCGCGCCGGATATCGTGTACATCCACGAACGCTCCGAGGCTCTCGGAGGGGTGGACCTCTACGTCGGGGACGGTGCCACCCTGGCCCGCCCCATCATACGAAAGCGAGACGAGGCGTTGATAGCCTACGACGGAATGGTGATGGATGTCTGACGCCGCGCTCCGACCCTGCACGCCCGGTCAAGAAGCCTTATGCTAACTGGCAAGAGCGACAGAAAGGGGTACGGAGATGAGCAGCAGGACGAGGGCGGTTGTCCTTGGCATCCTGGTCATCGCGCTGCTGGCACTGGCGGGCTGTGGCGGCGAGACCAGGACGACACCGACCACGCCGGGGACGTCACCCGGGTCGACCACCGGGAAGTCGGTCAGTATCAAGAACTTCTCGTTCGACCCATCCTCCCTCACGGTAGACGTCGGTGATAGGGTGGTCTGGACCAACGACGACGACGTCGATCACACCGTCACCGGTACGGGCCTCGACAGCGGGACGCTCAAGCCGGGAGACACCTACTCGTTCACCTTCGACACCGCGGGCACGTACAACTACCAGTGCACATTGCACCCCGCCATGCAGGGCCAGGTTGTGGTCGAATAACCCAATAGCGGTCCCCGTTGGGGGGCGCTCTCTGACTCCGTTCAGCCGGCCCGTCCGCCTGCCATCTACTGCGGGGGCGTAGGTCCCGTGTTGGTGTCCGGCGCGGGGGCCGGGGCCGGCGCAGGCTCGGGGGCCGGGGCTGGAGCCGGTTCCGCGGTAGGTGCCGGGGCCGGCTCGGGAGGGGGGGCCGCCTCCTGCGAAGGCTCGGGCTCAGGAGCGGGGGCCGGGGTCGCCTCCGGGGCGGGGGCCGGCGTCGTGGCAGCAGGTTGCGGCTGCGTGGACTGAGCCTCGGGCGTTTTCGAACCCGCCTCCTTCGTGGACTGCTTGGACGAGGTCACCGCCCCACACCCCGCCAGGACGAGGGCGCTGAGCGCCGCGATGACCGCGATGGCTATGAGGATCTTTGCTCTGCTCTGCATCTGCTGTACCCTCCAGGGTCCGCCGGCACTTGGTTCACCTGTAGATGGGGGTTTGCGCCGGCGCGTTACGGGGATCTACGTTTGCAGGGCGTGGAGTTCGTTCCGCCTGGGCCTTGAACGCAAAATTCACTCCGCGATGGCGAACATCAACGGACCGGGAACGAATTCCCGGCCCGGGGGTCGACGGATAGTGAGGGACTGAAGTCGCGGCTCAATGTCTAATCGGTGTAGCCTCCAATCGTATTGGCGGCCGCCTGCCTGCCGTTCCAGTACATGGCGCGCTCCACCATGATGTCCTCGCCGCTCGTGCAGGTGACTTTTACTGCGCCCCTTCCGCTCGCGAGGTCGTTCATCAGGAACGTCGCGCGGCTGTCGGGGTCCAGCGTATAGATGTGTGACGAGTTCCCGACGCCTCCCTCCATGAGGTAGTCGATCCTGACGTCCACCGGAACCCCGTTGGGGTTCTGCACCAGGGTGTAGGTCTCGCATCCGTCCGTCGTCTGGCCGTCGGGCAGGAAGAAGACGTTGTGGGTCGCGCTGAACCCTATCGAGTCGTGGCATATCTCCCCGGTGGGCGAAGGCAGGTACATGGCGCGCTCCGCGATTATCGGGAGCGTTCCCTCCACGATGGACAGGTCCGGCCCTGCCGGCCCGCGAGTAGCTCTGCTCAGGCTATCGGCTGGACGCCAAGCTGACCCAGCAGCGTATTGACCTCCTTGCGCAACTTGTTGCGCGGTATGAAGCCCTTCTTCCCCGCTTCGGATTCGATGCGGGCCTCGTCGGGCAGCATGCCCAGGGACATGACCCTGTTAATCATCGGGAAACGTACCCACGCCTCCATCCGGTATGCGTTGCCTGTCCGTGCGACGGCGAGCATCATCGGAGGGACAAGGATGTTCTCCCCCTTCTGGTAAACCCGCCACGTTCCGTCCTGGGTCTTCAGCAGGTACTTGTTTTCCCCGGCCCACCGCTCGATCGCAGCCGACACGTCCGCGTCGGACTGAAACTCGACGACCGTCCTGCCTTTGATGCTCATGCATCCTCCTCCAGTGATACCCCTCCCATGAATACGACTGCACTCTCCATATGCTGTATTGTACAGTCCCGTGCCCCTGTGCTGGCCCAACTCCGGGTTGTGGACCTGATGTCTTACCCCGGCGTCTTGTGGCGCCGCGTCGTACTAGACCGGCTGTCCTCCCTTGACCTGTATCTTCCTGGGGTATTTCTCGAACGTCTTCACGTGCGCGGCCGTCAGCGCCGCGAACAGCGGCATGTAGACGAGCTTGCGGATCGTGAAGCTATGCTCCTCCTTTGGATCCAGGAACAGGTTGAAGACCTTGCCGTAGGTGAGGGCTACGTCGTGCCCCGAGAACCCTCCGGGTGTCACCGTGTCCCGGATGTCCCGCTCCGTCGCGTGGTTGAACGCCTTCCAGGGACCGATACGCGCGCACGATTGCCGGTCCAGCAACCACCCGAACACCGCCGCGCGGTTGGACATCCACGCCGGGTCCGCGCCCCAGTGTGTGCCGTCTGGCGCGGGTTCGGCCAGCAGGAAGGCCCTCTGGTCCACCCCGTCGATGTACCTGTCCTCGGGCAGGTCCTCGACCCCGGCCAGCTCGCAGAGAGTGGGCAGCACGTCACAGAAGTCGAACAGGCCGTCGGACACGCGCCCGGGCTCTACCATGCCCTTCCAGTAGAAAACGCCCGGCACCCTGATGCCGCCGTCCCAGGTGGTCCCTTTCGAGCCACGGAACGGCGTGTAGGAGCTGTCGGGCCACGACTCCATCTCCGGGCCGTTGTCCGATGTGAGGAAGATGAGAGTGTTCTCCAACTGGCCGGTCTCCTCGAGCGCCGCGAAGAGACGCCCGAAGATGTCGTCGCACTCGACCAGCACGTCGTGGAAGGGGTACTTGCACCGGGACTTGCCCTTGAACCTGTCGGGGGGGTAGTTATCGAAGTGGCATCCCCGGGTGCCGTGGTAGAGGAACCACGGCTCCTGTGAGTCTTTCATCGACTTGATGAAATCGACGGAGTAGTCGGCCCAGTTCTCGTCCAGGTCCTTGACGGTATCAAGGTCTATCTCCTCCTGCTCTATCCCGGGGATGTCGAACTGGCCAGCCTTCGCCTTGATCACGTGTTTGTTGAACTTCGCGTTCAGTATCGCGTTGAAGATAAGCGGGTCGTTGACGATCTCCGGGTAGAAGTAGTTGTCGCGCCACTCCGTGTACATGTCCGAGACTCCGTAGAAGCCGTAGAACTCGTCGAAGCCCTTGTTCTGGGGCACCGACTCCGCGTTCTCCCCGCAGTGCCACTTGCCGACCGCGCGCGTGACGTAACCGGCCTTCTTGAGCAGCTCCGCGAGCGTCACCTCGTCCTGCAGGCCTCCCGGTTGGCCGTACATCGGCGGGGTCAGGATGCCGTGGCGGATGGGCAGGCGCCCCGTCATCAGGGTCGCCCTCGACGGGGAGCAGCTCGGCTGCGAGTAGCAGGACGTGAGCTTCAGGCCGTCCTCCGCCAGCCTATCGAAGTTCGGGGTTGGAGCCCCCCTCAGGTGCCCTCCCCCGTAGCACCCGAAGTCACCCCAGCCCACGTCGTCCAGTACGAATACGAGGAAGTTGGGTTTCCTCCCGGTCTTCTTCTCGAGCTCAGAGAGTTTCTTCTCCGCGGCTTCCTGCCATCCGGGGTGCAGGAGCCGGGGCTCGCGGTTCTCCGCGTAGATGTCGACCGCCCCGCCCAGGACACGTTCACCTCCGTCCGGCGGGATCGCACCGCTGTCGATCCAGTGGTCGGCCATAGCGCCTTCTCCTTTCATGCCTGCCGCACGCCCTGGGGCGCCAGCTCGTCGAGCAGGTCGAACAGGTTGAACAGCCGTGGGTATTCGAACACGATCATCTCGGAAACAAGGGATCCATCGAAGTACAAGACCTGGATGGAGTGCGAGGCGAACGGTTGCCGCGAGCCCATGCACACGTAGGCGCCGAACGCCATCTGCCCGTTCGCGCGCCTGGGGAGCAACCGCCACAGCGGACCCTCGCCGCGCCTCAGCGGACCGGTGGCGAGATGGCGCAACACCTCGTCCCTACCGATGAAGCATTCCCCCGAGGGCACGTTCTGCAGTACCACGCCGTCTGAGAGCATGGCTTCCATTCCTTCGGGGCCCGCCGACTCCCAGTTGAAGATGTATCTCATGAGCAACGGCCCGGCATCCGCCTCGGGCGGCGGCTCCCGCCTGCCTGCTTCCCGGTCGTACGCGTACTCGAAGGCCGCGTGGTCGGCTTCGATGTCGGCGGGCGGCGAATCCTCATGCCCGAGGAGCAGCCGGGCCCGGGCGGGCGGCGAAAGGCCCTGCAGCGCCCCCACGAACTCGAGGGAAACACTCTCCCGCGGTTCGTAGGGCGGGATCTCGAGCCCCGTCTGGGGCAGCAGGTCATCCGGGAAAGGCTCCAGCCACCCGACATCGCCCGGCGAGGAAGGTGCCGGCCCGACACCCCGCGGGTGGGAGGCATCGACCCACGACGGTAGAGTGCGGCCCCGGCCCACATCGGGCATCGAGACGCAAAGGTCGGTCATTGTCCCGAGAAGGAACTCCCTCACGGCGCCTTCGCCCGGCGGGCACTCCCGTTCGGCTCGACGCGTCGTCTCTGCCAAGAGTGCCTCGGCCACAAACAGCGACCCCGAAATCCTGTAGGCGAAGAGCCTCAGTCCGTCCAGGGGAGTTCGCTCAGGCGCCGGACTCGATCTCATTCACCCGTTCCGTTTCTCCTCGAGAAGGAGTATCTCCGAGACCACACGATACCATTTTCCTCTCCGCCGTGTACCAGCACGTAGTCCGCCACCGACATCGACCTCCATGATTAGAGACGTGTCTGTAGTATGAACGACAAATGCCCCGCTTGTGGAGGGACGATCAGAGAAGACAAAGTCAGGCACCCACCGGAACATGAAGGCAGAATTGTCATCATCGAGAATATGCCTGTGCTCGTCTGCAACCAGTGTGGTGAAATCCTCTTGCGACCTGAAACGATGAAGAAGATCCAGAAGCTGGTCTGGTCGGGATCCGAGCCTGAACGCACGGAGTCAATCCCCGTCTACGACCTCGCGGTTTGATGGCTCCAGGGGGAGGTCTACCCCGCCGGCTCCTTGGCCCCCTCCGTTATGGCGTTGGCGATGATGAGGGCCTGGTTGCGGTCCTCCATGCGGTTGGCGTCCTCGAGGGACGAGCCGTTGAGCGCGGCGTTGAAGGCGTCCTTTGTCATGCGCAGGCCGAACTTGTTCTTGGAGCACATCACCGCCGCCATCGCCCTGGCCGCGGGAAGCAGGTCCTCGCGGGTGTGCACGTGGTTGGCAAGCCCCAAGCGGTAGGCCTCGTCGGCGGGGACCCTCTCTCCGGTGAGGCGCACCTCGGCGGCCTTGCCCCAGCCCACAGTTTGGGCAGGAAGAAGCTGGAGGACAGGTCGGCCCCGCCGGTCACGAACACCCTGGATCAATCGGAATACGCACCTATAGTGTCCGTTCCGAAACCACGATCACCCCAGTACATGGAGCGCTCGACCACGATGGGTCTGGCACAGTTGACCGCTACGGATGCCCTGCTGCTCTTCATCCAAAGGCTCATGTCACAGGTCTTACGGCTGTGAGCGGGCAGAGTTTCCGAGAAGGTCACCCCGCCCTGGCCGGTCGCGGTCAGGTAGGACACGGTGACACTTACCGGCGTGCTATTGGGGTTGGCTACCAGGGTGTAGGTCTCCCTTCCCTCGGAACTCTGGCCGTCGGGCAGGTACCAGGAGGCGTGCGGTGCCGGGCTCCCTATGGAGTCGTGGCAGGCCTCCTTTTCCCCGTTGTTCCAGTACATGGCCCTCTCGGCGAGTATCGGTACCGTCCCGTGTACGTGGATGGAGCAATCCACGCCCGCCATGCCCGGTACATCGTTCACCTTGATTGATTTCCTGGAGTTCGCCGGCAGCGTTAACGGGTCCTGGTTGACCGGACCTCCAGGGGTCATGTAGGTAACGTTCACCTGCGCATCGGTGGGGTTCGGGTTCTGCATCAGCACCCAGGTCGTGAAGCCCCAGGCGGTGGTACCTTCCGCAAGGTAGTAATCTTCGGCCGGCGCGGTCGAACCCACCGAGTCGTGTCCCTCCATCCTGTCATACCGGTACATGGAACGCTCGGGGATGACAGGCAGGTCCGAGGTCACTGTGGTGGAGGCGCTCTGCTCGCCGATGTCGGCGGCCATGCTGAACGTATGCCGCGACTTCGCCGGCACGACCTTGTCGAACGAGTTCGCGCCGCCGCCTTCCACCATGTACGTCAGCTTTACGTTGGCGGGGGCGTCGTTAGGGTTCTGGATGAGGGTCCAGGTCTCAAAACCGAACGCCGAGCAGCCCTCGGGCAGGTACCAGGTATCGGCTGCGTAGTTCACTCCTACCGAGTTGTGGGCCTCTTCCGCCCAGCTCATGGTCCTGTCAACAGCGATGGTCCTGCCCTCGAGGCATTCAACCTTCGTGGAGAAGTCGGAAGAGCCTACTGCGTCGCCCGGGTTGACGGTGAGCTGCGACTGCGGGTTAACCCTGAACGTGCCGCCGTCCACCGCACCGCCGGGTGTCATGTAGGTGAACTTCACGCTAACGGCGCAGTCGTTGGAGTTCACGGCGGTCACATAGGCGCTGAAACCCCAGGCGGTGGAGCCTTCGGGCAGGTACCAGGTGGGCGTGAGGACTTCGAACGCTTTCCCGTTGGAGGTGCCGTGATCTGTGGTGACGGTGACCGTGCAACCGCCGGATACCCCCGTTGGCACCTTGCACGTCACTTCCCCTTCGGTCCATTCACCGTATTCCACGGCCTTCGTCCCGCCGAAGCTGACGTATGAACCTCCTCGCGCGTCCCCGAAGCCGCTGCCTTTCACGGTAACGGTCGTTCCGGCGGGCCCACTCTGAGGTGACATGGAGTCGATGACGGGTGGCGCGACCGATATCCTCCACACCTCGCATCCCGAATCCCAGTTTGACGTGCCGACGAAGAGGCTTTCTCCGTTGGCGATCATGGACCGTGCGTTCCTGTTCCCGGGGCTCCCGAACCCATAAGTGGCCGCGCGGGTCCACTCGTGCCCGTCGTAGCAGAACACGCCGCACCCCTTGTCGTCGTTCTGCGTCCCGACGTAGAGCCGCGAGTCGAATGCCGCCATCGACCAGGCTACGTCGTTTTCCGCGTCTCCGAAGCCTCCCTCCGAGATCTTCGACCACGTGGTGCCGTCGTAGCTCCACACCTGGCAGCCATCATTGTTCTGCGCGCCCGCGAAGAGGGCGTTCCCCATTACGGCCATGGCATAGATCCCGGCGTTGTCCGGGTCCCCGAAGTGGTCAACGTTCATCTGGGTCCACGATGTACCGCCGTCGTACCGGTAGACCCGCCCTTCGGGAGTACTCGCGTAGAGGCGCCCGCGGAACTCCACGAGTTGAGTGACGCAACTGCTGTCATCATGGATCGGTCCCTCCGCCACGCTGTTCCAGGTCGACCCGTCGTAGCTCCAGACCTGCGCTCCCGTGCCATTCCACGTACCGACATGGAGACGGTCATCGAACACGCTCATGCATACGGGTTCCGCATTGCCGATGTCTCCGAAACCATCCTGGTTCACCTGCGCCCATGACGAGCCGTTGTATCGCCAGATCTGGCAACCGCCATAGTCCTTCTCCGCTCCGACATACAGGTTGCCCTGGTACTCGCAGGCCGAGGCAATGATGCTGACGAGGTTGCTGCCGAAGCCCGGTTCAGCGATACGCGACCACGATTGCCCGCTCGCCGACTCCATGAATACCTGCCCCCTGCTGGCTACTGCGGCCGTTCCCACGGCAAGCCGCCCATCGAAGAAGGCCATTCCGAAGGCGTCGGTGTCATTGTGTGCCGATAATCCGAGCGGGGCCGCAAGCGGCCAGTCGGTGCCACCCGCGTATCTCCTGACCTCACCGCTTGACCCTGTATCGGCGCAGTGTGTCGAGCAGTAGAGTTCGGGGCCGTAGTTGAGGAGACTGCAGACGACGACGGTCTGCCTGCGGCCTGGTCCCTGCGGATCGTTCTGTTCGTCGAAGGAGGGCTCCGAGACGGGCTTGATCTCGTCCATGGAAGGGTCATAATTCCAGATCTCGCAACCTACATCTTCGTTGTAGGTGCCCACGACAAGGCAGTCCTGGTAAGAGGTCATCGACCACGCGATGGTGTTGCTGGGATCGCCGAACCCCTGGCCTGCCGCGCCGACATTGTTCCATGAGTCTCCGTCATAGCAGTAGACCTTGCATCCTCCGTCAATCTCACCCCTGGCCGTTCCCGCGTACAGCTCGCCCGCGACAGTCGCCAACGATGTCACGCTGCCGTTCGTGGGGTCATCGAAGCCTCCCGACGCCGACCTCGTCCAGCTGGAACCGTCGTAGCGCCAGACGTCCGCCCCGGCAACGGGGTTATCCGTCCCTGCATATAGCGCGCCGTCGTATTCGGCCATGCTCAAGACAGTATGGGTAGCAATGGTCCATGGGTTGAGGCCGGCCGAACCGACGCAGGTCCATACCGACCCGTCGTAGCGCCACATCTGCGCACCGTCCGGGTCATTCCCCACCCCCGCGTAGAGGGCATCGTTGAAGACGAACATCGACATGACGTTCACATTGTCGTCGTCCCCGAATCCGCTGGCGTTGACCTGAGTCCAGGACGTCCCGCCGTTGTACCGGAGGACCTGGCAACCATCCGTCCCGTTGAGGGTGCCTGCATAGAGGCGCGACCTAAACGAAGACATCGAGTAGACGATCCAGTTCTCCTGATCTCCCAGGCCGTTCGAGCCGACCATCTGCCAGCTAGACCCGTCATAGCTCCACACTGAACCGCCCGCGTTCCCTGCGGCGTCCCCCGTACCCACATAGAGGTTAGAGCCGTTGATCGCCATGCATTGCACGGCCTTGTAGCAGGGCACATAGCTCCCGTCGATCCCTCCCGTGGCAATCCTTACCCAGTCGTCCGCGAAGGCGGGCTGGTTCCCACAGAGACCGGACGATAGGAGCAGGCAAATGGCCAGAATGGCCATGAGAAAGGAGCATACACGCACCATAGCAGGCCTCCTTTGCCTTCTGCACCCTTCAGTACTAGGAAATCGGCAACTTGTCGAGAACGCTGAAGTCAAAGGCTGTCCCTGTCACTCGCAGAGCCATTCCCCCTGGAGTTTTTCCAGGGAACCGTCTTCCTTCATACGGTCAAGGACCTGGTCGAGCCGGTCAAGTAATGGCGCGTTGCCTTTCTTGACGCCGAAGCCCCACTCTGTGGGTTCCCCGACCTCGCCGATGCTGGTATTCTCGCCTGTTCCCCTGTTCCGCCAGGCGTACTCCACCGACGGGCTCACGATCACATCGACTGTACCGTCTGCAAGCGCCGCATACATCTCGTCGTCGTGCGGGAAAACCCTGACATCACGAATCCCAGGAATCGCCTGCGCCAGTTTCAAGGCTCGCGAACTCTCGACGGCACCCACCAGTTTGCCTTCGAGGTCTTCCTGGCCTTTAAGCGGCGACTGCCGGGGTACTACCAGCTTGAACGCTGTGCTGGAGGACCGACACCACCCTGGGCACATGCCTTGAGGAGTGGATTCAGCTTGAAGAACGTTCGTTGATTGTTGGAAAATGGCAACCATTCACAACTACAGCATTGTTAACGTCCGCTTTAGATGCCGGTCACCAATTCTCGTGAAAACCAAGGATTTCCTGCGCGTACCCGACGACGCAGATCGGCGACATGATGAACTGATAAAAGAGAAACCGATTGCTCCGTTTGCTCAGCTCCGGCGGCGTAGCGCCGGCATCCTGCCGGCATAATCGTAGGTCGATGCCGCCTGGAAGGCGGCGCTACGAGCTCACTGCCGCCGGAGCTGCGCAAAGTGGTTAATTGTAAAGAGAATGTACACCAGCCCGCCGAAACGGTTCCGCCTGACTTCAAGCCCAGGATGTCGAAGACCTTCTTCTCCGCAATCCGGACAAACTGTTATATCGTGCTCAGGGGATATGTATCGGTTCTGTATCTGTGCCCCATAGGATTCTATTGAATTCCACGGGGCACAGCGGTCTCAGACCGTGTTGTTACTAGTACATCCAGAACCCTATCGAATCGTGCGCCGCCTGACGGTACACGCCTGTCACGGGCATCCAGTACATCGCCCTCTCGGCAATGATGGGCTGGTCGGACGTCACGGTGGTGGAAACGCTGAACGCATTCGCGACCGCGGGCGTGCTGGCGATG
>JAHJCO010000053.1 GCA_018831265.1 Actinomycetota bacterium
CACTCATAACTCGACGGGGTCACCCCGTTCTTTCTCAGTGGGACAACGTCGCTGTCCGTGGGGTCGGAGATTTGCAGTGTCGTTGGAGTACTCCGACTGCGAGAAGGACATAACACAATGAAAATCTCCGACGCCACTCATCATTACTAAGGAGGAGATGTGAAAGAGGTCTACATTATCGGGGTAGGGATGATCAAGTTCGGAAAGTTCTACGACAGGACGCTGCGGTCCATGGCGGCCGAGGCGGTCGACGCCGCGCTGGATGACGCGGGGATCGCGAAGGAGGATATCCAGGCGGCCTGGGTGGGCAACGCCGCGGCGGGGCTCTCCACCGGCCAGGAGTGCATAAGGGGGCAGGTCGCGCTCAGGTCCATGGATATCGACACCATCCCCATCATGAACGTCGAGAACGCGTGCGCGAGCGGCTCGTCGGCCGTGCACGGAGCCTGGATGGGGATAAGCGCCGGCCTCTACGACTGCGCGCTCGCCCTGGGCATGGAGAAGATAGCGAACCCGAACAAGGCGGCCGTCTTCTCCGCGTTCTTCGCCGGCACCGATGTCGAGCAGATGGATACCTACATGGCCTACCTCTCGGAGATGAGCGAGAAGGTCAACGAGAGGTTGCGGGAGAAGGGCATCACTCCCGAGACCGGGGCCTCGGCGGGCGACGCCGGTAAGACCAGGAGCGGGGCCATGGACATCTACTCCGTCATCGCCCGCTACCACATGGCCCGGTACGGATCGACCCAGCGGCAACTGGCCGTCATCGCCTCCAAGAACCACTGGCACAGCTCACTGAATCCCTTCGCGCAGTACCAGTACGTGATGAGCGTGGACGAGGTGATGAACGACCGGGAGGTGAGCTGGCCCCTCACCAGGTCGATGTGCGCGCCCATCGGCGACGGGGCGGCGGCCGCGATCCTGTGCTCCAGGGAGTACCTCGAGCACCTCGACGGAACCCGGCCCGCCAGGGTCCTGGCCTCTGTCCTGGCCTCCGGAAAGGAGAGGGACTTCGAGCGGGTGGAGCAGGACATCTCGGTGCGGCTCTCCCGGGCGGCCTACGAGGTGGCGGGCGTCGGGCCCGAGGACGTCGACCTCGCCGAGTGCCACGACGCCACCGCCTACGGCGAGCTTCACCAGGCCGAGAGCCTGGGCTTCTGTCCCGAGGGTGAGGGCGGCGTCTTCGCCGAGTCGGGGGCGACCAGGCTGGGCGGCGCGAAACCCATGAACACCTCGGGAGGCCTCGAGTCGCGCGGGCACCCCATAGGGGCAACGGGAGTGGCGCAGGTACACGAGCTGGTGACGCAGCTCAGGGGCGAGGCGGAAGGCCGGCAGGTGGAAGGCGCGCGCGTGGCGCTCGCCATGAACGGCGGCGGCATCGTAGGCCAGGAGGAGGCAGCCATGTGCGTGCACATCCTCGAGGGGGTGAGGTAGATGAGGTCTGGTGACGAGATCAGGGATACGCTCAAGTACTACGGCTTCCTGGGGAGCATGGCCGGCTACATGGTCAAGACCCAGCTCCGCAAGGGGACTCTCCTGGAGACGATACGGCTCACGGTAAAGAACCGCGCCCTCACCGTCGCGAAAGCGTTCCTGCTGGGCGACATCCAGGAGGAGAAGGCCCGCAAGAACGGAGATCGGACCTACCTCCGTTACAAGGACATGAAGTTCTCATACCGCGAGATGGACGAGAACTCCAACCGGGTAGCCAACGGCCTGATCTCCGTCGGGGTAAGACCCCCTCAGGGCGTGGCGATCATGATGCGCAACTGCCCCCGGTTCCTGGACGCCTTCTACGCCACCCAGAAGACGGGCATGTACGCGGTCCCGGTGAACGTCTCACTCAAGGGCGACCAGCTGGTCCACACCCTCGAGAACAGCGAGGCGTCAGCGATGGTTATCGACCACAAGAGCTGGGAGGCTTTCCAGGCGGTACGTGACCGACTCCCGCGTATTGAGCAGGTGGTGCTGGACATGAGCGAGGCTCCCGATGACTTCGAGCCGGGGGGCGACTTCATGGACATGGATTCCTTCTACGGCCCCGAGGTACCGACCACCCGGCCCGCCGAGCGCCCCGTCCGGGGAGAGGTCGCTGTCCTCATGTACACCTCGGGGACCACGGGCCTTCCCAAGGGGACGGTCTGGAAGTACGGCGATACCCGCATCGAGATGATAGGCATGCTCGCGCACTATGCGTTCACGGAGGACGATAACCTGTTCACCTGCGCCCCTCTCTTCCACGCCAACGCCCTGTTCATCTCCGGGCTCACCGCGATGTACGCGGACGCGCAGTTCTCTATAAGCCAGAAGTTCTCGGCCCGCGGGCTCCTGGACGAGCTGATCGAATACGAGGCGACCTCCTTCAACGCGATGGGCTCCCTGATGGAGATAGTGATGATGCAGCCGCCGTCGGAGAAAGACAGGCAGCACAGGGTGCGCCTGGTGATGGCCGCCGCGCTCACGCCGGAGACCTGGAAGAAGTTCGAGGACCGGTATGGCATCAAGCTGTGGAACGCCTACGGGGCCGTCGATTCAGGCAACGGCATCATAATAAACGCGGGCACCGCACCGCCCGGCTCGCTGGGCCGCCCGATGGGGGTCAAGTGCCGGGTGGTCAAAGAGGACGGCGGCATAGCGGCGCCGGGCGAGCAGGGCGAGCTGCAGATGTACCTGGGGAAGAGCAGGCCGGTCGAGTACTTCCGCAACGACGAGGCTACCGAGGAGAAGGTCGTCGACGGCTGGGTGAGGACCGGCGACATCGTCATGAAGGACAGGTGCGGAAACTACTACTTCATGGGGCGCGACATCGAGCGCATGCGCAGGCGCGGCGAGAACATCACCTGCTTCGACGTGGAGAAGGAGATAATGGCGTTCGAGGCGGTCGAGGAGGTCGCGGTCTACGGCGTCCCCAGCGAGCTGGGCGAGGACGAGGTCATGGCCGCGGTTGTGCCCCGGGAGGGCATGAGCGTAGAGCCCGTCGAGCTGGTCGAGTTCCTGGGCGACCGGCTGGCCGCCTTCCAGATGCCCAGGTTCGTGCGCCTGATGGACGAGCTGCCCAAGACCGAGATCTGGAAAGTCAAGAAGAAGGAGCTCCAGCAGGAGGGCGTGACCGGAGACACCTGGGACATGACTAAGGATGGGGTCAGGCACGATTCAAGTCAGTGACTTGAATCGTGCCTGACCCCTGTTCGAGTCAGATGCTGCAAAAGGGTCAGACCCTTTTGCTACAGATTACCTCTTCTTGGCGGCGGCTTTCTTCCTGGCCGGAGCCTTCTTCTTTGCAGGCTTCTTGGCGGCGGCTTTCTTCCTGGCCGGAGCCTTCTTCTTTGCAGGTTTCTTGGTGGCTGCTTTCTTCCTGGCCGGAGCCTTCTTCTTTGCAGGCTTCTTGGCCGCCTTCTTCTTCGCGGGCTTGGCCGCGGCTTTCTTCTTTGCGGCCGCCTTCTTCTTCGCCTTCTTCTTCGCCTTCTTCTTCGCCGGGGCCGCCGCCCGGGTATCTGCGAGCACGTCCACCATCGGCTGGTCCTTGATGATCTCGAAGTACTCGACGGCGTGTATGGAGGTGGGCCTGGGCTCCTTGGCCCAGACCGCCCGCACGCGCATGCCGACCTCGAGCTTGTGCTCGTCGACCTCGTTGCAGAAGTGCATCATGCGGGTGTAGGCCCCGTCCAGCGTTACCCACATCCCCGTGAACGGCACCTTCATGAGCTCGCCGTTGTTGGGGTCGAAGTAAGGGAAGCGTACCACGGTGAACCCCTGCAGGGTCCCCTCCGGCCCGACTTCCACCCACTCGTTCATCGGCTTGTAGCACCTTCCGCACACTGCCCTGGGTGGCACGTATACGTTCTCGCACTCGGAGCACCTGGTGCCCATGAAGCGCTTGTTGTCCCTCATCTCCGCCAGGTACTTGCTCCAGTAGGGCCCCATGTGCCAGCCGAAGTCGTACTCGATGTGCCCTGACTCGTGCATGAGCAGCTCGTACCCGTCGGGGGTGGTGGTGGTCTTCCTCTTGTCCGTGTACAGTCCCATTCGTCTTACCTCCCTCGACTCACGGTAGGTCCGCGCCAAGCACAAACAGGTCGGTCCAGCTGCATCCGCCGAAGCCGGTGGCAAGCGCCTTCTTGACCCTGGGCACCTGCCGGTCCCCGGCTCGCCCCATTATCTGCCAGGCCGCCTCGCCGACCCTGATGAGCGCGGTGGCCCCGATGGGGTTGGTGGCGATCACGCCGCCGGACGGGTTTATGGGGAGTATGCCGTCCATGTTGGTGGCGCCGCTGCGAATGAGCTTGGGCGCCCCTCCCTTGTCGCAGAACCACAGCGAGTCCATCCACTTGACCCCGGTGGTCGAGCAGGGCAGGTACAGCTCCGCCACGTCGAACTCCTTGAGCGGATTGGAGATGCCGCACTTCTTGTACGCCTGGGCCGAGGCCCTCTCCAGCGTGGGCATCCACTGCCACTCCAGGTCGCCGAAGTGGGTGTAATCGTGGCGTACGATCGAGTAGTGCACCCAGGCCGGCCTGTCGCACAGTTTCTTTGCCTTGCTCTCACCCGCGAAGATCACCGCGCAGGCCCCGTCAGAGCGGGGACACATGTCCAGGAACTTCACCGGGTAGGAGAGCATCGGCGAGTTCATCACGTCCTCGACAGTCACCTTCATCCGGTTGTGGGCGTACGGGTTGTTGAGCGCGTTGTTGCGGTCGCGTATCGCCACGAGGGCCGCGTCCTCCTCGGTGGCGCCGTACGCCTTCATGTACATGGAGTACTCCGTGGCAAGCGGGCCGATGGCTCCCGCGAACGGGTCTCGCTCGAGGACCGGGTTGGCGCAGGTGGCTATCGCGGCCTGGGTGTCCGACTCGCTGTTCTTCTCCCAGCCCACCGCCAGCACCACGTCGAAGACCCCTGAGGCCGCGTGGTAGTAGGCGCATGCCCCCACCGTGGTCCCGGTGGTCCCGCCGGTGGTCACCTTGAAGACGGGCTTCATGCATGAGCCCAGCCCGTCGGTGGCCCACATGTCCACGTAGTTGATGTTCTCGAAGTGGTCCATGTTGCCGATGACAATGGCATCGATGTCGTCCATGGCCAGTTGCGCGTCGTCAAGGGCCCGTGATACCGCCTCCGCGATGATCTCATTGCCGGAAGCATCAAGCCTGTGCGCCGCGTGATGGGTCTGACCGACCCCTATGATCCCAACTCTCTGTCCCATATCGCATTCCCCCTACTTGCCCAGGACCCACACGCAGTGCGACTGGCCGCACATGCCGTTGATCCCCTGGGCGAGTGCTTTCTCGGCACCCTTCACCTGGCGCTTGCCGGCCGTTCCTCTCAGCTGCAGCACGCACTCGATGACCTCCGCCAGGCCCGCGACCTGCACCGGGTTGGCCGACAGCCTGCCGCCCGACGGGTTCACCGGGAGCTTGCCGTCCATGTCGAAGGTGCCACGCTCGAGGTACTCGACGCCCTTGCCGTCGTCGCAGAACCCCAGGCCCTCCAGCCACAGCGGCTCCATGTAGGAGAAGGCGTCGTAGACCTCGGCCATGTCGATGTCCCACGGGTCCACCCCGGCCATCGAGTAGGCCTTCTTCGCCGCCTTCTTGAGAGCCCGCGTGTCCGCGAGGTCCCGGTCGCCGAGCCGGTAGGCGTCGGTGCAGTGCCCCACGCCCAGCAGCCAGACCCGCTTCTTGTTGGTCACCAGCTTCTTGGCCTCGCGCTCCGCCGCCAGGATGAGGGCCGCCGCCCCGTCCGTGACGGGCGAGCAGTCCAGCTTCTTGAGCGGGTCCGCGAGCATCGGCGAGTTCATGACGTCCTCGACCGTGATATCCATGGGCAGCATCGCGAACGGGTTGTTCTTCGCGTTGCCGTGGTTCTTGACTGAAACGAGGGCGAACTGCCGGGGCATGGCCCCGGAGACCGCCATGTACCGCCGCGCCTGAAGGGCCGCCGAGCTCAGCGCGTCCAGGCCCAGCCTGCGCTCCAGCAACGGGTCGAAGCAGGTGTTGGTTATTCCGTTCATGTTGCTCTCGGTGCCCTTGTGGTGCGCGACCACCAGGCAGACCCCGAAGGACCCGGAGAGGATCCTCATCATCCCGTAGAGCACGCCGAAGGTGCCGTCACCCTCGACCGTGGTTATGTCCTTGCCGAACGCGCCCGCGGCGTCCTGGATGGCCATACTGGAGATGGTCCTGCCATCCCAGAAGTCCGAGGAGATGGACACTATGTTATCCACGTCCTTGATGGTCATCCCGGCGTCGGCGAGCGCCTTGCCGGCCACGTCGAAGACGAGCTCGTGGAAGGTATCGCGCTTCCCCTGCTCGTACTTCGTCTGGCCAACCCCTATTACAGCGACTCTTTCCATCTCACCACCGTTCCTTAGTCTCGGGAGCCCTCACGGAATGGGGCGGAAGTGCTTGATGTCAAGGATGTTGCCAGAGCGCTCCTTGGCCATCACCGCCTCCACCCGCATGCCCACCTTCACCTTGTCCGGCTTGACGCCGTCGATGAAGTGGACCATCCCGGTGTCCGCCCCATCCATCTTGATGACCCCGTACACGAACGGGGGCTTCTTGGGATGGAGCGTCGGCTCGTGGTAGCGAACGACGGTGTAGGTCTCCACCGTACCGGTGCCGGGAAGCTTCACCCAGTCGTTCATGTCCTGGTAGCAGTCGATACACTTGATCTTGGGAGGCACGTAGACCTTCCCACATTCCGGGCAGCGGTTCCCCCATATCTCGCCGTCGTCCCTCATCTGCACGTACCACTTGCTGAGGGTGCTGCCGACGGTCCAGAAGTAGGGAACGCTGATCTTCCCGGGGAAGACGATCTCCTCCACCTGGTCCTTCCAGTCAGCCAATCTCCTCACCTCTCTTCACCGGACTAGCCTGGCGTATCGAAAAAACGACCCGCCTCCTGGGCGGGTGGGTTCAAAGTATCAGGGCCCTGGCGCGCGCAGCGCGCGCGCTCTCGACGTCGGCGCGGTCAGTTGAAATGCGCAATCGATCACCGTCGCATCATTAAGTGCCCCTGTAAAGCGGTGACTATTCTATATGTTTTGGACGCAGAGTCAATCTGGCGACTGTCCGCTTGATAACGGCTCCGACCTGACCTGGTGGAGGTGCCGGCGGAGGCGCGCCGGAGGCCGCCCCGCCCGGCTATTTGGACCGCTGCCGGTAGAGCTCTTCCCCGTAGGCGGCGCGGTATTTGCCGCTCTTGAGTGCCTCGATGAGCTCCGCGTCGCTGGAGGGCTCCTCCTCGAAGACCGTGATGCAGCGGCCGATGTGACTCACGTGATGGGCGTCGGAGCCGCCGGTCCCGAACAGCCTGTGCTTCTTGCGTATGAGCTCGGCCATGTCGTTGCTCTTACGGGTCATGGCGCCGTTGTGCGTCTCGATCGCCACTATGGACTCGAGCAGCTCGCCCGGGAGCTCATCCTTGAACCTGTGACGGGCGTCGGCCTCGCCCCTGCAGGGATGGGCCGGGATTATGACACCCCCGCGCTTCTCGACCTCGGAGGCGAGGTCGGCGAACGGGAACAGGTAGTAGCGGATGTGCTCCTGCCAGCCGAACACCAGCATGTCGCCGAGCTCGGTAAAGACCTCCATGCCCCTGAAGACCTTGAAGCCCCGCTCGAGAGCGTACTCGTGGTTCACCTGGGCACCCCGGAACGTCGAATGCTCGGTGACCGCCACCGCGTCCAGCCCCAGCTCGTACGCGCGCTCGACGAGCTCCGCCGGCTGCACCGAGGAGCACCGAGAGGATATATTCGTATGCACGTGCAGGTCTACCAGCATCACCGGCCTCCAGGGTCAAACCTGGTTTTTTGCATTTCTTGCATCTGGGGTCAAACCTGAAATGCAAATTATGCAAGATTTCAGGTTTGACCCCTTTTTAACTGCATGGCCGACTCCGCGAACATCACCGAGAACGCGACCAGCAGCAGGTCCGCGGCACTCTGGTGCAGCAGCACGCGCGGCGTGTAGCCCGGCAGGAACTTCCTGTCGAACCGATAGGAGGAGACGATGGGGAAGATCCTGTCCAGCTTCCCCGCCGCGAACGCCCAGAGGCGGCTGGGCTCCAGGGGGCTGTCCTCGCGGTAATGCTGCGAAAGGGCCAGGAAGTGAAGTGAGAGCTCGCCGTACCCCTTGCTTTTCAGGAACAGCGCGGTGCGGGCGATCATGAACTCGTTGAGCGACCCGGGGGTGCCCGGCATGTAACGGTGGATGTCGAGCGAGTACCCGAGGCCCGGGTACATGGGCACCAGGTACAGGAACCCTACCGGGTTCATATCCCCGTCGTATGCGAGCGACAGCAGGCAGTCGGGGTCCTCGGGGGCGAGCAGGCGCCCCAGCCCCATGGAGAAGCCGGTCTCGTCCCTGCCCCCCCGCCAGTCCGAGGAGATCCGCGTCAGCTCGCGCCGCACGTGCGCGGGGATGCCGGCGTTGAACATGAACTCCATGGTGTAGCCCATCCTGCCCATCTTGTTCACCGACTGGCGGAGCTTTCGCATGGCCCGGCCCTCCAGGCTGAAGCGCTGCAGGTGAACCACGGCCTCCTCGCCCAGCGGGAACGCCTTGAGCCCCGCGCTCTCGTAGAGCCCGGCCAGGTTACCGTTCGCGCCGATACCGCCCATGCGCCAGCCCCGCGCGAGGCAGTACTCCCTGAACCGGGCCAGCAGCTCCGGGAGCAGGGCCTCCGGACCCACGGGGTCGCCGCTCATCACCGCCACGTCTCCGACCACCCTGTAGGCGAGGAACGCCTCTTCCCCCAGGAAGAACAGGCTCTTGTCGTGACGCAGGTTGAAGTAGGCCAGTGAATCCGAGCCGTGGCGGCGGACCAGCTCCCGCGCCCGCCCGAGCCGCTCCCCCTCCGCCCGGTCGGAGTCCCTGTACGGCCGGAAGAGCATCCCCAGCAGGGATGCGAACCCGATCACCGCCACCGCCGTGAGGCTCACCCTGAAGGCCATGGCCCAGCCGTGCATGGCAACGCCGGTCTCCCCCACCGTGACCGCCACCGAGCGGTACGCCAGGGCGTAGACCCCGTGGTCGCGCAGCCCGACCTGGAACCTGAGGAGGTAGAGCCCCAGCACCCCGTAGCCGAAGAAGACGGCGCAGAAGACGGGCAGGGCCGCCTTGAACCGCCTGTAGGAGCGTGGATCGGGCCGGGCCGGGAACCGCGGCGCCGCCAGCAGCAGCGCCACCGCCAGGCAGACGGTCACCACGCCGGCCCGCTGGGTCATCCCCCGGGACATGTCGGCGGCCGCCTGCGCTATGAGAAAGCCGCAGAAGACGAACAGCGCCGCCCGTTTCCGGAGCCACATCTCGTAGGCCAGGAACAGCATGAACGCGCCCAGGATCACCGGCAGTGCGGCCGGTCCCTGCCAGGTCGCCAGGTGCAGGTGATGCTCCACCCCGGAGGCGAACGCTCCCAGGCGGCTGCCCAGCGCCTGGCTGATGTTGAGGATGCCCAGGGTCAGCGCGTAGCAGACGGCCAGCCAGGCCATGACGGGATACGCCGTGCGCAGGTAGCGCGACGCGGCTCCGTTGGCTGTTGCTTCTCTTGTCCTGGCCATCAGGTCCTCTTCCGCTCTGTATCAAACCGGCCCTATTATACAAAAGGGGTCAGGCCCGCGGACGTGAATTCACGTTCACGGGTCTGACCCCGTTCTCGTTGTCTTCAGTCGGAGTATGACCCGACCGTATCGGTCCCCGCCCCCCTGCCGCTCCAGTACATCGCCCGTTCGACGATTATCTTCGCGCCGGCGGTGTTGCAGAAGACCTGTATGGCTCCCTTGCCCAGTCCGAGGTGGTCGGACATGTTGAAGGTCACGCGCGAGTTCGCCTTGACCTCGGCGTTGAAGGTGACGTTATCCTGCCCCTCGGGCTTCATGTACTTGACCGTGATCTCGACCGCCTCGTCGTTCGGGTTCTGCACCAGGGTGAACGTCTCGTACCCGTTGTAGGTCTCGCCGTCGGGCAGGTACCACTTCGAGTGCCTCTCGTTGATTCCCACCGAGTCGTGGCAGGCCTCCCCCATTCCGCTGTCCCAGTACATGGCGCGCTCGGCGATGATGGGCAGGTCTCCGTGCACCTGCGTCGAGAGGTCCACGGCCGGCATCTGGTCGTTGACCTTGATGGTCTTCCGCGAGGAGGGCGGCATCGTGAACGGCTCCATCTGCTCGGGCCCGTCCTCGGTCATGTAGGTGATGGTCACTTGAGCCTCGCTGGTGTTGGGGTTCTGCACCAGCACGTAGGTGGTGAAGCCCCAGTCGGTGGTGCCCTCGGGCAGGAAGTAGTCGCAGGCCGGCGCGGTCGTGCCGACCGAGTCGTGACCCTCGCGCCTGTCGTGGCGGTACATGGCCCGCTCGGCGATGACGTTCACGTTACTGGCCACCTTCATGGAAGCGTCCGCCGCCCCGATGTCGTCCGCGATGTTGAACGAGGCCCTCGAATTCGCGGGAACCGTCTTGGTCACCGTGACGGGGTCCCCCCCCTCGATCATGTAGGTCACGGTGCAGGTGGCGTCGGCGCCCCCCGGGTTCTGCAGCAGCAGCCAGGTCTCGAACTCCCACTTGGAGGAGCCCTCGGCCAGGTACCATGTCCTGGAGGTGCCTGTCACCCCGATGGAGGAGTGGCCCTCCTGGCACGCCGCCGCCGGACCCGTCCATATCATGCGCCTGTCCACGGCGATGGCCTTGCCCTCCTTGCATACCACCTTGGTCGAGAAGTCCTCACTGCCCAGGTCGTTGCGCGGGTTCAGCGTGGTCTGGCTGTAGGAGGGCAGAGCGATGTCCTCCCTGGTCACCGGCCCCTCGGGGGTCATGTAGGTGACCTGTGCGGTCACCCCCGTGTTGTTGGGGTTCATTATGGTCACGTAGGTCTCGAAGCCCCAGTCGGAGGAGCCCTCGGCAAGGTACCAGGTCGGTGAGAGCTTGGTGGGTACGGGCGGCGGCGAGGTGACGGTGAACATCCTGCCCCCGCTCAGGCCGCTGGCCGTTTGCACCTGTACTAGCCCTGTTTCGGCTCCGCTGGGCACCTTCGCCTTTATCACGTCGTCGGTCCAGTAGGTGTAGTCGTAGGCCATTGTGCCGTTAAACGTCACGTAGTCGGCGTTGGGGTTGATGCGGCTCGCGCCGAACTTATCGCCGTTTATGGTGACGAGGGTCCCGAATGCTCCCGACGTCGGGGTAATACTGGTGACTCTTGGACAGTCCGGGTCATAAGCGGGACCCGTGTAGGTGAACTGTTTGCCGTTCGAGGTCCCACTGTTGTTCTTCACCGTGACGGGTCCGTCATCGGCACCATAAGGGACATAGACCACCATCTTCGTGTTTGTGCGGCTGATGTACCCGCCGTTGGGATCGACGTCGGCCCCAGTGAACGAGACCGTCCCGTGCGACCCGCCGTAGTTGTCGAAGTTGTCGCCGTTAATGGTCACCTTTGCGCCCACGTTGCCGGACGACGGGGAGATGCTGGTTATCTCGGGCTTGTCCAGTATGAACGCGAAAGCGTTGGACATATCGCCGTCCGCGGTGGTGACGGTCACCCCCCCGGTCTGCGCTCCGGAGGGCACCTTTACCGTGATGCTCTCGTCGGTCCAGGACGTGTACTGGCTCGAGGAAGTCACCTTCTTGCCGTTGGCGAAGGTCACGTAACCGGTCCCCCTGGAATCGCCGAAGTAGTTCCCCGTGATGGTTATGGGCTGGCCCGCCTTGCCGTGGTCCGGCGACAGGCTGTCTATGGTCGGCCAGCGCACGTAGAAGTTCACCGCGTTGCTGGTGCCGCCCGGCGTCACCACCGTGAGCGGCCCCGAGGTCGCCCCCTGCGGGACCTTCACCACTATCTGCGCGCCGCCCGGGACACCGTTGTCGGTCCAGGAGACGTAGTCCGTGTCATCCGGCGGGATCCCGTTGAAGAAGACCTGCCCGCCGACCTCCACCCGGTCGTTGCCGAACTCGCTGCCGGTTATGGTGATCTGGTCGGTGACCCTCCCCGTCATCGGGCTCACGTTGGTTATCGCCGGGGCGTTGCCGATGACCAGCAGCCCGTTGACCAGTGGAGCGGGGACCTCCCAGGTGGGCGGGAACCCGCCCTGCTGGGTCCTGATGTTTATGTCGCGCTTGCCCGGCACCGTATTGGGCGAGACCGTGACGTTCGTGTAGTAGATGTGGGTGGCGCTGTCGACGACCTTTCCGTTCATCGAGAAGTCGCCTCCGCCGTACTCGACCCCGTCGAAGTCAACGATGCTGCCGGCGTCGAAGTGCGTGCCCACCCCGTAGAAGTCCATCCTCACACCGGTGTCGCCCTTCTTGACCAGCACGGGGCTGATGGACTGTATGTAGCACCCCGGCGGAGGGCCGCCGGCGATGTAGTCGATGTCGTCCTGGAAGGTGCCGCTCTCGTTGGGCGCCATCGCGTTGTCGCGGAACTTGATGTTCACGGTCCTGGAGCTGTAGTCGTCCCCCGGCCCCCTGAGTGTCCACGGCCGCGTGGTGCTGTACTTCTCCCAGGTGGTGGGCTCACCGTCCCCCTGGTTCCATATCCTCATGTCCTTGGGGCCCGACTGACCGTCGGTCGCGGCGATGTTCAGGGTAACGTCGAGGCTGGTTGTGGTAGCGGCCCCGTCCGCGATGCTCACCGAGCCGTCCGGCGGGGTGGTGTCGTTCCCGGTCTTGTAGACGTGCATGACGGTCTGCCCGTCGCCGCCCGTCACGTCGTTGCCTACCACCTGGCAGACGCGCACGGTCCCGCCGTCGGCGTCGTAGACGTCGGCGAACTGCCCGCCCGTCACCGTGTACCAGGACTTGTCGGACTGCATGGGCATGTTGAACTCGACGTAGGGATCTGGGACGTTCTTGTAATCGAGGTGGTTGGTCACCGTGCATGTCTGGTCTGACCCCGAGCCGCTCCACCCGGTAGCTATCATGGGGTTGGTGAGGCTTCCCAGGTTGGTCGAGCCGAAGACGTTGGTGCCGTCGTAGGTGGGGTATGCCTTGTCCGCGGTGTACGAGTAATCGGTCACACGCGAGCCGGCTGGCTGGGTCGTGTCAAGCCACACCCTCTCGTAGCCGGGGTACTCGGTGGAGCTTCCGTCCGACTGGAAAGACGTCGAGGTGCTGTTGCACATGATGCTCTTGCCGGTACCGCCGAAAGACGGCCAGTTGATCTCGGCGTGGAAGTCGGAGTGGTCGTGCCCGCTCACCTCGAAGTCGACGTGGTAGTCGCGCATCATCTGCAGGACGGCCAGTCGCCCCTCGCCGTCGCCCATGTCCAGCGACCCGGTGATGGACTCCAGCCACCCCTCGCCGGAGGAAGCCCACATCGAGCCGGAGCCGTTGTCCTTCCATGGGTCGTGGTGCAGGGATAAGCCGCGTATCGCCTCGGTCTGGTGCGCGGCGAGGTCGTTCCTCATCCACGCGAGCTGGTTGGTGTACGCGGTCGTCTGCCCGGGCTTGTCCTTGTAGGTCCTCAGGTAGTCCAGCTCGCCCTGGGTCACACCGCCGTCGTTCCAGAGGTCGCCGTTGCCCCTCAGGCAGCCGAGGTACTTGGTCGGCTGCAGGATTATGCCGAAGTAGTCTGTGAGCTGGCGCAGGACGGAAGCCCAGTCCATCGAGTTGAGGCAGAGCACGTGTACGTCCGGGCCGTAGTTGAACGAGTAGTAGAGCGGCCCGTAGAGGAGCTTCCAGTTGGCCCACCAGTCCTCCTGCGCGCCGTACTGCCCCTCGTGGTAGCCGTCGTGGTTCCCTATGGTCATGTAGACCGGCACCTCGAGGCGCGTCAGCTCGTCGTACATCCAGAGCTGCTCGTACTCGTACTCGGTGTAGGTTGTCCCGTCGATATTCCGCGTAAAGTACGCCTGGCCGAAGTCGTAGTCGCCGGTGAAGATGCAGAAGTCGGGCTTCTGCCTGTTTATCTGGTCGATGGTCTTCTCGAGGTAGGTGGCCCCCCTGTACTTCCCTGTTACGGGATCCACGTACCTGTGGCTGCGCTCGGTCCTGGAGTGCGAGTAGAAAGGCCAGACGTCAGGTATCTCAGACGTGTCCTTGCCATACACGTGGATGTCGGTGCACTGGATGAAGGAGGGCTGCGCCTTGTACTGTTCGACGACGCTGAGCGCGTTCGGCTGGGAGTCGGCGACGGGAGTACCGGCGGGGTCGGCGGTAACGGTGAGGTCGTAGAGATCTCGCGGGACGTCGTAGGGGATGGTGACGTTCACCTTGTAGAGCGTGTAGTTGGCGAGGTTCGGCCACGCCGTACTGGTGGTCGCCGTGAACGAGTTGACCGTGAGGTTCCTGGTCACGGTGTTGGGGTCGTTGGTGTTGGTGACCGTGACCTCGAAGTCTGGGATCGAGGGCAGCTCGCCTCCTGAGATCGCGCGGGGGTCCCACTCGATATCGAAAGCGTCACCGGTCTTGATTATCTTGGGATTGCCGATGGTCGGGTAGATGAGCTGCTTTATCTTGCGGTTGTCAGCCACACCGGTGGCCGCTGACGCCTCCGGAGCGAACAGCATGAGGTTCGCGGCACCCGAGAGCGCCAGCAGGACCAGCACGGCGACAAGCACGCGCAGCCATCTACTCGAATGTGGAGCCGAACTCATACACCCACACCCCTTGTGATAATAGATTCCGCCTTTTCGTAGTGTTTAACGTAATAGTACCGCACGGGTTACTCTATATAATAGGGTCAGAAACCTCTTACGGTCCCGATTCGCGCTATTTATACGCCCCGGGGGCGTTTCGCTGGACAGGAGGATTCCGCTTGGGGACGACCATCTTGACCGCAGCGGTGGAGGATCCCGGTGACCCCGCGCCCAAAGGCCAGCGGGCCCGGCAGGTCTCCGGGCTGCTCGGTTTCGGCGAGGACGGGCGGGCCGTCCTGGACGAGGCTGTCAGCCACCGCGCGGAGGCGACGCTGGAAAGGCGCGGGCGTGCCACCGTCCGTGTCACCCTCCCCGGCCCGCGGGACCGGTGAGCGCGGCGGGCGCGGGCGGGTCCTTCGGGAGCTGGGGCACCGACGGCCTCGGCCTTCCCTGCTTCGACCTCGACCCTCACGTCTTCGACGACCCGACCCTTGTGCTCCCCGCGGGAGGGCCCGGGGACATCTGGCACCAGGTGGGAAACGACCGCCTCACCGCGACGGCGCACGCGGGGGGGCGCTTTACCCTCTACGCCTTCGAGGGCGGTCCTGTCGCCTTGACCGGGCCCGGCGGGGGCAGCCGCTGGGAGGTGCTCACGGCCGCCGGGGCGCCGGCCCCGGTGGGCACGCCCGAGGCGGTCCGCTGGGGGACCGGCTACGCCGAATGGAGATGGTCGACCGACCGGGTCACTGTGACCAGGACCGTCACCGCGCCGTACGGTGACCTCCCCTGCCTCGTGGTGGACGTCAGGGTGAGCGCCCCCGAGCCCGTGCGGGTCCGGGAGGTGTGGACGCTGCGGCCCTACCCGCTCATCCCCGGACCCCTGATGTCGCGCACCCGCCCGGTCTTCAGAGACGGACAGCCCCTCCGGTGGGCGACCTGGCGGCTGATGTTCGCCACCTCTGCCGCGGCACGGCGCCTGACAGACCTGCTGCGCGCGCTGGCCGGATGGTCGATGCCCCTCTCGCCCCACCGGGATCACGGCGGATCTGGCGCGGTAGTGCTCGCGTCCCGGCACCCGGGCCGGTCGACCGGGCTCGTACCACGCCTCGAGCGTGACGTGTTCGTCTCGATCGTGGACGCGCCCGGCGCGCGGATCGAGGCCTCCTCGCGGCGGCCCGCGGTCTCGGTGACCCTCGCCGTCCCGCTCGGGGAAGGGGGCGGCGCCTTCTCCTACACCGTGGGGCTTGCCGCTCGCGGGGAGGTCGACGGCGCGGTCGAGGAGATACGCGGCTCGCGGGGCCGCGGCCCGGAGTGCTGGGCCGGTGCCTTCTCGACGGCGATCGGCTCCGAGCCCGCCCTGCAGCGGGAAGCGTCCTGGCACTTCTACTACCTGAGGAGCGCGCGGGTGGAGGAGGACCTCATGGGCCCCTACATCCCGCAGGGCTCGGCGTACGGGTTCGTGCACGGCGGGCAGGGAGCCCCGCGCGACTACGCATTCAGCGCGGTCCCGCTGGCCTGCCTGGACCCGCCCGCGGCCTCGGAGCTCCTCCGGGTAACGGCGCGGATGATGCGCCCCGACGGCTCCACCTACTACGCGCACGCCGGGCGGGGCGCTCTGGGCCCGCCGCTGGTCCACTCGTTCCCGACGGACCTGAGCCTGTTCTTCATGTGGGCACTCGCCGAGTACGTGTGGGCGTCCGGCGACGCGGAGTTCCTCTCCGAGCGTGTACCGTTCGGCCCGGGCGGGGGCGGGGGCTCGACGATGCTCGACAGGGCGCTTGCGGCCTGGCGTCACACGCGCGACGGGGTCGGGACGGGGCCGCACGGGATGCTCCGGGTGGGGAGCGGGGACTGGAGCGACCCCCTGGCACTCATGGTCGGGGACCGCCGCGCGTTCGCGCGCGACGGCGAGTCGTCGTTCAACACGGCCATGGGCGCCCACGTCCTCCCCATGGGCGCCGACCTCCTCGCCGACTCCCACCCCGCCGACGCGCGCGAGATGCGACAGTACGCGGCGTCCCTGCGCTCGTGCATGGAGGCCTCCTGGCAGGGGCGCTGGTATCCCCGGGGCTACGACGGTCGTGGCGGGGTGCTCGGCGGCGAGCATCTCTTCCTCGATGCCCAGGTGTGGTGCCTCATCGCCGGCATCGGCGACGCCGAGCGCTGCCGGACCCTGTCCCGCACGGTCCACGGGCTGTGCGAGGTCCCTTCACCCGTAGGCGCCACGATCCTTGACAGGCCGCACCGCGTCCGCCTGGGGATACTTCCCCCCGGATGGGACTGCAACGGTGGGGTCTGGGCCGCCATGAACTCACTTCTCGCCTGGGGATACGCGCTCCGCGAGCCGGGGCTGGCGCTGCAGTGCCTGAAGCGCCAGTCGCTGGCGGCGCACGCCACCGCCTACCCCCGCGTCTGGTTCGGCGTCTGGAGCGGCCCCGACGCCTACAACTCCTACCTGGGGATGAGGCCCGGCGAGACCTTCATCCACCCGGCAACCCCCATGCAGGAGTTCCCGGTCATGAACTCCAACGCGCACGCGGGGCCCCTGCTCGGGCTCCTCAAGGCCCTCGGGGTCCAGGCGTCGCCCGCCGGCGTGACCGTTACCCCGCGTCCGGAGGTCATCGACGGCCCCTGGCGCATCACCTCGCCGTACCTCGACATAGCGTGTGACGGCGAGACGGCGGAGGTCGTTGCGACACCCTGGCGTTAGCGGAACCAGTGCAACCTTGTGGTGATGGCGGGCGCCATCAGGGTGACTCGAAAATCCCTATTTCCCCTACTCTCGGCTGTGGGTGAATCATGCCGATTGGTCTAGTGAGACGGTGTCTACTGTTGTCTGGAGGCGATTCGAGATGGGTCGCACAAAACGCCACTACACGGTCACTCGGTTCCTGGGCCACCTCGGCCGGCAGGACGGCCTTACCCTCCTGGAGCTGTGCATCGTCCTCATTTGCATAGGGATCCTGGCATCCATA
>JAHJCO010000009.1 GCA_018831265.1 Actinomycetota bacterium
GTCACCGCATGAGACCTGCGCCTGGATATCGAGCATCATCCCCGTTAAGATACTCGACGGAGGGGTGTCCGAGTGGCCTAAGGAGGCGGTCTCGAAAACCGTTGTGGGCGGCAACGTCCACCGTGGGTTCAAATCCCACCCTCTCCGCCAGAATATGGCTTAGGAATGGGGCATTCCAAAGTACACCTACCCAGTAGAAATCTGTCAGGCTTTGCCTGAGAAAAGGAAAATACCAACATTTCGCTAACATTGATTTCTAAACAAGGTCGTGGGTTCGAGACCCTTCACCCGCTCTACGTTGTCACAGCTTGCTCTTGACACTCTCTGCAGATCGACTCGCGGAAATGCGAGAAGAGTAGAACCACGATCAGATGAAGTTGTAGGATTGTGACATCAGATTCGGGGCAACATATGAAAGATATCGATGGCATAAGCGCTCAGTCGGCTCAGTGGCTGGTGCGGCTGATGGAAGGCAGAAAGGTACCTGCATCCCTCACCCTCGAGAGTACGAGCCTCAATTCGACCTGGCTTGACGATGTGGAGGCGAAGGTACAGCCGGAGCAGTATTTAAAGATTGTGCGGAACGCCTTGGATGCTTCCGGAGACCCGGCTCTGGGGCTCAAAGTTGGCCGGATTCCAAACCTTGGCGAATTCGGTTTCTGGGGTTATGCCATTATCAGCAGTGCAACTCTAGGGGAAGCCCTGGAGGTAGTCCAGCAGTTCTGGAAGATCAATGGAAGCCTGGTGAGGCTGATCCGTAGTGAATCCCCGGACTTCATTACCCTTGAAATAAAACCGGCTTTCCTAATCACCGAAGAGCGTTTATGGATCTACGCTGTCGAGGAATTGCTGTCCACTTTTAATGTGGGGATGTCCTTTCTTTCTAACCGGGACATGCATTTCAAAGACATATCCGTATCGTACGACAAGCCCGCGCACCATGGAGTGTACGAGGAGCTATTTAGATGCCCGGTTCGCTTTGGAAGAGAACTAGACGCGTTTAACATTCCAACTGCCTACAGGAATATCCCCACCTCTCTGGGAAACCCACAGGTTGCGGAGGCATGTAAAAGGCAGTGCGAGATGATGATGGTGAAGATGGGGATGCAGTCCGATCTGATTACTTCCGTTCGAGAGGCCATCCTTTTACAGCCAGGCCGCATTCCCCGGTTGGAAGAAGTGGCTCGACGGTTGAGCATCAGCCCCCGAACACTGCAGAGACAGCTTAAAACGCAGAACACTTCATTCATGGCAATTCTGGAGGAGATGCTGTACGAACAATCACGGAATTATCTTCTGGGTACGGACTTGACAGTCGAGCAGATTGCCTACCGAACTGGATTCTCCGATGCCTCTGCTTTCCGCCATGCTTTTAAAAAATGGGCCGGCATGAGCCCGCTTCAGTTCAGGAAATCGACGGCTGCTTAGTTCCCGAGTGGCCGCCTACAATACTTTAATCCCCATATCCATGAAGACTGATTCTATCGCTCGCTTACGCTCCGGGTCATAGAGGCCGGTGATGGGATCGTCCGTGGTGAACCGGTTCTCAAAGCCCAGTGCTTTGCACTTGTCGAACCAAATAGCGTTATTCTCCAAGAGGGCCACCTCTCGCGCTCCTCGCTCATGGAGGAATGAAGCGATGCCCCGGATGTTCAGATCGGTGTCAGTAATCCCGGGAATAAGCGGAACGCGAGCAAGGACGCGGAAAGCCCCGCTGCTGGAGACCTCATGCAGCCTCATGAAGTTATTGAGTATTCGGTCGTTGTCAACACCGCAATACCTTTGATGCATCGCCGCGTCCAATAGCTTGATATCGAAATATACCAGGTTCACATGGGGGAGGACCAAGGCCTTGAACCTGGTGTAATCGAACCAGCCGCACGTCTCGAGGAGGGTATGGACACGTTCACTTCTGAGATGCTGGAGTAACTTCGAGGTGAATTCCATATGAAGTGTAGGTTCTCCACCCGACAGGGTCACACCGCCTCCGGAGGTTGAATAGAAAGGCTTGTAGCGCAATAACTTCGCTAGGATTTCATCAGTCGACATCTCTTGACCAAGAACAGTCAATGCCTGGGAAGGACAGCTTCTCGCACAATCAAAACAGAGGTTGCATCGCTCTCGATCTATGAAATACCGGTTCTCTGCAGAGATGGCCTTTTCAGAACAGTTATTCGCACAGGTACCGCACGCTATACACTTCTCCTTCTCCCATGAAAGCTCAGCTTTCAGGCTCTTGCTCTCTGGATTGTGGCACCACAGACAATCCAGAGGGCACCCCTTGAGGAAGATGACGGTCCTTATACCGGGACCGTCATCCAGTGAGTTCCCCTTTATATCAATTATCAGAGATCTATTTCCGGGTGGATCATAGTCCATACTCACACCTGCGGAGGATCTCAAGCTGCAGGTCCCTCTGCAGCTGCGTGAAATACCCGCAGTATCCCGAGATCCTTACCATTAGGTCAGGGTAGTATTCCGGGTGGGCCATCGCGTCCTTCAATGTATCCGAACTCACTACATTGAACTGTATCTGCATGCCGCCTTGCTCGAAGAACGTCTGGATGTAGTCCGTCATCCTGTCAACCGTCTCCTCGTGACTGTCCTGCGAGGAGGGTGTGATGCGAACGTTGAAAGCGATGTTGTTGTCAAGCGTCTTGGGATCCAACTGGGCAACGTCCAGCAGGTTGTCGAGCAGGTTCTTTGACGCTTCAGGATGGGGGGTGAGACCCGGCGTAAACGGTTCCCCGTCCAGCCTGCCCGAAGGCGAGGCGCCTGTCACCCGGCCATAAGCGGCGTGATTGGCCATAGTCCACCACCCAGTCGCATATTGGCCGCCCCGGTAGTTCTTCTGGCTCCGATAGTAATCGTTGGCCATCGAGGTATATCTCTTGGCTATGGCCAGGACCTCTTCATCCCCGGATCCGAACTTCGGGACACGGCTCCTTACCATAGCCCGTACATCCTCATAGCCTTCGTAGTTGGCGTCGATGGCCTTTTTGAGGTGTTGGAATGTCAGCTTTTTCTCATCGAAAACCAGCTTCTTGATTGCCATGAGGGAATCCACCACGTCGGCCATGCCGATAAGCGATACTCCCGTTGAGTTGTACTTCGCCCCTCCCCGTGTATGGCCACGGCCACTCTCGATGCAGCCCTCCAGGAGGGTGCTGAGAAGCGGGCCCGGATAGTAACGTTGGTAGATCTCTCCCAGTTGGTTGTTGCCAATGACAGACTGCTCGAAGAGGAACTCGGTCTGAGTCCTCAGAGCCTCCCAGAAATCCTCGAAGGTCTCAAATTCGCCGTTCTCGACGCTGCCTGTACGTGGGCCGACGTCCCAACGCATGAGGGGATGCCTGCCGTTGTTCATGGCCATCTCCAGGGGGGCGACAAGGTTGACCTCGAGACTGGATGTTGAAGCGGCGTGCTTGCCGGGTATCGAAGGTTCCACACATCCAGTGGGTGTCCATCCCCGGATATCCGCGAAGGCCCATCCTTTGTGGGACGACAGTGCCTGGAACATGGCATCATCGCAGTGGATTGCCGGCGTCGATCCGGTCAGGTAGTTAACGTCTGCGGCACGTTTCAGGAAATCCCTGCTGTTGCAATTCAGTTTATAACGCACATGCATATTCGGATCGTTGGTGCCGAGAAGTTCCACGACCTTGAGGATCAGGTACGACATGTCGTTAACCGCGTCTTTACCCTCCTGGTCAGTGCCACCGACAACTATGGTTGTGTTAGGTGGTGACCCGGAGTTCTGGTAGTTGCCGATTTCGGGCGTTACGATCTGGTGGCTGCATATCCTGAGGAAGAAACACCCGATAAGCTCGATGGCTTTCTTTATGTATTCCTGCTTTTCTACGTCGCTGCCCAGACTGCTGATATCTGCCTCGAAATACGGTTGTAACAGCTGGTCCAGTCTTCCCAGGGATGGTCCGTCGTCCATGGTTTCAAGCCCCAGGGCCAGGTGCACAAGAAAGAGCGACTGCAACGCTTCGTGCAGGGTCTCGGGTGGATTCACTGGAACCTTCCGCAGTATCTCCTCAATGCCTTCCAGTTCCTGTCTTCTTGCAAGGTCATATTCGCGATCCGCCAATCGTTCGGCTTCCTCGCGGAGATGCCCACCATAGACGTTCACGGCGTCGATTGCCGTCTTCATTGCCTCCAGAGTATTGACCTTTTCAAGGTCATTGCCCCCTTTGAGCAGTTCAGTCTCTATGTCCTGCCGAATTCCAGCCAGACCTTTGTTGAGGAGCTTATCGTAGCCGGGAGAAAGCTCCATGTTGGATACGGTCTTCCAGAAGAAGATGGCGAAAAACCGGTCGTGGATCCTGATGCCCAGCGGGTAATCGTACTCCTTTCGCCAGAGCTCGAGCAGGTTCCTGTCCTTCCAGAAGGGCATGACATGCTTGCGGAAGGTCTCGATAGCATCTTCCGATATTCCGAAGGGATTTGATTCTCTCAAGGAGATAGTCTTTAGCTCACCCTCGATATACGGGCCGACGGAGTAGGGGTGGGAGACGGCACCGGATATCGGGTGCTCGGTGTATGAGCCGGCGATCAGGTCATTCTCTCGGATGCAGGGCTTTCTTTTTTCCATGACATGGTAAAAACTGCTTGCCAGGCGCTCGTTTGGGTCCCAGGCATCTCCGCTTATCTTGTGCTCGTACCCGTGTTCCAGGAAAAAGTCGGTCATGAGCTTGCCGTATTCGGCGGAGATCTCCGGCATCGTATCGAAGTAATCCTGCCGAAATTGCCTGAGTCGGGGAAAATCATCAAGGCTGTATTCCGGAAGATAGGGGTCATTGAGATATTTCACGCCAGGGTCGACCGCCCTGCAGCCGATACGGCCGGCGGCCCGACGGTGCTTCTCCTGCCTGCCAGTCGTATCCGCGCCCTGGGCGAGCTTGAAGCTTTCCTTCTGATGGTCCTTGATCTGGTCATCTACAGCTTTCTGGAAGACTCTGGCCATGAAGAGGCTTGTCATGTAGTCAAAATTGCCCAGGTAAGTGAGTTTGCCTTCGGTACGTATGCGCCCCCGCAGTATCATCTTGTAGCTCTCGTCAGGACTGGCGGTCAAGTACTCGATCAGGTCTTCCCTGGTAGCGAATATCACCTTCAGGTCGGCCTTCGCAGTATCCCCGGCCTCGACGGATACAACCCCATCCCTGAAATGGATGGTCTGGGAAACGCCTCCGTCGTCGGTCAGAAACTGTATGGAACAGTTGAGCCATCCCTGCGTTCCATGGAGCTGGCCCCGAAGCTCGCGGCTGCTGTTGACCTTTCTGGCGACGTAGGACAGAAAAAGCCTGAGGACCGAATTTGCGGGTATCATTGATTTCATGGTTTTGACGACCACGTTCGTCGAACCCATAATCACACCTCCGAGCGATAAAGGACCAAACACCCCTATTGCCAGAGTAATAAGTCCGGCGGGTGGAAATAAGTCGTGAACACGCCAAAGAAATGATAATTTGCGACAACTGAGAGGGGTTCCGGAAGCCGATATCTGCAAAAGAGCGAGATATTTTCTGCTTCAGAAGCGGGTCGCGCAGATGCCGGGGGGGGCCTCTTTCTCGGTGAAGCGTTTCTCGTCGTATTCCACCCGGCTCTTCTTGGCCAGTATTACACTCAACCTCTTTCCGGCCTTCTGGGCATCTTCGTCGGTGAACTGAGACAGGAATAACCGGGCAGCGTCGTGGTGGTCAGCACTGACGGATTTCAAGCCGCGCAGCGCCGCGAGTACGGCGTCGTTTCCAGCGATAGCGGCATGGACCGCATTCACGCCGGCGGCCTCCCACTTGCCACCGGCAAGAGCCTGCTCCATCATCAGGCGGCACTGCAGTGACCGATTCCAGAATACCCGCACCGTGGACCTGTCCACCTTTCTGGTTTGCGGCTCCCTGGTCATTGCTTTCCTTCCGCCCTCGGGAAGATGACGATGCCGGTCTCAGCGACCTCTCGCCAGAAACCTCTTTTCGACTTCATCTTCCTATCGTAGTCGGTCCTGGTGACAACGAATGGCGTTGCCTGGTTGCCGAAGCGCCGGGTGACCTTCAGGGAAGCCTCCGCGACCCTGTCTTCCACCACCGTGAGGTCGGCCCTGTCTCTTGCCACAATAATCAGATCGACATCGCTGTTGGGTTGCTCGTCCCCTCCGGCCATGCTACCGAAGAGGACGACGGACTGGAGGTCTCTCCCGACTTCATCGAAGTAGATATCGGCCAAGCGATCCAGGAGACCGTCCTCGAGCCGGAACCCGGTCTCCAGCAACTCGGTGACCAGGATGTTGTCCCTATCGATGGAGTACAGGTTGGAACGTCCTGCGCTCTGCCATGTCACGAGGCCACTGCGCTCCAGCTCCCGGAGCGCGATGCTCGTCTGGTTCTGGGAGTGGCCGATCAGCCGGGCAAGCTCCCTTCCCGTGAAGGAGGCCTTGCTCCTCACCAGGACCCTGAGCAGCTTCAGCTGCACCTTGTTACCGAGTATGTCATTGAGCGGCTCGTGGAATCTCATAACTGGAGTATGACCTAATTATAGGTCATATGCAATATTAATAGGTCAATTCACTGGTTCAAGCTGAATCTGGGTCTATGAGAGTTTGTAGACGACTCTTCCGCCATTCAATGCCTTTTGTATAGGCTCGAGACATACTCATCAAGCCAGGCCCTGGTGCTGCGCCACTGGCCATCCGAGCCTTTTTGAGCCTTGAGCCTCCCCCGTTCAATCGCCATACGAAGGGCGGCCACCGGCCGCTCTTTTGTAGAAAGTGAAGCCAAAGGGACCAGCCGGTTCGGGCCTGCAACAGCTGGAACGACGAAACTGTAGAGGTTGTCGGTCACCGACCTTCCAATCAGCTCGCCCAGGGGGCCGGGATCTCCCTCGTCGGCTCTGGTCAACGCTTTCAAGTATCTATTTCGGTCTCTCATATATATCACCGCCGGCGGATAACCACTGCGGACGAGAAGCAGGTTGAGAAGCAGGCGCCCAGTGCGTCCATTACCGTCTAGAAACGGATGAATTCTCTCGAAACCGCCGTGCGCCTCAGCCATCGACTCTATGGGGTTGTCAGACGTGCTGATTGTTGAAAGGGATGATACCCAGTCCGCCATCGCTCCTTCGATCTCTACCCATGGCAGGGGCGTCATCCCTCCCGGGAATGGATGGATGTCATGCCGCCGGAAACCGCCGGGTCGCTCTTGGGGGGTTGCTTGACGATGTGGCGCGACCTCCCAAACGGGCCCTATGGCTAATTCGTGTATGTGCCTGACTTCTGTGAGGCTTATGGGTGCTCTGGGATCCCATTCTCCCGCTTCCAGCGCCTGGCCATACACCCATTTTGCTGCAGCAGCGTATCCGGTCACCTCCAGGTACTCACGGAGCTCTTTGTTTCCAACTGCAAGGCCTTGGTTCAAGAGGGCTTCAACCTGCTTGAGGACCAACGTATTACCCTCCAGGGCGGTAGAGTGATGTGCCTCCTGGTACCAGATAGAGGTCCAGATATCCTCGGCCTCTACTGGCGAAGGCAGGCCGCCAAAGCGCTCGTGGAGCTCGGAGACGGCCTCCTCCAGCCGCCGATATATCTGTTCGCGGGGGAGACGCCCCCGCCTGGATTTGTTGTGTATCATCGGAATTAATATTAACACAACAAATTGAAGTTGGACATAGACGCTATTGTATCTCCAGGCTTGGACTGGATAACACGAAACCGTGGACGGGACAGCACGGGAAAGCACCAGATGTACCGGACAACACAAGCTCCATAGAACTCGAAAACCGTTCTGGGTGGCAACATCCACCGTGGGTTCAAATCCCACCCCCTCCGCCAGCATTGTGCCATTGCCTGTATAATCAAGAGGCGGAAAAACTGCGGCCCTTTCGCATCAGCTATTCAGGAAATGAAGATTATTGCCTCATGAGGAAAGGAAAGCGGGAGCCTTAATATGATAAAGAGGGGTAAAGAAACCGGTGCTATCTCACTGGTTCCGGCCGCGGCACTCCTGGCGGCCGCGGTATTCATCGGGTCTATGCTGGTGCCGACGGTCGCTATTGCGGATACCTCGAGCACGCCAACGACACCCACCTACGTAACAAACGGTAATGTATACGCGATAGCGAGCTCGGGTGGCATTACCTACATCGGCGGCGCATTCAACCAGGTGGGGCCAGCAGGCGGCTCGATGGAGACCAGGAACCGCCTCGCGGCGATTGACGAGTCCACGGGCGCCGTCACCTCCTGGAACCCAGACGCGAACGGTGCCGTCAACGCCCTTGCGGTCTCTGGCAACTACGTCTACATAGGTGGGGCCTTCGCCAGCATCCAGTCGACCACGAGGAACTACGCCGCATGCGTAGACACCTCCGGCGCGCTGCAGGGCTGGAACCCGATCATCAGCAACGATGTGCGGGCGCTTGTCATCGACGGGACGAACATCTACATGGGAGGTGACTTCGCCACCGTCAACAGCAACACCAGAAATCGCGCCGCATGCGTAGACACCTCCGGCGCGCTGCAGGGCTGGGACCCGAACGTGGGCAGTGGAAGCGGCACCAACGTCTATGCCCTGGCACTCTCTGGCACCAACGTCTACCTGGGCGGGGACTTCACCAGCGTCCAGTCGACCACGAGGAACTACGCCGCATGCGTAGACACCTCCGGCGCGCTGCAGGGCTGGAACCCGAATACCAACGGCGAAGTGAGGGCGCTTGCCATCGACGGGACGAACGTCTACCTGGGCGGGTACTTCACAAGCGTCCAGTCGACCACGAGGAACTACGCCGCATGCGTAGACACCTCCGGCGCGCTGCAGGACTGGAACCCCGACGTGAGCGGAACGGGCACCGTCGTACACGCCCTGGCGGTCTCAGGCACCAACGTCTACATGGGAGGTGCCTTCAGCGCCATCGGGGGCACGTCGAGAAACAACGCCGCATGCGTCGATACCTCCGCCGCACTGCAGGTCTGGGACCCGAACGTGAGCTGGACCGTGCGAGCCCTCTCGTTCTCGGGCACCACCCTCTACGTGGGCGGGCTCTTCTACACCATAGGCGGGGCGTCCCGCCCTTACTTCGCCCAGTTCGACGACCTCACGATTACCGCGAACGCGGGTCCCAACGGAAGCGTCTCCCCGTCGGGCACGATAAGCGTCAACTACGGGACGGACAAGACGTTTACCTTCACCCATGCGGCCAACTACCATGTTGCGGACGTGAAGGTAGATAACGTCTCGGTGGGCACGCCCGACCACTACGACTTCACGAACGTCACGGCAAGCCACACCATTGACGTGAGATTCGCCATCGACACCTTCACCCTGACTCCCAGCGCGGGACCCAACGGCACGATATTTCCCGACACGGTCCAGACTGTAAACTACGGGACGGACAAGACATTCAACATCGCAGCCAACGACCACTACCAGATAGCGGACGTGGTGGTGGACGGAACAACACATCTTGGCTCGGTGTCTAGCCACACCTTCAACAACGTGACCGCGAATCACACGATTACCGCCAACTTTACGCAGGATCAGCAACCCACCCCCACCTGGTTCCTCGCAGAGGGCACCACCGCCTGGGGGTACGAGTGCTACATCTCGATAGAGAACCCCAACGATGAGGCGGTAAGCGCCACAGTCACATACATGACAGATGCAGGGGCGGTACCGGGTGGCGACATAGACCTGCCCGCCATGAGCCAGGCGACGGTGAACCCGGCGAGCATCCTGGGGGAGAAGGACTTCTCGACCAAGGTGGAGTGCAAGGAGGGAAAGACGATAGCGGTGGACCGCACCATGACCTGGACCGGAGAGGGAGCCCCCTCACCCGACGGCCACTGCTCGATAGGCGTCACCGGGGCCGACACCACCTGGTACCTGGCCGAAGGGTCCTCCGCCTGGGGGTTCGAGTGCTGGCTCCTCATACAGAACCCCAATGCGCAAGAGGCAACAGCACAGGTCACCTACATGATAGAGGGGGCCGACCCGGTGACCGTCCAGAAGAAGATACCGGCACAGTCCCGCAAGACCTACAACATGGCAGACGACATCGGGGCCAAGGACGCCTCCATCAAGGTGGATGCAGACATCCCGGTGATCCCCGAGAGGGCCATGTACAAGAACAACAGCCGCTCGGGACACGACTCGATCGGGACCACGGCGGCGGCTCCCTCCTACTACCTGGCGGAAGGTACCACCGACTGGGGGTTCACCACCTACGTGCTGGTGCAGAACCCCAACGCAGGCGATGCCGAGGTCACCGTAACCTACATGACATCGAGCGGAGCGGTGCCTCAAGGATCGTTCACCATGCCGGGTAACTCACGCAAGACCATAAGGGTGAACGACGTGCTCCCCGCAAGCGACTTCTCCACGCAGGTAACGGGGAGCCAGCCCATAATCGCCGAGAGGGCCATGTACTGGGGAGAGGGGACCACCCTGGGAGAGGCCTCTCACGACTCCATAGGGCTATCTGCCCCCCACACCACGTTCTACCTCCCCGACGGAGAGACCTCGAACGGCAGAGAGACCTACACCCTGGTACAGAACCCCAACCAGGTTGACGTCACCGTGGAGGTTTCCTACCTCACCCCCGACGGGACCGGGAACGTGGTATTCACCGAGACGGTGGGGGCCAACTCCCGCAAGACGTTCAACATGGGTGACAAGGGGATATCGGGAAGGGCCGCCGTCATGGTCACCTGCAAGACCGCTGGAGCCAGGATCATGGTGGAGCGTGCAATGTACTGGAACTCCCGTGGCGCGGGGACGGATACCATCGGGGGGTACTCGGACTGAGCGGACTTCAAGAACTAACACGAGGGGCAGTCCCTGTGCTGCCCCTCTTCTTTGTCGACAACCTGTTGGCAAAACAAGATAACACGGGACAACACCAGGTGGACTGGATAACACGAAACCGTGGACGGGACAGCACGGGATAGCACCAGATGTACCGGACAACACAAGCTCCACATAACTCGAAAACCGTTGTGGGCGGAAGCAACGGATAGTGAACGCGCATTGATCAGCAGCCCGTCAGTCAACGGACAGCGTCAGTCGGATCAAGACTTGACCGCCTTGGCCGCTTCTTCCAGTTGCTTGAAGAGGGCCTCGATCTCCGGCCATTGGGCCGCGAACATGTCCCTGGCCTTCACCACGCACTCGCCGACCCCCAGCCTCTCCTCGATCTCGTCGAGTGCCGCGAGATTCTTGCGCAGCCACGCGTCCGCCGCCCTGGCCGCTTTCTCCAGGTTAGCGGCCCGCTGGCGGCACTCGGGCGGGCAGTCCTTGGTCGTCTTTATGGAATCGCAGTCGCTGAGGATTTCCTCGAGCTCATCGAGCAGTATCTCTTTATCTGTTATCCAGGATGAGCAGTCCGCCTGGACGAGGCCCGGTCCGGATATTGCTTCCGCCTCCTTGGCCTGAAGTTCATGAATGCCCTGCAAGGACTTGCTCCATGTGTATTCGTCGACACCCAGGGTCTCGGATATCGTCGCGTAGGAATCGCAGCCACATCCCGGTGTCGAAACGAGACCGGTCAGCATCCAGATCAGCAGGATCAGAACGAGAAACCGACGCATGTTCCTTCCTTCTGTCAGGCAACCTTGACGTCAGTTTAACTCAGGATGCCAGCAGCTGTCAGTGAGCCGCGGTACTACGACTAGCGCCACTCGAAGGTGACGCGCGATCTGCATGACCCGCTCGTGAGGGTCGCGCCCGCGAGCCGGTACCCGGCCCCGTCCAGCAACAGGACTTCGATAGGATCGCCTCGAGCGGTCGCGAGGGCGAGAGGCCGCGCCCGGTCCCCGCACGGCTGAAGCCGGTCGACCGCCTGGTCCATCGGGAGCCCGTCGCACGTTTCAATGCGAGCAGCGGATATAGCATCGAGGTCGGCGGCGGGCGCTCTCCACATGTGGATCTGCGTACCGTCCGAAAGGACAGTTTGATCTTCGCCGGTTCCGTACAGCGTAATGCGGATAGTGCTCACCGCCTCCTCGAAGCCGACCAGGCCGGAGCCGCGCTCGACGGGCGCGAGTGTGTCGATGGGCTCGTCCAGGGTGGGAAGGACGCTCCCTTCCCTCACGAACAGCGGCAGGTGTCCGAGGGGGGACCTCACCACCCGCGCCCTCGGTCCATGGCAGACGTCGCCCGTCCAGTAGTCCACCCACGCACCCGGGGGGAAGTATACCTCCCGCGAGCGAGCGTTCCGCTCGGTCACTGGGGCTGCGAGCAGGCGGTCACCGAGGAGGAACTCGTCCTCGGTGCTCCACGATCGCGGGTCGTCGGGGTAGTGCAGGACGAGGTGGCGGACGGCGGGCAATCCCGTGAGAGCTGCGTCGGTCGCGAGTCCGTATATGTAGGGAAAGAGCGAAATGTGAAGCCTCGCGTATTTCGCGAACATGTCGAGCGTGTCGTCATCCGAGTCGAAAGCCCAGGATGACCGGGGACTCGTGCCGTGCTGGGTCCGCATGACCGGGAACATGGAGGCGAACTGCGTCCACCTGTAGAACAGCTCCCTGTCGCGGATCCTCATCAGGGCGACGTAACCCCCTATATCGGCGGCCCAGAAAGGGAGGCCAGAGAGCCCGGCAGAGATCGTGGCAGGTACGTTCGAGGGAAGTCCGTCGTAGCGCTCGAAGTCCTCGTTCGAGTCCCCGGACCAGAACACGGGGACGCAAGCCTGCGACCCGGCGGCCGCGGACCTGCAGAAGAACACGTAGTCACCGTCGGGCCGTTCACGGTCGAAGAAGTCCCTGTGCAGCCGCTGCCAGAGGAGCGGGAACCTGTTATGGTGAAGAAGTCCGGGCTCGCCGCTACTGGTGACCGAACCGGGCGGAACGTACTCGCCGAAATCCGCCATCCACCCGTCGAAGCCGAGCGCGAGGTTCTTGCGTAGAAAGCCCGTGTACCAGTCGCGCGCCTCTTCGTTCGTAAGGTCGATATGGCCGTAGAGACTCCAGAGGACGGTCAGGTGAGCCACCCCTCCACCCGGTTTCGCCAGGAGGTAACCCCGTGACTTCGCCTCCCTGTACTCCGGGCTTCCGCGCAACAGGTACGGCATGAAATAGGAGAGCCACCGGAAACCGTCACCGTGAAGCTCGCGCGCCACCGCCTCGAGGTCCGGGTACAGGCACCGGTCGACGCGGATGCGGAACGGAAAGATGGAATAGAAAAAACCGCGCTTTCGCGACGGCGGGATCCAGAACCCCCCCTGCCAGTCTTCGCTCCATATCGCCGTGGTCGGTATCTTCTCCGAGCGCAGCTTTCGAGCCACCCGTCGAACCTCCCGCGAGCCGCCGACGGCGTCGTTCCAGGGCGCGAACACCCAGGGCGCGGGGGGGTTTGCCCTGCCGGTCCGGCCCGTGTACCTCTCGAGGACCTCCGCCGGGGTCGCTCCCCGGAAGAGCACCCATCCGAAAGACCGGTCCCAGACCAAGATCTCGAGGGTTTCCGGATCCGTCGCAGCCACGTCGTAGTCCACCCTGGCGGTGGTCTCGAGCAGCAGGCCGTAGCCGGCGCTGGAGATGAAGAACGGTATTGGCTTGTAGGCCGTTGTGGGGCCGTGGGGGAAGGGGTTCCACGGTGCGCCGTCGAGCAGCGGCCCGAGCGTCTCGCCGAGCCCGAACGCGCCCTCCTCGGTCCAGACCGAGAGACGATTTCCAGTCTGGTCGACCGCGTTGAAGCGTTCGCCGAAACCAAGAAAACGCTCGGCCGTTCTCGCGCGGACACGCCATCTCAACCAGTTGCCGCCCGCTCCTTCCGCCGCGCTTACCTCTCCGACCGCTATTCCATCGTCCTCGACGAACTCCCGGACTTCGATCAACGGTCGGCCGACGTCATCGCGGTAGAGAAGACTCTCTCCTTCTCCTGCTTCCGGTTCCCCCGCGGGTGACCTCCAGGGCCCGACACGACTCCTGAAGCGCCACCAGGCGATGAACTGCCGCCAGCTCAGGTCCACTTCCGCAAGGGAAACGTTCGGGCCGCTTGGCCCACATTCCTCGAAGAACACATTGCCGGACTCGTCTACCGCCCTCAACGACCCCCCGGCACGCTCCAGGCGGAACCCCATTACCCCTCTACTCGAGACCCGCGAATCTCGAGATCATGATCGAAAGTGCGCTGGAGGCCTGTTTCCTGAAACCCTTCGAGTAGTTCTCCGGGTCTTCGTCGAAGAGCAGTTCCATCAATTCCGGGTGGGTGAAGAAGATGAAGAAAGCACCCACTATGATGGTCAGAGCCATCCGGATATCGACCGTGTCGAACTCCACCTCGCCGCTCCCGGTCACGAACTCGAGACCGAGTCCGAGGGACTCGGAAACCACGTCGTTCATCCAGACCGGGACGCCGCCCCCAGGCCCCTTCTGGGCCATGAGCCTTATGGCATTCGGATTGTCAGAGACGAAATCGAAAAGCCTGGAGACGACGTATTCGACATCTTCCTGCGTTTGCACCTTTTCGATCTCGGATGCGAGTTCCTTACTGAACTCCAGTAACTCGGTCCTGATGTTGTAACTGACGGTGTTCCAGAGGTCTTCCTTCGAGCCCCAGTGGTAGTGGACCAGTGCCACGTTGACCCCGACGCCGTCCGCGATATCCCTGATCGACGTCCCGCTGTACCCCTTCCGGGCGAACAGGTCCTCGGCCGCCTTGAGGAGCCTGGAGGGGGTGGAATGCTCGTCCACTTTCGCCTTCTCGAGCGCCTTCTCTCGATAGAGTCTCGCCATGAGCGCCTCCCGCGGCCGTTGCTGTCGACTCAATAAGCGTATTAGCTAATCATATAATACGGCGATTCGTGGTCCTCCGCCAGTGCAGGCGCCGAAATGAACCCCTTTTAACCTTGACAAAATGTATTATTCATTAGTATTATACAATTGTACAAATTGGACATGACAAGAAGTGAGCAGCAGGGGGGTCCAGAGTGTTAAAACGTCACCGGACCAGGGAAATCGCGGCGGTGCTCGCGGGTGCATCCGTACGATGGACGGTGATACGAGGCGGGATCCGACTATGTCACGCACTCCTTGAGCCAACGAATCGGTTCTCGACCGGGAGGTCCCTCGACATGAAGAAGTTGTTTGCTTCGATAAGTATACTTGTCGCCTTGGCACTGGTGCTGGCCGGGTCCCCATGCGCGGCCGAGCCGGGGGCCGGCAACGACGGCACATTCAGGGTTCTTACCGGGGACGGTGTGTCGCTCGCCCTTGTGCGCTACCGCCCGGCGGAGAGCGCCTCCTTCCGCGACGGCGGCCAGCCTGTCATCCTGATGTCCGCAACCGGCACGAACTGCAACGAGTTCGATATCCGCACCCCGCCCGGCGAGCGTTACGGACTCACTCTTCCCGAACCGCTCCCCGACTGGGCCGATGGCGACCGGTGCATCCGCGACGACCCGATGAAGCTCTACAGCCTCGCATATTTCCTGTACGACCAGGGATTCGACGTCTGGCTTTCGAACTATCGCGGCCAGGGCAGGCAGCCGAACAGGAGCGATCAACGGCTCGACGCCAGCATCGACGACCTGGCTGTATACGATATGCCCGCGATCGTGGGTTTCGTCTCGTCGCAAACCGGCCGGAAGCCTGTCTGGATCGGCCACAGCCTCGGGGCGATGATGGCCTACATGTACCTCCAGGGAGCGTCGTACGGCTCAGGACCCGACCCTCACGTTGTTTCCGATCCCACAAAGACAGCGGAACGCAACAATGGCAACGGGAGCGAGGCCCTTCTCGGTCTCGTCAGCCTGGACGGGCCTTCCAACCTCGCACCCTCGCGTCGGGGAACGCCGCGGGCCGCATGGCGGGTGCTCGCCGGGGATGGATACATCGACGTCCGTCTCATCGCGAGGGCGCTCGGCGAGCGGGCGATACTCCCTCTGCTCCTTTTCAAGAAGGTAGTGTGGGCGATGGACCCGCTGCTTCCAGATCCGATCGAGCAGAGCCTGAAGCGCATCTTCCCCTGCGTAAACCCTTCGAACATAGAACCTGACGTGGGCCGGTACCTGGCCGAGTATTCCGTCGACGGATTCCACTACGGGATAACGTCGCAGCTTCTCGACTCGGCGGTAATCGGCGGGCTGAGGGAGCACTTCAGGAACGGCCCGGGGAACTCCGAGGTGGTGGTGCCGCCCCCCCGTCGCGAAGCGGACGGCTATTACTGCTATACCGACAACCTGAGCAAGCTGAGCCTGCCGGCGTTGCTTCTCGCCGACGCTACCACAGACACGACCAGCCCCGAGGACGTCCGGCGCGTCTGCGAAGGAAAGACGCCGAACGAGCTGGATGCCTTCCGTGTCGTTGAAGGTACGGCCCACGTAGACCTCGTATGCGGACTGGACGCGCCCCGTGAGACCTTTCCCGTGATCGGAGAGTGGCTCCGTGGGCTGGACGGCGGGGAATCCGGGCACGGGCCAGGTGAGTGACGTAATGGACCTGTACGTAGTAAGGCACATCTCGGAGAGCTTCTTCAACGTCATCGTCGTCGGGTCGGCGGCGGCCCTTGCGGCCGTGGCCACGTATACGGCGATAACCAGGAAGAGGAATTTCGCGGTAATGGCGGCGGTCGGTTTCCTTCTCGGGTTCGCCTTCGAGGCTATATCGGTCGCCGTGGGCTTCAGGGACCTCAGTGCCGTGACCGTCTTCGGCGTGAGGATGCCCTACCCGTTTCCCCAGGTCGTCATGGGGCTGGAGGGCGGCGTGTTGATCCCCCTTGCCGGCTACTGGATCGGGCACTGCCTGGCTCGCAGAAAGTATGCACGGGCCGGCGGCGCGCTGGCAGCGGTGGCTGTCTACTCGCTCGCGGGCTGCGCGCTTACGAGGTACGAGATCGTGAGAGGCGCCCGGGAGATAACCTCGCGCCGCGAGGTGTTCGGACCGGTCGCGGCGGTGTCGTTGATCGTAATGGTCCTGGTCGTGGCTTATGCTCTGTGGAAGATGCAGGCTTCGGGCAGAAGGATGTTCCTGCTTTTCCTGCTGGGCGTCTTCGTCGTGTCTTCCGTCTGGATCCTCGGGTACCGGGGCTTCGGGTTGAGGGTCTTCGAGCAGCTCCGATCCGGTGGGTACGTCCCGGCTTCCGGCCCCGCAACCGCGGTCGGGCTCCTGTACGACATCGTCGTCGAGCTCACCCTCATCGACGCCCTCTTCTTTCTCGTGCCCTACTCCCTCGGCATGCTCGATGTGACTGAATGGTCCCTCACCGGCGATTTGAGACCTCGAGCGCCAGACGACCGCACAGCCAGAGTCGGGAGGTGATAGGCGCACGCAGAAGTCTGTTCCGGGTATCGGTGGTCCCTGTATCGCCGCAGGCCGGGGAAACGCAATGTACTCGGGAGGCTGTCAGGGTATGGCCTCGGATCAAGCCAGGTCGAAAGGAGACTGAGATGGCAAGAAGAACATCGCCGGGCATAGTAGTATTGATAATCGCGATATCCCTGATCGCTTGCGGAGTCTTCACGGCGCATGCGATCGCCGAGCCGGTCGTCGTCCCGGTTACGGATATCCCCCGCCTCCCTTGGGTGAGAACGATTAGGGTCACCAAAGTCGAGCCAAGCTGGGCCGCGGCCGGCACGGGAGGTCCGCTGCTGGTCGAGGGTGAGAATTTCCGGCAAGGAGACCAGATAATGATCTGCCGGCGTGACGGGGATAGACCATCCTTCTCGCATGTGATTGAGGCGTCGGATGAAATGTTAGCTGGAGGCAACATTCGCTGCACCATATCGATACCTATTAGTCCAAGTGGTTCATGTGACGTCATCGTCTACAGGCGATTCAAGAGGAACCGACTCATACTTGGCGAACTGGAAGATGGGTTCACGGTTGCCGCGCCGATCTCTAACCCTCCGGAAATCTCCGAGATTTCACCCGAAAAGGCGGTGAGGGGAACAAGCCTGAGGTTGAAGATGAGCGGAGCTCACTTCACGCCCTGGACCGACGTGTGTATCGAAAGAGATGGGCAGGAGTTCCACGGGGTTGACGTGTCCGTCCAACCCCCGCCGGAGAATAACAGTTTGTCGTGCACGCTCAACCTCCTGAATGCCGAATGGGGCAACTACGACGTGCTTGTGACCAATAGCGTCGGGTCCACGATTCTCAGGAGCGGATTCACGGTTTCGGGCCCGGTGCCTGAGATATCGAGAACTAACACGAATCACATATACAACGGAAAGACGCCTTCGCGAATAAGAATCCATGGGAATAATATGAATGAAGTCGACGAGGTGGTCCTGCTGGAGGGCTCTGACGTAGCCTACGGTGTGCTCTTGAGTCAACAATCCACCTATTTGGACTGCGGCTTCGATGCCAGTAGCTTTGGGGAGGGCAACGACTTCACACTCGTCGTCAAAGCAAGATACAACGATGTCATTGTGACTGACGAATTAACAGATTTTCAGGTACTGCAGCCACCCGGCCGTATCTCGTCGTTCAGCCAGGTCTATGCAAATCCGGATCCAGCAAACGTGATTGATATCTACGGAGAAGGCTTCCCCACCGAGACTACAGTTCAATTCAGGCAGGTTGGCGGCAGCAATGTAATAGATGCAGGTGTAGATCATCGTTCAAACGAAGGAGATTATCTGCAAGTCGGATTTTCTATCGATGTTACGACCTGTCCGGCAGGATCGTACGGGTGGTACGACGTATTCGTTTACTCAAGAAGCACCAGAATCATTGACGGCTACTACGACAGTGGTCCTTACCCGGCTACATTCGAGTGCGCCGGCACCTCTGGTGAACGTCATTTCATTGTCTTCGGTCCATTCAGCATCGGAGTCACGCCGGATTCCGGTAGGACAGGTTCACTGGTTGACCTTGAGATTACCGGTAGCGGAATCTCGTCGGATATACCTCCGTTCTGGGATGGAATGGAGGTATACATGCAGTATAGGAGTGACGTCAACCGCCGAGCGTACGCTGTCGAAGACGGGGCGTTTCATGATGAAGGGGAGTACGTCCGTGTTGGCACAACGTCCGGTGGCACCGATTACCGCAAGCTGGAGTGCGGAATTGAACTGACGGAAGATCTCCCGAGAAACGGGGTGCCATGCGAGGTCGGTAATGGGTATAACCTCATTGTCGCGTGCCCGCGCATGGACGACCATTACGAAAACGCAGCCGATTACAACAATAACTGGCAGGCTAGATGCGGTATCTTCGAACACTTCGTAGTAATCAGATAATCAAGAATGGGAGGGGGCGAGATGTTATACGCGATGAGCCGTGAGGAACTCCTCCGGGTGGCGCAGAAGGACCTGGTGGCCAGGGCCTTCGGGGCGTGGATGATCCTGGTCGCCTTCCGGACCGACCCCGGGTTCGTCTCATCCGTCCTGCCGAAGCCGCTCGAGCCCGGAGGCGAGCCGCTGGGGCTCGCTTTCGTCGGGGTCTACCCCGATACCAATATGGGCATCACCACGGAGGAGTGCGGAATCTTCGTCCGGGCGCGGCACAGGAGAGAAGATGGATGGTACTGCCTGGCAATGCCGGTCACAAGCGACATAGCCCTCATCTCGGGGAGGGAGCACCTGGGCTACCCAAAGAAGATCGCCGAGGAGATCTCCGTCTCGGAAGAAGGCGGCGCCATCTCGGGCACCGTGATCAGGCACGGTGAGGAGATCCTGCGGGTGGATTGCGAGGCGACCGGGGAGGCCGTACTCCAGGACATGTACAGGTTCGCTCCTCCCACCACCACCCTTGAGGGGGCTCCGGCGCTGAAGATGATCTGCTTCCTCTTCAAGTACAGTTTCAGGGGGGACGGTCTCGGCTTCGACTACATGCCGAGGCTGCTGAGGCACGTTACCCTGGTGAGGCCGCACCCGGGCACCGTCAACTGCAAAGGCACGATCACCCTGAGATCGACCCCTACCGACCCGCTGGGAGAGATCCCCGTGGACGAGGTCCTGGCGACCTTCTACGGAAGGTGGGACCAGCAGCTGATGTTCGCGAGAACCGTGGGCAGGGCGTTCAACCCCCTGGCGTTCCTTCCGCACGCCATGTTCAAGGCGGACTATCTCCACACGCCTCCCGGCGATTCGGATGAGAAGTCCACGCTAAGAGAGCAGCTCTATCTCATCAGGAGAATGAGGAAGTACTAGCCCGGCGGCGGCCGCACGCATTGTTCCATCGCGCGACGCGTCATGCCCGCCCGGCCCTCCCGCGCCTCCGCTCCTCGGCGATCCTGCGGACGGTCGACTCGCGCATTTATCCCTGGCTGGATACCGGCCCGAATTGACAGGTCAGAATCCGGTGGGGAACGCCTCCATGCCAGGGATCCCCGGGGTTCGGTCACCCACAGGTTCGCGTGAGGAGCCGGTATATTGCATTCCCGGGTCTCGACTCCTAGGTTAAACGATTGTATAATCCATATGTATAATTTGTTTAGGAATCGCCTGGACGGCGGGTCGAAAGGAGTGAGTCGGATGGGACCCAGGAGATTCGAGAAGGCGTTTGCAGGCGTAACGTTTATCCTGGTATAGCGCGATGGTGTTCGCGGGCTCGCTCGTCACGAAGCTTCTGGTACCGGCGGCATTCGGACTGTGAAAGGGCTTTGTCCACCATCCGGGAAAGGCAGGCTGATCAGGAGCTCGATCCGCTTCGCAGTCCGTCTGGCAGCTCTGGTCGCGCTGGCATTCCTGGGCACGGTGCCGCTCGAAGTCGTCCACCTGCGACGCAGATTCGAGCGGATGATCGCGCGAGGGGTGCTGGTTCGAAACCGTAGTCAAGAAGTATTTCGACTACTGGGCTCGCTGGGAGTGAAATGATGGATTGTATTGGTTGTGGCACATGGTGAAATTCCGGTTAAATAAAGGTGTGACCAGTTCATCGCAGGGGGGTTATTGAAATGCGGCGCATGCTACTTGTCGGTCTGCTCTCTCTCATCGTCACGCTCGTCTGGTTTCTGTTTCCCGGGACCGCGTTTGCCGAGAACTGGAGCCAGGTCGGAAGCGGGGGAATAGACGGAAACTACGATTACGCCAGTACCGCGTACTGCACCACGGTGTTCGATTCATGCCTGTATGCGGGGGCCGCGCACACCGACGGTTGCTACGTGTGGCGGTTCGACGGTTCCTCCTGGACGAAAGCGTGCGATGCAGGTTTCGGCGATCCAGCCAACAGCGAAGTGTCCTCGCTCGCCGAGTACGGAGGCGACCTGTACGCGGGGACTTACAAGAACACGGGCGGAGAGGTCTGGCGCTACGACGGCCCCGGCCCCTCGGACTGGACCATGGTGAGCTCCGGTGGCTTCGGCGACTCCAACAACAGGCGAATCCAGGAACTAGCCGAGTACGGAGGCTACCTGTATGCCGGGACTTCAAACACGAGCACAGGTTGCGAGCTGTGGCGCACCCAGGCAGCGGGCGGCCCCCCGTACAGCGACTGGGTGCAGGTGAACTCGGACGGCTTCGGAACCGCCAGCAACCAGGGGATATTCTCCATGCTGGAGTACTCCGGCCACCTCCACGTAGGGACCTACAACTCCAGCACGAGCTGCCAGATCTGGACCACCTTGGGGATCGGCGGCCCCCCCTACACAGACTGGACCAAGGTCAACAGCGACGGGTTCGGTGACCCGGGCAACTCCATGGCCCAGTCGATGGTGATCTTCAACGGGGAGCTTCACGTCGGGACCCAGAACGGCAACGGGTGCCAGGTATGGAAGACGGCTGCCACCGGCGGCCCCCCCTACACAGACTGGACAAAGGTCAACGGCGACGGGTTCGGCACGAACCAGAACTACGAGGCCACCTCCATGGCCGTATACGGTGCAGTTCTCTACGTGGGAACGTGGAACGGCACCACCGGCTGCGAGGTCTGGAGCTCGAACGGGACTGGCGGCCCGCCTTACAGCGACTGGTCCCAGGTCAACGCTTCAGGCTTCGGCAGCGGCGACGACATCCCGCAGGCCTACAGTATGAGCGTCTACGGCACAGACCTCTACACCAGCGCCGGCGTGGAGGTCTGGAAGTATAACGGCTCCTCGTGGGCCATGGTCAACATCTACGGGTTCACGACCAATATCAACATGAACGTGTCCTGCATGACGGAGTTCAACGGCGACTTCTACGCGGCTACGTACAGCGGGCTCGGCTGCGGGGTCTGGCGCTACGACGGCTCCTCCTGGGCGCAGGTGAACTCGGACGGCTTCGGCGACCGCGGGAACATATACGCCCGCAGCATGTGCGTCTACGGCGGGTATCTTTACGTGGGCACTTTCCAGCAGGACGCCTGCGAGGTCTGGCGTACCGGCGGGGTCGGAGGACCACCCTACACCGACTGGGTGCAGGTGAACGCGGACGGCTTCGGCGACCTCAACAACCACTCGGCCCACTCGATGGCGACATACGGGGGCGAGCTCTACGTCGGTACCTACAAGTGGCCCGACAGCACGTGCGAGGTCTGGAAGACCGCGGCTTCGGGGGGTCCCCCCTACACTGACTGGGTGCAGGTGAACGCGGACGGCTTCGGCGACGCCAGTAACTGGGGAGCCTACAGCCTGCTGTCCTTTAACCACGATGCCACCGACTACCTCTATGTTGGAGTCGGTAACAACTCCACCGGGGTGGAGATATGGAGGACTGCCGCTGCGGGCGGACCGCCGTACTCCGATTGGACACAGGTGAATAACGATGGCTGGGGCGGTGTCGCGAACCGGTACCCGTACGCGATGGTCGAGTACGACGGGAAGATGTACGTCGGCACGGGGCTCAACTCGCTCGTGTTCCAGACCGCCGGGGCGGGCGGCCCTCCCTACACCGACTGGACCGCAGTGAACGCGAGCGACTTCGGCGATGTGTTCAACAACGGCACCTACTCGCTGGCGGTCTTCGACGACCTCCTGTACGCCGGTACGTACAACACGAACTCGGGCTGCGAGGTCTGGCGTTACAACGGCTCGGGATGGACGCAGGCGAACACTGACGGATTCGGAAACGTGAACAACTACTCCGCCGAGGCGATGCACGGCTACGGAAGCCGGTTGCTGGTAGGCACCTTCAACCAGGAGGAAGGGTGCGACGTGTGGGCCGCGGAGGTCCCCTCAATCGTCTCCGCGACCCCCGTCCACGGGAAGCTGGGGGAAAACCTGGAAGTGGACATCGTCGGCAACCTGACCAACTTCGACGGGACAAGTACGGCCAGTTTCGGACCGGAGATCACCGTCAACAGCACGACCTTCGTCAATGCCACTCACGTCACGGCGAACATCACCATCCCCGGCAACACGGTGGCGCCGGTCGGTTCCTGGGACGTCAATGTGACGACGGGCGCGGAGACGCCGGTGCCGCTCTCCGGAGGCTTCACCGTCGACCCGGAACCCACGATCACCAGCGTCGACCCCGTGGTCGGTGACACGGGCACGGACGTCACCATCACAGGGTACGGCTTCGGAAACGTGCGCAACACGTCTTACGTCTCGTTCGGGTCGGTCCAGGCCAGCGAATACTCCGCGTGGGACTGGCAGTCCGTGACCTGCAAGGTACCGGACGGCGCGGTCGGAATCACAGACGTCAGTCTCACCACGTGGTTTGGGGGGACCTCGAACGCGGAGCAGTTCACCGTGACGCCGGGGATCGACGAAATCGACCCCACCTCCGGCTACCGCGGCGAGGTGGTCACTATCGACGGAAGTGGGTTCGGCGACACCAGGGGCACCTCCAGCGTGAAGTTCGGGAGCCAGGCGTGCGGGTCCACCGACTACGTGTCCTGGTCGAGCGGGCGGGTGCGGGCGAAGGTGCCCGCCGGGGCCACTACCGGCCAGGTCAAGGTCACCACGAGCGGCGGGATGTCCAACGGGGTTAACTTCACGGTCCTGGAAGTGCCCCGCATCTACAGCATCGTGCCCTCGGTCGTCAGTCCCGGCGCGCAGGTAGAGATCCGCGGGATCGGCTTCGGTGATACGGGGGGCGCGGGACCGCGAAGCGGCCTCGGCGCCGAGTCGTACGTGGCGTTCGGTGGCAGCAGGGTGACGGAGTACTCCCTTTGGAGCGATACGAAGATAAAGTGCACCGTTCCCGCCGACGCCACCAGCTGCGACGTAGTAGTCGTGACGGGATGGGGCTCGTCGGATCCCAAGGAGGTCACCGTGGTCTATCCCACCTGGTACCTGGCCGAAGGCACCACCGCCTGGGGGTTCTCCACCTATGTCTCCATCGTGAACCCCAACGACTCCGCTGTCACGGTGGACCTCATATTCATGCCGACGGGGGAAACCAACCAGGTCCAGACCATCAGCATGCCCGCGAACTCCCGGGCGACCGTCAACCCCGCCGACACCCTGGGGGCCAGGGACTTCTCCACGAAGGTTTCCTGCAGGGACGGCGAGACGATCGCCGCCGACCGCACCATGTCCTGGACCGGCCCCACCTCGTCCACCCCGGAGTGCCACTGCTCGGTGGGTGTGACCTCCCCCGAGGAGACCTGGTACCTGCCGGAGGGCTCAACCAACTGGGGGTTTGAGACCTGGCTCCTCATCCAGAACCCCAACGGCACAGAAGCCCACTGCACGGTGACATACATGATAGAGGGCCAGGGCCCCACCGACGTGTCCCACGAGGTCCCCCCAAACTCCCGCGCCACCTTCAACATGGCCGAAGACATCGGGAACAAGGACGCCTCCATCAAGGTGACCTCGGACCAGGACGTCATCCCCGAACGGGCCATGTACAGAAACGACCGCAGGGAGGGCCACGACTCGATCGGGACCACCTCCCCGGCGGCCGACTACTACCTGGCCGAGGGGACGACCGCCTGGGGGTTCACCACCTACGTGCTCGTCCAGAACCCCAACCCGACGGATATCGCCGTGAACGTCACCTACATGACCGGCACCGGCCCGGTGCCCCACCCCGAGAACCCGATAACCATGCCCGCCAACTCGAGAAAGACCATCAGGGTGAACGACTACCTGCCGGACCGGGACTTCTCCACCCGGGTGAGCGGCTCGGCCCCGGTAATCGCCGAGAGGGCCATGTACTGGGACGCGGGGACCGGCGAGGCGTGCCACGACTCCATCGGGATGTCCTCCCCCCACATGACGTTCTACCTCCCCGACGGGGAGGCGGGCCCCGAGGTAGAGACCTGGACGCTCGTGCAGAACCCCAACGGCACCGACGTGACGGTCACCATCACCTACATGACCCCCGACGGCACCGGCAACGTCACGAAGATCGAGACCATACCCGCCAACTCCCGCTCCACGTTCGGCATGGCTTCCCACTCCGGTCTCACCGGCAGGGCCTCAATCGTGGTCCAGGCCCCGGAGGGCGGCAGGCCCATCATGGTGGAACGCGCCATGTACTGGAACAGCCGGGGTGCGGGCACGGATACCATCGGGGGGTACGGGGACTGAGATGCCCCTCACCCCGACCCTGTCCCCCGAGGGGAGAGGGGCTCGAGGGGCCTTGAGAAGTACGTCTCCCGTGACCCGCCCCAGCCGGCTCAGGGGTACGTGGCGCCTATGGTGTCCGAGCCCCCCGGCCACATGTTGTGGTAGAGGAAGTACAGAGGTCTCTCCGCCACGATCGGCATGTCGCTCTCCACGAACACGCTCGAATCCACGCCTTCGCCGAGTATCGTGTCGACGCTCACTGTCAGGCGGGCCCTGGCGGCGATGGTCCTGTTCTCCATCCGGGTCGTGCCGTCACTTGAGTCTGTAGTGGACCTGGCGGTAAGCAGACTGCAGGGTCCCCATGACGCCCAAGACCGGGTCCGCAGCTTCAGAGGCCGACCACGTCGTGCCCGCCGGTCCACATGTTGTGGTAGTTGAAGTACATCGGTCGCTCCACAATCACGCCCGCGTCGCTCCACACGAGTGTCGAGACGTCGCGGTCGCTCCCGACCGCGGCGCGCACGTCAACCGTTACCCTGGTGTGGGCGGGGACCGGCACGTCCTGCCTCGTCACCGACCCGTCCTCGAGCATGTAGTTCATCCCGGCTACCGCGGCGTTGTTCCCGGGGTTCTGTATGCATATCCACTCGTCAAAACCCTCGCGCGTGGTGCCCTCGGCCAGGTACCAGGCGCGCCTGGGCGCCCGGGCCCCTACAGTTACGTGCCCGCCGGTCCAGGCGTAGTGGTAGTCGAAGTACATCGGGCGCTCCACCAGGACGTCGATGCTGGATTCGGCCTTGACCGAGACGTCGCGGTCGGGGCCTGTCACGTCGTTCACCTTCAGGGTCTGCCTGCTGGTGGCCGGGACGTCCACGGTGTGCAGTGATGTCGAACCGTCCTCGAGGATGAACGTGAATGTCACGTCGGCGTCGACGGGGTTGGGGTTCTGCACGCAGAGGTACGTGTCGAATCCTCCCCGGGTGGTGCCCTCGGCGAAGTACCACAGGTTGGACAGGAAAGGGCTGCCCATGACGTCGTGCCCGCCTGTCCAGCCCCCCTCACCGTAACTGAAGTACATCGGCCGCTCGGCGACGACCGCGACATCCGGGCACTCCACCACCATGGAGACGTCGTGGTCAGGCCCGACCGCCGCGTTGACGTCCACCGTCGCCCTGGTCCGCGGACCCACCGCTAAGTCCTGCTGTTGGGTGCTGCCGTCCTCCAGGACGTAGGTCACGGTCACGTCCGCCTGTGCGTCCGAGGGGTTCTGGATGGTGAGGTACTCGGCGAAGCCGCTCCTGGTCGTACCCTCGGCGAAATACCACAGCCTGGAGGTCCCGAGCGCCCCTATAGAATCGTGCCCGCCTGTCCAGCCCCCCTCACCGTAGTTGAAGTACATCGGCCTCTCGGCGATGATCCTCACGTCCGACTCCACGCGCGCGGAGACGTCGTGGCCCGGCCCCACGGACGACTTGACATCGATTGTGCTACGCGCGTGCGGCCCGGTTGTCACCTCCTGCACGAGATTCTCACCGGTCTCCAGCATGTAGGTGATAACCACGTTCGCCTGTGTCTCTCCCGGGTTCTGGATGCATATCCACTCATCGAAGCCCTCACGCGTGGTCCCCTCGGCGAAGAAGAAGGTGGTCCCCGGTGGTGTGGGCTCCCTCTGCCCCGAGGCGTACGGGACCGTCTTCCCTGTCGCTGGGTCGATCCCGTCGAACGTCGCTATCCAGCGCTGGTTACCGTCGTCGTACAGGTCCGGGTAGCTCCCGCTGAAATCGGGCGCGGGTATATTCTCCGGTTCGCTCCACGCCCCGTTGGTTGTCTCCGCGTAGTACTTCTTGAAATCGTAGTAGGTGCCGGCTCCCACGTTGTATTTTGCGGTTTCGAAAATGCACTGCTGCTCACCGAACGTGGTGGGGTCTATCCAGTAGTGAGAAGGCCAGCCCCCGCCGTGGACGAGGTCGGCGCTCCCGGGTACGGCGGTGACGTCGACGATGGACGCCCAACCGGCGCCGGACCTCAGCCGTGAGCGCACCATGCAGACCAGGGGCGCGCCGGTCCCGGCATCGTAGCGCTCCTCGAACCAGGTGGCCAGGACGCTTCCATCCGGCAGCACGGAAAGAAGACTCTCGCTCAGCGTGTTGTCGGTCGTCGCCCTCAGCATCACCGGCGCGGAGAACGCGCCCCCGGCGCCGGTTTCGACGTTGTCAGTGTAGTAGACACCGTAATCGTACGGGTCACCGGCACCCTGCATGAACGTCGTGTACATCAACCTGACCGAGCCATTTCTGTCCAGGACCGCATTGAGGCTGCTGAGGAAGCGGTTGGCCTGGTAGGGTAGCACGGTTACTCTGCCGGAGACGCCCGACGGCGTCTCGCGGACCTGTTTGACTGTTGAACCAGCTGCCTGCCAGGTACCGCCGGTCCAGGTATATGTGGCCATATCGTACGTCAGTTCGAAATCGCCGAAAGGCCCGAGGTTGATGCTCAGCCCCCCGACAACCTGCCCGCTCGCCGCCCCGGTGAGGTTCTCAGGTGACCGCCAGCCCCCCGAGTCCCTGCAGATGAAGTAATAGTCGAGTCGCGGCGCGTGGGTGGCGTCCACGACATCCACCTGCCGGAAGCAGAACGCCACCGCCCTGTTGCCCGCGGCAGGAAAAATCACGAATATCGGTACGAAGAAGTAGTTGTCGGCCGTGTTCGATATCCGCGCCGGCGCCGACCAGGTGCCGCCGGCCGGGCGCGTGGTGGCCCAGACATCGCAACTCCCGGTATACAGGGCGCCGGCCGCCCTCCGCTTGGCGTAGACCGCGGCTGCTTCGCCGCTGGTTTCAGATATGTCGATGGACAGCCAGAAGTCGGGCACGAGCTGCCCTGGGTCCCTGTTGAAGTCCCACTGCTCCACGAGTGCTCTCGAGTCCCATGACGTCATGAAACCGCGCATGCAGACCACCTGGGCCCTGTAGGTCGAGGGGACGGTCTCATTGTTGAGGACGGCCACCCAACCGCACTGGATAGAGTTACCCGACCTCGCCGCATCGACGCTCAGGAACTCCCAGTTGCCGCTGTAGCCGCTGAGTCTGGTGGGCGCGCTCCATTCCCCGGCCGCGGTGTGGTACCTGTACCAGAGGTTCTCGTCCCTGTGGTAGTAGGCGTCGTGGGTGCCCGCGGGCCGTGTCGGGTCCCTCCTCCATTCGTATGTCGTGTACATCACGTGGAGGTTGTCGCTGGAATCCATCTCCATCATCACGAGCTCCGCGGACCATTTGCCTGTAAGGGCGCTCAGCGCGACCGGGTCCGTCCAGGTGCCTTCAGCGAAGCTCGTGTAGTAGTAGTTCTTGGTGTTGACCACCCGGAAACCCGGGGCGTCCGGGGCTTCGGAGATGTCGGTCGTTACGTAGCGCTCGTATATCAGGTGCATCCTCCCCGCGGTGTCCGTCTCCCCCCAGCCGCCGGTGTAGTTCACCCCTGCCGCGGCGGACGGCGTGAACGGCCTGGCCATGGTGGTCCAGCCCCCGGTGCCGCTACCCTCGTCTCCGGACGGCGGACCGGAGCCGACGGGCGTTCCCCCTCCGCTGGAAGCGGCATCTCCCTCGAGCACGCTTCTCGGGAGGTACTCCTCGGGGACGGTGCCAGCGAGCCGCCCGGCCACGTCCTCGCCTCCGCTGAGGCGCCTCGCCATGTCGGTGTTGAAGTAGGAACTGTTCTTCTCGGGGATTCCCGCGTCGAAGGCGGCCGCCCTGGGAGCCGCGGTCCTCTCGAACCCCGCGAGCGGGGGCGCCATCGCCGCGCACAGGAGAAGCGATAGCAGGACGGATATGGCTACCCTCCAGGTCCAATCGATACCGTTGGTCTCGGGTTCCGGCAAGACGTCCACCTCCCGGGGTTAGAGCCTTAAGCACTACATTATTATCCTCGAACGGATCGAGCGACTGCCTGAGCCGGCGTTTCCCACAACCTTCACAGGCACTGGAATCATATTCTCCTCCGGATCTGCTTTCACGCGGTGTTTCTTTCTGAGACGTAGTTTCACGTAGTTTAATAACAGAAAAGATTTGCCATTCTTATTTTAGAATAGGGCTAGTGTATAAAATAAGAACGACCGCATTACTTATCATGACCTGATCAACTGCGGAATCTCTCATGCACAGTTCGAGACCATACATCCTTTCCTCGATGGAAAAGGCAGGGTGGGCCGCCTCCTGATAACTTTCCAGTTGCGTGAAAGGGAGGTTCTTCAGAAACCGCTTCTGTATTTGAGTTGTTTTTGCAAGCAGAACCGAGCGGAGTGTTACGACAGGCTGTCAACAGTAAGAGAAAACGGCGATTGGGAAGGTTGGCTGAGATTCTTTCTCACCGGAGTCTATGAAGTCAGCCTGTCGGCTGCGGCACCCGCGCGCGCCGTCCTCGATTTACAGTCAAGCGTAAGGAGTGAGATTTCGCGCCGCTTTCTGAAGAACGACGCAAGGGGAAGTAGTCCGGCCGCTCTGCTGACCACTTGTAGACAACCTGTAGGCACAGACAGATAGCACGGGACAACACCAGATGGACTGGATAACACGAAACCATAGACAGGACAGCACCAGAAAACAACAGATGGACTGGACAACACGAACCACTTGGAACTCGAAAACCGTTAGGCGGGGCAACCTGTCTTGTGGGTTCGAATCCCACCCTCTCCGCCAGACACAAACGTTCAATTCTGAGAATCCTTGATTACCTCCTTATTCCGCAACAGTGCTTCTTCGGTACAGGCGTATGGATTCAGCGCTATAATGATCCAGGACAAGTCACTACGGTAACCTTCAGGGCTCAGAGGGAAACGGCGGCAGCTATCCACAGGGGGTACCCATGAGGTCAAAGACCCTGGCCTTCACCGGCCTTCTACTGATTACTGTGTTCATGCTCACACAGGCGATGGCGCCACATACGGCGCTGGCAGACCCCTTCTGGAGGGATAGTGGCGGCCCGGGGAACGGGGAGCCAATTTCTCTTGCCTACGATTCGGGCCACAACCTTCTCTTCGCCGGGACGGACACCAACGGGGTCTGGAAGTACGACGGCACCTGGAACAACACCGGAGGAGGAGTATCGAGCTTCGCCATCGAATCCCTCGCCTACGACTCAGTCCACAACCTGCTCTACGCGGGTTGTGCTACTTCCGTTACTCCAGGCGCAGGAAGAGGGGTCTGGAAGTACGACGGCACAAGCTGGACAGACATCAGTGGAGTCATTTCGAGTTGCATCATCGAATCCCTCGCCTACGACTCAGTCCACAACCTGCTCTACGCGAGTAGTTATGATTCTGCCACGGGTACATACAAAGGGGTCTGGAAGTACAACGGCACGGGATGGACAGACACCGGCGGAGGGATCAGCGGAAGTACGCCGAGTTCCGACCTCGCCTACGACTCAGTCCACAACCTGCTCTACGCTGGGACGGACGGGGGGACAGTCTGGAAGTACAACGGTATCATCTGGGCAGACATCAGTGGAAATATCTCGAGCGACTACATCAACTGCCTTGGCTACGACTCAGTCCACAACCTGCTCTACGCGGGTTCTTCCATCTACGATCCCTCCATATATTCCTATACAGGTGACGGGGTCTGGAAGTACGACGGCACCAGCTGGAGCCATACCTATGGAACTTCGATGTTCGAATCCCTCGTCTATGACCCGGGCCACAACCTGCTCTATGCCGGGACGGGCCAGAGTGTCATGGAGTACGACGGCACCACCTGGACCAACGCCGGCATAGGGATGTCAGGCAACTCGATCTACTCCCTCGCCTACGACCCGGTCCACTACACCCTCTATGCAGGGACGGTCTTCCACGGGGTCTGGTACTACAACATCGGCCCCCCCATGCCTCCTCCGAGCCAGTGGAAGTCCACATTCTACTTCGCAGAAGGCTACACGGGGGAGAACTTCCAGGAGTACGCCACATTTGAGAACCCCAACGGGACGGCCGCCGACACCTGGATAACCTGCATGTTCCCAGACGGGACAACCCAGTCCCAGTACTACTCGCTTGCACCGGCCAGCAGGCTCACCGTGGACATGAACCAGCTCGTAGGAGCCGGCAAGGAAGTGAGCATGAGGGTGGTGTCGACGGGCACCGGCATGGTTGCCGAGCGCCCCATGTACTTCAACTACAATGGTGCCTGGACGGGAGGCTCGGACGCCATAGGGGCAACTTCTGCCAACACCAGCTGGTATTTCGCCGAGGGAAACACCCTGGACGACTTCGACGAGTACATAACCGTCCTCAACCCCGGAGACACCACCGCCAACATCACTTTCCACTACATGGTGGAGGGACTGGGCCAGAAGGACGCCTCGGGTTCTGTGGGCGCCCACTCGCGCGCCACCTTCAAGACCAGAGACCAGATAGGCTCAAACCTCAACGCCAGCCTCCATCTATCAAGCGACCAGCCAGTGGTGGCTGAAAGGCCCATGTACTTCAACTACCACGGGGCCTGGACCGGGGGACACGACGTGGTGGGGGCCAACTCCCCCGCAAAGAGCTGGTACCTGGCGGAAGGCACCACCAGAGACAACTTCGAGGAGTGGCTCTGCCTGCAGAACCCGGGCAGCTCTCCCGTAATCGTGAACGCACGCTACATGCTGGGCTCCGGACAGGGAGACCCCATAAGCAAGTCCTACACGGTCCCGGCCAGGGAGCGCCTCACCGTATCCGTGAACAAGGAGATAGGCTCCAACAAAGACGACTCCGTAGAGCTCACCTCCACTTCAGACTTCATAGCCGAGAGATCCATGTACTTCGATTACCACGGAGCATGGACCGGTGGCCACGACGTCCTGGGAGCCAACGCTACAACTGCTACCTGGTACTTCGCGGAAGGGACCACAAGAGACAACTTCAACGAGTGGCTATGCCTGCAGAACCCGGGTGACAGTGACGCCCACGTCACCATCACCTACTACACGTCCTCTGGACAGGCGATCCCCAAGGACTGGACCGTGAGCGCCAACTCCCGGCTGACCGTAGACGTGAACCAGGACGCCGGTGCCGACCAGGACATATCTGCCAAGGTGTCTTCCGACCAGCCGATAATCTGTGAGAGGCCCATGTACTTCGACTACAACGGTTGGACAGGAGGGCACGACGTGGTGGGGTTCACTCCGTAGAGTTCCGATACCAGAGCAGGTCCGTGGACAAGCTGTAGACAAAAGCAGATAGCACAGGACAACACCAGATGGACTGGATAACACGAACCACTTGGAACTCGAAATCCGTTGAACATCGCAAGGTGTTCCGTGGGTTCAAATCCCACCCCCTCCGCCAGCCTCTGATGACCTTGTTTTGTACGAAAGCGCTCTGATCTTAGGCGTATTTGGATAATCCTAAGTAATCATGGAAGCAGGCCGATATTCTTAAGTGTTTCTGCGTTGTAGTCCTTGTTACTAAGCGTATATTGGTGATATACTCCGATTCTAATCATATTAGTAGTTTCCGACGGCTGCCAGGAGAGCGCGATGGCGAGAAAAGAGCAAGAAGATGGTGAACTTAGACCAGCCGGATATGCCAGACTCATCGACCGCTATGAACTCGAAGTTATCTCAAACTGGCACGTATCCTACGTCACTGGCAGAGCAACAAGGCGTATTACTGAGACAAGAGGCAAGATCCAAGAAATATTTCCGTCCAGCTACTGGCCGGGAGAGGGTCCTGGCGATCACCTGGAATTTGCACTGAAATATGATGGAACCAACCTGGGCATTCTTGCATGCCTGTTTGAAACGATTGAATTGGAGCTCTTTCTAGACTACGTTCATTCCAAGCCCCAGGGAAAATACGTCCGACGCTTGTGGTTCCTCTACGAGTTTCTCACAGGCAGGACTCTGCCAATCGAGGACTTGAAGACGGGCAACTACGTGAGCTTGCTGGACACGAATCAGTACTTCACACTAAGACCGGGTCGTCGTATCACGCGCCAGAGAATTGACAACAATCTCCTGGGAGATTCTCGTTTCTGTCCTACAGTCAGACGTACAAAGGCGCTTCAGGACTATGTAGATGCGCGATTAGCTGATCGGTCAAGAGAGGTTGTTTCAAGCTATTCGCCGGACCTGCTGAAACGTGCCCTGAGCTATTTCTATCTAAAAGAGACGAAGTCTTCGTTTGAAATTGAGAATATCAAGCCTGGTTCCACCCGTATTGAACGATTTACCGCCTTGTTACATTCAGCTGATCGTGAGGACTTCTGTAGCAAGACAAAACTGGTTGAGGCACATGATCAGATCGTCGATGAACGTTTTAGGGAATTCGATTACAGAACAACCCAGAACTATGTTGGCGAGTCTATTTCCTGGCAACAGGAGAGAGTTTATTTTGTTGCACCCAGGCCGAAAGACCTTCCGGAGTTGATGGAAGGTCTGATTGACGCGAATACTCAGATGACAGAAGGAGATTTACAGCCCGTTATTCAGAGCGCTGCGATTGCCTATGGATTTGTTTTCCTGCATCCGTTCATGGATGGCAATGGCAGGATTCATCGGTTCCTTATCCACAACATCCTGGCAACCCGCGGTTTCACACCGGAGGGAATGCTATTTCCCGTATCCGCTGCGATGCTTCAGCATATCGCCGATTATGACAAGTCGCTGGAGGCGTTCTCGCTGCCTCTGATGTCCCTTGTAGAGTACGATCTCGACGAAGTAGGTCATATGACCGTCTTGAACGACACTGCTCACTTCTATAAATACATCGACGTGACGCATCAAGCAGAAGCGCTCTTTGGATTCATCAAGAACACTATCGATGAGGAACTCACGGTGGAACTTGAATTTCTAAAGAACTATGACAAGGCGAAAGAAGCAATCAGCGAGATCGTTGATATGCCTGATAAGCTGGCTAGCCTGTTCATCCGACTCTGTCTGCAGAACAACGGACGGCTATCGGCAACCAAGCGAGATGAGCATTTTGAACGACTTTCTGATGAAGAAATATCACTGATGGAGAAGGCGGTACAAGCTTCCTATGGCATCGATACCAGGGTTTGAAAGCAAGATTCGACCTGGGACGGCTAGCCGCCCAGTATTTCTTTCTTCTCCTGCTCGAACTCCGCGTCGGTCAGGACGCCGGAATCATGCAACTCGGCCAGCTGCTTCAGCTTCGCTATGTCTTCCTCGGAGATCCCCGTCGATCTCGGGGCCGCCGCCGGCGCGGCCGCGGCCTGCGCCGCCACCTGCTGCGCCTGCTGAGCCTGAGCCTGTGCGTCCTCAACCCCGGCGTTGACCTGGTCTTCCTTCCTCGCCGAGCGCTTGCCTATCGCGTAGGCGCCGCCGCCTACGACTGCCGCTCTCATCAACGGTCTCCGTCTTACGAATGGGGGCATGCTGTTCCCTCCATGCTGTAGGATCTTCCAACGGTTTCTCTCGGGTGCCGCTGCCTAGAATTCGAGGCCCTCCAGTTCCATGCCGAGGGCGAGAGCGATCTCCGGGGCCGCCGCGACCACACGGGCCATCCCGACGGTAGGAGCGAGGGCGATCAGGACGCCCAGTATCTCATCGGGTGTTACACCGCTCTCGAGCGCCACGCCGACCTGCCACATGTAAGAGGCGGGTGGGGCATCGATGGCCACGAGCGCAGCGATGCGCACCAGTGCGTGCAACTTGGGGTCCAGGCCGGAATCCTCGATGTTCCCGAGCTGCATCGCGAGCAGCGACTCGATGATACCCATGTCGTGGGTCATGAGGCCTTTGACCGCATCCTCGTGACTCGGCTTGTTCCTGGCTGACATCCTCGTCCTCCTTTTTTTCGCTTGCACCGATCGCGTGTCGTCGCGTCGCGTAAAGACTCCTCTTTGCCGCCGGCAGCCCGGTCCGGTTCAATAACTGCTGGGCTTCTGCGACAGGCCGAGCATCTCCCTCGCCTGCTGAGGGGTCGCTATCTCCCGATTCATGTCCCTTGCTATCCTGGCGATGCGGGCGACCGCCTCGGCGTTGCTCTTGAACTTCCGGCCCCGGGCGTAGTAGACGTTGTCCTCGAGGCCCACGCGCACGTGCCCGCCGAGCATCACGGACATGACGTTCATGGGCAGCTGGAAGTAGCTCACCCCGATGGCGAAGAAGATGGACTCGGGCGGGAGCTCGTTGACGAGCGACAGGAAGTTCGCCGGGGTCGGGAAAGAGCCGGTCTGGAACCCCAGCACGAACTGGATGTCATACGGGGGGCTGATGAGGCCCTGCATGATGAGGTCCTGTACCACCCAGTACATCCCCGGGTGGTAGAGCTCCATCTCCGGCTTTATTCCCTTCTCCTTCATCTCCTTCGCGAAGGTGGAGATGTCACTGTAGCCGCACGGCATGCACTGGTCGAAGAGCATGGCGTCGCGGGGGCTCGGGATGGGTTCTTTCCTCTCCTTCATCTGCACCTTCAAGACGAACGGCCCCAGGTTCAGCGAGCACAGCTCGGGATTCGCGTAGATGCTCGCCATGCGCTGCTCCATGGTGAGCCCGGCGCCACCTCCGGTGGTGTTGTTGATGATGATGTCGGGGCACTTCGCACGGATAAGCGAGTTGGCCTTCAGGTAGTCCTCGGGGTTGCTGGAGGCGAGCCACCAGCACTCCGGGTTCCGGGCATGGACGTGCACGATGCTGGCCCCTGCCTCATACGCCTCGGCCGTCTGCTCGGCCTGCTCCTCCGGCATCTCGGGGAGGCACTCGGAGTACTCCTTGCCGTGCACGCCCCCGGTGATCGCGACGCAGATAATCAACGGTGGCAGACCGGTCCTGACCTTCTCCATCCATGCGTAGGGGCTACGATAATCCCAAAGGTAATCGCCGGCGTCCATCTCTGCCTCCCTTTCCCCGACTCGCTCCCGCTGCGGCACGGGAGCCTTCTACCGCGCTCCACTATACACCCTGACCCGCGTCTCTCACATCCCCTCTCCCGGTCAGGTTCACCACGCGACGTAGATGTGCCTGCCGTCCTCCTTAACTGCACGCGGCTTTCATGTCTTAACGGCCTTTCGCCATACCGGCACACCGCCCGCGACCCTGTTCAGGTACGCCCGTGAGAGTCCGAACAGGGACCCGAGCTTGTACAGGAAAAAGAGGTTTCCGCTCTGCTCTATCTTGTTCTGGACCACGAGTGATATGGGGTCGTCGGGATTCCGAAGGATGGCCCGGAGGGCGCCCGGCGGGTCCAGGATCGAGATCTCGAAGTCGGGCGAAGGGGCTCTTCCTCTCCTGGTCCTGATCCTGCCCCGCCCGAACACCAGGGTCCTTTCGGACGACGGCGTACTGAAGACGTAGACGGCGTCGTACCCCGCGACCGCGCGCCCGAAACGGGCGTCGAGGACCTTCAGGCGATTGAATGCGAAAGCCACAACCGTCAGCAGAGCATGCAGTACGAAGCCCTCCAGCGGCAGCTGAGGAACGGGCCTCGTGTTTGTCCCTGGATCCTCATGTATCTCGGCCATCGAAATGGAACTCCTCGCCGTGATTCTACCCCAGCCGGTCTTCCGTCCGCGCGATGATTTCGTCCTGCATCTCGCGGGTCAGGTCGCAGAAGTAGGCGTTGTAGCCGGAAACCCTGACGAGAAGATCGCGGTATCTGTCCGGCATGGCCTGCGCCTCCAGGAGGGTCTCACTGTCCTGGATAATGAACTGGATCTGCATTCCGCCGATATCGAAGTAGCCGTCGATCATGTTCTTCAGCAGCTCGAGCCTTCCCGGCTCGCACAGGAAGCTCCTGGACAGCTTGTGGTTGTTGGCGATGCAGTTCGCCATGCACTCCGCCGGGAGCCTGGCCGTCGAGGCCACGGACGCCGTCGGGCCTCTTCGCGCGGCGCCCGAGACCGGAGTGGCGCCGGAGGCCAGCGGCTCTCCCCTTCGCCTGCCGCTCGGCAGGCTGCCGGTGAGCGCGAATGCGCCCGCGTGGAGAGTCATGCTCCAGTATCCGACGTGATAGCGGCCTCCGCGGAAGTTGGAGTGCCTGGAGAAAGCCGCCTCGATCATCTCCACGAGGGAGACGGCGACGGCGTCGGCCGCCGGGTCGTCCGCCCCGTACCTTGGCACCTTGCGGGTGAGCAAGGCCCGCGTTCTCTCGTGCGAGGCGAAGTCATCCGCGAGGGCGTCCATGAGCTCGGCGGGGGAGACACAGCCGTCCTTTGTGAAGATGGCGTGCTTGAGGGCTGAGAGAGAGTCGGCTACGTCGGCGAGGGCGACGACCGCGACGCCGGACGAGTTGTACCTGGCGCCTCCCCGGGTCACATCCGCACCCGCGTCGATGGTGCCCTCGATCAGCGAGGAAAGCAGCGGCGTGGGATGCAGGACCGCGTGCGCGTGCGCGAACCTGCGGTTGCACTCTACCGCCAGGTCGACCAGCGACTCGAGCTGCGTGCGGAAGGCCGCCAGGAATTCCTCGTACGAGCCGCAGAGGTCGAGCCTTGCCGTCTCCGGGCCCATCCTCCTGCCGGATGGGGGGTCGACCCCCCCGTTGACGGCGAGCTCCATCACCGACGCGAGGTTGAACAGGATCGCGCCGGTCATGCTCATGGTCCTGCCGGCGCTGGCGGTCTCGACGCAGCCGATCAGCCCGTAGTCGCGGGCGTCCCCGGTGCCTACTCCGTGCGCGGTCAGCGCATCGATTATCGCGGCGTCGTTGTACACGGCCGGTGACGCCCCGGTGCTGAATATCGAGTTCACGATGGCGTTTCTGTACTCCCCGGGGGAGCCGCGGTGCAGCCTCGCGCACAGGTTGGGCTCCCTGAGCGCGAGCAGCTCCGCCATCTTGATGATGAGAAGGGAGGTCTCGCATGTGCCGTCCGTGCCGTCCGGCCTGAGCCCCCCGACGGTGACCGCCTGGTTGGCCGAACCGCCTCCCAGGACTATGCGGCTCGCGGTCGGGGTGAGGACGTCGTGGTCCTGCATCTTGATGAAGAAACAGCCCAGGAGCTCGGCCGCCCTCTTCCGGTCCAGCCGCCCGGACTCCAGGTCGTCCCCGTACGGCCGGTCGAGTATCCCGTCCAGCCTGCCGAAGCTCAAAGCCGCGTTGGTATTCTCCTGGTGAAGAGCGACCTGGGTGATCCATATCGCCTGCAGCGCCTCACGAAAACCCTTCGCGGGCTTCGCCGGAACCTTTCGAAGGATGGAGGCGGTCTGCGCCAGCTCCTCGGCCCTCCCACCGGTCGTGCTACCCGCCAGCCGCGCGCATTCGTCGGCGTACCTCCCCGCGAACCGGACGACGGCCTCGAGGGCCACCAGGACCGCGGAGAGAAACTCCTCGGCCGACTCGTCGCAAGCGCGTTCCGTCCCGGCACGGACCTCGTCGGCGATGTCGTCGAGCCCCCGGTCGACCACGGAGGCGAAGTCCGGGATCAGGTGCGAGATCCCGTTGGACTTCGGCGCGAGGAAGAACTTGAACCGCTCGAACACGCCCAGGCAGAGCGGGTTGTCACCGGTCCTGCGGACGTACTCGTGCACGGTAAGGTCCTTCCAGAACGGGAACACCTCCTCGGAGAGCACGTCGATCTCAGCGTCGGAGACGAGGACCGGGTAGTCGTTCCGGCCGGAGATGCTCGTCAGCTCCGGCCATATCGTCAGGCCCGTGAACTCGGGAAAGATCGGCACACCGAGGCGCTTGGAGGTGGTCGACCCCACTATCAGCTCGTCGCCGAACACCGGGGTCGGAAGGTGGTCCAGGACGTGGGCCAGCGCCCCGGCCTGGCGCAGGACCGGCCTGCGTTCGTCGAAACCCTCGCGCCGGTGGAACTCGGTCAGCAGGCGCGCCCGCTCTACGCAGATCGCGGGTTGCGCCCCGATCAGCTCCTCGCGGAGCCGTACCAGGCGGGGGAAGTCCTCGAGCGCGAACGCGTCTATCTCCGGGTGGGCAGGAAGCCCGATCCGTTCGCGCATGTCGATCTCTTCGGTCCGCGGTGAGGGCACGACCGCATCAGCCTCCCCGTCCGCCCGTTTCAGGCGATGCTCTCCAGGTGCTCGAAGAAGGCCTTCTCGCCCCTGCGCAGCAGCTCGCCGAACAGCTCCATGCTGCGTTTCTCGTCATGTTCTTCGAGTGCGACCAGGAGCTCGCGGTAGACATCCCGCATTCCCATCTGCTCGGCGAACATGGCCGAGAAGTAGTTCCTGTTCTCCAGGTATATGTCGCTGGTCGAGTTCAGGATGAGGATGAACGCCAGGTTCTCGCTCGCCCGCGCCATGGTGTAGAGGAACCGCGAATCGAGCAGCTGGAGCCGGTCGATGTCACCCGGGTCGAGCGCCTCGATCTCCTCCAGGATCCGGCGCAGCTCCTCGAGCTCCGGCTCCTGTATCCTCCTCGCGGCAAGCCGCGCGATCTCGGAGCACATCAGCATACGGAACTCGAAGATGCTCCTGACGGCGATATCGTCGAGCCGGCCTCCCGGGAGGAGCAGGTCGTTCAGCAGGTCGAATCCCGCGCTGGCCTTGAAATCGAGCACCAGGCAGCCGCTTCCCTGGCGCACCTCGATCAGCCTGGCCTGTTCCAGCCGCTTGAGGGCCTCCCTGACCGAGCTCCTGTTCACCTCGAGGATCTCGCAGAGCCTCCGCTCGGTCGGGAGCCTGTCGCCGGCCTGGAACTCCCCGGTGAGTATGGAGTCGCGCAGCTTCTCGTACACCTGCTCGGATTTCTTCTCGCTTCTCACCGGTGTGAGCATGCTCCCCTCCCCTTAGTGCTCCATTCCATGAGTACGCTCGCATTCGAACGCCGAATGCATCCACACCCGCTGCGTTCCGCTCCCTCCGAGTACTACCGAGAGTACGCGTCGGTCGCGCGCCTTGCGGGATGCGGCGCATCGACGCTCTCGGTGCGTTACCGTACTCATGAAACGGAACACTTAGACCTCACAGACCGTGCTCCGTCCTCTCTATTATCTCGTCCTGTACGTCGGCGCCCAGGTCCGTGAACAGGGCGCTGAACCCCCCGACCTTGACGACAAGGTCCGGGTAGTCCTCAGGGTGCTTCTTCGCGTCGCGCAGCGTGTCGGCGTCGGCCATCGTCACCTGGAGTTGCGGCCCGCCCTTCTCGAAGTATGCGAGCATCATGTCGGCGAGCTTACGCTTCGATTCGTCCGCGGCGAACGCCGAGGGATGGAACTTGATGTTCACCGCGGATCCCGTCGAGAGCCCCGTAGTGTCGATCTTCGCAATCGAGTTCAGCACGGCGGTGGGGCCGTTCCTCTCTCTCCCGTTCGCAGGCGAGAGGCTGTTGCAGATGGGCGTCCCGGCCAGCCGGCCGTCGGGGGTCGCCCCGAGGACCTGGCCGAAGATGATATGGAGCGCGAGCGAGAGATACACGGGAGTCATCTGCCCCCCGCGGATGTTCTTTCGCGGAAGTATCCTCTCGAACGCCATGTCCATGACGCGACGGGCTATGAGGTCGGCCTCGTCGTCGTCGTTGCCGAACTTGGGTGCCCGGTTGACCAGCCTCTGTCGCAGCCTCTCGTTGCCCCGGAAGTTCGTGTCCATGGCAGTGATGAGGTCCGGCAGGGAGATCCAGCCTTCCTCGTACACCGCTTTTCTGATTGCGGCCATCGAATCCGCCACGTTCGCGAGGCCGGTGAGCTCGATGGCGCTGACGTCGTAGAGCGCCCCGCCCGCGGTTATGTCCCGCCCGCCGGCCAGGCATCCGTCGATTGTCATGGAGATAAAGGGCGTCGGCCGTCTCAGGTACTCGGTGTCGACCACCCCTATCCCCCGGACTATCTCGTCGAGGGCGTGGTCCAGCTGCCTCCCGAACGATTCCATGAGCTCTTCGAAATCGCCCGGCAGGCGGAAGTCGCCCTCGACGAGGCCGCCGCCTCCGCTCACGAACCGGGACATGGGGAGTCCCATGGAGCCGTTCCTGAGGGCCATGTCGAGGAGCGCCGCGAGGTTCACCTGGCCGCAGCCCGTGTTGCCGCCCGTGCGCGAGGCGGACACGTGCTCGACGCAGCCGATTATTGCGAAATCCCTGGCGTGCTCCTCGCTCACCCCGATCCGCCGGAGCGATTTCGATATCACCTCGTCGTTGTAGACCGCGAGGCTGACCCCGTCTGATATCGCCCTGACCACCCTGTCGATGAGCTGGGGCGGGCTGCCGGGGTGGATCCGGACGCACAGATCCATGACCGGCCGGACGGCGTCCAGGGCGTCGATGCACAGCATGCTGACCTCGGTGGTGACGTCCTCCCCGCGCTCGTCCGTGCCCCCGATTGTGACGGCCTGGTAGCCGGGGAATCTGTACGAGGACGACTCCTGGAGCGAAGGCCCGAGATAGAGCGTGCACGTCCAGATCTTGAGGAACAGCTCCTCCAGATACCCGCGGGCCTCCTCGGGGGTGATCCGGCCCGCGGCGAGGTCCTTCTCGTAGAACGGCGTGAGCATCCGGTCCAGCCGGCCCACGGATATCGTGCTCATAGGGTGATAGAGCTCCAGGATCAGCATCGAGAGCCAGACCGACTGCACCGCCTGGCGGAAGTCCCCGGGCGCACCCCGCGCGAGCTGTCGCAGGCTCCCCGCCATCTTGAGGAGCTCGGCTTTCCTCGAACCGTCCGGCGTTGCGGATGCCATCTCCTCCGCGTGCGAGGCGAGCCGGAGCGCATAGCCCTGCGCGGCCCGGCAGCAGATACCCACAGCCTCGTAGAACCGGAGCTTCTCTTCCCGGTCCGCGTCCTCAGGGTCTATCCTCGAGGCGAGCTCTTCCGCCTCGGCGGCGATGCCGGAGTATCCCTTCCGGATTATTCGGTCATGCCCAAGGATCAGGTGGCCCTGGTACCCGAGGATCGCGTAGGCCCCGTTCAGGGGTATCCCGACGTACTCGGGGTTCCTGCGAACGGTAAGAGCAAGGCGGGGCGACCTGAGTACCGGGAGCAGCCACCGGGCGGCGTTCTTCCTCAGGCCCTCGAGGCCGAGCCCCCGTGCCAGGTCCCGGACCTCTCGCGGACGGGGCAGCCGCGGCTCCTTGAGCAGTCCCTCTTTCTTGAGCGAACGGTAGATGTCGGCGAGCGCCGAGCGCTTCCGGTACTTTTTCAGAAGTCGCCTGATCTCGCGGACGTCGTTGCGGTCCAGCACGACGCCGTCCGTCCTCCTCTTTCCCAGCGCGCCCAGCTCTGTCGCGAGGATGTGGTTTATGTCACCGCGCTCTATGAACCAGGGGAGCCCCAGCAGGTGCCTGGTCTTGTTCCCGGCGATCAGCTCGTCATCGCGGATGACCAGATCAACGTTGGCCAGCAGGTGCTGGAGCGCCAGGGCGTTCCTGATGGCCGGCGGAGCGTCGCCTGCGAGCTCCTCACCCTCGTACCAGAGCCCGGCACGCTCGACACCTATTCGAAGAGGGGCATCGAGTATCGCCTGCCGCATCCTCGAGTTCCTCTCGAGGGGCCGCACCTTTGATGATTCATCGAGTCTGACCGGCATCGTCTCTCTCCCCTCGCTTGCCGCTCCTGTAGGAGTACCTGACCGCACCAATATTCATCAGATGGTCAGACCAATTATAGGAGCGCCTCCGCCACCGTGTCAAGCGCCCGGCGGATGAGTGTCTCACCGTCTTTTAAGAGAGGAAGATCGCCCCCATAGCGGGCAGAAAGGGACGATGGGACCTCCACCGGGCTGTCTCCGCTGCGGCCTGTGCGGCGATGAGGTCTCTTCGGCAGGCCTGGGTTCCGCAGGCGCTCGGTGTGGGGAGCCCGGTCGGTCATACACCTACACGCGAATGCCGGACTATTACGGATAGTGAAGCGGCCCTCCCTGAGCCGAAAATAGTAAGGATCGTCGGATTCCAAGGGAGGGCGAAGATGAAGAGGGCAACTCAGGTCATTGCCATTGCCTGTGTCCTGTCGCTCGTACTGATTCTAGCCGCCGCCGGTCGGCCGGCCATGGCAGAGCCGATCTCATGGACCACAACGGGTCCCGTCGGGTACTGGACTGTATACGCGATGCTCCGAGTCGGCGCGACCCTGTATGCGGCGGGTTCCGGCGGCCACGTGTACTCGAGGACGGGCTCGGGCGCCTGGGTCGACACCGGGTTCACCGCCTCGAGCACACCCGATGGCGAGAAGATCTACGCGCTCGAGTGGGACGGGGTGAACACGCTGTACTGCGGCAACGGCAACGGGCATGTCTTCTCGAGGACCGGGTCCGGGCCCTGGGTCGACACGAGTTTCACGGGAGGCACCGTCCGGGCTCTCGCCTGGAACGGGACCACGCTCTACTCGGGCGACGAGAGCGGGAACGTCTACTCCTGGACCCCGGGTGGCTCCTGGACCTGGTTCGGGTCCGCTGGTTCCGACGTGTCGAGCCTCGTCTGGGACGGCGACGACACCCTCTATGCCGGGAGCAGTCTCTTCAACGGCAGGGTCTCGGCCAGTGTCGCCGGTGGCCCGTTCGGCGACTATGGGGACCCGACGGGGAATGGTTATATCAACGTCCTCGCCTGGGACGGCACAGACACCCTGTACGCCGGGTGCGGCTACGGCCACGTCGCGGCGAGGCCCGACGGGGACGCCTGGACCGACCTCGGCCCCACGGGCGGCACTTACACCTACAGCCTGGAGATCAGCGGAACGACCATCTATGCCGGTGACTTCGACGGGCACGTGTACTCAAAGACCGGCTCCGACCCCTGGGTCGACCTCGGCAACACGGCGGGCACCAACAACTACGTGTGGGCCGTCGTGTACGACGGTGTGGACACGCTCTACGCCGGGTGCGATGACGGTCACGTGTACGCCAAGACAGGAGGTGGCCCCTGGACCGACACGACCTGCAAGGGGACTCAGCGGATCGAGAGCCTCACCTGGGGCGGTCCGAACACGCTCTTCGCCGGGTGTAACGACGGCCACGTGTACTCCAGGACCGGGACGGGACCATGGACCGACTTCGGCTACGTCGATGTCACCGCCGTCACCGCGCTGGCCTGGGATGGGGTGAACACGCTCTACGCGGGCACCGGGGGTGTCTACGCGAGGACGGGCGGCGGCCCGTGGACCAACACGGGTTTGCCCGGGGGAACATCGGTGGTCGGGCTCGCATGGGACGGCGCGGACACCCTGTACGCCGCATGTGGCAACGGCAACGTCTACTCCAGGACCGGGGGTAGCCCGTGGGCGAGCACCAGTCTCAATGCGGGCAATCCCCTCTACGCCCTTGTCTGGGACGGCGCGGACACCCTGTACGCCTCGGATGCCAACGGGTACGTCTACTCGAAGACGGGGAGCTCCCCGTGGGCCAGCAAGGGATTCGTCGGGGCCGCCTACGCCTACAGCCTCGCCTTCAACGGCGCCTCGACCCTGTATGCCGGGTGCTCAAACGGGCACGTCTACTATAAGACGGGCACGGGCGCCTGGACCGATGCCGGGGATACCGCGGGCACGGACGTATTCGGCCTGGCGTGCATCCAGGGAACCGTATACGCGGGATGCTACGACGGTCACGTGTACGCGAAGGTAGGTCCGTACCCCTGGACCGATACAGGCGACACCGGGGATCTCGCCGTCTTCTGCCTCGCCTACAACGGGACCGACACCCTGGCCTCAGGGGGCTTCATCGGGGTGAACACAGGCGAGCCCACTGCGGCCGTGACCCATTTCATCACGGCCTCGGCCGGGGCGAACGGCGCCATAGATCCCGCGGGGACAGTTGTTGTCAACGACGGTGAGGACCAGGCGTTCACCATCACGCCGGCTGCCAACCACCACATCGAAACGGTCACCGTTGATGGGGCGTCCGTCACGCCGACCTCGAACTACACCTTCAACAACGTGTCGGCCGACCACACGATCAACGCGACCTTCGCCGCCGACGCATCGCAGAACGCCACGTGGTATCTCGCCGAGGGCTCAACCGCCTGGGGGTACTCCTGTTACATCTCGATACAGAACCCGAACACGACGGCGGCTGACTGCGAGATAACCTACATGACGAGCGGCGGGCCGGTCTCCGGTGGTACGGTGACCCTGCCCCCGAGCAGCCAGGCCACCGTGTTTCCGGCGGACGTGGTAGGGGCGATCGACTTCTCGACCCGCGTCGTCTGCCGGGAGGGCATGCCCATCGCGGTGGACAGGACCATGACATGGACGGGGGAGGGGGCGCAGTCGGAGGAGGCGCACTCTGCCGTGGGCGTCCCTTCGCCGAACACCACCTGGTACCTCGCGGAAGGCTCCTCGGAGTGGGGATTCGAGTGCTGGCTCCTCATACAGAACCCGAACGCGCAGACCGCCAACTGCCAGGTCACCTACATGATCGAGGGCGCCGGTCCCCAGGTGTTCGACAAGCAGGTCGCGGGCAACTCGCGCGCCACCTTCGGCATGAAGGACGACATCGGCGCCAGGGACGCATCCATCAAGGTCACCTCCGACGTGCCGGTCATCCCGGAGCGCGCCATGTACCGAGACGCCCGCCGGGAAGGACACGACTCGATCGGTACCGTGGCCCCGGCTACCGACTACTTCCTCGCGGAGGGCACCACCGCCTGGGGGTTCACGGACTACGTGCTTGTGCAGAACCCGAACGACACGGAGGTCGAGGTCACGACCACCTACATGACACCCTCGGGCCCCGTCACACCACCCGCCTTCACCATGCCGGCCAACTCACGCAAGACGGTGAGGGTCAACGACGTAGGCGAGGTCTCGAACACGGACCTGTCCACCTGGGTGCACGGCTCGGGGCCCATCATCGCCGAGCGGGCGATGTACTGGAAGGGCGGGCCGGATGCGGGAGAGGCCTGCCATGACTCGATAGGGATGGCCCAGGCGCACATGACCTTCTTCCTTCCGGACGGGCAGACCACGGACGGCAGGGAGACCTGGACCCTCGTGCAGAACCCGAACGACTCGACGATCACCGCTGAGATAACCTACATGACGCCGGACGGCCAGGGCAACGTCACGAAGTCGGAGACGATACCGGCAAACTCCAGGCGCACATTCAACATGCTCGAGCACTCGGGGGTCGAAGGGCGTGCAGCCATTATGGTCACCTCCAAGACGGCGGGCAAGCCCATAATGTGCGAGCGCGCCATGTACTGGAACAATCGCGGGGCGGGCACCGACACCATCGGCGGCTTCTCTGAATAAACACATCCTCAAACCCGGCGCAGCCGGTCGGCGCGCGGTATAATCGAGGCGTCGATGCGGCCGTACGATCACGCGGCAAGACGATTCCCTGAGTGTCGATGCGGACTGGGGGTGCGGGGAATGAAGAGCGCGACTATCCTTGGGAGCCCTACCACCATTTCGGGCAGGACCATGGCGGTGCTCCTGTGTTCACAGCTGATGCTCGTGATGGCCTGCTACACCTCGATCGCGGCGCCGGCCGGGATCCTCGAGCAGGGCCACGGACGGCGTGACAGCGCCGATTCCCCACTCTCGACCTGGTACCTGGCCGAAGGGTCGACGGCATGGGGATTCGAATGCTACATAACGATCGTTAACCCGAACGAGCACGACGTCGAGGTTCAGGCCACCTACATGCTCAGCGACGGCACGAACGTAGTGGAAGGCGGCGTGATGGCGCCGGAAAGCAGGTTCTGTCTGAATCCGGAGATGCTTATCGGTAACAGGGACTTCTCGACCCGGGTGGAAAGCCTCGACGGCTCGGCCATAGCCGTGGACCGGACCATGAGCTGGAAGGGACTGTCACCGACCATGGCGTACCACTCCTCGATAGGGGTGACGTCCCCCGCCATGGACTGGTACCTGCCCGAGGGCTCGTCGGCCTGGGGGTTCGAAACCTGGCTGCTCATCCAGAACCCGAACGGGGCCCCTGTGACCTGCGAGGTGACCTACATGATAGAGGGAGCGGGGCCGGAAGTGGTGCAGCACGAGGTGCCGGGGAACGCCCGCGCCACCTGTCCCATAATGGTCGAACGCGCCATGTACTGGAACAACAGGTTGGCGGGCACGGATACTATCGGAGGGTATGCCGACTAGGCCGTAATGAAACGCATTTTTTTCGCATGACGCAACGGTCCGGAGGGGTCAGGCACCTCCGTCGCGTTGTACGGCCAAGCCGTAATAGACTTGTCTAACTGCACTTTTACGTTGACATCGACAGCCGAAAAAGCCCGGTTTCAAGGGATTCTCGAAAATCAACTGTTCAAGATGAGCTTAAGCTTACGTGATTAGAACCATATTCGGTGCACTTTTACGTTGACATCGACAGGTTTGATTAACGGCCGATTATCTTGATGTCTCATTCCTTAGGATGATTGATGTCGCTCCCCAATCATCCTTTGTAATCAACACATTCCTTGACTTCTTCCCACCATCATCTATAAACAGGAAACCTTCTGCTTCCTCGGACAAATCATTGAAGCCCTTTATGCCTGATAACTTGTCCTTGTACCACGCCAAGACCTTGTCGACATCATCATCTGTTTCCAAGCCGACAGACTTATAATGCTCGCTATCGTTGTCGCTCCCTTCTTCGTATCCTAAGCTTACCTTCGCGTTGGGATATATGGGGAGCCCGATTTGTTCCTCGGTGGGCATCTCTTTTGAGGATTTGGTTTGAGTATCATCTGTGCCGCCCTTCACCGCGAAGAGTATCCCGGTGGTGATGCCGCCGAGCACTGCCACCCCGATTACCACAATCAGGGCAATGCCTACACCGGACTTCCAGAAGCCCCCCGCCTTCTTCTTTTCTCCCTGTGGTTGCACGGGAGAAACCGCCATAGGTGGCGGAGCCTTGACGGCCGATTGGGTTGCACCAAGCTCTGCCCCGCAGTCCCCACAGAACTTCTTCCCTTCCTCGTTCTCAGCCCCGCAACTTGAACAGAACAAACCTTTTACCTCCCGTTGTATCGCGTATCTTTACCCGATATCCTTCATATGCCGCCTCCAACGCTGGATTATACAACGATCTTGGCCGTGCCGACACGCGGGCGTTCACAGATTCAGAAGGGGTCGACTCCATTCCCGTTCCGCCTCCTCCTTGTTTTCATAAGCCGTTATTTCCCAATATGTCACCTCCAAGGCCGATATCTTACAACGAATACGGCCTCTCCGGCACAATTGACCGTCGTTCGCCGCCACCTCAATGCCCGGCCTTGTCATCTCACCTCCATGTAGCCTGATTTCCCGTTGTCGGGGGACAGTTGTCCCGTGTTTTCGGCCCTGAATTGAGCCCTCGACTTTCAAAGGCTCAAGGCGGGCGCTCTAGCACATGCCTTTCCCAATCGGTGGATTCGAGACAGCATTGACCTGAACAGATTCTCGGGTACCGCCACCTCCGCCATCTGGAAGATTGTCATCCTGGAGTGGGAGACAATCTTGGCCCCAATCTTTATCAGCTTGAACTGTATGCTGGTAAGAGACCAGTGGGCCACCTCTCTCGGGAGTACGAACCTTCTTATGAAGTTGCCGAGGTTGTACGCTAGCACGAACAGGGCGAGACGGACCTTGTTGGACATGAACCTCGTGCAAGACAGCCTGGTCCAGGTGAGGGCGACCTTGCCCTCCTTGATATATTGCTCTGCCATGGCCCGATTGTTGTAGAACTGAACCACGTTCTCGGGAGTTCTGCTCATGTTGGTCACGATGAAACCGATTCGAGGGAATAGCTCTCCCTGGTGCCACTCCACCTTCGCTATGACCCTCCTGGACTTCTTCCAGGAAGCCGCCCGGTATAAAAAGTCATGGAAGAATACCTTCGGCTTTACAGATGGCCTTCCCACCGGTCTGGTCATCAGATGGTCTATCTTCCGGTAGAGGTTTGCGTTCGCCTTGAGCCTGATCGCATACAGGATTCCGTTGTCTTCCAGGTATTCGTAGACGTCCGGAGAAGCGAAGGCCGCGTCTCCCCTCAGGTAGAGCTTCTTTCCCATCTCCTTGTACCTGTCCACCAGGGGGGAGAGGAACTCCCTACATCCGTCGGCAGAGTGGACGTTGCCCGGTCTCAACACCGCCCCCTCACAGTCCCCGTAGTTGTTGAAGCAGAAGAGGGGGTGGTAGCAGGTGGATTCAAAATGGCCGTTATAGGCAGAGCCTTCCTGGTTGCCGTGGACTGGAGACTCGGAGCTATCGATATCGAGTACCACCTTCTTCGCCCTGGACAACGATACCGCTTTGGAAACCCACGCGCTGTTGAGTGAGGAGAGGGCGTCGATGTTCTCATCCTGGGCAAGTATCTCGGTCTCGAAGCGGGATACCGTCCCGGAACTGTCGGCGGTTCTTTCCCGTCCTGCCCTCGACTATCAAGTCGGCGGCCATCTCGGTGAGCCCCACCATCTCGTCCAGCTCTCGAACCGCGAGCAGACCCGCGTCGGTGGTTATCTTCGCCCCCCGGAATTCGAGCCTCAGGTGGCGGTCGAAAACGAGCTTTATGCCATCGTTTTTCACTTCACCCGCTGGGTTTTCTCTCATTGGAACCTCGCATTGCCGGAATTGCCGATTCTGATGCATCCTTAAGCAATACAAGGGGAGAATCCTTCCCATTTGATATAGAAAATGCGGGTGAAAGAAGACCTCAGTACGTCTTGTTGCTCTCGCTGAGTCCGATCAGACCTGTTGTCACAGTGCAAGAAGATGTATGAGGTCTTGTTTCATTCAGCGATGAAAGAAATGGTCTGAGGTTTTCTTTCACGCACTCGGGGCGAAGGCGACGGGAGACGAGGACGCCCTTGTCAAGCCCTTGTCTTGAGCCGGTAGAGCAGGTTGAGGGGGAACAGGTAGGCACTGTGCCGGTTCGACGGCATCCTCTTGATGATGGAGCGCACGGAGTAGATGTCCCGCTGCGCCCTCTCCACCTTCTCCTTCAGGAGCTCGGGGCCGATCCCCGCGGGCTCGAAGACCACCCGGCTCTCCCAGCCAGGCTTCAGCCAGAAACCGGGCTCGAGACGCCCGTCGGCGAGAAGCTTCTCGTACAGGCCCGTGCCGGGGTAGGGAGTGAGGCACTTGAACCGGGCGAGGGGCACCCTGTTTCGCATGGCGAAGGACGCAGCATCCGAGAAGGCACCGGGATAGTCGGTGTCGAAGCCGAATGCGAAGTCCCCGATGACGTGTATCCGGTGCCTGTTGAGCAGTCTCACCGCCCTTCCCACACGCTCGACCCTCTCATCGCGGTCGCCCTCCGCCGAGAAGAGCTCTTCCAGTCCCATGAACAGGAACCGGCATCCGCTCTCGGCCGCCAGCGAGACCAGCTCCTCGTCGTCGGCGAAAGACGCCGAGGCGCGGGACCCCCATCTGAGCCTGAGCGGTATGAACCCTTTGAAGAGATCCCTCGCCCGTTTCCGGCCCGCGGAGATCTCGGCGTCGACGAAGGGGATGAAGACGCGGCCCAGCACCCGGTTGCGTGGCAGTGTCTCGATCTCGGCGATGACGTTGTCCACGTCCCGCATCCTGTACCGCCGACCGAAGAGACGTGTGACCGAGCAGAAGGGACAGTCCATGGGGCACCCCCGCGATGTCTGCACGACGTTCGCGCTGAGGTAGCCGCCCGGGTTTATGAGGTCCCTCCTGGGGAGGAGCGGCCGGTGGAAGTCGAGATACCGGTCCGCCCGGTACACGGGCGCGGGGAGCCCGTCGAGTGTCTCCGAGACGACCCTCGGCCATACGGCCTCGCCTTCGCCGACGACCACGGCATCGGCGTGCACGAGGGCCTCCCCGGGGACCATGGAAGGATGCACCCCGCCGAGCACCACCTTGATGCCCCGGGAACGATAGGTATCCGCGATCCTGTAGGCACGCGGCGCGGTCGTGGTGACCGTGCTTATCCCCACCAGGTCCGGGAGGTCGGAGTAGTCGATCGGCTCCACGTTCTCATCGATGATCCGCACCCTCGCCTCGCCGGGGGTGTAGGCGGCCAGGTACATCAGTCCCAGCGGGGGGAGGAAAGCCTTCCGACCGACCGACACGCCTTCCTCGTTCTCGGGCACCACCAGGTCTATCTTCAAGATCTCACCTCCGGGCAGAACGCCGGGCCTCTCCGGTTGCTGTCGAGGACGCGGAACGCCCGTCACTATGATTATATGCCGGTCCACTGGCGCTCGGCCGCCCGGAGTAGATAGAATCCGGACAGGCGGCAAACCACATTGCCCGAGACTCGAGGACGCGTCCATTGCGAAGGAGGCAACATGCTCGAGACCCCGCTTGTCGAAATGCTCGGAATCGGGTACCCGATCATCCAGGCGGGCATGGGACCCTGGAGCACCGAACGGCTGTGCATCGCCAGCGCCGACGCGGGCATACTGGGCGTCGTAAGCACGGTGGGCCTGGCCTACAAGATCGCCGTTCCCAGCGCGCTGGAGGACGGGGCGGACGTCTGGGACAGAACCCCCTACGAGCTGCTGAGGATGACACTCGACTCGGTCGGTGAAAAGACCGCGGAGAGCGGGGGGATATTCGGGGTGAACATCCCCCTGGCACAGGAGTTCGCCGAGCTCATCGAGGGGCTCTTCAAGGCGACGACCGACGCCAGGAAGGACCCCGATATCGCTAGAAGGCTCAAGGTCATAATCACCTCGGCCGGAAACCCCACACCCTGGAGCGGCACCATCAGGGAGTCGGGCGCGCTGTGGTTCCACGTCGCTCCCTCCGTCTACCACGCCAGGAAGGCCGAGCAGGCCGGCGCGGACCTGGTGATCGCATCGGGGCGGGAGGGAGGAGGGCACGTCGCCTTCGAGCCGGTCCACACCATGACCCTGCTGCCCGCGGTGGTGGACGCGGTGGATCTGCCGGTGGTCGGAGCCGGCGGGTTCTGCGACGGGCGCGGCCTGGTGGCGGCGCTCTGCCTGGGGGCGGTCGGCGTCCAGATGGGGACCAGGTTCATCGCCACGCGGGAGAGCGATTTCCAGCCCATGTGGAAGGACAAGGTCCTGGAGGCGGGCACTGACGGCAGCGTGGTCGGCATCTCGGTGTTCGGCCCCGCCCGTTACCTGAAGAACGGCGTCTCGTTGCGGCTCGGCGAACTTCTGCAGAAAGGCTTTGAAGAGGGTTACCAGGAGGGCGTTGACCTCGAGACCAGGGGGATAGAGCTGTCCATGGCCGGGGAGGAGCCCGACCGGGCCGTGTTCTTCGGAGGCGAGGTGGCGGGGAGGATCGACGGGGTCCCGACGGTGGAGGAGGTCGTGGCTGAGATCGCACGGGAGGCCGAGGAGGTCGCAGCGGCCGTGCTCGAGCCGGGGGGGAGGCGATGACCCGATGACGGACCTGGAGAACGTACGTGAGCTCGGCATAGACATAGACGCCACCTACAGCTGGTCGGTCGGCGCTTCGATGGAGAGGTTCGTGAGGGGTCTGGCCGACAGGAGGCTCCTCGGTGCCAGGTGCCCCAAATGCAGCAGGGTCCTCGTGCCCCCGAGGAAGGTATGCGAGCGGTGTTTCGTCGAGACCGACGAGTGGGTGGAGGTCGGTCCGGGGGGGACCGTCGTCAGCTTCACCGTCGGCGAGGTCGAGCTGGACGGGAAGGCGGGCGGCTTTAAGGACCTGGACGTGCCGGTCGTAACAGGGCTGATAAAGCCGGACGGGGCGGACACCGCGTTCGTGCACGTCATCGGAGAGGCGGACCCGCGGGAGGTCGCTTGCTCGATGAGGGTCGAGGCGGTGTGGGCCGACGAGGCCGGGGGGGCACTGTCAGACCTCCGGTACTTCAAGCCCCTGTAGCGTGCAAAAGGGTCAGGCACTTTTGCACATCGGTGAATCGGAGCGTGGAGGGCAGGCATGGACAGAAGAGTGGCCGTCGTGGGTTACGCTCAGACCGAGCACCGTCCAAGGATAGACAGCTCCAGGGAGATGATGGTCTACAGGGTCACCCGCGAGCTGCTCGACTCGGCCGGCGTGACCAAGGACCGCGTAGACACGGTCGTCAGCGCCCAGAACGACTTCCTCGAGGGCCGGACCATCTCCAACATGAGGACAGTGGGCCCCCTCGCCGCCTTCATGAAGGAGGAGACCAAGGTGGAGATGGACGGTGCCTACGCGGCGCTGTACGCCTACGCCCGCGTACGCTCCGGGCTGCACGACGTAGCCCTGGTGGCCGGCGAGAGCATGGCCTCGTGCTACCCGGCCTACCTGCCCGCGGTCTGGGCGCTGGACCCCACCTTCGACCGGCCCAACGGTTTCCTGAACGAGCTGAGCGCCGGGGCGCTGCAGGCCCGCTCCTACATGGAGAGATACGGGGTCAGCGAAGAGCAGGTGGCCGGCGTCTCGGTCAAGAACCTGGGCAGCGCGGCAGGGAACCCGAAGGCCTGCCGGAGCATTCCCGGCATCGACCTCGCCGCCGTCATGGGCTCCCGGGCGCTGTACTCCCCCCTGCGCGAGCTGAACTGCTACCCGCTCACCGACGGCGCCTGCGCCCTGCTCCTCGCCGAGGAGAAGACGGCTCTCGAGATGACGGACCGGCCGGTATGGATCCAGGGAGTGGGCAGCTCGAGCGATACCTACTACCTGGGTGAGAGGAACCTGTCCGGTTGCGACTCGCTCGCGGCCGCGGCTGATGCCGCCTACCGGATGGCGGGGATCTCGGACCCGCGGGCCGAGATCGACGTCGCCGAGGTTCACGAGAGCTTCTCCCACGAGGAGCTCATCTTCTACGAGGCCCTCGGCCTGTGCGGTGAGGGGGAGGGGGCGGGGCTGCTCGAATCGGGGGCCACGAGCCCGGACGGAGACCTTCCCGTCAACCCGTCAGGCGGAGCCCTGGGCGCCAACCCGCTGTGCGCGACCGGGCTCATCAGGATCGTCGAGTCGGCGATGCAGATCAGGGGTGATGCCGGCGACCACCAGGTGCCGGGCGAGGTCGCGACCGCCCTGGCCCAGGGGCAGAACGGCCTGTGTGCCCAGCAGAATGTCGTGTTCATCCTGAGGGGGCAGCGATGAGAAACGTGGCTATAGCGGGCGTAGGGTTCTCGAAGCACGTTAGCAAGCGGCGGGATGTCAACATCGCCGAGCTGGTATACGAGGCGGTCCGCCCGGTGTTCGAGGATACCGGTCTCTCGCCCGGCGACATCGACGCCTGCGTCACCGGGAACATGCCGGGGTTCGAGGGGATCAACTCGCCGGAGCTCTGGGGAAGCGGCCAGTGGGGAGGACTGGGGAAGCCCGCCCTCCGCATCACGACCGGGGGGACCACGGGGTCCTCCGTGGCGCACGGCGCATTCTACATGGTCGCCTCCGGCCTCTACGACACCGTGCTGACGCTCGCCTTCGAGAAGCAGTCGGACGGCGACACCACCATGGGGCTGAACTCGGTGGCGCTGGCCGACGCCGCGAGCCAGTTCGCCTACGGCGTGGAGATGCTGCCGTTCCTGGGAGCCCTGGGCGGGGCTATCGGGCTCTTCGTGTACCAGGCCGCGAGTTACATGCACAAGACCGGTTGCACCATCGACCACTTCGACCGGGCGGCGGCGATGCTCCGGAACAACGCGGTCAGAAACCCCTACTCGCACCTCAAGCAGGAAGGGGTCACCGCCGAGGATATTGCCGCCACGCGGATGATATCCTACCCCCTGCGCTACGGGCATACCTGTCCGGCGACCGACGGCGCCTGCGCCATGATCTTCACCACGGAGGACAGGGCAAAGGCCATAACCGACCGGCCGGCCTGGATAAAGGGGGTCGCGGCCTGCAGCGAGGAGCCCGCGGCCCTGGGCCTGTTCGGGGGTGGATCGGTGAACCTCGTCCTCGATGACCAGAGGAGCTGCACCTTCGCCGCCAACAAGGCCTACAAGATGGCCGGCATCTCCGACCCGGCGGCCGAGATCGACATGGCCGAGCCCTACGTGCCGTTCGCCCACCTGTTCTTCATCTACTTCGAGCGTTTGCTCCTCTGCGGCCAGGGTGAGGCTCCGCGCCTGTTCGACGGGGGAGTGATGGGCATAGGAGGCGACCTGCCGAACTGCCCCTCGGGGGCGGTGATGTCGACCAACGCGATCGGCGCGAGCGCGATGGAGCGGATAGCGGAGTGCGCGCTGCAGATAATGGGTAAGGCCGGCGAGCACCAGGTGGAAAAGGAAGTCCACCACGCGGTCGCACACGGCCTGGGCGGGGCCGCGAACTTCAACGTAGTCACGGTGCTGGGCGACAGGCCCAACTAGGGGGTACCCACATGGAGGAGCACATCAGCACGTCGGGGACCTGGCCGCTCTCCGCCTTCCGCTGGAAGACCGAGAGGTTCATGGACAGGTACGTCGAGGCGTTCAGGGAGAGGAAGATACTCGGCATAAAGTGCGCCAACTGTGGGACCGTTTACTCGCCCCCAGCCCTGATATGCGTGAAGTGCACCACGGAGCTCAGGCTGGAGCGCGACGAGGACTGGATCAGGATGAGCGAGAGGGGAACGGTGCTCTCCTACACTGTCGCCTACACCGGCGTCGCCCCGGGTGGCCTCAAGGACCTCTCCGAGGACGAGAGGGCTATCTACGTCCTGCTCCAGCTCGACGGCGCCGACACCCACATGCTCGCTCAGCTCGAGGGGGCGGGCGAGGACGAGGTGCGGGTCGGGATGCGGGTACAGGCCGCATGGGCCTCTGAGACGAAGGGCGCGCTTTCCGACCTGGCACACTTCGTGCCGGCGCGTTGACGCCGGGGGCGCGCAACGCGCCCGACCGGTCCCGATCCGGCCGGGATCCAATCGCAGAAAGGGGTTGTCTCATGGCGTATGAGTACGAGCTGTTGAAGGTGGACGTGGACGAAGGGGTCGCGACCGTGCTGCTGAACCGTCCGCCCCTGAACCCGATGAACGTCGTGCTGTTCACGGAGATAGGGCAGTGCGCGCGGGAGCTCTCCTTCGATGACGATGTCAGGTCGGTGGTCATCACCGGGGGAGAGGAGCACTTCGCCGCCGGCGCGGACATCAGGGAGATGGTGGACGCGAGCGCCATAGAGGTCACCAAGGCGATCAGGCTGGTCCAGGCGAGCTTCTCCGCGGTGGAGGACATACCCAAGCCGGTCATCGCGGCGATAAACGGTTTCGCCCTGGGGGGTGGCTGCGAGCTGGCGATATGCTGTGACTTCCGCTTCGCCCACGAGAAGGCGTTGATCGGGCAGCCGGAGATACTCCTGGGCGTGATTCCCGGGGCGGGGGGCACCCAGAGGCTGCCCCGCCTCATCGGGCCGGCGCTCGCAAAGGAGATGATCTACTCAGGCAAGGCCTACACGGCCGCCCGGTGCCACGAGATGGGACTGGTGCAGAAGGTGGTGACGGGCGAGGACTCGGTCATCGAGCTGGCCCGGAAGGTGGCCGGAGGCTACGCGAAGGGCGCCGCGGTCGCGCTGGCGATGGCCAAGCGGGCCGTCAATAAGGGCACCGAGTGCTCCATGGAGGAAGGGTTGATAATAGAGGCACACGGGATCTCGCTGTGTTTCGCGAGCGAGGACCAGAAGATCGGGATGCGCACCTTCCTGGACGAGGGCCCCGGCAAGGCACGGTTCACAGGCCGCTGACACCGGTTTCTTTGAGCGCGGTCACCAACCGGGGCCGCCGGACGAGATCTTCGGGGAAGAAAGACTTTCGACCCCCGGTATCGAAGAAAAGAACGGCGGATTCGACGGGAAGACGAACCGGGAAGGGTCAATGGGCCAGACCAGCGAGGCGCGGAGCATGTACGACGGGGCCGGCGGTACGGCTGTCGGGAAGTCCGATCAGCTGAACACCGTCAAGCGGGTCTTCGACGTGGTCAACATGTGGCCCAAGGTGAACGACCCGGCTCTGGAGGAGAGGGTGCGGGAGTTCATCATGACGGCGGGGCCAGATGAATTCCTGCGGATGCACCGGGCGGCCTTCGACACCGTCGGGCCGTACCTGTTCGAGGACGACAAGATACAATCGGTGATCGACGACTTCGAGGGAAGGCGGATCGGCTTTTCCATCAGGAAGCTCTACGAGGCGACTGTGACCGTGGAGTACCTTCGGTTCAGGGTCGAGCCGGGGATCGAGCCGGGCGTGCCGGTGATGTGGTGCGCCTCGCGCCAGGACTACGCGGACGCCATGCTGGGCGGCCGCGATCCGTTCGTGATGGTCCTCACGCGGCGGATCGGCGCGACCCGGATGACCACACTCCTCAAGTGGTGGCTCCCGCACTTCGATGTCCTGATCAGCGAAGATGTGATGGACAAGTATTCATCCATCCAGCCGGATATCGACAGGGCGATGAAGGCACACCTGGCCGCGATGGGCTATTGAACGAGTAGATCGCCCACCCCCGTCACGCGCTATCGCCGCCGGTCCACGGTCTCGCGTCTCCCGACCCGCGGGGTATGCGTTGCTGATGGGAGCCTGAAGAACCCGTGCACTCCTCCGAATCAGGTGTAACGAATCCCCCTTTCCTTTCGTTGTATGAGTTGACCGGGAAGCGGCCCGAGGGCAGTGACCCGCCGCCGTACCGGGGCGACCTGAGCGGTACCGCGGACAGGTGCCGGTAAAGACGGATCACCGCGGAGAAGGGGGACATGGATGAGAGCACGAAGTGAAGTCGCCTTGCTGGCCGCCGTGGTGCTTATTGCGGCGGCCTTCGCATTACTGGCGCCGGGCACGGCCCGGGCGGCCGAGATCTACGTCGTTGACATCGCCACCGACGCGAACCCCGGGGGCGGCGGGCAGAGTACGGGAGCCCTGTCGGGCGACCTGCGCTGGTGCATGACACAGGCGAACTCAACTCCGGGGGAGTACGACCGGATAGACTTCACTATAGCCGGTGCGGGCCCGCACACGATTTCACCGGTCGCCCTCCTGCCCGACATCACTGATGGAGTCTTCATCAACGGGTACTCGCAGCCCGGCTCGTTCCCGCCCGGCCCCGGCACCGTCCCGGCGACGATACTGATAGTGATAAACGGAGCGGGGGCGGGGGCCGGCGACGGTCTTCACGTATCACCCGGGAGTAACGGGACGACCATCAGCGGGCTGTCGATAATCAACTTCGGCGACGACGGGATCCATCTGGAGAACGTAGGCGGCTGCCAGGTCCACGCGAACCACATAGGCGTGGACGCGGCCGGGACCGGCGACGGCGGAAACACCTTCATGGGGGTGCACGTAACGGACGGCAGCGCGTCGAACACTATCGGGGGGGCCGCCGCGTCCGACCGCAACGTCATCTCGGGCAACTCGGCCGACGGCGTAAGGGTGTCCGGCAGCACCGACAACACGATCTCCGCCAACTACATAGGCCTCGCCTCCGACGGTACCACCGCGATAATGAACAACGGAAACGGGGTGTACCTGACCACGGCGGCGACCGGCAACACGGTGGGCGGAAGCACCTCGGGCAGGCGCAACATCATCTCCGGGAACAACAACTGCGGCGTGAACATGTTCATCGCTTCGAGCAACACTGTGGCGGGGAACTACATAGGTACGGACGTCGACGGCGACGAGGACGAAGGGAACGCGCAGAGCGGTGTCATGGTCCGGAACGGGTCGAACAACGTCACCGTCGGGGGGGCCGCGGCGGGCGAGGGGAACGTGATCTCGGGGAACGAGTCCGACGGCGTTCACATCGAGGACTCCATCGGCGTGACGGTGAGCGGCAACCTGATCGGAACCGACTCGACGGGCACCCAGGACAGGGGGAACACGGGAGAAGGGGTTCACCTGCTGAACCCGGGCGCGACGGGGAACACCGTCGGGGGTACCACGGCCGCGGAGCGCAACGTGATCTCGGGCAACAACGGCGGCGGGGTCTACATCGACGCCGGGGACGGAAACACCGTGGAGGGTAACTTCATCGGGACCGACCAGACGGGTACGGCGGCGGTGCCGAACTGGCGCGGTGTCGCGATCGACAACGGGGGGGCCGCGAACACCGTGGGGGGAGCCACCATGGCCGAGCGCAACATCATCTCCGGGAACAACGATAACGGGGTGTACCTGGGTATCTGCAGCAACAGCGTGATCAGCGGGAACTATATCGGGCTGGACGTGGGAGGCGCGAACGCCCTCGGGAACAACTCGGAGGGCGTCAAGGTGGCAGCAGGTGCGGCCGACGTAACCATCGGAGGGGATGCGGCGGGCACCGGGAACGTCATCTCATCGAACGGCAGGAGCGGAATCGATATCGGGGGCGGCGGCTCGGGCATCGACATCAAGGGCAACTACATCGGGCTCGACGCGTCTGGCACGATGGACCGCGGCAACAGCATGGACGGCGTGAGGGTCGTGAGCTGGGCGGACGTCGTAATCGGGGGCGGAGCCGCCGCGCAGCGCAACGTCATCTCCGACAACGGGATGAACGGAGTTTCCCTGAACACCGCCGCAACCACGACGATACAGGGCAACTACATCGGTACCGACGCGGCCGGGGCCGCGGACATGGGTAATGCCGGCTGCGGGGTGTCCGTCTCGAGCAGTGACGGGACCGTCGTCGGAGGGGCATCGGCGGGCAACAAGATCAACCACAACACCATGCAGGGTGTCTACATGAACATGTCGGCGGACTGCCAGGTAGTGGAGAACCAGATTCGCGAGAACGGCGCGGCTGGTGTCACCGTGGAATGGGCCTCCGCGCTGCGCAACAGGCTGAGCAGGAACTCGATCTACCGTAACGGTTCCCCGGGCATCGAGCTGCTGAACGGCGGCAATGCCGACTATGCGTCACCCGTGTTTTCTTCGGGCAGCTTCGAGCTGGTCGGGGGAAGCGTGAGCGTGTCGGGGACGGCTCCTGCCAGCTCGAGCGTCGAGTTCTACTCCACCGGAGCGGAGACCGACCCGAGCGGGAGCGGGCAGGGGATGACTTACCTGGCCACCACCACCGCGAGCGCGGGCGGTTCGTTCAGCGCGAGCCTCACCGGACTGACTTTCGACGAACATATCTCAGCCATAGCCATCAGCCCGGCCTCGCACCCGAGTGGGGAGGGGAACACCTCGGAGTTCGCGACCAACGCGCTGGTGGTACACCCCGCCCCCACGGTCACTTCCGTCACCCCCTCCGCCGCAGCCGCGGGTACGACTGTGAGCATCCCCAACCTCGCGGGCACAGGCTTCTGGGGAACGCCCTCCGTGCAGTTGATCGGTCCCGCGGCGGGAGCCGGGCAGGCCGGGAAAGGGACCATAACCGCGACCAACGTGACCGTGGTTTCCTCCACGAAGATCACCTGCCGGTTCGACCTGGCGGGAGCGACGGAGGGCCTGTACTCCGTCAAGGTGACCAACAACGATGGAAAGAGCGCCACGAAGGCGAACGCGTTCACCGTGGAGAGCAGCCGGCACACCTGGTACCTCGCCGAGGGAACCACAGCCTGGGGGTTCTCAACCTACATCTCCGTCCAGAACCCCGGCGCAAGCGCGGTCACCGTCGATGTCACCTACAACACGTCCGAGGGCCCGGTCGCGGGTCCCACGGTCGACATGCCCGCCCGCTCACAGGCCACGGTGAACCCCGCCGATACCCTGGGGGAGAAGGACTTCTCGACCCTGGTGGAGTGCACCGACCACACCAGGTCGATAGCCGTGGACCGCACCATGTCCTGGACCGGGGGAGCGGGAGCCTCGGGGAAGGGCTCAGGCCAGGAGGCCCACTGCTCGGTAGGCGTGACCTCCCCGGCGAAGACCTGGTACCTGCCCGAGGGCTCCACCGACTGGGGCTTCGAGTGCTACCTCCTCATCCAGAACCCGGGCACCACTGTGGCGAACTGCACCATCACCTACATGATAGAGGGAGCGGACCCCGTGGACGTGCCGGTGCAGGTCCCCGCCTCCGGCAGGGGCACCTGGAACATGGCCGAACACATAGGAAGCGAGGATGCCTCAATCAAGGTGGTCTCGGACGTCCCGGTGATCCCCGAGCGGGCCATGTACCGCAACTCCAGGCGCGAGGGACACGACTCCATCGGCACCACCACCCCCGCAACCGACTACTACCTGGCCGAAGGCGCATGCGGATACGATGTGGGTTACATAACCTACGTGCTGGTGCAGAACCCCCAGGAAAGCGCTACCGACGTCGCCATCAGCTACCTGACCGGCTCGGGACAGGTCCCCGGCCCTTCCTTCACCATGAGCGCCAACTCACGCAAGACGGTCAGGCTCAACGACCAGCTGCCCCCGAACACGGACGTATCCACCAGCGTGCATGGCAGCCAGCCCATAATCGCCGAGCGGGCCATGTACTGGAACAACGGCACCGGCGAGGCCTGCCACGACTCCATCGGGATGGACTCCCCCCATGCCTGCTTCTACCTTCCCGACGGCCAGACCGACGAGGGCCGGGAGACCTGGACCCTCGTCCAGAACCCCAATGATACGGACGTCCAGGTCACAATCACCTACATGACCCCACAGGGGACCGGCAACGTGGAAAAGACCGAGACGGTCCCGGCCAACTCCCGCCGCACATTCAACATGGCCGAGCACTCCGGACTCTCGGGCCGCGCCTCGATCATGGTCGAATCGGCCTCCAGCCCCATCATGGTGGAGCGGGCCATGTACTGGAACTCCCGGGGAGCGGGGACGGACACCATCGGGGGGTACGCCGACCTGTGAGGCGGGGCTCTCAGCCCCGAATAGAATGGTGCCTGGCACCATTCTATTCACCGCCGGCGGACTGAAGTCCGCTCCCAAGCTGAGACGGCTGACTACTCCTCGAACTCGGGGTTGAGCGTTGTGTCCACGGCCCAGTCCTTGCCGTAACGCTGCACCCACTTGAACGGCCGGTAGGTGATGAGCTTGGGCCGGCCGCCGTTCCACAGGTCGTAGCGCGGGTCGGCGTACCTCTCGAAGAACTTCACGACCTTGCGGTCCAGCTCGTCGGCCACCTTCTTGTAGCCGCGCTTCCCGTAGACGTTCTCGTACTGGCCGGGGTCCGCGACCAGGTCGTAGAGCTCGTTCTCGGCTTCCATCCCCTCGAGCCGTTTCCAGTAGGAGTACCGCGGCGTGCGGATACCCCTGGTCTCCTCGTGCTCGAAGTAGACCTCCTGCTCCCAGCCGGGAAGAGGCTCGCCCCTGAGCAGGGGCGCGAAGCTGCGCCCCGGGGAGTTCTCTATCTCCACGTCGGAGAGGCCCATGTAGTCGAGGAGGGTCGGCATGAGGTCGCACTCGCTCACCATGAGGTCGGGCACGCGGTTGGCCTCCATCGAGCCGGTGTGCCGCATGATGAGCGGGATGTTGATGTTCTGATCGTACATGACCTGGGGGAAACCCAGGCCCGCCGTCCACCAGCCGTGATGGCCGTACGGAAGACCGTGGTCGGACAGGTACAGGACCAGGGTATCCTCCTCCATCTTGTTCCGCTTCAATGCGTCCATGACGACACCCACCCCGTGGTCGACCATGGCGTTCTGCGCGGCGATGTTGGCGCGGCTGGTGGGGTCGTTGTGCATGCGCACGTAGTCGAAGACCTCGGCGCTCAGCGCCTTGAGCATCCCCATCGCGTCGGTCGCATCCAGCTCGGGGCTCGCGTTCGGGTCGTACGGCTGCGTGATGAAGGCCAGGAGCTTGTCGCTTATGTGCTCCTTGAGCGGCTCGAACTCCACGCACTCGTAATCCTTGTAGAACGGGTTCTTAGGATCGGGGCCGAAGGCGGTTGGTGACATGGTGTAGGGCCCGTTGAAGCCGACGTACAGGAAGAAGGGCCTGTCGTCATCGTACGCGTCGAGGTAGTCGGATGCCTTCTCCGCCCAGAAGTCGACGAGGTGTCGCCCCTTGACGTCGTACTCCCGGCCGTTGTCTATCACGTGGTTGTCGTAGAAGTCGGTGGTGTGGCCCTTCGGGAAGGTCACCCAGTGCTCGAATCCCAGGGACGGATGGGCGAACTGCCCCAGGTGCCACTTGCCGACCAGAGCGGTACTGTACCCGCGGTTCGCCAGGGTCCGGGGCAGCGTGCGGAACTCCCGTATGGCGACCCAGTCCTCGGGGAGGTACGAGAGGTCGTCGTTGAACGGCTCGTGCACGCCGTGCTGGCTGGGCATCAGCCCGGTGAGCAGGGAAGCGCGCGTCGGGGAGCACAGACCGTTGGTGCAGAACCCGTTGGAGAACCGCATGCCCTGGCGCGACAGGAGGTCGAGGTGCGGGGTGCGGTGCTCGGTGTTACCGTAGCACCCGAGGGCGCCGGCCCACTGGTTGTCCACTATGATGATGAGCAGGTTGATCTTCTTCCGCTTCGAAGCCACGGGAGCCTCCTTCTTCGGTGCCGGTCCGACGGCGACCGGCTCATTATATCTTCCCGGGGAGGCAGGCTGCAGGGCGGGTCAGCTCTCGAACACGCGCCAGTGGCCGCGCTCGATGGCCTCGAGGTTCCTCACCCGGTCTTCGGTCGATACCCGCTGCCGGGCACCCGACCTCCGCAGGCCCTCGAGGAGGTTGCGGTCCTGCGCTTTCTGGAACTCCGCGTCGTCCTCGTCGCCCATCATCTCCCGCATCGTCGCGAGGTCAACCTCGGGACGCACCTCGTAGACGAACAGGACAGTGGGGTAGCGGGCCCCGGACGGGAACGGCCTGTCGTTCTCCAGGAACATCCGGTCGAGTCGCAGTATCGCGTCCCTGAGGCCCTCCGGGTCGGCGGTTATCCTCGCTGCCACCGAGTCTGCAAGGAGGTCGTTCTGGCGGAAGACCCGCTTGCCCAGAACAAAGAGGAGAAAGACCACGACGGCCGCCCAGCTCAGGAACCCGATATAGGTCCAGGAGCCGACGCCGAACGCCAGTGCGAGGAAGACGAACGGCAGCACCACGGCCGCGATGAGAGAGAGACCGACCAGTCGCCACCGGCGCCGGGTCGACCCGATCACAACGTCGCCCAGGAGCACGTGCGAGACCTCGTGAGCCATCATGGCCTCGGCGCAGCGCCTGGATAGCGCGGAGTCGAGGGCCTCGACGGTCACTCCCACGGCGGGTCTGCCCTTATGGAAGAGGGAGACGGAGTTCGCCGTCGGCAGGTCGAGCACCACCAGATCCGGGGGTTCGATGCCTACCGCCACGCTCACCCCTCCGAGGGAGTTCCTGAACACGGAAAGGGCCCGCGGGTCCGGGGACTGCGCCACGGGTACCTTCTCCGGACCGACGATGAGGACGAACAGGACGAACAGGCCCGCGACAACCCCGAGCGCGACCCAGTGCCGGGGTGCCACGGCAGACAGGCCGTCCCCGGAGAGCACGACCAGGAACGTGGTCAGCGCCGCGAGGACGGCCGCGATGAGCAACGCGGCCAGCGCGCCGCGCAGTGCGAACGCCCGGCGCCGACATCGTCTTATGTTCGCCAGTACCAGCGGCTCGAGCCCGCTTTCGCGGGGGATCTTCAATAATGCCTCCTCGCTCCCGCTTCCTGTTTATAGACGATGGTCCACGGGAATTTCCAACCACTCGACGTTCTCGTCGATGATGTGGACCCTCGCCCCGGACGGCGTGCAGGCGGCCGGGTACATGAGACCGAGCGGGGGCAGGAAGGAGATAGAGCGATGTAGCAAAAGGGTCTGACCCTTCTGTTACATCTTTATATGCCGGCGGCCCAGGCGGCTATCGCGAACCAGAACATGAACACCACCTGGAGACCCCACATGAAGAGTCCGAAGACCAGCCCCCCGTCGAAGCCCTTCTTGATGGCCTTGTAGAGCACGATGAAGAAGGCGAGCCCGAGGTAGAGAGCGAAGGCCAGCATCAGGGAGACCTCCGCCGCCACGCCCCATTCCGCGAAAAAGGCGAGGAGCGCCACCAGCCCGATGGCACCCTGTGCGAATCCCAGCTCGATCATGAAGAAGGGGTCCGCCTCCACCCCCGCGCGTCGAGCGTCGCTCACGTGGAAAACCGAGTGCCTGATGCAGGAGATGATGCCGACGGCTCCGACGACCAGTGGCAGCGACCAGTGAAGCGCCTTCGGCCCACCTCCGCTGGTGTGCCCGTATATTCCAAGTGCTATCCCCGCTCCGCCCACGACATACGTAGCGATCATAAGGCAGTTCGAGACTGAGGGGTCCTTCCACATGGATTCCCCTTTTTCGCCGGCTACCGGCCGCGGCTCGTCCATTGTTCCTCCTCCTGGTCCTGACATATCGATATCTTACAGGAAATCACCATGATCCTCTGTCTGCCGGGACGCTCCATGGGGCGGAGCCGCCTGACTTGAATCCTGCCTGACCCCTGTTTGAGTCAGAGCAGTGCCATCGCGAACAGGAAGTAGATCAGCACGCTGATGACGTCCTGCAGGGCTGTGGCGATGGGGCCTGCTCCCAGGGCCGGGTCCACGTGCATGGCCTTGAGCGTGATCGGTATCAGGGAGGCGAGCACGGAGGCGATCGTGCTGGCGGCGAACAGCGAGAGACCCACCACCATGGCGATGTCGAATGACCTGCTGATCAGCAGCGCCCCGACCCAGCCGAGCGCCCCGAGCATCACCCCCAGCAACAGCCCGATGATCAGCTCCCGCATCATGTACATCCTGCTCTTGATGTTGAGCGTTGCCAGCGCCCTGACCGTTATCGCCTCGGCCTGCGTGCCGACCGAGTCGGCGATGTACGCGACCACGGGTATGAAGAACGCAAGGGCGACGGTCTCCTGAAGGGTCCTCTCGAACAGGCTGGCCAGGAGGCCGAGGCCAAGGCCGACCACGGCGCCGAAGATGAGCCACGGAGCGCGGGAGAAGAGCACCTCCCGGTACCTCGAGGTCGCGAGCCTGAGGATATGTGAGCCGCGCCCCCTGATACCCGAGGCGAGGAGGGCATCCTCGAGGTGCTCCTGGTGCATGACGTCGATTATCTTGCGGGGGGTGACCGCGCCGATGAACCGGTGGTCGTCGTCGACAACGGGGACCGCCGTCACATCGTGCTTTATCGCCTGGACCACGGCCGTCTCCTGGTCGGACTCCGGCCGTACCGTCACCCTGGGCTTCTCCATGAGCTCCTCGAGGTGCACGGACAGGTCAGCCTTGGCGAAGGCCGAAAGGTCCACCACGCCCGTGAGCTTCTCGTCGCGGTCCGTTACATAGACGTACTGGACGTCGTCCCAGCTCCGGTCGGCGATAACGTGCAGGATGTCCCGAAGCGAGTCGGTCCCCAGGGCCTTGAGGACGTCGATCGACATGATGGAACCGATGCTCTCCTCGGGGTATCCGCCTGGAGCTTCACGCGTGACAGGCCTGACAACGCTCATCCGCCCCCCCCTTGAAGCCGTGAAACCATCCCTCACCGGCAGGGTCTCGTACTGAAACAGATATCAGTCGTGTTCCTTCAGGAGGTTCTTCGCGATGACCAGCCTCTGAACTTCCGAAGTGCCCTCATATAGAGTCGTGACCCGCGCGTCGCGATAAAGCCGTTCCACCTTGAAGTCCTTGAGGTAGCCGTACCCTCCGTGGATCTGCAGGGCGAGATATGCGCTCTTGTTCGCCAGTTCGGACGTGAACAGCTTGGCCATGGAGGCCTCCCTGGTGAAGGGAAGGCCCTTGTCCTTCTTCCAGGCTGCGGACAGGATGAGCCAGTTGGATGCCTCGATCCCGGTTGCCATGTCGGCGATCATCCACTGAATAGCCTCGAAAGAGCTGATGGTCTTGCCGAACTGCCTGCGCTTCCTGGCGTACCTGATGCTCTCGTCGAGACAGGCGCGGGCTATACCCAGGGCCTGGGATGCGATGCCGATACGCCCGCTGTCCAGCGCGATCATAGCTACCTTGAATCCGGCACCCGGTCTTCCCACCAGGTTTTCTTTCGGGACCCTGCAGTCGTTGAAGTGGAGTTCCACGGTATTGGAAGACCTCAGGCCGAGCTTGTCTTCCCGCGCGCCGACGGAGAACCCCGGCGTGCCTTTCTCCACGATAAAGGCGGAGAGACCCCTGCTGCCTTTTTCCGGACCGGTCCTGGCGATGAGATTGACGACATCGGCATACTCGCCGTGGGTGATGAATACCTTTGTGCCGTTGACCAGGTAATGGTCTCCTCTGTCATCCGCCGTCATGCTCATGCTCCCCGGATCCGACCCGGCCTCCGGCTCGGTAAGAGCGAAACAGCCGAGCAATTCTCCCTCGGCCAGCTTCACGAGGTACTCGCTCTTCTGTGCCTCATCCCCGAAATGCAGCAAGGGCTCGGTGGAGAGGTTGGCCACGGACATGGTCAGCGCGGTCGATGCGCATGAGTAGGCGATTTCCTGGAGTGCCAGGCAGTAGCTCACGGCTCCGGCGTCGGCTCCGCCGTACTCGGCCGGAACCATCATCCCCAGCAGGCCGAGCTCACCCATCTGCTTCACCACGTCCAGCGGGAATATCTCCAGCCTGTCCCTCTCGGCGGCCACGGGCTCCAGTTCTTTCGCGGCAAAATCCCTGGCCATGAGCCTGACCATTTCCTGTTCCTCGGTCAGTTGAAAAGACATATGGCCTCCTTACGGCTCGTATATGACGACAAGGAGCTCTGCCTTTTCCCGGGTCGGATTGCTCAGTTCGTGAGAGATCGACGAGTCGAAGTTGATGCTCCCGCCCTTCTTCAGGGTCGAGGTGTTCTGACCGACCTGGATCTTCAGGCCACCTCCGAGAACATAGATAAACTCCTCACCCTCATGGTGGTAATCGACGCCCTCGTGGTCGGTCTCCGGGTCGATAGTCACCAGATACGCCCTCAGATGCTTCTTCTCCCCCGGCCTGGTCAGCGCCGTATAGGCATACGAAGCGACCCGCTTCTTGTGGCTGGTCGTCCTCTTGCGGGTGGCATCCTTACCGCGGGGACCCTGGAACTGCTCCATGTCGACGTTGAATACGCGACTCATCTGGAGGACTACCGCCACGGGCGGAGCGACCTTACCGTCCTCGATGTCTGTCAGGTAGTCCTCCGGGTATCCGGTATCGCGCGAGAAGGCCTCCATGCTCATCCCGTTGGCCTCTCTCAGTCTCCTGATCCTCTCTCCAAAGGACTCCTCCGGTTTTTTCGCCATGTGCCTCTCCTTGACCCGCCGGCCGAGATCTCCCTACTCACTCCCAGATGCTAACACTACGGGGTCAGGTCTGTTTTTTTCAAAACGAAACAGAGGGTCAGGTCATCACGGCTCGAGACCTGGCCCCGTTTCGATCTGGAACGTCCCGGACCCGACCCCACGGCTACCAGCTCTTCTTCGCCCCGAAGATCTCCTGGACGTAGCCCACCACGCAGGTGGGGGACATTATTAACTGGTAGAAGAGCATGAAGAACACCAGCCCCAGGTGGCTGCGCTTATGCTCGATACCCAGTAGCTTCATGACCTTGTGCTCTTTATAGCTCATGACCCCGACCACCAGGAAGGTCAGGGGCAGGACCAGCAGCGTCAGCGGCCCGACGATGTAGAACTTGCCGAACAGCGCCAGTATGATCCCCGGGATGTAGGCGAAGGTGTAGAACGTGTCGAGGAACGGGAACAGGAAGTCGACCGCCACGAAGAACGCCGGCAGGTGAGGCCGCTCCCACACGATGTCCCCGTGGCGCTTCAGCCCCTCTATCATGCCACGGGCCCACCGCTTGCGCTGCCTGTAGAATCCCTTGAGCGTCTGGGGTGTGATGGTGAAGCCCACCGCCGTCGTCTCGTAGCCCACCCGCCATCCGTCCTTGAGGAATGCCCAGGTCAGCACGATGTCCTCGCCCACCACGGACGGCCAGCCCCTCTCCCCACGGACCAGTACCGTGTGATAGGCGCTCAGGGCTCCCTGGGCCACCAGGGCTCCCTGGAAGAGGCTCTGCTGCCTTTTCACCGAGGAGATGGCGGCGTAGTAGTCCCACTCCTGCATCTTGGTGATGAGGCACTCCCCCGGGTTTCCGGAGATCACGCTGCCGGCGACCGCCGCCGTGTTGCAGGGGTCCGACACGAATCGCGCGATCAGCCTTTTCAACGCCTGGGGGTGAAGGACGGTGTCCGCGTCGATGGTGAGGAATATCGAGGTCGATACCTTCTCCAGGCCTATGTTCAGCGCGTGCGCCTTCCCGCCGTGCTCCGCGGCGATGACCTCCAACCCTGGCAGGTCAAGCGACCCGAGGACCCGGAGGGTGTCGTCGGTGGAGCCGTCGTCCACCACGACGATGTGGATCTCCCCCGGGTAATCGAGGCACCGTACGGCCTCGAATGTGTGGCCGATGTTGTCGGCCTCGTTGTAGGCGGCCATGAGGATGGTGACCGGCGGGTAGTCGATGTCGAGGTCCAGTGCCGGGGGCCTGTCCAGCAGGATGCTGAAGAGCAGGTGCGACATCAGGAACCCCGGGATGAGGGCGACGAAGAGGATGATCAGGAACCCCAGGGGTTCTCCGACCTCCTTCGACAGCGACTCTATCCAGGGCTCGGAGATCCAGAGCGAGAAGAGGAACCAGGTGGACGCGAAAACCGTAGCGATGATGAACTTGGCTTTGACCGGTATGTAGAGCTTTCGCCTCTTGTCCGACCAGTCGTATCCGGGGTCTTCCTGCATCACGCTCATTTCCTCGGGCCTCGTGTTTCTGCGCGAGTCACTTCCCGGTCACCTTTTCGAGGTATACGAGTGCCAGGCGGTCCGAAACCAGCTTTCGGCGGAACTCGCGGTAACCCAGTTTTTCATAAACGTGCAGGTTCTTCCCGCTGAGGTGGCCCGTGAAGAGCTCGAACCTGTCAGCCTCCGGGAACTCGCCCTCCATGCGCTCCATCAGTCTCGTGCCGATTCCACGGTCCTGGTGCTCCGGGTGGACGATGAGCCGTCCGATGAAGCACGTCTCATCCTGCGTGTGAGCCCGCACCGACCCGACTATCCGGCCGCCGTTAACGGCCTTCAGCACGAGCTGCTCGCCGATGTCGCTCTTCATTCCGTCGAGGGTCTGTGTCATGGGAGGAATAGTGTAGTCGTCGTAGCGTCGGGCCTCGACCTGATAGGCGGCGCGCTGCAGCTCCAGGATCTCGGCAGCATCCTCGACGCCGGCACGCTCGATACGCATGGTTCACCTCACTGCCGCCACACGCTCCGACACAAGGTCCCTTCCGCGGCACGCATGACCCGATTACGAAGAGTATTCGGGTCACATGATGACCTTATTATGTATGATTTGTCCCAGGGACGGCCCATCTCCTACGGTTAAACGAACATGAAGATAAAGTCGTTCGAGTTCAGCCTGTACGAGCTGGCGGGGTCGATGGGGGACTTCGGGACCCTGTTTCCGCTGGCCATCGGTTATATCGCGGTCTGTGGCGTGGGCCCGGCCGGCTGCCCGCCCTCATCGCGACCGTCGCCGTGTCCGTGTTCACCAACATGGCGTACGGGTACCTGGCCGGTCTTGCGGTCTTCTACGCCTGGCGGTTCGTCTCGGGTAGACTTTCCGGGCAGAGCCCGGAGGAATCAGAGTGAACCCCTCACTCGGTCACCTCGACCGCGACGGTGTGGGTCTTGACCGGCGGCTGGTCCGTCTCCCAGGACCTGACGTAGTCGTAGACGATGGTGGTCTTGCCGGCCTTCAACGCCTTGTACCTGAAGACGTGCGTTGACGGAGCGCCGGGTAGGGTCGAGCCAGTCTCGATGGAGTCGCCGTTGAGCTTCAGGATGGCGGGGTCCGGCTCGGTAGTGACCTTCCAGTCGTAACCCGTGGAGGGATTGGTCTCGAGCTCGATGGTCATATCTTCCCCGACCTTGACGGTCTTCGACTCGCCCGTGATGTTGCCGACCTCCTTGTCGTCGGTGGTCTTCTTATCCGACGTGCCGCCGCACCCGACCAGCATGGCCGCCACCAGGACCAGGGCCAGTAACACCGCCACCGCTGTGAATCTCCCACGCATGGCTCCGCCTCCTGTTCGATACTCGGGTAGACGCAGTGACAATACTGGACCGCGCCCGACGAGTACGTCAAGGTGCAGCAAAAGTGCCTGACCCTTTTGCTACACTTCTGCGACTCCGCCTTACTGCTGCGGGGCGTACTGCTTCACGGTCTCGAGTTCGCCCTTTATCCTCTCGTACCACTTCGTGACGACTGCTTCGCCTTCCAGCTCGTTGTCCTTCACGTACTCCTGCAGGCCCGCCAGGGATTCGACGATGGTCGTCATGCCCTTGACGTACAGCGACATGGGTTCTGCTATCGCGGATGCCGCCGCGGCGCGCTGCTCAACGGTCTGGTCCCTGGCCCCCTCGAGCCCCTTGGCGAACATCTTGTTGCCCTCATCGACCTGCTTGACCCCGGTCTCCAGCTGGCCCTTTATCTTCTCGGCGGTCTCGTCGGGCGCCTCGACCTTCTCCAGGTCCGCGAGTGCCTTCGTGTCGTTCTTGCTGGACTCCACGTAGGACAGCCTGGCCTTCTCCGCGCTCTCGAGGTCCGTGTAGCCAGACTCCGCGTACTTCCTCGACGCATCCTGGCCCGCCTGGGCCACTTCGGGCTTGGATTCCAGCTCTTCCATGACACGAAGGTACCCGTCGACGAACTCCTGCATCGCCTGCGTGTTCGTACCGCACCCGGCCGCCAGGGACAGGGTGACGGCCAGTAGTATGATGACCGAGACGATCGCGCTGAAACCGAACCTGTTCATTGGTGGGCACCCCCGTTTTTAGCCGTTCCGCTTACTCTATCATATGTGCGCGGTGCCACCGTCACCGGCGGGAGTACCGCACGGTCAGCTCGGTGTACTCGACGGCGTGCGGTCAAAGGTGACAGGCACTATCAGCGCTACTGTTAAGGTGGCAAGACAACATTATTGACATCGGGATATTATTGGATTATCGTTACTAGTGACAAATTGTCACTAATGACGGGAGGGATGAGTATGTGCCACGAAAGTCACGAGCACGATTGGAAGTCGTGCGGACCCGGGACGGGCCACAAGGAGAGCTTCTCCGGTCGGTGCGACCGGGTGCCGGGACGGGACCTGGACAGGCTGATGCGGCACCACGCGGAGCACGGCGGACCGTGCGGCGGCGTGGGCGCGGGCATGGGACAGGGATGGGCGTCGTTCTTCGAGGGCGGCAGGGGCGTGACCCGGCGCTTCCTGAGGCCGGTCGTCCTGCTGTTGCTGGCGGAGAGCCCGTACCACGGGTATGAGCTGATGGGCAAGCTCAAGGAGTTCGGCTTCGAGCAGGGCGCGATGGACCCGTCGATCCTGTACCGGCTCCTGCGGAACATCGAGCGCGAAGGCCTCGCCTCCAGCAGCCTCGACGACACCGGCTCGGGCCCGGCGCGCAAGGTCTATGCCCTCACGCCCGAGGGCCAGGAAGTCCTCGACCTCTGGGCGGCTACCATCGGGGACACCATCGCGTTCCTCGAGCGGTTCAAGGAACGATTCGAGAGGTTGGGCAAGCAGGAGAGCGCGTCGTAGAATCTACGTATGAAACCCGCGGACGGGCTGGAGAGGTTCCGACCCCGTGACAGGTCGGAATGGCGCTCATGGCTGGAGCGCAACCATGCATCATCGCCCGGTGTCTAGCTGATCGGAAGGGGAAGCGATGAAGGTGCTCGCCATCACCGGGAACCCGAAGAAGAAGGGTTCGCTGGCCGACCTGACCGCCGAGGTGGTCAGGGGTGTTGAAGAGGGAGGAGTCGAGGTCGAGGTGGTGAGGCTTGCGGACCTGAACCTCGGTTACTGCCGGTTCTGCCTCAAGTGCCGCGATGCCACGGGCCCACAGATCGCGTCGTGCGTCCAGGAGGACGGACTGGCCGGGCTTATCGAGAAGATACTGGAGGCGGACGGCTTCATCCTGGCCTGCCAGACTTCAGGCGGGCATGCGAGCGTCTTGATGAAGACGCTGATCGAGAGGACATGCTACACGCTGGGAAGCCCCACCCGCCGGATCCTCTGGGTCTATGGCTGTCCCGATTGCCGGATCAGGGACAAGCAGAGGTTCGCGGTGGTGGTGACGACGGCCGGGGTGGTCCCGACATGGTCGCGCGCCTTCTGCAACGGAGCCAACCGCGAGATGGCCCAGCACGCGGAGGGTATCTTCAACGCGAAGGTAGTCGGTCGCCTCTACGGCGGGAACGTATGGAAGCACGGCGTGACTCGACGCGTAATGAGGAAGGCCCTCAAAGCCGGTCACGCGCTCGCCGCCAGCATCGCCCACCACTCACTAGTACGAGAGTAGACGTCGACCAACCCCTGGACGAACCGGGGGGTCAGACACTTGCACGTGCTCAATTCCTGTCAACGCTTCGATGGGAGTCGACGCGTGAAATTGTCTGACGCCCCTCATTTTCACGAACCGTCCCAGCGCTCCAGCATGTTGATGACCGTCTGAAGTGCCACAGCCAGCGACCCTGGCTTTATGTGCTCGATGGTGTCGTGCCTGGTGTGGTAGTGGGGGACGAGCCGGCCGGCGTCCCACAGGCACATGCTCACAGACGGTATGCCCGCCAGGGCGAAGGCGCTGGCGTCCGTAGCCCCCAGGGGTAGCACCGAGACCTTCGCCTCGAACCCCCCCTCACGAGCGGCCCGACCGGCCAGCTCGACCAGCTCGGGGTCGAGAACTGCGCCGGGCCACAGCTCGCGCTTGAATATGGTGAAGAACCGCTCGTCGTATATGCCGTCGAGGAATATTCCGGCGGCGGGCAGCGGATCATCGAGGTGCGCGGCTGCGAAGCGCTTCGCGCCCCTCAAGCCCGCTTCTTCCGACGAGAGCCCCAGCAGGACCACCTCGGTGTGCTCGGGGTAGAAGCCTTCCCCGGAGCGCGCATCCGCCAGGTACCTGGCGAGCCCGGCGCAGACCGCGACACCGGCCATGTCGTCCATCGCGCCCGGCACGACGTCCTTCGTGTGGAAGAAGGCGAAGAGGATCACCACCGGGGAGACCCCGACCAGCACCCAGCCCAGGACCTTGAAGGCGGCCGCCTGTGGAAGCCCCATCCCCTCCACTATGGCCCGCGCCAGGCCGGACCCGAACAGCAGCACCACCGAGAGAAAGGCGATACCCATAAGGACGCTCGAGAAGCCCTTGAACCAGTACCAGATCTTGAACTCGTAGGCCGAGTCGAAGTGGGCCGAGACGTAGACCCTGCCGGTCGCTTCCCTGCTGGGCCTGACCGTGCCGACCACGTTCTCGCCTTCTTTGCTGGGGAAGAACGGGTCTATGAACTCCTTGTAGCGCACGACCTCGAGGAAGAGCACGGCGCCCCCGATGAGGGAGAGCACCGCGGATACGGCGGGAAGGAAGAAGTAGAGCACAACTCCGACCACGTAGAGCAGCACCAGGTACGGGAAGAACCCCACGAAAGCCTTGGGGCTGCAGGTGAAGCGCTCGGTCTCGACGGTCTCGCAGACGGGGGCCACCTCTTCGGCGAACAGGCGTCCCAGCGCGCGCTCCTCCTCGCTGCAGGACTCCCTGGGGCCGATCTCCTTCATCACGCGGTCGATCAGCCCGTACATGTAGTCGGTATACCTGTCCGCGATCATCCGGTCTCCTCACGGTGTCCGAAGGCGACGCTCCAGAGAGCTACGTAGTTTACGAGCGGGATGAGGAAGAGGACCCCATAGACCCATCTCCTGCCGCATGCCTTCGCGAGCCCCAGCGCCGCCAGAATCCAGAACAACACGCTCACCAGCGGGACGAACATCAGGACGGTCCAGACAACGCCGTGGCCGATGATACGGCAGAGCAGGTAAACATTCAGCACCGGTATCCAGGCGTACCAGGGCCGCGGCATCGCACGCTTCCTGGCTATCTCCCTCAGGCAGTAGGCCGTGTAGAGATAGACGATGACTGCCGTCACCGAGTAGAAGACGTGTCCGGCCGTGTTGTAGATGATTGCAGTCTCCCTGTCGTCTCTCTAGTTGTTCATCGTCTCGGAACGCTCGAGCGAGATCTTCCAGTCGTCGCCCTCGGGGACCAGCATGATGTATAGCGTCTGGGATTCTCCTCCCTGGGTTATCTCCACGCCGACGGCCGCCTCGTCCTCGGAGGTCTGCTCGTCCGTGATCTCGTAGGAGACCGACTCGTCGATACCCGACAGCAGCTCGGCGAGGTACCCTCTCCACTGCTCCTCGGTCATGCCTTCCCGGTCGGCCGCCGACAGCATGTCGTAGGCCGACGCGTAGTCGCCTTCCTTCAGGGTCCCCAGGAACTCCAGTGTGACCTCCTCCGGCGTCCGGGAGGGGCCCCCGCTTCCGCAGCCGGGAGCGGCACAGAGCACCAGCAGCAGCGCGAGGGACACACCCGTTGCTGCACGCAAGCCGGTCACCCCTTTCATTGGTAGTGCAACGAACGCGTCCATTATACTAGGCGCACATGGGAGGTGGACGATGTCAGCCGACCGCGAGCCCAATCGAAGGCGGGCGAGAGTGACGGCCAGGGCCCGAAGTGCGTGGCCGCTGATAGTCGTGATGACCGCGAGCGTACTCGGCATCGTCCTGTGGCCCTATTTCACCTCCAACCCGAACCTCGGCGTGCAGGCCAAGCCCCGCGTGAGGCAACTTATCTACCCCACCTTCGGCAACCCGGCGATAGTGGAGTCCGGCTCCCCGCTGGTCATCGAGTTCGACCCGAGGGACCGTCGCTTCGACACCCCGTTCCTTGCGGTCGAGAACTGCGAGGTCACCGCGCGGACGTCTATCGACCCGGTCCCGGTGGAGATGGCGCTGCCGGTCCGCTCCGTCAAGCCCGGGACGAGCACACGCTGGCCGGAGTATGCCGCGGTCCCTGAAACGGACCGCACAATATGCCTGGTGACGGTGGAGGTCCCGGGGGCGCTTCCGGAGGACCTGTACGACCTAACGGTCACCGCGAGGGTCGTCGGGGGAGAAGAGACGGAGGACTTCCAGCCACACGCGCTGCAGGCGGTCGAGCGCTACAAGGACCGCTTCTCGTTCTGCCAGCTGACCGATATCCACGTGTACGGCCCGGAGTGCGACTACCCCTCGGCTCACTACCACGAGAGGAGCAGGCGGCCCAACGGCATCAACCCCACCAGGGACGGGGCGGTTTACTACCAGAAGACGATCGACCAGGTCAACGTGATGAAGCCCGACTTCTGCGTCTTCACCGGCGACTACATGTTCGGCCAGTCGTACTTCCTGCAGGACCAGGGCTTCCCCTGGAAGGTCACCACGGAGTACGAGTACGAGATGCTCTGGTTCTACGAGGAGACCTTGAGGCTGGACGTGCCCGTCTTCCTGGTGATGGGTAACCACGAGTTCTTCGCCGAGGGCGATAACGCCGCGCGGGAGGACTGGTTCGAGAACTGGCGGAGGTTGTTCGGGCCCGTGTACCACTCGTTCGACTACGGGAGCGCGCACTTCCTCGCGCTCAACTCACAGGACTGGCCTCTGTCGCAGCGGGTGCTGACGGATTACGGCGTCTCAATCCAGTCCGACAAGTACAAGGGGCAGTTCCTGGGGAACGGCGACCCATGGCAGCCGGGGGTAAGCCCGGAAAGAGTCGCGGCCATCGACACAACGACACTGGCCGGCCAGCTGGCCTGGATGCGGGACGACCTTGCGGCCCACCAGTCTTCGTCGATAAGGGTCGTTGCCACCCACCAGGACCCCTGGAGGAAGGCCGGCGAGGGCAGGATGTGGGCCAGCCAGGGCTCGGACGACCAGGGCTTCCTGGGTGCGATAAAGACCATGATCGGTTTCGCGGGCAAGTACGGCAACGGCAACGGGCGGCTTGCGGCGGTCCGGCTGATGGCCGAGTACAGGGTGGCCCTGGAGGTCAGCGGGCACTTCCACTCCGACTCCGTGGAGTCGTTCCCCTGGCTGGGGGGCGGCGGACAGGTCTTGTGCGTGAACACGACCTGCGTGCAGTTCAACGTGGACGGCCTGTCCCGCTCCTACCCCGGTTACCGGAGGATCTGGATCGTCGGGGGGACCGTAGAGAGCTACAACTACAAGGATCCCCGCTGGTCCTACCCGAGCTACGCGGGGGTGAACGTGGGCGGCGTTACTAACCTGGGCAGGCTGACGAAGCCCGCGTTCGCCTCGGTGGTGGAGCCGGACTCCGGGAGGGCCAGAAAGGTAGCCTGGGTCGTGAGTAACACCCTGGAGAAGCCGCTCCCGGCGGCCTTCGCCAAGCTGCCGGTTCCATACCTGGACGACGGCTACTACTACGTGGCCAGGAACGGCAGGCTGGTGCAGGCCCACGACGACCGCGAGCGCTCCCCCCGCAGCAGGGTTCTGATCGTACGGACAGATGTCCCGCCGCGGCGAACGCACATGGTGGAGGTGGAGCCAAGCGCCAGGCCGGACGAGAGAGCCCCGGTGGGCACGGTAACAATCCAGGGTGGAGCGGCCTCCACCACTTCACTCTCGGTGGTACTCGATCTCCGGGCGACAGACCCGGGGGGTTCGGGCCTCAAGGACGTGATGATCTCCAACAGTTCGGATTTCGAGGACGCTGCCTGGCAGCACTGCGTGGCCTCGGTCCCCTGGACACTCGCGGACGGCCCGGCCGGAGAACGGGAGGTCTACGTCAAGTTCCGGGACTGGGCCATGCCGCCCAATGTTTCCGACGTGGTAGAAGTCGGCGTCGTTTATGCTCCGCAGTGAGCTCGTGAAAGAATACCTCAGACCAAAAATTTCACGTGACAAAAGACCTGTCGCACTGGTCTCACATCGACTGATCCTGGAGCCATGGTGAAAGAATTGGTTTGAGGTTTTCTTTCAGGTGAGCTCGCGTTCACGCAAAGGTTGTCGGATCCCGAGCGCAGCAGCAGGGCATCGGCCGGTCCCGCCCTGAAGTAAGCGGTCAGGAGCACGTCGTTCATCGTCGCCCTGGACCGCGCTCCTGGACGAGGGCACGGCGGTATCGGAGGTTCGACTACTGGGTGGCGCTCTTGCCGCCCAGGACCTGGAAGAGCGCCAGGGCGGTGTCCGTAGCCACGTTTGTGTTGACGGTGGTGGTGGGCATCGCGTTCATGAACACGACTATCGTCACGGAGTTGTCCGGTGTGCTCGCCGCCAGCGCGCTGTAGCCGGGTACGGCGCCGTTGTGCAGAAGGAGGTCGCCCTTATTGGTGGGCGTCCCGGCGAGCCCCAGGCCGTAGAGAAGGCCGCCATCGGTCTGGATGGTGCGAAGCTGCTCGGTCTGCATCTGCTTGTTGAGCAGGCTGCCGTTGGCGTCCGCCTCGATCCACTTCCTCAGGTCGTCGAGGTCGGTCACGATGGACGCCGCCGTCCAGCCCGCCGAGGTGTTCCATTCAGTGGCATCGAAGAACTGCTGTCCCTCGGGAGGGGTCGCAGGGACCATGGGGATGCCCGGCGCCGCGTAGCCGGCGGAGTGCGGCTTGCTGGTAAGGAACTCGGGCCCGTCCTCCAAACGGGTAGTCTCCAGGCCGACCTTGTCCGCGCAGCGGCCCTGTATCTCCTCGGCCGCCGTGTTCCCGGTCACCTTCTCCATGACCAGCCCGAGCAGGTAGTAGCCCCAGTTGCTGTAGTGGTACTGTTCCCCGGGCGGAGAGAGCACCGGCAGCGTGGCCCCCCACTTCAGGATCTCCTCGTGCGTCCACTGCTTCTCAGGGTTCGCGGCCATCTCCGCCTGGAACGCCGGGTCGTTGTTCTCCAGGTCCGAGTAACCGCTGGTGTGGTTGAGCAGCATCCTGAGGGTCACCTTGTCGGCGTTGGGCAGGCCCTTGGCGAACTCGAACTCGCCTAACTTGTCGTCGAGGCCGAGCTTATCCTCCTGCGCGAGCTGCAGCATGACGATCGCCGTGAACGTCTTGGTGATGCTGGCGGCCCGGAACAGGTCGGTCACCTTCATCGCGGTACCCTTCTCGACATCGGCCTTGCCGAACGCGCGGGTGTATGCCTTTCCCTTCTCCCACACGCCGACTATCGCCCCGGGGACGCCGTTGTCCTTCATGATCTTCTCCACGGTCGCCGTCAGCTGCTGCTCGATGCCCTTGCCGAACGTGGATGCCCCGCAGGAGGACCCGGCGACCGTAAGGACGGCCAGCAGGGCCGCGAGGGGCAACGCGGCGAGGAGAAGGTTTCTTGCGCGCTTGCGTCGGGTCGTCATAAGCGGGACCTCCGTGTCCGGCAGCAGCGGGTCGTTAGATGAGATTGTTGCACCGGGGAGCGCAAAACACAACGTGAGAAAACACCTCAACCATCTTTTCCCATCCCAACGCCGAGTGGCGAGTAACCGTCGATGCTGAAAAGAAATGGTTGAGGTTGATTCTCAGGATTCCTTGAGGCTCAGGACCATCATGGCCATCTGCGAGCGCTCCTCGAAGCCGAGCGCGGTGTAGAACTCCCTCTCATAGGAGGGGCGGTCCCTGCCGTTCAACGTCATGAGCCTGGAGCACCCCTTGGTGATGCCGTACTCCTTTATGTCGTTTATCAGCGCAGTTCCGACACCCTTGCCCCGCGCGTCCTCGTGCACGAACAGCTCCGATATGTAACCCTCGGGTCCAGCGAGCATCAGGTAGGGAAGCCAGTGGACGGATATGTAACCGGAGACCACGCCCTCCTCGTCCTCGGCGACCAGGACCGTGTGGCTGTCGTCGGCGTCGCAGAGCTCCAGGTGCAGGAGGACCCGCCTCTCGGTCGCGGCGGGCGATTCCTCGTTGACGTGCTTGAACCAGCCGAGCTTGCGGATGATCTCGGCGATCACTCCCACGTCCTCGTGCTTAGCCGAGCGGACGGTTACCTTGCTCATCTCCTACCTCCTGGGCCATTCCGGGCAGCCACTCAAGATGATAGCGGAAAGCGCCCGGTTTTACCCGGTGCACCCCGGGGAGCGGTACCTGCGGGAGGCGGTGGTCACGGCGCGGGTCAAGAGGTGGTCGGTCCAGGAGGTCAGCCGGGTGAAGTGCCTTCTCATGAACCAGTCAAAACGGTAGAGGGGGGTCGTTATCACCAGGAAACGGTTGCGGCGCACGGCCCTGACAATCGCGCGGGCCGTGTCCTCCGGCTCCTCTCCGAACCTGAGGAGCAGCCGGCTGAGGGAGCGCATCTCCGGTTTGAAGCCCCTGATCGGGCCGGTCTCGTATATGGGGGTCCTGACCGCGCCGGGGCAGATACAGCTTATCCCGATCCCCTGAAGGGACAGCTCCGCCTGCAGGGCGCGGCTGAAGCCGACAACGCCGTGCTTCGCCGCGACGTACGGGGCGATATACACCATGTTGGCGGACAGGCCGCTCACAGATGCCACGTTTACCACGTGGCCAGAACGTCTCTCCATCATGTGAGGCAACAATGCCAGCGTGGTGTTTACGGTGCCCCAGAAATCGACTTCCATCACCCGGTGCCAGTCATCGATCCGTAACTCCTCGAGCGGACAAAGGATGCCTATGCCCGCGACGTTGACCAGGACGTCGATGCCGCCCGCGAGCTCCAGCGCCGAGCCGGCCATCTCCTGTACGGCATCAGAGTCGGAGACGTCCGCGATCGACGAAACCGCGCGTGCACCCAACTCCTCGACCAGCCGGGCGCTTTCGGCGAGGCCCTCCGGGTCGATGTCGTTCAGGATCAGGGTCGAGGCTCCCTGCCGGGCGAACTCGCAGGCGGCCGCGCGGCCTATTCCGCTCGCCGCCCCCGTGATCAGCACCGATCTTCCTTTGAGGTCCTGCATGTCAAACCAACTCCTCCTGGGCCGTGGCTTCAGGTTCCATATTATCGGAAAGTCAAGCCTCGAGGCGGGGCTCTCAGTCCCGCGATCCCGGCCTGAGTGGCCGGGCTCGAGGCGAACAATGCTAGAGTACCCGCATGACGAAAGAACATCTACCGCTGAAGGTGGTTCGCGGCCGGAACCGCTACGAGCTCGGCGTCTCGGAGGCGGAGGCGGCGGGCCCTGGAGCGCGCGCCATGACGCGCTGGCTCTCCCGGAGCATGAGGCATGACCCCGACGCGCTCGACACGGTCCTCCGTGCGGCGCGCACCCGCGTGGAGCAGCTTGCGGGGACCGAGCACCTGGCGGAGCTGGAGGGGTTCGCCGCTACCCTGGGCCTCGACACCCACGATGCGCTGTGCGCGAGGGTGGCGGCCGAGTCCTGTGCCAGGCTCGCCTGCACCAACTTCGGCGCCGTGGGCCCCGCGACCGCCGACGGGGAACCCATGGTCTCCTGGAACTTCGACGTGCCACCGGTGTTCCGGCTCTTCATGGGCCGTTTCCCCCTGTTCGTGAGGCACCTCGAGGGCACCAACCCCTACGTCTGCTTCGGGGTGCCGGCGCTTTTCGGCATCGGCATAATGAACGCGGCCGGCCTGTGCTGCGTGGTGAACGCCGTCCCCATGACCGACGCGGGGGACGGCCTGAGTCCCTTCGAGCTCAACAACACCGCCATGGAGACCTGCGCCACGGTGGACGGAGCGGAGGAGGTCTTCAACCGTGGCCCGCGCGGGGTGATCAGCGCCCTCGCCTCGGGGGTCCTCATGAACTGGAACACGATATGGACGGACGCGGCCGGCTCGCTCTCCGTGTTCGAGTACTCACACTCTCATTTCCACCGTCGGCGCGCGGGCGACGAGGGCATAATGGCGTCGACCAACCACCACCAGTTCCTGGACAGCGCACTGAGCGGATGCCCCGACCCGACAGTCCTCGACTGGCTGCACGGCAGCCGCTCGCGCCTGGCACGGATGTGGGCCCTTCTGCGCGGCTTCCACGGGCGCATCGACCCCGCTCACGCGAAGATGATCGTGTCCGACCACGTCCCCGACTACTCCACGCTATCGGACTTCGGCATCCGGAGGGAGTGGTGGGAGGAAAAGCTCGACGACTGCACCATCTGCGCCCACGCCTGGAACTTCCGCAAGCACCTGAGAGAAGGGCACCCCGGCAAGGCGCTGGAGGAGGCGGAGGTAAGCTGGACCGTCTACTCGCTGCAGGTCCAGCCGGCGAACATGACGGTATGGCTGACCGACGGGCACCCCTGCCGCAACCCCACCACGCCGGTCTACTTCGGCTCCGCGCTGGGTGTGGACGCGGAACCCTTCCCGGGAGCGCTCCCCCGGGCCCTGTGCGGTCGCGAGAGGGTCCAGTCGGGGAGGCGTGGCCTTTTCAGGCGTGACATGGGACCCGTCGATACGGCGATGTCCGGGGCGTGGATGGGTTTCATCCGAGCGACGGAAGGTTACGCGCGGAAGAAACTGAACCCGCATGCTTGAGCGGCGTTCTCAGCCACCGGCACCGCTCCTGTCTAGAAAACGTCCCAGCGGGAGCCGTCCGGGTCCACCAGCAGGCGCCCGTCGATACCGTACTCCAGCGTCTTGCCGGCGAACTCGGTGATCTCCCCCTGCGGGTGGAAGGTGAGGGTGACCTTGCCGTCCGCCACCCTGTATGTCCCCGCGCCCTTCCAGGTCTTCGCTGCGGTGACGATGCTGTAGAGGAACGTCCCGTCCGGGTTGAACAGGATGGTCCGGCTGTCTGCCTGCTCCTGCGAGTTGAGGTAGGTCCTGCCGGCGACGTCTATGGTGGGAGTGCTCCCGCAGCCGACGGTCACCAGGCCACCCAGCAGGACGGTGGCAATGAACAGCGTAGCGATCCTGCGCACGATCCCCCCTTTGCCGTCAACGGCAATCAGAACGTGGCGCCCTCACGGGTGAAGACCGGCTTTCCTCCCACGACCGTCAGGTCCAGGAAATCGTCGAGCGCCCCTACCTCCATGCTGTTGGTGAGCAGGAACCACCAGGATGCGATTCTGAGCAGGTTGGTGTGCCAGAGGGTGAAGTCCGCGAGCTTGCCCACCTCTATGGAGCCGATCTCGTCCTCCATGAACATCGCCCTGGCGGAACCCAGGGTGTAGTACCTTATGGCGTTCTCCGGCGAGATCTTCTCGTCGGGCCCCCAGTCGGTGTTCATCTTGTAGTTGAAACGGTTCCCCGCGGTTGTCGGGTTCGTCGAGGTAGGGCTCCAGGAAGAACGAGGTGTGGTTCCCGAAGCACCCGTCTATGTAGAGCTTGAGCGACTCTCCCAGCTTCAGGCGCTCGTCCGACTCCATCTCACCCAGCTTCTTCCACCACAGAAGCGTCTCGCGCAGCTTCGGCTGATCCTCGAAGTCCACGGGATCGACGTAGAAGGTCCCCCGCGCCCTGACGTCGTCCAGGCCGCCCGCCTCGCGGAACTCCAGGACCAGCGGCATGAGGGACTTGTACACCTGCAGCTCGTCGAAAGCGGTGACCCCGGCCCTGACGGTCCCGTCGATAGCCTTGCCCAGGGTCTCGAACATCCGGGACTTGATGTCCGGGCCGAACTCCTCCATGGAGAAGAACTGGAAGGGATCAAAGCTGTGGGCATGGAGGAACATGCCGGTCGGTTTTCCGTCCTCGTCCAGCTCGGGGACCAGGTGCTTCCAGGTGGAAGGGTCCTTCTCGAACATGAGGTCGGCCATCTTGCGGTTTGGCCAGCCGGTTGTGGCCTCGTACGACCACAGGAAGACCGGGCGGTCTTCGAGGATCTCGTCGCACATCGCCACGTCGGGCATGTTCCCGGGCATGTAGTCGTACATCCACCCGATCCCGAATATCAGGGGGAGATCGGGGTTCTCTTCGGCGAACGCCCTCACGGACCGGCGGACGTCATCCATGCTCTTGCAGTCATAGAGGTCCAGGAGGAAGGCGCGCAGCAGTCCCATCCACAGGATATGGACGTGGGCGTCGATAAACCCCGGGGCCAGCATACGACCGCGCGCATTGATGACCCGGGTGTCGGGGCCGATGAAGTCGGCGGCGCCCTTGTTGTCGCCAACGTAGACGAAGCGCCCGTCCTTCACGGCCCGGGCCCGGGCACGTGTACCTGCCTCGTCGCAGGTGAGCACCCTCGCCCCGAGAACGACCATATCGGCCGGGTCGGACCCGTTCCTCCTGTACCTGGGCTTGAGGTAGAAACCGGGACTGTTCCAACCGCTCATCACCGACCTCCGATCATCCTCCAGGCCATCGTGGTTCGTTTGCCCCGCTCATTTCATCACGGTGCGCGCGGCATTCCGAATCGATGAGGCAAGTATATCCAACCTGGTATCCTCGAGCCCGGCCTGGATCCCCAATGGGGGGACGCTGCCCTCCATCTCCTGGAAGAGGTCGTACTCGTAGAAATCGATGCTAATGCCCTTCCTGTGCAACTCGGTATGCAGGGCTTCGATAAAGAGGCCTCTCCCCTCGATACCGCACTCCCGTATCCCATCCCGGTTTAGGGTCTCCCGGTCCAGCCGGTCCAGGTCGGCCGTCAGCATGTAGTCGCTGAACTTGCCGATATCCACCGTGTTACGGACCCCGCAGGTCGGCGAGCCCCCTATGCCAATCACGCCCGCGACGGCGAACCCGGATCCGAGGTAATCTCTTACCTGGCGTACTATTTCCCTGGCCATCTTCCGGCATACGCGCCTGGTGTTCCACAGGAAGACGGCCATGAGCGGGCGCTTGAGTTTCAGGAGAACCCCGTTGCGCGTTCCGAGTCCCAGCCACATATACTTCTTGAGCACCCCTCCCCAGGCTCTCTGTTCGGGGCACTCCATCTGTATGATGCCCAGACCCCGGCCTCGGATCTCGTCCAGGACCTCGTCGACGCATCCCTCACGGAACGCTCCACCGAGGTACCTTGTATTCTCGTTGAGCAGGCAGTGAGAGATGAAGACGACCTTCCAGCCCCTGTCGTCCTCGAGCCTCTCTGTGAAAAACCCCATGTCGTGACGCATGGCGGATCGCTCCCGCTCGAGCTCGGGTGGTTTGGCTCAACCGCAGACTACTGCCACGAAGTGGCCCACGTAATGTGTGGCCACGACCACGATGATGGTGATACTCAGGTGCTCGGCGATCACCTTCCACGGCTTGGCGCCCTGTTGCCTTGCCATGTAGTAGCTCGCCAGGGTTATGAAGGCCAGGCCCAGGATGACGCTGACCACCACCGCGACGGACAGGTCGAGGGTCAGCACCGGTATGACGAATATCGCCGCGAATATGAACTTGGCGAGGAATGTGAACACCGTGGCTTCCCAGACCTCGCGGTTCGTATGCTTGTTCTCGGATTCCTCGCTCATATGGATGCCGAGCGCATCGGAGAACGCGTCGGCGACGGCGATGGTCAGAATCCCGCCCAGCACCACCAGCTTCGACTGGGTGCCGGATTCCAGCCCGACCATCAGTCCGAGCGTGGTGATGACCCCCGACGTCAGGCCGAAGCTCAACCCTATTTTTGCCGAATGGCGGAGCATGCGCGCTCCTTATTCCGATGCGTGGTCCAGGCTCTGCTCGAGTATCCGCCTGATGTGCTCGTCACGGAGGGAGTAGATGACGTTCTTTCCCTCTTTGCTGTACTCGACGATTCCCATATTGCGCAGCACGCGCAGCTGATGGGATACGGCGGAGTCACTGACCCCCACGAGCTCGGCGATGTCGCCGACACAGAGGTCCTCACCCGAGAGCGCGGTGATGATCTTTACCCTTGTCGGATCGCCCAGGACCCTGAAGAGTCCGGCGGTCCGCTTGATGGTGTTTTCAGGGATCTTTGAGCCTTTCCCGGGCATCGGACACCCCCGTGCCTCTCACTGAATATGAACGCATGAACAGTTGAACAATACTTCATATATTCATTAATGTCAATGCCGCAGCGCTTTGCCGGCACCCCCAGCGATGCGAGTCAAAGAGGTATAGTTACTGCGGAGTGCCGGTGATAGACTCAGGACATTGAGGGGAGGTGGGAGCTTGGCGTTCTGCAGCAGGTGTGGCAGACATCTGAGGGATGGAGACAGGTTCTGTGGCTCCTGCGGCGCGGTGACGGCACGTCCGTCGGATTCGGCCCCAACTGGTCGGGCGGATATCCCCGTGTCCTTCTGCGGCAAGTGTGGCGGCCGCGTTCCGGCCGAATGGAAGTTCTGCAGGAAATGCGGAACACCGGCGAAGGCCGGGGACAGGCCCCTGCCTGCGGTCAAGCCTCAGCCACCCCCGCCGAACGCCCCGGCCGGGGGCCGGACCAGGTCGTTCTTCGCTTCCTCCGTCGGGATAGCCACGGTGGTATTCCTTGCCCTGCTGGTATCGGGGGCTGTGGTTGCCGGCGTGATCCTGGCCGCCGGAGGTGACGGCTCGTCATCCGCACAGATAACCGGGGCGATTGCAGACTACATGGTATGCATGAAGGAGTGCGGCGAGCTGGTAGAGGATACGCCGTTCGCCGAGGACCTCAACCGGAGCGCGGCTCCCGCGCAGATAGCGGACCTGAGAGACGGGCTGCGCGGAAACGCCAGGAAGGCCCGCGAGATATTGAGAAAGTCCAAGCTTATCGCCGCCGAGGGCAACTGGGGTGAAGCCAGGGGGCACCTCGTCTCCTCCCTGGAGAACTACGAAGCCTGCGTGATGACGATGGACGACTTCTGGGGGAAAGCCGAAACCGCGATGGTCAGGTCAGGCGCCACGTCCTGCCTCGACGAAGCAGTTGTCTCCCAGGCGAGTCAGAGCGTCCTGGATGTTCTCAGGAACGAGGGCGTGGACGTTGATGAGGACCTGAAGGAAATGACCGATACGGCGTCTGAGTGTGAGTCTGAACTGGAAAGCGCCGAAGAAGAGGTAGAGAAGGCGGGTGGCCAGGACGAGCTCGAGGCGCAGTGTGAGCGTCAGGATGTCAAGTACCCGCTGGACCCGGCGATAGCGGCCTTCCTGGGGGCACCCCCGGTTCTAGCCGAGCAGGTCGGAGCCCCGGTGGCCACCTCGGATACCGGCGCTGAAGAAGACGAGAACCCGCCGTCTTCCGACGAAGAGGCCACCTCTCTGCAGGCCCTGGAGACTTTCTTGTCCGTCTGGCAGTCCGGTTATCAGCCGGGACAGGTGTTGTATGACAAAGGCACCCCGGAAAGGGCAGGCCGGTCCGGCTGGCGCCCCGTTCTCGAACAGTTGATGACGGAGAGGATGAAGGGTTCAGGCGAAAGTAATTTCGTCGGTACGACATGGGCCGGAGAGGGGTACGTCTGGGCGGACAGTCATATCAAGGAAGCCGAGGTGACCGACACCGGTGACTCAGCTTGCTACACGGTCGTATGGTCATTCGGAGCGGCGGGCTGTAACCAGATAGAGCGTAGAATAGTGCTCAAGAAAGTTGGAAACACCTGGCTCGTGGATTCTGTGTAGCCGTATCAGGCGCCGGGTATACCACGCCATGTCGCTCCTTCTCACAAGTTGATCCCTGCAACATCAAAGCGGATATGCAAGCGCCCGGCCGATATGCTCAAATACAGCTATTTCGGCGCCCGGGGAACCTTCCGGGAAGGCAAGGTATGCACTGGGCGGAGTACCATCGAATGGGGCCGGCTGCGGTACCGACCGACTGATGGAACCCGCAACACACTCCTGCTAGACTCATCTGCGGAGAGATGGCCGAGTTTCCCAGTGCCCCGGTCTGCCGATGAACCCGCCTGCAATCTGACCGAGCCGGAACCCCAGACATCTTGTCGGCGGAACGTGACGCTCGTACTGGCTCTCGGTTCATGATCACGCGCCATCTGACGACTATCCTGCTGACATTCCTGGAATATGATGGTTATACTATCTAACAGTCTGATAGTCTGTCGTACAAAGGGCACTGTCGGGTTTCAGGCCGCCCGAGGCCATCACGAGAAGGGGGTACCAATGTCTTCATCGCGAGGTTCTCTACGCCGTGGAGCTCCCGGGGTTCTCAAGACCACGGCCTGGATTCTGGTATTACTGTTGATGGTCTGGTCGTTGCTCATCATCTCGCCCACCTGCAGGAGCGCGACGTTCCTGGACTTCAGGCGGGATGGTCACGGCGGCTTCGGTGACTCGAGTAACACCATGCTCGAGAGCATGGCTGCATATAGCTCCGGCCTGTGGTGTACCGTCGGGAACTGGGGTGGAGGTTCTATCTGGAGAGTGGGCCCGAATGGTCAGATGAGCAAGGCGGGCAACCTGGGAAGCAATGACACCGGTGCGCCGGCCACGCAGGTGTTCAACGGCAAACTGTACGCAGGCACCACCAACGATATCAACGGAGCGTCGTTGTGGCAGGTTGATGTTGACGGTACGGTGTCGAAGTACAAGCAGTTGGCGGCCAACCAATGGAACGTCTCAGCGATGGCGGACTTCTCGAACAACCTCTGGTACGGCACTCTCAACAAGGACGGCTCATCCTCCATATACCGGATGGATGCAACAGGCAACACTACCAAGATCACCGACATACCGGGGGCAGAAGTGAGCAGCATGGTATCCTCCCCCGGCGACATGTGGGTCGGCACCATCAATCCGGACGGCTCGTCCACTGTCTACCGCATTGACAATACGGGTAAAAGTACGGAAGTAACCACTGTTCCCAATTCAAACGTGGAGGCCGCGGCCAACTATGACGGCGACCCCTGGTGGGGCACCAACAGGGACGACGGCACCGCCGACCTCGTGAAATTCGATAGAAACGGAATTGAAGTTCAGCGGGTGGTCATCCCTCAACCGAACGCGGATATCGATACCATGTTTACGAGTGGTGACAAGCTCTACGTGGGCATGTACAGCTTCGAGAACGGCGGCAGCGTATGGGCCTACGACGGGACGAACATCACCCAGGCTAGCGAGAACGGGTTTGGTAACAAGGACAACCGTTCAGTGTCCGCCATAGGGGCGAACGACGGCCGGCTCTACGCGGGTACCAGCAATTTCGCCACCGGGGCCGAGTTGTGGAGTGCCCAGCTCCCACCCCCTGACTTCTATTTCGCCGAGGGGACGACCAGGCCGGGCTTCCAGCCTTTCATCGCGATCTTGAATCAATCCGCCACTAACCCCGCGACGGTAGACATCGATTTTCTCAAGGGCGACGGAACGACTCAGGAGTACCAGATGACGGTTCCCGCAGGGGCACGCGGCACCCTGAACGTCGCTGACGTACTGGGCGTCGGGGACGACGCCGCGCACGACTTCTCGACCAGGATACAGTCAAGTGAGTACACGATCGCCGAGCGACCATGCTACTTCACCTACAAAGGCCAGTGGTCGGGCGGTACCGACGTCATCGGGGCAACAGACCCAGGCTACGAGTTCTACTTCGCGGAGGGGACCACCCGGCCCGGTTTCCAGACCTACTTCGCGGTGGCGAACCTGGGTGCCGATACCGCCAATGTGAAGGCGACCTACTATACGGGAGACGGCCAGACCAGGACCGAGGAGATATCCATTCCCCCGTACTCCCGCGGGACCATGGACGTCAACGCTACGCTAGGGTCGGCCGACGACGCGGCACACGACTTCTCGACGAAGATAGAGAGCACCAACGGCCAGCCGCTGCTCGCCGAGCGGCCCGAGTTCTTCTACTACAAGAACATGTGGCCGGGGGGTTCTGATGTGATAGGAGTCCCGGATCCCGGCTACGAGTTCTACTTTGCCGAGGGGACCACCCGGCCCGGTTTCGATACCTACTTCGCCGTCGCGAACCTCGGCGACGAGGCCGCACAGGTCAAGGCGACCTACTACACCGGGGACGGCCAGACGCCAACCGCAGAGATTACTGTGCCACCGAATTCACGAGGAACAATCAATGCTCGAGATACCCTAGGTTCTGCCGACGACGCGGCCCACGACTTCTCCACGAAAATAGAGAGCACCAACGGCAGGCCGGTCCTGGCCGAGCGGCCGAGTTACTTCCTGTACAACGGCCTGTGGCCGGGAGGGGAGACCGTCATAGGTATCAGCTCGCCGGACACCTCTTTCAAGTTCGCCGAGGGGACCACACGCGACGGGTTCCAGACCTACTTCACCGTGGGCAACTTCGACAAGGCGGGAGAGGTAGCCACCGTCAGGTTCCGGTTCCGCCTCGGTGACGGCTCCGTCATCGAGCGCATCATCGAGGTCCAGCCCTCATCGCGCCAGACCGTCAACGCCAACGAGATCCTAGGTCCCAGCGTCGACTTCGCCACCGAGGTTGACAGCATCGCGCCGGAAGGTGCGCGCCCGATGAACGTGAGCATCGAGCGACCCATGTATTTCAACTTCAACGGCGTCTGGCCGGGCGGAACAGACGTGATCGGCAGCCAGCAGTAGTCGGGAAGCGGTGCTGCCCGCACCCAGGGGGGAGCAGGCCGGTTCCGGGCATTCGAGCTGATAAGCCTTTGAAGCGGGTACGCGTGACTGCGTCGCGGAACGAGAGCTCGACAACTGCGGTCACTACGAGAATATCCTTGTGAGCACAGAGAGTCCCTCAGAAGAGATGTCGAGCATATCATCGAGAAACACGGGAACTCGATTTCCGTTGTAGAGGACTCCAGGGTTAATAAGCTCTACAACGCCTACGAGTACTTCGATGAGCTGCGAGGTAACAGGTGGAGATACCTTCTGCCTGAATGGAACGCGGTCTCTACTCCTGCTAGACTCATTCGCGGAGAGATGGCCGAGTGGACGAAGGCGCACGCCTGGAGAGCGTGTGGGCCCCAAAAGGGTCTCGTGGGTTCGAATCCCACTCTCTCCGCCACCTGATTGAGACGACAGGGATTCGAATCAATGGACCGGGCGTTCTCAGGGTGCCTCCGTACTGGAAGTAACGGCTATCTCCGTCGTGCCGTGGTCGTCGGCAATCGTAAGGCACTTGGTCTCTTTGCCTGATTTGTAGGTGATAAGGCCTATCTCCTTGTCTTTCACGGTTGTTGAAGCATCGGAGAACTCTGGCATCGTAGACAGGTTGGCCCTGTACCAGTCGACCACCTTCTTCACAGGATCCTTTGTCTCCAGAACGGCCATTCTCGTCACCTCCTTGCCCTGTTTGTCGGTATTTTCGACCAGCGCACCCTTGTTCTGAAGGACCGCGCCGGGGTATACAGGAACGCCCAGGTCCTGTGCCCCTATCTCCCGCACGTCGACAGTCTCAGTCTGGCCTTCTTCGTTTATTACTTTGTAAGCAGTACCGCTATTCCCGCAACCCGCCAGCACCATGACCAGAGACGTGAGGACAACAACCGCGGGGAGGAGTGAGCACCTCCGCTGCATCCGGAACTCCATGGGGAGCCCTCCCGTTTCACATGACCTTAGCCGGGTTTGATCTCCGCTTCTGCTCCAGCACTGACATCAAATTCGATATCTGTATCTCCAGAGCATCTATTTGACCCAGGATGCACTGGATCTCGAATTCAAGTGTTGTTTTCTCAGTATACAAGTGCACTGTTATTCGTCCCAAGCTTTCAATTGCAGTGAGGGCCGCAACATATGCATTATCCCCGGTCGGCTCATTCCCGTTGTTCTTATCGATAAGCTGTTGCTTCAAGGCCTTGTACTCCTTGAGCTCGCTCTCCCGTCTCTGGAATTCGTGATCGTATGTCTGGAGCACGCTTGACTTGTACGGGAGCACTGTTCGAAAGTAAGTAAGCTGCTGGGATAAGGTCGCAATTGCTATCTCCTCGATGCTTGCCGCGTTCACATGGCCGATTGCGGGGCCGGCTGTCACGAGGAATGGTATCAACAGGCATACAACGATAAGGCCACGGCGCCTTGTTCTAAACATACGCCATCTCCTGGCTCAACGGTTATTCGTTCCGAATACTCCTATGACCGTTTCCAGGCATCAGGGTCTATTCACGTCTCATTCCCATGCTCTGATTCTATCTCAAGGTGCGCAAGGTTGCATGCTTGGACAGGACACTGGGCTGTGGGTGAGAAGAGGCGACGGGGTCACCGCGCGCCGTGCAATCGCCGACCTCAATCCATACGCAGCTTTGAATCACAATATTTAACAATAATACACAATATCGTGTATCAACCACAATAATAACACTTTCGAGGCAGGTACTGGTCCAGAGACCGTGGCTGGTGATCTAAAATGATATTATTGAACACCATTATTTACTATCGTTATTCAAACCTGCGGGATTTCCTGGCGATCTTGCACACCGTCGAGTAGTGCAAACCCAGGTGCCTGCCGATCTCGTCCAGGGTGTAACCGAAGCGGTTGTACGCCTGCCCGATCGCATGGTCCCTCGATTCCCGAGAGTCACAGCACTCGAAGATCTCGGAGAGCACAGGGCGCATGCGTTTCCTTTCCTTGATGGTTCGCACCGGCTCCTGCACGTAGTACCTCGACTTGACGTCGGTTTCCACCTCGGGCGAGCAGCCGTCGATGAAATCGATGAATAGGTTACGCGCCCGCCTGGTGTCGCGCGAGAAGCGGTCGAGCACAGGTTGAACGCTCAGGAAGGGCAGTGGAGGGAGGATTCCCGCCGCCGCGCTGTAACTGCTCCAGGGCCAGCTACCGGGGTGGTCGCACAGCTTCGCCGCCACCGGGTTCAAGGCCACGTACCTCACCGCGTTCATCATCCTGTACTCCTCGTCGACGCGCTCAGGGAAGAGCCGGTCGCCGAACAGGCGACCATCGCAGGAATACCCGTGCCTCCGGTTGAACCGCCTTGAATAGATCGAATGCAGCGAACGCACGCCTGATGCCAGGGTCTGTCGGCTCGTGTCGACGAGCAGGTGATAGTGGGTGCCCATGAGGCAGTATGCGCACAGGATCCAGCGGTACCGATACACCGTGCATTGGAGCAGGCCGAGGAACACCGACCTGTCGAGGTCGTCGAAGAACACCGTCCGCCCGCCCCGGCCGCGTGGGAAGACATGGTAGAGGCCCGGGGCGGGATCGCCTGGCCGCGGACTTTCCAGCATCGCACCTGCACTCCTCTGACCAGATGCCATGTTAACAGCAATACAAGCAGATTTCAAGGGTCGGCAGGATTGTGCTCAGGGATATCGATGACTTCGCGGCGCTTGGGGTGGGTGAGAATCCCACTCTCTCCGCCAGCCAGGTCCACCAGATGTTAGTATCGAGTCGCGCTACGCGCGGACAAGTCGGTCAACCGCCAGGACCCGCCAGGCGGGCGGATCTGAAGCGAGGTGTGACGGATGCCGGAGAAAGCCGGGACGGTCGACGAGTACCTGGCGGGCGTTCCCGAGCCTGACAGGAAGGCGCTCGAGAAGCTCCGCAAGACGATCATGGCCGCCGCCCCCGGGGCGACCGAGACGATAAGCTACCACATGCCGACCTTCAAGGAAGATGGTCCGCTGGTGGCATACGCGGCCTTCAAGGACCACCTCAGCTTCTTCGTCATGAGCACCGAGGTGATGGAAGCCCACCGCGGAGATCTCGACGCCTTCGACACTTCCAGGGGGGCGATCCGCTTCACGCCTGACAGACCGCTCCCCGCGGCGCTCGTGAAGAAGCTGGTCAGGGCCCGGGTCGAGGAGAACCGCCGGGGTAGAGGGCCTTACACCCGGAGGAAGCCCGCGGTGAAGCGGGCGCGGCACCCGATGCCCGACTACGTCGAGCGCGAGCTGGAGGGAAGGGGACTGATGGATTCCTACAGGCGGCGGCCCCCCTACCAGCAGAACGATTACATAGGCTGGATAACCGGCGCGAAGCAGGAGGCGACCAGGCAGAGGCGGCTCGAGCAGATGCTGGAGGAGCTGGAAAGCGGCCACGGCTATATGAAGATGCCCTACGAACAGAAATGAAGGTTACGGCGCTTTTTCCGCCTGCCGGTTCACCCGGGAACAGCAGAGGAGGCCGGGTTTGCCCGAAGATATAGAAGCAGGCAGGCACGGGAAGCATCACCACATCCTCAGGCGCTACTGGGAGATAGTGAACCTATATCCCAGGATAACCGACCCCGAGCTGGCGCGGCGCATCGAGGAGTTCACCATGAAGGCGTCGCCCGAGCAGCTCTTCCGCATGCAACGAGCGGTCATCAGCCACGGCACGGAGTTCATGGTAAAGGACCCGCGCTGGAGCAGGCTCCTCGAGCATATGGACGGGAAGCGGGTGGGCATGTCAGTGGGCGACGAGTACCACACCACCGTCACTCTCAACGACGGTCGGTTCGACGTGACGATGGGCAAACAGGAACGGGGCGTCCCCGTGCTCCACGTCGCCTCGCGGAAGGACTACGTGGACGCCCTCCTGCGTCGCAAGGACCTGGTCAGGATGCTCGTCACCCGTAAGCTGGGTGCCACGCACAAGCTGACCCTCATCAGGTGGGGTATCACCATCTTCGAGGACTTCCTGGCCGACGACAGCCTCTTCGAGGACCTCCTCGCGCACCAGTCCAGGGCCCAGGAGCTCATAGCCGAGAGCATGGGGGACATGGATTTCTGAGAGTATGAGCGCTCAGGACGTGCCCGGCCCGGCATCGCCGCTCTCCGGCCCGAACACCTGCCGGTAGGCTTCCTCGGCTTTCTGATCCGCGGCCTCGCGGACCCCGGCCATCGCGTCGAAGTCGTCCAGTAGGACCGAGACCAGCTCCCCGTCCAGCTTACGGGCTGAGGACATCCCCTCGAGCAGCGTCTTGACCTCCGCGGGCGGCATCCCCTTCCTGTACGGCCGGTCCTCCAACGTAGCCGCGAACACGTCCGATACGGCCATTAGCCGGGAGCCTAGGGAAAGATCGCCGGCCCCGTAGTGGAAGGGATAGCCGCTGCCGTCGATCCTCTCGTGGTGGAGCGACCCCCAGTTGTTGACGGTCTCCATGGCACTGACCGGCTTGAGTATCCGGTAGCTGAAGTACGGGTGGGCCAGCACGATGTTCATCTCGTTCCTGGAGAGCCTGCCGGGCTTCTCGAGTATCTCGGTGGGCACGGCGAGCTTCCCGATGTCGTGGAGCCCTCCCGCCACGCCCATCAGCTCGCTGTCCGCCTCGTCGAGCCCCACGATCCCGGCCATCGCCCGCACCGTGGCCGCGACGCCGCTGGAATGAGAGGCGGTGTAATGACTGCGGAAGTCGATCATCTTCGAGTAGTGGCCGGCCAGGCTCGACAGCTCCTCGCGGCTCATGGGCTCCGCCTCTATCTCGATCATCTCGCTGATGATCGAGCCCAGGTACGGAGACACCACGTCGAACCAGAAGTGCTCCCTCCCGGAGACGGTGGCGAACGCCTCGACGAGGTCCGGGTGGAAGAGACTCCCGGCGTGTTTCCTTACCGCCTCCAGCACCCCGTTGATCTGCCCGATGATCTCCCGGCTTGCGTCCAGGAAGAGCGACGCCCTGTCGGCCAGGTGGATGACGTGACTTCCGATCGGCACGCCCTCCTCCCGGTCGCCGTTCCCGGCCTCGTCCCAGCGGACGTGGTGGTAGCGGACCAGCCTCGAGGCCCCCTGGAACGGCTCGAACAGGCGGAGAAGCCGGTGGCCGCGCTCCGCGTGCCGGTGGGGATCCTCCATCTCGAACTCGTTTATCTCGAGCCGCTCCTCGAGACTGAGTGCCCCGATGTCGTGCAGCGCCCCGGCGATCGCCAGCTCGGCCTGCTGCTCGGGGGTGAACCCGAGCTCGCGGCCGATGCTGGTGGCGATGTAGGACACCTTGAGGTTATGGTCAGCCACCGAGGGATGTACGAGGTCCAGCGCCCTGGAGAGGGCGAGCACCATCTCGAACAGAGATACGCCCGGCTCGTCTCCCTCGATGCTCCCCGTGCTGTTCATACGGTAATTATATGCGGGAGAGCCCGTCGGACGCCCGGCCGGACCCACCCCGTACGCTATTTTTCTTCCTTATTTCACCGCCACTTTGAATTCTTTTAACACACCGGTCCGATACTCAAGCGAAAGGAAGTGACGACGGAGTGAGTTACACTGCGGTATTCCCGGTGAAACGGAAGTCAGTGCTGTTCATCACGTTGGTCGCTCTCACGGCCCTTTGCTGCTCCTGCGGAACGACCCCCGCGAGTCTCCCGGGGGCCGGGGCCGCTGGAGGCGCCGCGTATCCAGTCGTAGATACCGGCCAGACCGCCTGTTACAACGATACGGTCGAGACCGGAGCCCCGTCGTCCGGCATGCCGTTCTACGGGCAGGACGCGCAGTGCGGCGGCAATCAACCCTCATACCGCGACAACGGGGACGGCACTGTCACCGACCTGAGTACCGGTCTCATGTGGCAGAAGGACCCGGGGGACAAGAAGACCTACGACCAGGCGGTCGCCGGGGCCTCCACCTGCGCCACGGGCGGCTACAACGACTGGCGCCTGCCGGACATAAAGGAGCTGTACTCGCTGATCCTGTTCAGCGGAACCGATCCCGGCGGCGGGGAGTCGGGCGACACCTCAGGCCTCGTCCCCTTCATCGACACCACCTGCTTCGATTTCGAGTACGGCGACGCGGACGCGGGGGAGCGCGTCATCGACGCGCAGTACTGGTCCGCCACCGCCTACGTGAGTACCACCATGGGCGGGAACGCGACGCAGTTCGGGGTGAACTTCGCCGACGGCCGCATCAAGGGCTATCCGAGGGACGCGGGCCCGGGCGGCCAACCCGCGAAAGAGTTCGTCAGGTACGTGAGGGGGGACGCCGGCTACGGCAACAACAGCCTGTCCGACAACGGGGACGGGACCGTCAGCGACGGGGCCACCGGGCTCATGTGGTCCAGGGACGACAGCGGAGCGGGGCTGGACTGGCAGCAGGCGCTCGCCTGGGTGCAGCAGAAGAACTCGGAGAACCACCTGGGATACTCCGACTGGCGCCTGCCTGACGCCAAGGAGCTGCAGAGTATAGTCGACTACTCCCGCTCTCCCGACACGACCTCCTCCGCGGCAATCGACCCTGCCTTCGGCTGCACCTCCATCACCAACGAGGCCGGGTGGGCTGACTGGCCCTGCTACTGGACGGGGACGACGCATGCCGGCGTCCAGGGCGGGGCCAACGGGGTCTACGTGTGCTTCGGCAGGGCGATGGGTTACATGAACGGGCGGTGGATGGACGTCCACGGCGCGGGGGCCCAGCGAAGCGATCCCAAGGCGGGAGACCCTGCGGACTACCCCGAGGGGCGCGGGCCGCAGGGGGACGCGGTCAGGATCTACAACCACGTGCGGCCGGTGAGGGGGACCTCGGGTGCCACGGCGCCGGGCGTTGATCCCTCCGCCCGCACATGCGCCCACGACTCCATAGGGGTCACCGGGCCCGCCGAGCGGTGGTACCTGGCCGAGGGGGCCACCGCCGGTGGGTTCGAGACCTGGGTCCTGGTGGCGAACCCCGGCGAGAAGAACGCCCGGGTCACGCTCAC
>JAHJCO010000054.1 GCA_018831265.1 Actinomycetota bacterium
GATGAGCTCGGCCCAGGTGGAGGGGTCGTACATCTCGATGACGTCGATATCACGCACCGGGTCGGTTATCCCGTTGCGCCTGTAGAGCACCTCGGAAGCCTTGACCAGGCTGGGAAGGCTCGCCGGCGCGTTCATGGGGTTCCTGTCCCCCATGAGCAGGGACGCGGTGAAGAACTGCGCGGAGTGGATGGTGACGATGTCGCGCACCCACACCGGCTTGTCGGTTATCTTCCGGGCCGCCTCCTCACTCGCGAAGATGATGGAGGCCGAGCCCTCGGTGGTCGGGCACATATGCAGCAGCCTGAGCGGCCACACCAACATGGGGGAGCCCATCACCGCGGCCTCGTCCAGCGGGAACCTCAGGTGCGCCCTCTCGTTGAGCTGGGAGTTCCGGGCGGCCTTCGCCCGGCAGGCGGCCGCGGCCTCCTCGGTGCACCCCGACTGGGCGATGTATGCCGCGGCCAGTATGGCGAAGGCGCCTATCGCCCCTATCGTGCAGTATCGCTCCCATATCGGGTGGAAGCCGGCGGAGAGCGCCGCCTGGGCCATCGCCCCCATCGGGATGTTCGACTCGGCCGGCAGCGTCGGGCTCTTCATCGTCGCCGAGCAGAGCACCACGTCGGAGGCTCCCGCGGCGATGTGGTGGACGGCCGAGTGGCAGACCGAGCCGCCGACCGTCCCCCCCGTCTCGAACTTCACGCCCGGCTTCATGTAGGCTCCCAGGTCGTCGGCGAGCCACATGATCGAGTTGTTAACGCAGGTGAAGAAGTCGATATCGCCGAGGATCACCTCGTCCACCCGGTCCATGGTTATCTGCGCGTCGTCGAGCGCCTCACGTATCGCCATGTTGGCGATCTCGTTCCTGTTGAGATCCTTCCAACGGGTCTTCATCGGCGTCATGCCGACGCCTACGATCGCCACCTTCCTGTTCATCTGAAACCTCCCTCGAAGATAGAGTGGCTTCGGAGGTTTTCATTGCGTAATAACCTTCTCGAAATCGACGCAACCCAACGGCACTGCAAACCTCCGACCCCACGGAATAGACGTTTGATTGCCTTGACGCGAGGATGTGTGAAAGAAAACCTCAGACCATTTCTTTCACGGTGGCCGACATACGGGGTCATTGCGCGTGATGAAAGTTTTGGTCTGAGGTGTTCTTTCATCTTTGCGCGTGATGAAAGTTTTGGTCTGAGGTTTTCTTTCATCAGTCGGACTCCAGGACCGTCACCTGGTGGAACTGCCCGCAGGGGCCCATCACCGCATGGGCGAGACCCCGCTTCGCCCCCTCGACCTGCCTGTCGCCCGCCTCGCCCGCTAGCTGCAGGGCGACCTCCGCGATGCGCGCCATCCCTACCACGGTGTGCGGGCATCCCGAGATCGCTCCCCCCGAGAGGTTGATCGGGATGTCACCGCCGAGGGCCGTCGCGCCGCTGGCCAGCAGGGACGCCCCCTCGCCCTCGCCGCACAGGCCCAGGCCCTCGCACCACATCAGCTCCTGGAAGGACAGGTGCTCGGAGACCTCGGCCACGTCCAGCTGGGCGCGCGGGTCGGAGATTCCGGCCATCCTGTACGCCCTGCCGGCGGCTTTTTTCAACGAGGCGCTCTCCGAGAGGTCCCTGTCGCCCGGGAAGTAGGAGTCGAAGCAGCTCCCGATCCCCGTGATCCAGACCGGAGCGTCGGACAGCTGTCGCGCCCGCTTCTCGCTCGCGAGGATCATCGCGCAGGCCCCGTCGCAGGTCGGCCTCACGTCGAGCTCCGCGATGGGGTAGGCGAGCATCCTCGAGTCCAGCACGTCGGCCACCTCGAGGGTGCCCGGCGCGAAAGCGTGGGGGTTGGCGTGGGCGTTGGCCCTGTTCTTGACGACAACCGAGGCGCAGTCCTCGCGATAGACCCCGTAGCGGTCCATGTACCTGCGCGCCTGAAGCGCCCCCATCACCACGTCGTCCAGGCCGAACGGCCTCAGGTAGAACGGCTCGCAGACCTGCACCTCGATGTTGCTCCGGGCCGTCAGGTTCTCGTGGCACTCGGCGACCACAAGGATGGTCTCGAAGTCGCCGGAGAGTATCTGCCAGACCGCCTCGGCCACGCCCACCGCGCCGTCGCCGTCGATCTTCTCCTCGGGCCTCATATTCCCGCCCGCGACGTCGAGCAGCAGCGACGCCGAGAAAGGCTTCTCGAAGTAGATGTGCTCGTGGCAGATTATGTCGGCGTCCACGTAGTCGCCGTCCTCGTACGCCGGCCCTATGCTGAGCCCCGTCCGCTCGAGCACCTGGCGGATCGCCATGTAGGCGAGCTCCTCGGAGTTGTACTTCATCATGTCGCCGTAGTCCGTCTGGGCTACCGCGACTATCCCGACCTTCTCTTCCACGGGCTTCCCCTTTCCTCGCGTCAAGGCCCCTCCGGCCTTCAAAGCGCCGCGCCTTCGACCTGCCGCGGGAGCGCCCAGCGCACGGCGCGCTCCTCCGCGTGTGCCCCGAACATCTCCGCGCGACACCTCTCCGCGTCACCGAGCGCCATCGCCTCGGCTTTCGCCCTCCTGTAGTAGTGGTGCACGTCGTACTCGAGCATGCATCCGTAGCCTCCATAGATGTGGACGCCGGCATCCGTTGCCTTCAGGTACAGGTCCGAGGTCATCGCCTTCGCCATGGCCGCCAGCCTGGAGGCGCCCGGACGGCCGCGGTCCAGCGTCCAGGCCGCCTTGTAGACCAGGAGTCTCGCACCCGCCAGGTCCGTCGCCAGGTCGGCCAGCCGGAATGCGATGGCCTGGAAGGACCCGATGGGCTTTGAGAACTGGACGCGCTCTCGCGCGTACTTCGCGGCCGCCTCCAGGACCGCGTCGCAGCCACCCAGCATCCGTGCCGCGAGGGCGACCCTGCCCCTGACGACGGCGTCCTCGAAGGCGGCGGAGACGCCGCCGCGTCCGCCGTTCCCGAGCGTGAGCGCCGGGTCCACCCTCACACCCTCGAACGAGACCCGGGCGAACCTCTCCGCGCCCATGGTCTTGAGCGGCCTGACGGTCACGCCCTGTTCCGCCCGGTCCACCAGCATTGCCGTGGTCCCGCCGTTCACACGGGCGGTCAGCAGGATGTAGTCCGCGACATGCGCCCATTCGACGAAGGTCTTTTCACCGTTGAGCAGGTAGCCGCCGCCGCTCTTCCTGACCTCGCAGCGCATGGTGCGCAGGCCGTCGAACCGCGAGCCCTCCGTCGACGCGGCCGCTATCACGCAGCCGCCCTCCCCCACCGAATCGAGCACCCGCGATCGCACGGGCTCCTCGGCGCCCACCGCCACGGCCCGCGCGCCCATCACCGCGGTGGATACATAGGGCACGGGCGCGAGAACGCGTCCCATCTCCTCGGCAAGGATGCAGGTGGTTGTCATGGCGTCGCCCGACTCACCGCTCTCGTCGTTCATGCCGAGGTCGAGCCACCCCAGGCGGGCCATCTTGCCCCAGATCTCGCGCGAGAACCCCCGCGGATCGGTCTCCATTTCCGAGACGACCTCGACGGGGCACTCCTTCTCCATGAACTCCCGGAAGGCCCGGCGGCACATCTCCTGCTCTTCATCGAATGTCAGATCCATCACCAACACCTCGTTGCTAGACAGGCAGAGACAGAGCGCTCTTCGCGATGATCCTTCGCATGATCTCGCTGGAGCCGGCTCCCACCGTCACCATGGTCGCCACCTGGTACAGGTACTCCGGGAAGCCCCCCAGCGGGGCCTCCGGCGAGTTGAGCTCGAGGAGCCCCGGCAGACCCAGGATGTCCACCCCGTCGCCGGCCATGCGCAGGATCGCCTCGGAGCTGTAGAGCTTCGTCATCGCCGCCTCGGCCAACGGGATCCGGCCCGCCGAGATGAGCGAGTTCAGGCGGCTGTTCAACAAGCCGGAGACCTCCAGCTCGGTCTCCATCCTGGCCAGCTTCTGGACCGTCAGCGCGCTGGAGTCCAGCCCCGAAGCACGCACCTCCTCCAGCAGCTCGTCGTGGTAGCGCCACCCCTGGGCCGCGACGCCCGAGATGCTGCCCCTCTCGAGTCCCAGCGCCATGGTGAGAACGAACCACCCGTTGTTCTTCTCCCCCACCATGAACCGCTTGTGTACCCTCGCGTCCGTGAAGACCTCTTCGTTCACCTGCCCGGAGCCCATGGTGTAGATGGGATTCACCTGCACCCCCTCCGCGTCGAGCGGGACCATGAACAACGAGATGCCCGCGGTCTTCTTCACGTCCGGATCGGTGCGCGCCGCCAGCAGCCCGTAGTGGGCCTCGTGACCGAGGCTGGTGAAGATCTTGACCCCGTTTATGATGTAGTGGTCCCCGTCCTCCACCGCCCTGGTGGTTAGGGACGCCAGGTCGCTCCCGGCGTCCGGCTCCGTGTAGAGGAGGCAGAACAGCAGCTCTCCGCGCGCGGCCCGGGGCAGGAACTCCGCCTTGAGCTCGTCGGAGCCGAAGTAGGCGATCACGCTCCCCACCAGGGAGGTGAGGATGAGGCCGGTCATGGGCATCCGGTAGTAGGCCATAGTCTCGTGGAAGATGGAGATCTCCTCGGGCGTGTAGCCCAGGCCGCCGTACTCCGTCGGCCAGTTGAGACTTATCCAGCCCTTCTCGGCCATGCGCCTGAACAGGAGCCAGGAGTGCGCGTCGTACGGGTCGCCCTCGGCCAGCAGGTCGCTGACGATCTCCTGGTTGTGCCCGTCCAGGCAGAAGGAGGTGATTTCCTCCTGGAGCCGCTTCTGCGCATCCGTCAGCTCGAAATCCATTTGAGCTCCTTCTCCGCGTCCCGTGCGCCCGCGTGCTCGAGCGCGATCTCCAGTATCCGCTTGTACTCCTTCTTGCCCGAGGGCATGCGCTCCAGGCTGTGCGAGAACACAACGTGCTTGGGGATCTTGTAGTCGGCGATCCTGCCCCGGCAGAAGGCGATGATGTCCTCCCCTGTGGCGTCCCCGCGACCGTCGTGCAGGACCACCACCGCGGTGACGGCCTGGCCCCAGCGGGGGTGCGGGATGCCGACCACCGCCACGTCCGCGACCGCCGGGTGGTCGGCGACCGTCTCCTCTACCTCACTCGCGAAGACCTTCTCCCCGCCCGTGTTGATGCACTCGGAACCCCTGCCAAGGAACTGGATGAACCCCTCGGAGTCGACGGTGCACATGTCACCGAAGACGTTGTAGCGCCGGCCGCCGATCGTCCTGAAGACCTTCTCCGTCTTCTCCGGGTCCTTCCAGTAACCGACCGGCACGTGGCCGCCGACCGCCATCACCCCGACGTCCCCGGAGCCCGGCGCGACGTCCAGGCCTGTCTCCTCGTCGATGACCCTCACGGGCACCCGTCCTTCGGGGTTGACCCGGAAGGTGGCCCTGGGTATCTCCTTGTGCGCCGCGGTGGTGGCGTACCCGGTGGTGAGCCCCTCGGTGGCCCCCAGCACGTTTTGCAGAATGGCCTGCGGCATGTGCTCCAGCAGGCTCTTCTTGAGCTCCGGGCTCCAGAGCACGCCCGATGAGAAGACGAGGTTCACGGCGCTGGTGTCGTACCGCGCACGTTGAAGCTCCTCGACCATGGGAAGGGCGAACGCGTCGCCGACTATGAGTATTCCCAGGACCTCGGTGCGCTCGGCCTCGCGGCCGATGCGCTCGACCGTCTCCCACAGCTCCGAAGCCCTGAAACGCTTGCCCTCCAGCAGGACGATGGATCCTCCCAGCATGAGGACCGTGAAGGCGCCGACAACGGCCGTGCCGTGCATCAGGGGCGCGCATACTATGCACTTGAGCCTTCCCCGCACCAGCCGCGAGGACAGGTTCGGCCTGTTGAACAGGGCCCGCAGCGCGCCGGCTGAAAAACGCTCGACCAGATCCCTCTTGAGCAGCCAGCGGTTGAGACGGTTGTCCCAGAGGCGCGAGCCGGTGATCAGCACCGGGGCGTCGGCGATCCTCTTGGTGTTGTCGCTGATGCCCTGGACCAGGACGTCTATCATGCCGAGCACGCAGTCCTCCTGGCGCCACATGACCCCCTTGGGGAGCCCGGTGGTCCCGCCGGTGTAGAGGAAGAGGATGTCGTCGTCGCCGGGGCCGGCCCAGGGATACTCGAGGGGACCCGCGGACTCGGCGGACAGCAGGTCTTCGTAGGAGAGCATGCCGTTCGGGGCGTACCCGTCGACCACGATGAAGTGCCTGACCTTGTCCAATCGGTGCCTGATGCGCCCGAGCCGCGAGGCGAACTCGGCGTTGAGCACGACGACCGAGGCGTCCGAGTTGTCTATTACGTAGAAGAGCTCCTCGTCGTAGTAGCGGTAGTTGACGTTGACCGGGCAGGCGGCGATCTTGAAAGCGGCGTACATCGCTTCCATGTACTCACAGGAGTTGTACTCCATGATGGCGATCTTGTCCTGGCGGCCGATCCCCAGACCGAGGAGCGCGCGGGCCAGGCGGGTCGACCTCCGGTCCCACTCCCGCCAGGTCAGCGTCCTGGACCCCTGCCTGATGGCGATCTCGTCCGGGATACTGGCCGCTATCCGCTGCCACCTGCCGGCGAACGTGTTACTATCCAACTCTTTCACCTTCTTCCAGACCCCCTGCGCACCTCACCCCGGCAGCACCTTCGCGGTGGCCAGCACGTGCTTGAGCAGCGGGGGCTGCAGCCTCTCCGGCCCGTACAGGACCGCCTGCAGCTTCGCTATGTACAGGTATCCGATCGCGCGGGGGGCCAGTATCAGCTCGGCGGTATCGCGGCCCACGGGGTGGGACCGGAACACCTCGTAGTCGAAGTTGCCCGGCCCCGGAGCGATCGCGCCCTCGATCACGTCGGCCTTTATCTCCGCGTACTGCGGCGTGCGGTACTGGTACAGGTTCCCCATGATGGTCATCTCGCCCATGTTCCTGCCGGGAAGCTTCCTGCCGGACATGGTGACGATGCGCTCGCCGTTGTGGGAGAGGTCGCAGCGGATGGAGTCGTGGGTATCGGAAAAGTCGATGTCGGCGACGAACTTGGGGAATCCGTAGTAATCCTTGCCCGCCCTCAGCGCCACCTCGGTCGTGACCGGCAGGTGGTAGATGTAGGCGCACAGGAACCCGTCGAGGTACTGGCGCAGCAGGTTGTAGCCCGGCACGCCGATATGCAGCGGGGAGTTGAGCAGGATGCCGACCGAGAACTCGTTGTAGGGGCCTATCGAGGAGTCCGCGTACTCGTAGGCGGCCAGCACCACCCCGCCTACCCCTGGGAATATCTGGGCGGGGGCCATGCGGGCGTCGGGAAGTACCCTCTTCAGCTTGAGCCAGCTCGCGGGAAGGATGGCGCCGAACGCCCGCGAGTCCTTCCAGAAGACCGGCATCTCTCCAACGCCGCCGTTGAACCGGGCCTCCACCTGCTCGATGCCTTCAAAGAAATCTTCCATGGTGAGCACCTCCCTCTAGTACCCCATTCCATGAATACGCCTGCATTCGAACGCCGATCCATCCGCACCTGCTGCGTTCCGCTCCCTCCGAGTACGACGGGCGTACGCGTCGGTCGCGCGCCTTGCATGAGCGGCGCCTCTACGTTCTCGGTGCCACACCGTACTCATGAAATGGGGCACTCCTAGATGATGTCCTCGGCCCGACGGGGGTACTCGCCGGCGATGATGTTGCCCCCGTACGCCTGCAGCACCTCGTTGTTGCCGTCTCCAATGAGCGCCGAGCGAGTGTCCCTGAAGATCTTCTCGACGAACCCGTCCCTGGTGAGGCCGTAGCCGCCCAGCAGCTGTACGGCCTCGTTGGCCACCTGGAAGCAGAGCTCCGTGCACATTGTCTTTGCGGCCAGGGAGTACTCGGGGATCGGCGGCGAGACGTTGAAGTTGAGCTCGATGACCGCCCTGGACAGGCACCGGCAGGTCTCGACCTTGGTGAACATCGAGAACAGCCGCTGCCTGACCGACCTGTGCTCGATGATGGAGACCCCGCCCTGGACGCGCTCGCGAGCGTAAGTCAGCGCCTCCTCGAACGCGGCGCGCGCCATCCCGGTCGAGCCTATGCCGAGAGTGGCGTTCGCCGAGGCCAGGATGAGCTCGAGCATCTCCGGGTAGTAGTCCGGCTCGCAGAACATGTAGCTCGCCGGGATGCGGACGTTGTCGAAGTAGATCTCGCCCTGGTTGAGGTCCCTCAGGCCGATCTTCTCCAGCGGCTTGCCCTTGGAGACACCCTCCAGGTCGAACGGGCATATACAGATACCGCCGCCCGCCATGCCCAGCGAGGGGTCGATCTGGCAGAACAGCAGCCCGTGCGTGGCGATGGTGCCGGCCGAGACCCACGCCGACTTCTGGCCGTTGAGGACCCACTCGTCGCCGTCCCGCCTTGCCTGCAGGTCGTTGCGGATCTCGGGGTCGTGGAAGAAGCCCTCGCTGGCGATGTAATCGCTCCCGTGGTTCGGCTCGGTGAGCGCCCAGCACCCGATGATGCTTCCGTCCCTGCATTCGCAGTAAGGGATCACCAGCTCCTCGATGAGCTCGTCGTCGGCGGTAAGGCACGCGGCCACGAACGGCACGCAGGTGGCACCTATGATCGAGGCAAGGCCCGCCCCGCCCCATGCCAGCTCCTCGAACACCAGGTTCATCTGCTCGGGAGAGAGGCCCTGGCCCCCGTACTCCTCGGGCATGAACAGGGTGTGGTAACCGAGCTGGTAGGCCTTCTTGATGAACGTCCAGAGCGGCGAGCCGGGCGCGATCGCTTCCTCGGCGCTCAACAGGTCGACCTGGCGCGAGATCGGCCTCACCACCTCCTCGGCGAAGGCGTGGGCCTCCCTTTTCATGTCGAGGTCCTCCTCGGTGAGTCGCATGTTAAGGTCGAAGTAGTCCATGTCCCCCTCCTTGGTACCCCGGGTCGCTCACTGTCGGCTCACTCCATCGGGAGGTCGTACTTGTCGCAGTACTTCACGTATATCTGGGAGGCCGGTCCCAGCAGCGGCATCAGCTTCATGACCTTGGGGATGGGACCCTTGGTCCTCACCTGCCTGGTGGCAAGCGCCTTTGCCACGTTCAGCTTCTTCAACCAGAAGAGGTGGATCACGTCGCCGGACATCGCGAAGGTGACCACCGGCTGCTTGTTGCTCGTATCCTCGTTCCACAGGATCCCGCCCTCGTCTATGTACAGGAGGAGGTTGGGATCGCTGATCTTGAACAGGGCGCTCATCCCGGTGTCTTTTAGCTTCGTGCCCACCTCGGGGTCCTCCAGCATCTCGGTCCAGAACTCCCCCAGCACCTGCTGCGCCTGAGCCGCGTCCCTGAAGACCGCCATCTCGACCCCCTCCTTCTAATTAGCGCTCATTAGACCGACTTGAAAAAAAACCAGCTGTTGCAAAAGGGTCAGGCACTTTTGCAACACTTGCGTCCCCTTGGGCGGAGAGCGTTCGCCTTACAACGCGATAGGTCATCCGCTGTATCCAGTAGACCGACGCCGGGGAGAGCCTCTTCAGGTAGTAGAGGAAGTGGAACAACCAGGTGTGCGTCATGATGCGCCGGTCCTTCTTCACCGCGCTCACGATCTTTTTCGCGAGCTTCTCGGGACTTGTGAAGATGAGCGGCTTTATGAGGTCCAGGCCGCGGTCGACCCGCCCCGCGTCGAAACCCTTCTTCCCGCTGCCAAGGATAGGCGTATCAACGGTGCCCGGGCACACGGTCGTGACTCTAATACCGTGAGGAGCGCACTCCGCGTCCAGCACCTCGGAGTAACCCACCAGGGCGAACTTGGTGGTCGAGTAGGCCGCCAGCGTGGGCAGGGCGCTCAGGCCCGCCGCGGAGGCCACGTTCACGATGTGCGCGTCGCCCCTGCTCTTCATGCCGGGCAGGAACGCCGCCACGCAGTTGATGGGGCCCATCAGGTTCACCCCGATGATGCGGTTCCAGTCCTCCGCGGTGGTCTTCTCGATCTCGGCCATGATCGCTATACCCGCGCAGTTCACCAGCACGTCGGGGCTTGTATTGGAAGCGAGCGCGTCCAGGCTCGACCGGTCGGTGACATCTACTACGTGCCGCTCGGCGGTGACCCCATAGGCGGCGACCCGTCCGGCGACCTCCTCGAGACCCGCGGCATCGAGGTCGACCAGGACCAGCGGGCATCCCTCGGAAGCGAACTCGAGGGCCAGGCTCCTGCCTATCCCGCTGGCCGCTCCCGTGATGAGGACCTGCCTGCCGCCGAGGTACTTCAACCGCCGCACCGCCTTTCATCTGCGCCCATTTTATTTACTTAGCGCTCGTTATGTCAATACCTAAAAAAAACACCGCAGGGCCCTCTCTCAATCGTCCCTCTGCTCTATGCCCTCGAAGACCATCTCCTCGATCTCCCGCTTGAGCATGGTTATGCTGTCCGGGGAGAAGCTCTCCCTGCCGGTGAGGACGGTCAGCACCTGGCCGACAAAGAAGTAGAAGGTGGTCATCCCGAAGACGTTGAAGACCAGCGTCGTCACGTCGACGTCCCGAAGCCCGGCCTTCTCCAGCTCGCCGGCGCTCAAGGATTCAATCAGCTCGTCGAACATCGGCACCAGGACGTTGGCGAGTATCTTCGAATCGGTGACGTTGGCGGGGGGCCCCCACAGCACCTGCTGGGCCAGGAGCCTCGGCAAACGCGGATGTACCGCCCAGAAATCGATCAGGAGCTCGATCATCAGCTGCAGCTTCCTGCGCGCGTCGGGTTCCTGTCTTATCGGCTTGAGTACCTTCAGCCGTAGCTCCGCGTACCGCTCGGTCACCAGGGAGTTGAAAATCTCTTCCTTGCTGCGGAAGTGATAGTACAGGGCCGGGGTCTTGATGTTGACACCCTCGGCGATCTCCCGGACGGTGGCGGCCGAGAAGCCCTTGCGGGCGAAGATCTCCTCGGCGACCTCCAGTATCTGCTGCTGCTTTTTCTCGGCTTTCACGTGTAGCCCGGCCCCCCTCCGCAAATGGTCGACCCGGTCAACAGGACACCGGCGTAATCGTCCTGCTACCCCTGATCAAGACCAGGAGAATTCTAATTAGCACTAATTATATTTTTGGGAAGGCCGACTGTCAAGCAGATTGCCGCACCCTTTCAGGATAGTATCACGTCACCAGATACGGTCGGGAATCCGGATGGTCGTGAGAAATGACCTCAACCATTATTTCTCACCGAGCGGGAATTGACCTCAACCACTAATTCTCACCCTGCCCACTCGGGAAGATGAGGGCGATGGGAAAACATGGTTGAGGTGAATTCTCACCTCAACCTGACCGTGGATATATCCGCCAGGCCGCCCAGGTCGTTCGCCTTAACCATCGAGGGGGAGACCGTGTAGAGCACGTCGCCGATGTACAGGCTGCGCTGGACCGTATCCTCGGAGCCGTAGTACCCGTACCCCTGCTCCAGCTCGGCGGGATCCTCCATATGGGTTATGCGGCCCTTCAGGTAGATACCCCCGTCCAGGCTGATGTCGTAGACGTAGGCGCCCTGGAAGGTGTACGTCCCGTAGTCGTTGTCCCGTGTCTCGGGCGAGGCCTTCTGCTCCGGCGTGAGCTCGGCCAGCAGAACGGGCAGCACCAGCAGGTGCCGCTCCAGGTCGAACAGGAAAGCCTTGTGGTCGTAGAGAGCGTAGGAGTCGGTCCCCCTGTCGCCGATCACCACCTTGTGCATCTCGCGGGGGTTGGCGACGTCGGTCACGTCGAACAGGGCGATCTTGATGCCCTGGTACCAGGCGAAGTTGCCGCCCTCCTCCGGCGCGGCCTCCACCGTGTCCTTCCCCACCCCGATGACGTGGTTCTCGTCGTAGGGGTGCAGGTAGTCCGAGTAGCCCGGGATCTTCAGCTCGCCCAGGACCCTGGGCGCTGTCGGGTCCGTCATATCGAGGACAAACAGGGGGTCCACCTTCTTGAACGTCACCAGGTAGGCCCTCTTGCCCATGAAGCGCGCCGAGTAGATGCGCTCCCCGGGGGCGAGGCCCTCGAGCTTGCCCGCGACCTTCAACCCGGGGTCCAGTACGTACACGCTGCTGCTGGATTCCGACCCCTCGCGGCTGACGTGCCCGACGGTCGTAGCGATCCGGAAGAAGCCGTCCGACTCGTCCATAGAGAACTGGTTGAGCACCGTCCCGGGCACCCGGGCCGCGGTCACGAACTTCGCCGAGGGGCCGTCGAAGCGGAACTTGTAGACCGTGGTCTTGTCGGAGCCGCCCCGGACCTCCGGGATGAAGTCGCCGTAGTACTGCCGGTCGGCGCTGACCACGTAGAGGTTCTCGGGCGAGGCGTACACACTCTCCGCGTTTCCCGCGATGACCTGCTTCTCCAGCCGGGAGTCCCCGCCGTCCACGTCGAACGACACGATTGACAGGAAGGAGGTGAACCTCTCCGGGTCCACCGTGTCGATCTCGTCGTACCGGACCGCCGGGGCGAGGTCGCCGGGCTCCTGCCCCCCGCGGGTCACCCTGTAGCGCGGTATGATGTCCGAGGCCTTCACCTCGGTGTTCTCCTTCCGGTACACCGCGTAGTAGGGGCTGGTGGTAAGCACCACGTGCACGTCCCCGTCTATCATGCGCGCGGTGTTGTAGGACCCCTCGTACTCGATAGTCCTGACCTCGCGGGGGTCGGTCCTGTCGGAGATGTCGTAGATGCCGACGGCCGTCGCCTCGGAGTAGGGGACCTCCTTGTCCTCTCTCCCCGGCGCTTCAATCAGGCCGCCGTCGGAGATGACCACGAGCCGGTCGTCCGTTATGAACATTTCCCTCGGGCTGAAGTTCCCGCCCAGGTCTATCCTGGAGACCACGCGGGCGGACTGGGCCGGGTACGCGTCTATTACAAACACGGTGCCGCCCGAGATCGCGTAGATGTACTTGCCGTCGTTCTTGACGATGTCGGCCTCGTCGACCCCGGCCACCTGGACGTTGGTGCTGGAGTGGGGTGTTCCCTCCGTCTCAGCGACACCCGCCGAGGGCGATACGGCCTTGCTCATCGAATCGAACTCCCCGTCGTACCCGCCGAACATCTCCTTGCGGCCCTTCTCGAAGGCGGCCAGGAACTCGGCCACCGAGTCGAACCGGTCGAGATAGGGGCGTGAAGCCCTCCCGGTCGTACCGGAGCCGACCAGCGCGTAGGTACCGAGGCTGATACCGATACCCGCGATGAGGATCCCTATCATGATGAGAACAGTTGCCTTTTTCATGTCCCGCCTCCACTGCTCGTTGTCCTGACCTGTTAGACGCCCTCCCCCTCTACGGGTTTCCTCAAGTAGAGGCACTTAGTGTTCCATTTCATAAGTGCGGTGACGCACCGAGAGCGCCGGGGCGCCGCTCCCGCAAGGCGCACGACTGACGCGTACGCCTGTCGTACTCGGAAGGAGTGGAACGCAGCGGGTGTGGATGCAGCGGCGTTCGAATGCCATTGTATTTATGGAATGGAGCACTTAATAACTCAGCCCCGGGAGCCGAGACTAATGGAGGAAGAGTGCATCTGAGGCTGGGAGGCGGATAGAAGCTGTTCCCCGGTGGGCCGGCGCCGCATGATCGTTGTGCGCGTGGCCTCCGGTCGGCTTCACATTGCCGGAACACCCGGCCCGGGCCTTTTCCACAGCAGACCGGAGGTTGGATGACATTGGTGAAGGGACGCCGATCGCTCACGGAGATAGCGCTGGACTCGCTTGAGGACGTCTTCATAGTCGCGCGCATTCCCGATGGCACCCTTGCGAAGTGGAACCGCGCGCTGGTGATCGAGTCCGGCTACTCGGACGCCGAACTGACCGGGATGACCGTCTACGATTTTCTCCAGGAGGGAGAGCTCGATCGAAAGCCCGGGCTCCTCTCCGGCCTGAGGGAGAGCGGACACGGCACCATCGAGGCCGAGTTCCTCACCAGGGAGGGGAAGAGGATCCCGTACGAGTTCCAGATGACGATCGTCAGGGAAGGGGACCCGGGGGCCCGGCCGGTGCTGGTGGGTATCGGCAGAGACCTCAGCGAGCGCCTGGGTCACCAGGAGGCGCTTCGTGAATCCGAGGAACGGTTCAGGACGATAGCGGACCTCTCCTTCACCGGGATAGCCCTGCACGACGGCACGAACCTGGTCTATATGAACGACCGCTTCGTCGAGATAACGGGTTACCCCAGAGAGCACTTCACCGGCGCCGGAGAGATCTTCGAGATCCTGCTCCCGGAGTACCGCGACGGCTTCGCCAACGCGATGTGGGACCTGCTGCGGGGCAAGCCGATCGAGGTCCCGCCAACCGTGAAGCTGATCTGCCAGGACGGGAGCATCTGCGAGGTGATAGCGTCGGTGGAACTCGTGCGCGTCGGAGGCAGCCCCGCGGTGCTGGTGGCCGCCTTCGACCTCACCGACCGCAGGCGGCTCGAGGCCGAGCTGCTCAAGCAGGCGCAGGAGCTCTCCAGGATGGTATCCGTAGCCGCTCACGAGCTTCGCCATCCGGCGACCATCTTCAAGGGGTACGCCGGGCTGCTCCGCACCGCGCTGGAGAAGGACGACGGGGGCCTGGCGGCGCAGGCGCTCCAGAGCATCGACGAGGCCGCGGAGCGGCTTGGCGAGCTGGTCGACAAGCTGCTGTACGCCTCCGAGGCGGAGCGGGGAGGCATCCGGCTATCGCTGGAGGAGATCGATCCGGGAGCCATGGTGAATACGGCGGTCGAGGACGTCCACTCGCGCATCGGGGGGCGCTTCGAGGTCACGCTGCCGGATGCGGTCCGGACGTTCCCGGGAGACCCGGAGAGGCTCGGCAGGGTGCTGCAGGAGCTGCTCGACAACGCCGTGAAGTTCTCCGAGGGCTCCGGCCCGGTGGACGTGATCGTGGAGCAGGACGCGAACCAGACCGTGTTCAGGGTCCGGGACCGGGGAAGCGGCATCCCGGAAGGGGACCGGGACCAGGTGTTCGACCGCTTCTACCAGGTGGGCGACGTGCTCCATCACTCGAAGCCCGGCATCGGGCTGGGCCTGCACTTCGCCAGGGCGATCGTGGATGCGCACGGCGGCTGGATCGAGGCCGCGCCGAGGAAGGGCGGAGGCCTGGAGGTCGGCTTCGGGATACCGGCCGGTGTCGGTCACGATGAGGGTGCCCACAGGGCCCTGCGCGTCCTCGCCGTCGACGACGACCCGGACATGGTGCAGCTTATCAAGACACAGCTGCGATGCAGGGGCCACAACCCGGTCGGGGTGTACGGCGGTGCCGAGGCGCTGGAGTTCGTCAGGGGCGAGATACCCGACGTGATCATCCTGGACCTGATGATGCCGGAGGTGAACGGCTTTCACGTCCTGGAGGCCCTCAAGTCCGGGGAGAAGACCCGCGACATACCGGTAGTGATAGTCACCGCGAAGACGGGTGAGGAGGTCCGCAGACAGGTCATGGCCCTGGGCGCCGCCGCCATGCTGGAGAAGCCCTACGCGATGGACGACCTGCTGAAGGCCGTCGAAGCCGGGTCCCGCAAGCCCGGTGCCGCCACTGGCCCCTGAGAGGCTGCCGCTCGGGTTTGTCCGCCGCCCGACCGTATTGTCTATAATTAGATCACTTACGGGGAATCCACCTGGGGCAGCGATCGAACGGGGCGGCCGTCCGTGGACTTCGCGACCATCAACTGCGTCATAGCCATCGTCGTCAACCTCGCGGTCGGTGTGTTCGTGCTGCTGCGTGCCCCCAGGGAGACCGTCAACCGGATGCTCGCCCTCCTTACCCTGGCACTCGTGCTCACCGCCGCAGGAGAGCTGGTGATGAGACTGGCGGACACCGGGCGCGTAATCCTGCTGGGGGCGCGGGTGGGAGCCATCGGCTGGTTGTTCCTGGGCGCGCTGGGGCTCCATTTCATGCTGGCGTTCACCTGGCACAAGGCCCTGCTGCGCAAGTGGTGGATCTACCCGCTCATGTACGCACCGAGCCTGGCGGCGGTCGTCATCGCCTGGACCACCGGGTTGATCTACGAGGGTTTCCGCGACGCGGGCCAGGGGTTCGTGGAGGTGGAGGGCGCGCTGCGCTACCCCGCCGTCATCGTCGTATTCGTCCCGTTCGTGCTCGGTCTCTACTTCGTGTGGCGGTTCCGGCGCTCGGCCCCCACCTGGGACGACCGGCAGGACGCCCTGGTGATACTCATTGCAGGCCTCGCCATGTTGATCCTCTCGTTCATCACCGACGCGCTGCTGATATTCGTCAACAAGGAGAACCCCCCCGTAAACATCCTCACCTTCAGCACGCTGATGTCGCTGGCTCTGGCGTACGCCGTGACAAGACACGGCTTCCTCGGCTCCTCCACCTCGGTCATGGGCAGGACGCTGGTGCGTATCATGATGGACCCGCTGCTGGTGCTGGACGCTCGTGGGGCCATCAAGAGGTCGAACCCGGCCATGAAGGAGATGACCGGGTTCAGCCAGAAACAGCTCGAGTCCATGACAGCGCAGGACGTGCTACGCCCCGACGGCGAGACCGTGGTCGATATCGCCGCCGGGACTCCTTCCCGGTGGAGCGGGGTATGCCTTACGTCGCTGGAAGAGGAGATCCCCGTCATCGTCAACACGGGGGCGCTCAAGAGCGGGTCGGGCCGCAGGCTGGGGTCGGTGGTGGTCGTCCACGATATAAGGGCCACCATGGAGCGTCTTCTCGCCGAGGAGAACGCCAGGGTCGCGCTGGTGCGCGTCGACGCCGAGCGCAGGCACGCCGAGACCCTTCAGGACATGATCGACGTTGCGTGCCACGAGCTGCGGACCCCCGCCGCCGTCTTCAAAGGGTACTCAGCGCTGCTGTCGTATGGGGGACTCGACGAGGAGACGAGACAGGCGGCCCTCGAGTCGCTCGACTCGGCGGCCGACCGCGTGACCAGGCTGGCCGACTCGCTGCTCGAGACCTCTATCATCTCCAGCGGCCGGCTGCGGCTGACCCTGAAGGAGGTCGTGCCGTCCGAGGTCGTCGGCGACAGCGTGCGCTTGATCGAGAAGCAGTTCGCCGGGCACCGGTTCGCTATCGAGGGCGGGGCCGACCGGCCGCTGCGCGCCGATCCGGACATGCTCGAGTGGGTCCTGATAGTGCTTCTCGAGAACGCGGCGAAGTTCTCGCCGGAGGGGAGCGAGGTACGCACCTGGTGGGAGGGCGACGGCGAGCAGACATTCTTCCACGTCTGCGACCGGGGGGAGGGGATCCCGGAGGAGCACAGGGAGGCGGTGTTCGATCGCTTCTACCAGGTCGAGGACCCGCTCCACCACTCGCATCCGGGGCTGGGCCTGGGGCTGTTCATCGCGAAGCGCATCGTGGAGGCGCACGGTGGCGAGATAGCGGTGCGGGATTGTCCCGGGGGCGGGTCGGATTTCTACTTCTCGATCCCCGGGGGCGCAGGTGAGGATGAGAATGCGGACGGAGGGCTTTGAGATCGTGCACTGAATGCGGGCTGCCGCGGAAGTTCTCTCGCACCTTCGACTGGAGGAGCGACGGGACCATCGTCGGGCGGAACCTCAAGGTGGAGTCGCGGATCATCTTCCTGGAGAGCAGCGAGCTCCAGGGGCTCTTCGACGACCTCTCCGCCATCCTCGGCGTCCCGATCGATCCAATCCTCATCGAGGCCGAGAAGAACATAGGCAATGCGATCTACTGGAACACCCCCCTGCGCCTGCTGCGCTTCGTGCCGTACTGGAACTGGATGCGGCCCGCCTGGCTCGCGAAGACGTCGGTCCGGCTGATGAGGGGGGACGTGGCCGGGCTCGGCGGTGGGGCGATAAGCGCGGACGCGTATAAGGCGGGCGACTCCATGGTGCTGCGCTACGCGAACCCGTGCTTCGTGCCCAGGACGGTGGGGACCTCGCTGGGGATCTACGAGTCGATAGAGGGCATCCGGGGCGCCGACTACCAGTACGCCTACGAGGGCGGGGACCTGGTCATCACCATGAGCCACCCCCGGCGAACGAGCGAGCCCCTTGCCGAGACCAGGCTGAGGCTGGACCCGGTGTGCTTCGGGGAAGGCCCGCTCCTCTACGAGAGGTGCGGGCGGTGCGGGGCTCCGCTGGAGGTCTGCAGGGCCATGGAGTACGACCTGGAGGGCGGCATGATAACGAACCGGCTCACGGGAAAGCGGGAGCTGGTGGGCGGGGTGCAGTCCATCGCGGCATGCATCAGGGAGCTGGAGGTGGAGCTGGGCGAGGACGTGCTCAACCTGCTGTTCGCCTGCCAGAAGGAGATAACCCGCTGGCAGCTCGAGCGGGACTACGGCCCGCCCGGCGAGGGCTTCCGGGACCGGTGTCTTCTGGAGTTCGCCCTGCGCGGGCTCGGGTACCCCACCACGCTGGAGCAGGACGGCGACTCGGTGACGATCGAGATCTTCAACGCGTACGACCAGACGCTGTACGCCGCGCGCCTGGCCGCGGTCGTCGAGTGCGAGACCGGGGGCGTCGCGGACGTTGAGTGGTCCGCCCGCCACAAGCAACGCGCCGCCTACACGATTACGGCGTCCTGACGGCCCCCCCTGATTGGGCCGGGACTCTGCATAGAATGGTGCCTGGCACCATTCTATTCACTTCACCGAGTCGATCATTGCGTGGACGTTCTCGGGCTTGGACTCGGGGGGGACCGAGCAGCTCGAGCTGAGGATGAATCCTCCGCCCTCGCCGACCTCGCGGACGAGCCGCTCGCAGTAATCGCCCATCTCCTCGGCGGTGCCCAGGGTGAAGAGCGAGGCCGGGACGTTGCCCATCAGGCAGATGTGGTCGCCCAGGATCTCCTTGGCCTCGAAGATATCGGTCGACTCGTCCAGGTTGAGGACGCACTTGCCCCGTGGAAGCTCACGGAAAAACTGGAGCATGGGGGTGTAGTCGGAGTCGAAGTGGAAGAACGGGGTAGCCCCCGCGGCCAGCACGCGCCCGGTGATCTCGAGGAGCGAAGGCAGCACGAAGCGCTCGAAGTCGGCCGGCGAGATGAACGTAGCCGAGGTGCGGGCCGAGCCTATGAAGCAGTACCGCGAGGCGAACGCCCGGACGCCGCCCACCATCATCCGGGAGCAGAAGGCGGTCACGGCCGGGAGCGCCCCCAGTATCTCCTCGGGGCAGGTCCGGAGGTCCTTAGAGAAAGGGACGAGCGAGCGCGTGCCCGACAGGACGTCGAACGGAAGCACATTGGGAGGGGTCCCCCCGAGGCAGGGAACACCGCGTTTCTCCCACCTGGTGATGTGCCGCCTGAACCCCAGCACGTATCGAAGGAACGAAACGCCATAGGGCGCGGCGGTCAGGGGCGAGGCGAGCTCGGGGGTCGCACGGCGGACGGCGCGCGTATAGACGCGCGTGAACCCGCGCCGCCTGATCTCCCCGTAGACCTCCGGTCCCTCCTGCTCCTCCTCCATCGCCTGCATCGGCTCGTCGTCGGCTGCCCCGTCCCTGCCCGGTAGCCTGACCTTCATAGGCATGCCTACCGTGACGAACGGCCCGGAGCCTCCCAGGAACAGGTGGTGCCCGTCGAAGCCGAAGTCGCGCCACGCCGCCTCGAGCGCGGCCTCGGCCTTTCGCATATCGAAGAGCAGCTCGCGCTGGGTGATGCCGAAGTGCCTGGCCGGGTAGGAGTCGAAGTCCGGGACGACGGGTACTCGGTCGGGCTTCCGCAGTGCTACGGCCGCTACTATGCGTTCACGCCTATCCATGTACCGATTCGAGCATCGCTTTCACGTTCTCCGGTTTCGAGTCGATGGGGACCGTGCATCCCGAGGAGAGGATAAAGCCGCCGTCCGAGCCCAGCTCCTCGATGAGGCGGCGGCAGTAGGCGTGCACCTCCTCGGGCTCGCCCAGCTTGAGTAGCGTGGCCGGGACGTCCCCCATGATGCACATCCGGTCGCCCAGGACCTCCTTCGCCTTGAATATGTCGGAGGTGCCGTCCAGGTTGAGGATGCAGGAGCGGGCGGGCAGCTCCTTGAGGTACTCGAAGAACGGGGTCCACTCGCTGTCCAGGTGCAGGACCGGGGTGATCCCGCGCTCGACGAAGAACTCGGAGAGCTCCTTCCACTCCGGCAGCGCCAGCTGTTCGAACAGCTTCGGGCTGAGGAAGGTGGCGCTGGTCCGCGTCCCCCCCATGAACACGCGCCTGACGCCGGTGATCTTTACGGTGCGGACGCCGCGCGCCTTGAATAACGCCATGAGGCGGCGGCTCGCGCCCTTCACCTTCTCGGGGCGGCGGAAGAGGTCCAGGGTGAACGCGGTGGCAGAGCGCAGCGTGAGGGAGATGAACTCCATGGGGGTGAACACTATGTTGGGTCCGACCAGGCACTCGAAGTCCCGGCGGGCCCAGCGGCGCGCCGACCGGCCGATGAGGAAGTCGTCCAGCATGTTCTTGGCGAGCGCGTAGCGGGCGTACACCGGCCCGCTCACCGAGGGGTTGTGCGCGACCACCATGTCCAACAGCCAGGAAAGCGCGCCCTGCTCGATGAGGTCGTCGTACTGCTCGGGCCGCATGACCTCCTTCTCCACGAACTGGAACATCTCGTCGGCGGGGTAGCCGTCGACCCCCGGTATCCGCGGCGGGGAGGGGAAGATGAGCTGCAGGGTGCGGCCCATGCCGCCGTAGGAGAGGTTCATGCCGTCCATGCGGCCCAGGTCGGCCATGGTCTTCTCGATAGCCGCATCGGCCTTCGCCAGGTCGAAGAGCATATCGTGCTGGGTGACGCCGGCGTAGCGCGCCGCGAAGATGTCGATTATCGGGACGACGGGAATGCGGTCGGGCTTCTCCAGCCGTATCGCGGCCTCGATCCGTTCGCGTGAGTTCATCTACACTCCCGTTGCTCTTGGGCCGGGACGTCAGTCCCGGATCGTTATCGCTCAATACGGCGGACTGAAGTCCGCGCCCGATCAATGTGCTTTTCGAACCCGGCACAGCGAGCATTTGAGCGGCTCCGAGCCCGTGTCCGGGTCGTACTCCGTATCCCCGAACAGCGCGTTGACACTGGAGCGGCGCCGGCCGTGGTCCGGCGGCGGCTCCTCCGGGAACCACCAGGCGTGCTGCGCGCAGACCGTGTCCCGGCGGATGCCGTCTGTCAGGCGGGCCACCATCTCCACGCTCCCCTCCGGCGTCTCGATGCGGACACACCCTCCATCCTCAATGCCGAGGTCTGCCGCCGTCTCCGGGTGTATCTCCACCAGCGGCTCCGGGTTGCGGCGTCGCAGCCGCTCTATCTGCCTGCCCTCGCTGTGGAAGAACCCGCGTATCTTGGCGCCGGTGGTCAGCACCAGCGGGTACTCCCGGGCCAGGTCCGGCGTGGAAACTGGCGACATCGGCGGTTCCCTGTAGACGGGCAGGGGCTCCAGCCCCATCGCCTCCAGTATCGTCGAGCGCAGCTCCAGCTTTCCGGTGGGGGTTACGAACCCGGACTCGCGGTACTTGTGGTAGCGCATCTCACCCGTGAGTATCCCACGCTCGCAGAACTCGTCGAAGTCCATACCGGTCTCCTGAAGGACCCAGTCGAAGTAGGAGCGCAGGTCCGGCCAGGGGAACGCCTCCTCGAGCCCGAGCCGGTGCGCGAGCTCTATTATCACGTCGCGGTCGTCGCGGACCTCCCCCAGGCGCGCCACCGACTTGCGCGCCAGCACGCACCAGATCTTGTGCAGGTTGGCGACGTCGTCCTGCTCAAGCCAGGTCGCCGCCGGCAGGAACAGGTCGGCCCGCTGGGCGGTCGGGGTGAGGAAGAAGTCGGACACGACCGTGAACTCCAGCGCGTCCAGGGCGCGCTCTATCTCGTCCGAATGTGTCTGGGTGAGGAGAGGGTTCGACCCCACTATCCAGAGCGCCCGCATCCGGTACGGATCGCCGGTCGCGATGGAGCGCCAGAACGTCGGGGCGTGGGTGATGGCGCAGAGCGGGTAGGTACCCGCGTCGACAGCCCGGCCGACCTTGTCTTTGGTGAGAAACTGCAGGCCTGCGACCTCCAGGTTCATGAACAGCGAGCGCTGCCTCACACCTTCGGGCGGCACCCAGAGGACGTCGCCGCCGGGCCTGTCTATGTTGCCCGTGATGGCTCTCAGTATCAGCAGGGAGCGCGCGGTCTGGTAGTTGCAGGCGCTCATGTCCACCGCGTTGCCCCAGAGCATGGCGGCCGGGGCGCATGTCGCGTAAGCACGGGCGGCCTCCACGATCTCGGACTCCTCGAGGCCTGTTATCGGCGCGGCCCAGGCGGGCGTGAACGGCTCCACGTGCGCGGCCAGCTCCTCGAAGCCTGCGGTGTAGCCTTCGACAAACTCCCGGTCCCAGAGCCCCTCCCCGATAATAGTGTTTATCATCGCCAGTGCCAGCGCGCCGTCGCTGCCGGGGCGGAGCTGCAGCCAGTGGTCGGCGTCCCGCGTGGGCTTTACCCTCCTGGGGTCTACGATGATGACCTTCTCGGCCTGCCTGATGGCCCTCTCGACAGTGCCCCCGCACATACCGTCGGAGGCCCCGGTTTCGGTGACGTTGCACCCCCATATCACGATGCATCGGGGCGTGGTCCCGCCGAAGCCGTAGAAGTCGCAGATGGGAAGCTGCCCCAGCGTGTGGACGCTCGCCAGCCAGCGCGGCATGTAGCACAGGTGCGCGACCCCGGTGAAGTTGGGGGTCCCGTAGGCGTGGGCGAAGCGCGAGGTGAAGTTGGTGTAGGGCCTGCCGGTCCCCTGGGCCATCCCGAAGTACTCGGTGCCCGGGTCCTGCTTAAGGTCCGCCAGCCTTCCGGCCATCTCGCTCAGCGCCTCGTCCCAGGAGACCCTCTCCCAGTCACCCGAGCCCCGTGGACCTTTCCGCCTCATGGGATAGGTCACACGGTCGGGGTGGTACAGCAGGTCCGGGGCGGCGGCGCCCTTGGGACACAGGTATCCGCGGCCGGTGGGGCTCTCCGGGTCGCCGGTGACCTTGACCACGCGTTCGCCGTCCATGTGGACGAGGACCTGGCACACCCCGTGACAGCCCCGGCAGGCGGTCCGGACCACCTTCATGGAGCGGTCTCCCTGCCGGTATGAAAGAAATGGTCTGAGGTATTCTTGCACTCATTGCGTCTGGAGAGGGTGAGCTTCTCGGCGAGGATCTCCTCCCTTCCCATGACCTCCCCCGTGCGCGCGTAGTGGTCCATGACCTCATCGAAACCGAACCGGTGCAGCGGGCAGGAGTTGATGCAGACGGCGCAGCCTTTCAGCCTCGAGAAGAACCGGAAGCACCTGACATCATTCACTTTCCGCTTGTAGACACCGCGCCACCAGACCCGCTCGCGCGGGATGGCGCCGGCCGGGCACCTGTCCACGCAGAGGAGGCACTCGTCGCAGAAGGCCGCCACCCCCAGGTCCACCGGGCTGTCGAGGGGCAGCTCGGCGTCCAGCGCGATGCAGCACCACCTCTGGCGGGGTCCATACTGAGGGGTGATGACCCCCCCGAAGGCGCCCAGCTCCCCGAGACCCGCGAGTATCGCGTGCACGGTGTACTGCATCGCTCCGTCGAACGGGACCCTGGCCGAGCAGGAGACCCCCTTCCTCCTGATGAAGTTCGCGACCCGGTGGACGCGCCAGCCCGCCTTCCTGTAGATATCGTAGTCCGGGTACCGGCGCAGGCGGAAGTCCGGGGCTTCGAGCAGGAACTCCTTGCGCATCTCCATGCCCAGGACCAGGACGGTGTCGTAGGGAAAGGCGGAGTCGTACCCCAGGGATACGAAGCGGCGGTCCAGGAGGGTGACGCCGCTGATGAAGCCGAGGGAGGCCGCGTAGCGCTGTATCTCCTCCTTGAGCCGAGCACCGTCCGTGATGGTCCTCGGGTGCCTTGCCGTCATGTACCTGTCGTAGCGCTCCTGGAACAGCTCCATGAAGACCATCGGCGGTATTGTCGGCGTCAGCTCGGGCAGCAGCTCGACCGCCCTGTGAGCCAAGGGATAGAGAAGCGCCTGTGGTGGGCGAAGAGGCGGTATCGCGAATCGAAGGGGATTGACCTCCGAGTAGAGGTTCAGCTCGGCGGCGTCCACCTCCACCCCGGGGATGCGCAGAACCGCGCCGTCGTCGGGGATGGGCGGGCGGGTGACCACCCGCTGCCCGCGGTAGCGGTGGAGCTTCAAGCTTCTTCTCTCATGATTGGGGCGGGACTTCAGTCCCGCACATCCATCTCCTGGAGGTGCTCGCGGACCTCACGGCGCAGGACCTTGCCCAGCGCGGTCTTTGGGACCGCGTCCATGATGATAACCCTCTTGGGCGTCTTGTACCCCGCGATGCGCTCCCTGACGAAGGCGATGAGCTCCTCGTCCGTCGCGCTCATCCCCTCCTTGAAGGCGACGGCGGCGGTGACGGCCTCGCCCCACTTGGGGTCCGGCATCCCCACCACGGCGGCCTCCAGGATGGCGGGGTGCTCGTAGAGGACCCGCTCCACCTCGAACGGATAGACGTTCTCGCCCCCGGTGATTATCATGTCGTTCTTGCGGTCCACGATGTAGATGAAGCCGTCTTCGTCGACCCGGGCCAGGTCACCCGTGTGCAGGAAGCCGTTCCGCATGGCCTTCGCGGTAAGCTCGGGGTCCTTCCAGTACCCCTTCATGATGTTCGCGCCGCGTACCGTGATCTCGCCGATCTGTCCCACCGCCACGTCGTTGTCGTCCTCGTCGACCACGTGGACCTCGGTGACCAGCGACTCACGGCCGGCGGAGGTGAGCCGGCGTGTCAGCTCGGGCGGGCCCTCCAGGCGGCACTGGTCCTCCGCGCGAAGCATGGTCGCCAGCGGTGCGGCCTCCGTCAGCCCGTAGCCCTGCTGGAAGATGGGGCCGAACTTCTCAATGAGGCGCTTCATCAGGTCGGCGGGCATGGGGGCTCCGGCATATGTGAAGTACTTGATGCTGGACAGGTCGAACTTGTCGAGGTCGGGGAAGTCGAGTATCCACGAGAAGAGGATGGGCACCATGTTCATGTGGGTGATCCGCTCCCGCCCGATGAGGGAGAGTATCTCGTTGAAGTCGAACTGCTTGATGATGACACCCTTGCCGCCGGCGCAGTGGTGTACCAGTATCGGCCACCACGCCGTGTGGAATATGGGAAGCACCTGGAGGGTGGCGTCGCCCGGGTCGAAGAGGTTGGCCAGGCCCATCCCGAAAGTGGACGTCATGTAGTTGCGGTGCGTGAGCATGACTCCCTTGGGAAGGCCGGTGGTGCCGCCGGTGTACTGGAGCTGGCACAGGTCGTCCTCGTCCACCGCGACGTCCGGTTCGCCCGCCTCCGAGGACTCGACGAGCTCCTCGTAGTCGGTCCAGCCTTCCTTGCGCCAGCCGAGGGTGACGTACCGCTTCACCTGGGGAAGGCGGTCGCCGATCTGCTCGACAACGGCCGCGAACTCCGCGCCGACGAGGAGCACCTCGGCGTCCGAGTGGTCGATGACGTAGGCGAGCTCGTCGGGGGACAGGCGGAAGTTCAAGGGCACCGTGACGGCGCCAAGCTTCGAGGTGGCGTAGTAGGTCTCCACGTAGCGGTGGCAGTTGAAGGCGAGCACGGCGACCTTGGTACCGTGCTCCACACCCAGGCCCGCCAGGCCGTTCGCCAGGCGGTTCACCCGCTCGTTGAGCGTGCGCCAGTCCAGCCTGGTATCCTCGCAGACCAGGCACTCGCGGCCCGGGTCCAGCCTCGCGTGCTTCCTCGGGATATCACCGAGCACTAACATCGCAGTCCTCCCTCGACTCTCAGCACCCGACTAATACTTTTCCCCTAATGTGCCAGGCACATTAATCGAAAAGTATTAGTTAGGATTACAAACCTTCCATCTTCGACATGAACTTCTTCACCCGCTTCTGCATGGACGGGGCGTTGATGCGCCACAGCTCCGGCAGGTACCTCTCGAAGCCCACTGTCGGGTTGACCTCGCAGGCGAGCCACTTGTGCTCGAACAGGTTGACCAGGCAGGTGTTGCAGCGCGCGCAGCGGACGATGTCCTTCTCGCGCCCGGCCTGTACCTTGGCCGGCCAGTACGGGTCGGCTATCGCCTGCCTTCCCAGCATGACCACGTCGGTCTGGCCCGAGGCGATCGCCTCGGCCGACGCCTTCGCCGTCATCATGTTGGGTACGAACACCGGCAGCCCCCCCGAGGCCTCCTTGAAGCCCGGCCCGTACTTGAGCATGTCGCCCTCGCCGTCGGGGGTGAAGGCGCCGGGGTTCTCGTAGCAGCCCTGCGAGACGCTGATGTAGCTCAGGCCCTCGGCCGCGGCCATCCCCACTATGTCCTGCATCTCGCGGTTGGTGACGCCGTTCGGCATCATCTCGTCCCCGGAGAACCTCGCTCCAAGCACCCGGTCCGGCCCGATCAGCTGGCGGGTCTTGCGGATGATGTTGACGAGGAAGCGGGCCCGGTTCTCCAGTGTGCCACCGTACTCGTCCACGCGCTGGTTGGAGCGCTTGGAGAGGAACTGGTGTATGAGGTAGCCGTGCGGGCTGTGGATCTCGACCCCGTCGTACCCGTAGCGCAGCGCCTCCCTGGTCGCGAAGGCCATGCGGTCCTCCATCTCGGTTATCTCCGAGTGGGTCATCTCGCGGGGCACGTCCCCCTTCATGGAGCGATACATCCCGGGGTCCTCGCGCTTGAGTAGATCAGAGATGAGTGCGTCGAAGTCATCGTACTGCTTCTCGTCCATCTTACGGATGGCAGCGAGCCCCCCGAGGGCGTCGAGCGCGGCGTTGACCCTGGGGTCCAACCTGCGCTGGGTCTTCTCCCACCCGTCGTTGAAGTTGCGCATGTCCACTCGATAGGGGATCGCCGAGGGCGCCGCCGAGGGCTCGTTGGGGGCAAGGTGCGAGGCGTGCCCCTGGCGCCCGAACCCCGGGCTCAGCTGGATGAACACCTTCGCCCCGAAGTCGTGGATGTTGTCGGCCATCAGCCCGAGCCCGCGCCCGTAGCGCTCGTCTATGAAGAGGTGCGGGTTCAGGTGGTCCGAGCCCCTCCAGGGGTGCGGGTTGACCACCACGCAGTCCGTGATGATCAGGCCGAATCCCCCCCTGGCACGCGCGGCGTACCAGGCCAGCCACTGCTCCGAGTTGAACCCCTCGGGGTCCGAGTAGACCATGTTCATGGGGGCCATGGCGATGCGGTTCTTCAGCTCCACATCTCCCACGGTGAACGGCTCGAACAGGACGTCGTATTCCATCTTCGCAGCCTCCTTCAGAGAACGTCCGGGGTCACTACGGCCCGACGAACGCGGCCGGACCCCAGCGACATTAATACGATCTCGGCAGGCCGTAGCACTGCGCTATGAAGTTCTTGCTCATCTCGTTGGAGATCGGGCTGAACACCATCTGCTGCGAGTCACGCCAGTAGCGCTGGATGTCGGCCTCCATCGTCACCCCGTACCCGCCGAATATCTCCATTCCTACCGTCGCCGCGTCCAGCGCCATCTTGGAGGCGTACAGCCCGGCCATGGTCGCCTCGACGTGGTACGGCTTGCCCGCGTCCTGCAGCCATGCGCACTTGTACACCAGGTTGCGCGCGTTCTCGATGCCCACGGCGATGTCCGCCAGGTAGTGCTGGATCACCATAAACTGCCCGATCGGCTTGCCGAACGCCTCTCGCTCCCTGGAGTACGCCAGGCAGGCATCGAACACGGCCTCGGCTACCCCGACCGACATCATCGCCACCCCGATACGCTCCGGGTTCAGCGTCGTGAGGAGGTCGTACCAGCCGTTGTTGAGCGTGCCCAGCAGGTTCGCCGCTGGCACCCTCACATCGGAGTAGAAGACCTCGCAGGAGCCGCAGGAGTGGGTGCTCACCTTGGGGATGAGCCTGATTTCGATCCCGGGGGTATCGGCCTTCACCATGAATATGGAGAGCGCCCGCGCCCTCTTGGGGTTCTCGCGGTCGGTGATGGCCACGGTGGTCAGGTAGTCGGCCACGTGCGCGCCGGTGATGTATATCTTCTGTCCGTTGATGACGTAGTCCTCGCCGTCGAGGTCGGCGTATGTCGAGATGGCGCCCAGGATGTCCGTCCCTCCCGCCGGCTCGGTCAGGGCCAGCGAGAACTTCAGCTCGCCGCGCGCGATGCGGTGCAGGTACTCCTGCTTCTGCTCCTCGGTCCCGAGCACCACCAGCGGTCGCGCCCCGAACCCGATGGTCGCCCCCACGCCCAGGGCCACCGCGGTCGATGCCTTCGAGATCTCCTCGAGCCCTATCATGGCGGTGACCATGTCCCCGCCCTCTCCCCCGTACTCCGGGGGGACCGACATCGAGAAGAACCCCAGAGAGGCCATCTTGTCCCACAGGTCCTGGGGCATGAAGTCCAGCGTCTCCTCCCACTCGCGCACCTTCTCCTGGCTTATCTCCGCCTCGCAGAACTCCCGCACCGACTGGCGCAGCAGCTCCTGTTCCTCGGTGAAACCAAAGTCCATGCCTCTAACCTCCCTGCTGCTGCTGCTTCATGGCCTCGAACGCGGCGACGGCCGCCTCCCTCAGGCCGGTCACCAGCTCGCTGTGGAACAGCCAGGCGATGGCCTCGCGCTCCAGGTTCATCGCGCTGTCCAGCGGCATCCCGTCGAAGGCCTCCTTCATCACTGACTTGCCCATGCGCAGCGCATCGGCCGGCCGTTCGCAGAACATCGCGACCTTCTCGTCCACCTTCGCGTCGAACTCCTCCTCGGCGTACACGCGGGTCAGCAGCCCCATATCGTAGAACTCGCGCGCCGTGTAGTCCTTACTTCCCGAGAGCAGGATCTCGCGCCCCCGGAAGATGGGAAGGCACCTGGCCAGCCGGACCGTCCCGCCCCAGCCGGGCAGGATGCCCATGGCCACCTCGGTCACTCCCAGCTTGGTCCGCTCGCTGGCGTATATCAGGTCGCAGGCCAGGGCCAGCTCCAGGCCGCCGGCGATACAGTGGCCCTTGACCTTGGCGATGACTACCTTGTCGTTCTCCGTGATCGCACGCACTATGGACAGGCCCGTCTTCGCCAGCCAGTCGACCATGGTGTAGTGGTCGAAGGTGGGCAGCACCGAGAGGTCACCGCCCGCGCAGAACGACTTGCCGGCCCCGCTGAACAGGATCACCTTCGCTCCGGGCTCGGCGTCCGCCCGCCGGAAGGCGTCCAGCAGCTCCTCGGCCATCTCCCGGTTGATCGCGTTGCGCTGGTCCGGGCGGTTCATGGTAATGGCCACCACCGCGTCCCCGGGGCCGCAGACCTCGTAGAGCACCGTGTTGTAATCCATCTCCACCTCCTCCTGTGCAAAAGTGCCAGGCACTTATGCAACTTTCTCCTCGCGCGGGGCTGAGAGCCCCGCCTCAAGCTCGCTCAAGCCTCTAGTGCGGTACCGTATGCTTCGGCAGCCTCGGGGGCATGTTCATCTTGTACACCGACGTGGCCTTGACCGGGGGCCGCCAGTACTCGGGCATGTACTTCTCACGCCCCGTGTTGGGGTTGATGATGCAGCGCACCGGCAGGCCCATCTGCGCGCGGATGAGGCACTCGTTGCACCTCTTGCAGCGCACGATGTCACCGGAGCGCCCCTCGGCGACCTTCACGCCCCAGTCGGGGTCGGCGAACATCTGGCGCCCCAGCGAGACTATGTCGCACTTGCCCGTCGCAATGGCCTTCTCGGCGTTCTTGGGGTCGTGGACGGACGGGCAGATCACGGGTACGTCCACCACCTTCTTGAAGTTGCGCGCCTCGTCGAGCATGGTGCCGTCGCGATCGGGGAAGAAGTACTTCAGCGCCTCGTAGGAGCCGTCGGAGAGGTGCACGTAGTCGCAGCCGTACTCGCCCATCAGCCTGGCGGTCTCGAGCGCCTCCTTGTGGGTGAACCCGTCGGGCAGGTGCTCGTCGGCCGAGATCCTCATCCCCAGGGCGAACTTCGGCCCCACCGCCTCGCGGGTCTTGAAGTAGACCTCCAGCAGGAAGCGCATCCTGTTCTGCAGGCTGCCCCCGTACAGGTCGTTCCTCTTGTTGGAGCGCGGCGAGAGGAACTGGTGCTCGAGGTATCCGTGCGGCGCGTGCAGCTCGATGCCGTCGAACCCGGCCATCAGGATGAACTTGCAGGAGTTGGCGAACTCGTCCTCCTGCTGCCGGATCTCCTCGACTGTCATCTCGTAGGGCGTATGGCCGCCGGCGCCCTCGATCGCCTGGGGGAACTTCTGCACGACTTTCACAAAGCTCTTCGGCATCATCTCCGGCTCGACCCCGTAGGGCACGACCGAGGGAGCCGGGGGAGACTCTCCGTAGTGGTTGTGCCCCTGGCGCCCGAACCCGATGGACATCTGGGCGAAGATCTTCGCCCCGAAGGCGTGCACGGTCTCGGCCAGCTCGGCGAGCCCCGGCTGGAAGGAGACGTCGTAGCAGTGAAGATTGGTGGTGAACGGGAATTTCGCCGCGAGCTGCGTGGCCAGGATGCACTCGGTGATTATGAGGCCGCATCCCCCCTTCGCGCGGGCGGCGTAGTAGGCCATGACCTGCTCGTTCACGAAGCCCCTGTTGTCCATTGACATCAACGTGTTCATCGGGGCCATGGCGATGCGGTTGGGTAGCTCCACGCCGCCTATCTTTATCGGCTGGAGCAGGTGCTTGAACTCGGAGACCGGTTTCTTGGGGGCCATCGTCTACACTCCTTCCACACGGCGCTTGGGCTCGATCTTCAGCAGCTTGGCCATGTTCAGGCCGAAGATGTTCGCCCTGTCGTTGTCGGTCAGCGGGGGGTAGCCGTACCCCTCGCGCATGTCCTCGGGTATCTCGAACTCGCGCAGGCCCTGGACCGCTCCCCTGACCTGCACCCCGAACCCGGCGCAGTCGGTGCCCCAGGCCATCCTCTCCGAGCCCACGAACCGCAGCGCCTCACCCACGATCTCCCCGAAGCGTCGGGGGGCCGTGGCCGCCCATGGGACCAGCAGGTTCAGCCCGTAGAAGATGTTTGTATGAACCGCCGCGGAGAGCGCCAGGTCCAGGAAGTACGGATAGCCGGCGTGGAAGGCGATGAAGTTCACGTCCGGGAAGTCGCTCGCCACCTGGTCCAGCAGGACGGGGAGGCAGTTGGAGCTGACCCCCGGCGGCACCCAGCACCAGCCGGTGTGTACCGCCACGGGGATGTCCAGCTCCCCGCACTTCTCGTAGAGCGGGTACATCTCCGGGTCGTTGAGCGGCAGGTCCTCGGGCGGGTACACCTTGACCATGCGCGCGTCGCGTTCCTTCACCAGGTACTCCAGCTCCCGGAGCACGTGCTTCATGCCGCGGATCTTCACCGGACCCACGTTGGGGGTGAGGATGAGCCGGTCGGGCCAGCGCTCGCACACGGCAGCGGCCTCACCGTTGGTTACCCAGCGCGTGGCGTAGCCCGTGGTGTCCATCATCGACTCGGGGATGACGCAGGCGACGTCCACGCCGTAGGCGTCCATCCATTCGATGATGGCCTCCGGCTCGGTGCGCTTGGTGATCTCCCCGGCGGTGGGGAAGTGCTCGGGCTTGAGCCCCATCATGAAGTGTCGGGTTATTCCAGCGATGCCCTGCCACCAGGCCTTTACGCCCGGGTAGTACTCGATGGGCGACATGTCGCCCACGATGTGCATCTCGACGTCGACCTTGAAGAAGCCGTCCTTCTCGAATACCTTCTCGTCAGCCATGGGCCTACCCCCTCCTGGATTCGTCCACCGGGCGCCACTTCGGGAGCGTCACCTCGTCGGTCACGTCGTCGAAGACCACCTCGAGCTCCATCCCGTTCTCCAGCCTGTCGTGGTCGCACTCGACTATGTTTGATATCATCCGGGGCCCCTCGGCCAGGTCGATGAGCGCCACCACGTAGGGGAGGTCCGCCCAGAACGGGAACGGCACCCCGAAGATGTTTATTGCGTAGGCCGCCAGCGTCCCCTTTCCGGACGCCTCGACCCACTCGTGATCGTCGGCCATGCAGGCCGTGCAGTACATGTACGGGGGGTGGTCTATGTTGCCGCACTTGGAGCACTTCTTGAGCACCAGCTTGTGCTGAAGCGCCGCTTCCCAGAACGGCTTCGACCACTTCGTCGGTATCGGAAGCGGCTTGACCAGGTCCTCGTCGCAGAGGCCGAGCATCGCCTTTATGGTCTCTATGTCTATCTGCCCGCTCGCCATCTCAAACCTCCTTCTTATGAGAAATCACCTCAACCATCTTTTCTCACCCCGCCGACTATCCCGGTATCTCGTTGCCCATCACGGCGAAGTGGCAGTCCATGAACGCCCCTCCGCCGCAGTTCTCTATCAGGAACCTCGCGCCCTCGACCTGAGCCGCGCCGGCCTTGCCCTGGAGCTGCCGGACCGACTCCACCAGCATGGCGAAGCCCACGCCGGTCCCGCTGTGCCCGAACGACATCGCCTCTCCGTTGGTCGAGCAGGGGTACTTGCCTCCGGGGCTGGTCTCCCCCGCCTCGACCAGGGCGCCGGACTTTCCGGGCTCGACGAAGCCCAGCGAGTCCATGACCATGAGGTTCACCACCGGGTACGACCCGTAGATCTCGTAGATGTCCATGTCCTCGGGGCCCAGCCCGCTCCTCTCGTAGGCCTCCTTCGCGATGGGCGCGGTGAAGGTGGTCATCTGGTCGAGGTCCTTGACGTCGCCCCGTGTGATAGTGCGGTGCGAGTAGTTGGAGCCCTCGCCCAGGAAGTAGACGGGCCTGTCGCAGACCTTCCGGGCCTTCTCGGCGGTGGTCATGATGAACGCGCTGCCCCCGTCGCCCAGGACGTTGCACATCAGGGTGGTGAGCGGGTAGGAGACCATCCGCGCGTTGACCACCTTGTCGACCGTGATCTCCTTGTGGTTGAACATCGCGTTGGGTTGGAGCATCGCCCACTTGCGGCAGGCCACGCAGACGGCGGCTATCTGCTCGATGGTCGTGCCCGTGTAGTTCATGTAGCCCTGCGTTATCATCGCGGCCAGCGAGTTGAAGGTCATGCCGTAGGGAACCTCCCACTCGACGTCCGAGCCCGCGATGGAGAAGTACTTGGCCTGCTCGTTGGGGGTGAACTGCGTGAACCTCTGGGCGTGCACGACCAGGACGGTGTCCGCCTCGCCGGAGCGCAGTATGCCCTCGGCGGTCTTGCGGATGGAGTAACTGGAGGCGCCTCCCGAGGAGGTCATGCAGGTGACCTTGCACCCCTTCGCCCCGATGGCCTCGGGCAGACGGCCGAACACCATCTCGGTGTTGTAGTCGTTGTCCGGGTTGGACATGATGTGCTGGGCGCACAGCACCGCCCCGATGTCGTTCTTGTCGAGACCCGAGTCCTGGATCGCCATGCGCGCCACCGAGTAGGCTACCTCGAACTCCGAGCGCTCCGGGTAGTTGCCGCACGGCACCTCGCCCGTGCCGATTATGGCGAATTCACCGATCCCCATGACCATCTCCTTTCACCTTCCTTAGAATGACAAGTCATTCCCGAGAATCTAACCACCGATTGTGCTCCAACAGAGCACCAGTTGTCTAATTTCCTTGCATAATAACCATATCCGGCGTTTGGAATCAAGAGAAAGGCTTGACTTTTTTAGAATTGTTACTATATTGTTGCTTCACAGTTGATTGATGATACGGGGGAATCGCCGTGCCCGACGCCGAGAATCGGCCCATCCGTATAAGTGAGCTCGAGAGGCTGTCGGGGGTCAACCGCAGCTCAATACATTACTACGTGCGCGAGGGGCTGCTGTCCCCGCCGGTCAAGACGGGGAAGACCATGGCCTACTACCGGCCGGGGCACGTCACGGAGCTGGAGCGGATCAAGGAGCTTCAGGCCGAGGGGTATCCCATCTCCTTCATCCGGCAGCTGATGGAGGACGAGCGCGAGGAGGCTCCCAGGCTGGCAGGCGAGGCCGGGGGCAAAGGCGGCAGGCGTCAGCAGATAGTGGACCGGGCGGTGGAGCTCTTCGCCAGGCGCGGCTACCACAAGACCAACGTGACGGACATCACCCGCGCGGTGGGCGTGGGGCACTCCACTTTCTATATCTACTTCCGCGACAAGAAGACGCTGTTCCTGGAGTGCGTGGACGACGTCTTCCAGTCGATGTTCTCCGACGTCTGGGCGGAGATCAAGCACGAGAAGGACCCCCTGAAGCGCCTCCGCAAGCGGGGCGAGGTGGTACTGAAGTCGCACCCCCAGTTCCTGGACATCCTGCAGGTGCTGCGCACCATGGTGGAAGACGATCCGAAGCTGGAGAAGAAGCGCCGCGAGATCTACGCCTCCATCATCGAGCCGGTCAAGCAGGACCTCACCCGGGCCATGGAGATGGGCATGATACCGGAGATGGACGTGGAGATTGCCTCATTCGTGGTGACCGGCTTCCTGGAGACGGCGGCCACCATCCTCAGCGTAAGCGACCGCTACACCCCCGAAGAGCTCCTCGACGCAATGGAGAACATGACCTTCCCGATAGCGGGGCGGGCCCCATGACCGCTGTGTTCACCTGACTTCGGCTGCAGCAACAGGTCACTTCTGGCACGTCGTTCTCCCGAGCGATGAAGCCATGGTGTAGAATCGTGAATGGGCCCGAAGGCGATGGCAATAAACCCGATGGTATACATCCGACCGCATCATCATTGATGCTCCCGGTGGCTTCGAGGGAGGAGCGGTTGCACGTGGATGACGACGGCACAAGGCGCGTGGAGCGTGAACTGGACCGCATCTTCGCAAGTCTCGGACACGGTATGTACGTCGTCGATACCGAGCGCAGGATCCTTCTGTGGAACAGGGCGGCCGAGTCGATACTGGGCTGGAGCGAGGAGGAGGCCCTGGGTCGTTCATGTAGAGAGTTCATAGGGCACACCGACGATAACGGAAGGCAGCTGTGCGACGAGGACTGCCCGCTTGTCGCCTCGATGGGGGAATCACATTCTATCTTCGCGGGCACCGTCTGGGGGCAGTCCCGCGACGGCGTCAAGATCCCGGTAAACGTCAGCTGCGCGCCCCTGTTCGATGGCGACGGCAAGTTGGTCGGCGCGGTGGAGGTCTTCTCGGACATGACCCACGAGAAGGAGCTGGAGAGCTTCAAGAACTCCATGGTGTCGGTGGTCGCCCATGAGCTGCGGACACCTCTCACCTCCATGAAAGGCTACCTTGAGCTGGTGATCGACGGCGAGGTGGGAGGAGTCACCGGCCAGCAGCGCGAGTTTCTCGGCATCGTCGAGTCCAACGTGGTACGCCTCGAGGAGCTTGTCAACGACCTGCTTGACCTGGGTAGGCTCGAGTCGGGGCGTGTGGTCGTCCACTGGGAACCGATGGACCTGGAGACCATGCTTGGGGAGACCCTGGACACACTCAGGCCCATGGCCGTCGAGCGGGGGCTCCGGCTGGACTTCGAGGTCAGCGAAACACCACCCGTTCAGGGAGACCGCCAGCTTTTCGCCAGGGTCTTGTCAAACCTGGTCAGCAACGCGGTGAAGTATACGGTAGAGGGCGGGATCACCATCAGGCTGGGCCGCGATGGCGACCGCGCGTCGATCGAGGTCGAGGACACGGGGGTGGGAATACCGGAGGACGAGCTCGGCCTGGTGCTCGAGAAGTTCTTCCGGGCCTCGACGGCCGCCGGGACCGGTTCGACGGGAAGTGGTCTCGGGCTTTCCATCACCGGGGAGATCGTGGAGAAGCACGATGGCGAGCTCAGGCTCCAGAGCACGGTGGGAAAGGGCTCCAGGTTCACCGTGCTGCTTCCGTCCGCGAAGGACGCAACCATACTCTAGATCCTCAAGGGGGAGCGCGAATGGGTGACAGGCAACTCGTAGTAATCGCGGAGGACGAACAGCAGATAGCGGACCTCATCAGGTTCAAGCTCGAGAAGTCAGGCTACGAGGTAATCTGGGGGGAGAACGGCAAGCTCGCCCTGGAGCTCGTTTCGGAGCGCCGCCCCGACCTCGTGATACTCGACGTGATGATGCCCGTGATGGACGGGTTCGAGGTGCTGAGGTTACTGAAGGGTGACGAGGATACCAGGAACATACCCGTGATAATGCTGACCGCGAGGGGCATGGAAGCCGACGTCCTGCGTGGTTTCGACACGGGCGCGGTGGACTACCTGACCAAGCCGTTCAGCGTCTCCGAGCTGGCCGCCCGCGTCAAGAGCATACTGGCCAGGGGTGGTTGAAACAGATGTCTCGTCACCGCCTACTCATCGAGTGAGGGACCCCGATGATCAACCCGTATTGTCTTCTGGATCTCACTCTCGCGCGATCGGCCGCGAACGGGCACGGCGGTTCCACCGTGGACGTGTTGATCGTGGCTGTGCTGGTAATCCTGGGGCTCACCGTCCTGCTCTTCGCCGGGCTGGTACTGCTCCGTATGGCGGGGTCGAGTCGCGAGCGCAGGATCCTCGAGAAGAAGGCGCACCTGAGTCCACTCGTCTACGACCTGCTGACCGAGGACCGGAGCGCCGGGGACGTGGTGGCAACGCTCGGGTCCGTGGTGCCCGCGCGTGATCGCAGAGTCCTCGAGCAGGTCCTGCTCGAGAACAGCAGGTTCCTCAAGGGGCGCGAGCGGGAGGTGCTGGCGGAGGCTTTCGACAGGCTCGGCTACCTGGACGAGGATCTGGCCACGCTGGGCGGGCACGGCATGGTCCGAAAGGCGGAGGCGGCATTCCACCTAGGGACCATGAGGTGCGAGAGGGCGGCACCGGCGCTTGCTGCGGCCCTGTCGTCCTCCGCTAACCCGGAGGTGCAGTTCTCCTGTCTAAACGCGCTGTCCAAGATAGGCACGCCCGAAGCCCTGCGGACCGTCATGGACTACCTCGCCTCCTCTCCCGAGATGGAGACGCTCCGCGTCGCCGAGGTCATCCTGGAGCGGAAGCAGGAGTTCACCGGCTTCCTCGAGCAGTGGCTGGAGCGCGGGGAAGCCGACCCCAGTCGCCTGACTTTCCTCGTGAACATGGCCGGAGCCGTGAAGGACGCCCACACCGTGCCGTTGATCACCCGGCTCCTCCGGCATGAGGACGCCGGGGTCAGGGCGAGGGCCGCGTTCTCGCTCGGCACGATCGGGGACTACACGGCGTGCGACGACCTGGCCGGGGCGATGGGCGACGGGGACGCAGGGGTACGCGCGGAGGCGGCCGAGGCGCTGGGAAAGCTCCAGTGCGAGGCTGCGATATCCGCGCTCGAGCGCGGGCTGATCGACGAGGACGTGTCCGTGAGGATCAACTCCGCGATATCTCTTTCGCAGCTCGGGGAGGAGGGGCGCACCGTGCTCGAGTCCGCACTCCTTTCGGTGGAGGAAGCGGTAAGGGAGGTGGCGGCCGAGGCCCTGGAGGCTTACGGCCCCGGGGAGAGAGACAAGCGGGAGGGGTCGTAGGAGTTGGACTTCAAAAGCACGGCCGGCGACATCATCATCGCGTTCAACCTGCTGGTCTTCTTCTACTTCGCGGCTATCAACACCGTCTACCTGGTCCTCTTCTCCGCTGCCTTCGTGGGCTCGATAAAGTACAACCGCCGCCGCAGGTTCATCGACTTCAACGAGGTGTTCCGTTCCCCATTGACTCCTTCGATTTCGGTCCTCGTCCCGGCCTACAACGAGGAGTCCACGATAGTCGAGTCCGTGCGGGCGATCCTGCTGCTCCGGTACCCGCACTTCGAGGTAGTCGTCGTCAACGACGGGTCGAGCGACCGCACCCTGGAGCTCCTCGGGGAGAGGTACAACCTGCGCAGGATCGCCAAGTTCGTGCCCGACAGGGTCCCCTGCGAACCCATCCGGGGGGTCTTCGTATCTTCGGACCACGACAACCTGGTCGTCGTCGACAAGGAGAACGGTGGCAAGGCTGACGCGCTGAACGCCGGTATCAACGTCAGCCGGCACGACCTGGTCTGCGTGATCGACGCCGACTCCCTCATCGAGCCGGAGGGACTGCTCAAGGTGGCCCGGCCCTTCATCGAGAACCCGAGCACCACGGTCGCGGTCGGCGGGCTGGTAAGGATAATCAACGGCTGCACGGTCGAGAGCGGGACGGTCACACAGGTGAGGCTCCCCCGAAATCCCATCGCTAACCTGCAGACCGTGGAGTACCTGCGGGCCTTCCTGGGCGGGCGAATCGGGTGGAGCACGCTCCGCAGTCTTCTCATCATCTCCGGGGCTTTCGGCCTTTTCGACCGCAGGCTGGCCATCGCGGTGGACGGCTACAGGAGAGACACCGTAGGCGAGGACATGGACCTGATAGTACGCATGCACCGCTACCTCAGGCGAGAAAAGAGAAAGTACCGGATCTTCTTCGTACCCGACCCGGTCTGCTGGACGGAGGCGCCTGAGAAAATCAGGCAACTGGGGAAGCAGAGGGACCGCTGGCAGCGGGGGCTCATCGAGACGCTCACCGCCAACCTGGGGATGCTCGTCAATCCGCGCTACGGGCCTATCGGCCTGGTGGCCATGCCCTACTTCTTCCTGTTCGAGATGATAGGGCCGGCCATAGAGCTGACGGGCTACGTGTTCATAGTGCTCGCGCTGGTGCTCGGCCTGCTGAACGTCCAGTTCCTGTACCTCTTCCTTGCCCTGGCGTTCGGGTACGCGATCGCGGTCTCGCTGTTCGCCGTGCTGCTGGAGGGGATCGCCCTGCAGCACTACCCCCGTGTACCGGCGCTCCTGAAGCTCGCCTTCTACAGCGTCGCCGAGAACATCGGCTATCGCCAGATCAACGCCTGGTGGCGGACAAAGGCCTTTTTCACCCTGTTCACCAGGAAGCAGTCCTGGGGCGCCATGGAGCGCAGGGGCTACGCGGATGACGCCGAATGGAAGGAAGCCCCTTCCGCCGGGCCGCTCCCGCGGGTTGAAAGGCGAACGGTCGGACGGCGCGGCGCGCGCGGCCTGCTGGTCCCCGTCGTCGCAGTCGTGGTCGCCGTCCTGCTCGTATTGGTTGTTGCGTGGGCCGTCGTCTCCGTCACGCGGGTGGACCGCCGGGCCAGGCCGGAGCCCGTCGCACGTATGGGAGGCCTGGACGTGGCCGTGATGGCTCGCGGTCGTTACTTCGAGGTCTACGACGGCAAGGCCTGGAAGGAGTTCCTGGTCAGAGGGGTGGACGTGGGCATTGCCCTCCCCGGCAGGTGGTTCAGCGAGTTCCCGGAGGACGACAGGCTGTACCGCTCGTGGTTCGAGCGGATATCCGCGCTCGGCGCCAACACGATCCGCGTATACACGCTGCTCGACCCGGTCTTCTATCGAACGTTGTACGATTTCAACCGGGCCTCCGAGAACAAGCTGATGCTACTGCAGGAGATCTGGCCCGACGACGTCGTCCCCGGCGATAACCTCTACGACCGGGGTTACACTGCGGCCTACCGTCGCGAGATAGCCGTCGACCTGGAAGCCCTGGCGGGGAAGCGCAGCATCCCCGAGCGAAAGGGCAGGGCGTGGGGCGACTACGATGCAGACGTCACGCCTTACCTCCTCGGCGTGATCATCGGGAGGGAGATCGTCTACGAGGAGGCCAGCACTACCAACGCCTCGAACGCAAACCGTGGGGATTTCAGCGGCAGGTACGTGAGCTCTGTAGGCGGGGCCAACGCCGTCGAGTCATGGATGGCGGAGACGTGCGACTACACGGTGCAGCGGATGGAAGAAGCGGGCTGGGCGGCGCCGGTGGCGTTCGTGAGCTGGCCGACCCTGGATCCCATGAGCCACCGCACCGAGGCGACCCCGGGTACACCCAGGTCCGAGGAGCACGAAGACAGCGAGGTCCTCGACCCGAACCACATCGTACCCGGAGGCGACACGGTGGCCGGCCTTTTCGGTTGCTACCACATCTACCCGTACTACCCGGACTTCATGAACCGTGAGCCGGAGTACGCCGAGTACCATGACGAATCGGGCGTACTCCGTTACGGTGGTTACCTGAGGTCGTTCATGTCGGTCCATCCTGAGTACCCCGCCCTGGTCGGGGAGTTCGGGATGTCCACCTCCATGGGCGTCGCCCACGTCCACCCCGAGCAGTTCAACCACGGGGGCGTGGACGAAGAGCAGCAGGGTGAGCTCATCTCCCGGATGTACGACGCCATCATTCGCGAGGGCTATGCGGGCGGCGCCGTGTTCGAGTGGGCAGACGAGTGGTCGAAGAGGACCTGGGTGGACATGGACTACATGATCCCGTTCGACCGTCACATCTACTGGCACAATATGATGGATCCGGAGCAGTGCTTCGGGGTCCTTGCCTACGACCCGGGTTCCACCGCGGAGAAGGATTCAGTCCCGTACTGGAAGTCGAAGGACGCGCCCGGAGGCGGGGCCGCGGTCATCGAAGGCATCGGGGTAAGCCACGATGACGGATTCCTGTACCTGGAGTTGGATCTCGGTGGGTCTTACGGGAAGGAGCTCGTGCCCGGCGCCGACAGCGACCTCCAGCTCGACGTCGGGATCGATACCATCGGCGACGACAGCGGAACCGTCCGGCTGCCGATGGAAGGCCTTCCCGACCTGCCGGGCGGTGTGGAGTTCCTGTTGACTGTGAACGCGAAGGACGGCGCGCTCCTCCTGGCCCGACCCGACTACAACCGCGGTGATACCAGGTTCATGGCGGCGCACGCCACCGACCCGGACTTCGTGCATGTGAGGTTGATGACCAACAGGGAACAGGTGGACTCCGTGGACGGAACTGTCTTTCCCAGCGAGTACGTGGACGACAGCCTGCTGCGTTACGGTGTGTTCCTGCCTTCGAGCAGGGAGTACTATTCCCTGGCCCACTGGTACGTGAGCGACGATGGGAAGAAGGTGTTCATCCGGTTGCCCTGGCTCCTTCTCAACGTAAGCGACCCCTCGTCGCTCACAGTGATACACGATGACCGCACCGACCTGCCCGCGGGGCCCGCGGCCGTCCGCACCGAGCTCGGAGAGAACGCGCTCCATACGCAGAAGACGGAGGGGTTCGCTTTCTACGCCGTGATCACGCGCGGAGGAAAACCGTCCGACTTCCAGCCGCGGCGGGGCACCTCCTGGGCACGAACACGGCGGTTCACCTGGCAGGGATGGGATGCTCCCACGTACCGTGAACGGCTCAAGAAGAGCTACCCTGAAATACAGGAGCTCTTCCGGCGCTACCCGGACGACTGACCCTGTGACAGGCGCCTGACACTGCTCCAATCCAACTGATACCTTTTCAAGCAATGCACGCGACCGGTAGTCCATCCAGATCCCTTCGGTAACTTTTCACGCCTCGAGACGTTAGTCTGTTTGACAGGTAAAAAGGATGTCCGTATAATGCGCAACACTATGAGGAACATATCGGGCGCACGCAATTACTTTTGGTGGGGCTCTCCGTAGAGGGTCCGGACCGACGCGCCTGAGCGCATAGCAGGCAAGACGTGACCCTCGAACGGGGGTCACGGTTTTTTATGCCGTGACACGGGTCACGGCTTTTTCATTTGGAGGGCAGATGACGACAACGGTTGGAGAAGGTGCCAGGGAGTACGCGGTGCCGGCCGCCTCGCCGGGGGTCGGGGAGTTCGCCTCGCTGGAACCGGGCTACGACCTAGTGATGGTCTACGCAGAGGTCTCCAGCGACCTGGAGACCCCCATTTCGGCGTTCATGAAGCTGCGGGACGGCGGCCCGTGCTTCCTGCTGGAGAGCGCCGAGAGCGACCAGATGTGGGGCCGCTACTCGTTCCTGGGCTTCGATCCCGGCGAGCTGGCCTCCATCCGGGACGGCGCCCTGACCGTCTCGCGCCCGGGCGCAGGCACGGCGGAACGGCGGGCGGGCGACCCGGTGCGTGCCCTCTTCGAGATGGTCGAGTCCCGGCGCGTGCACCGGCCGGCCGATGTGATGCCGTTCGCGGGAGGCGCGGTGGGTTACTTCGGTTACGACGCGCTCCCGTACCTGGAGAAGGTCACCCTGACCCACGGGTCGGCGGGCATACCCGAGACCATGTTCATGTTCCCGAGAAAGATCGTCATGTTCGACCACCTGCGATCCAGGATGCGGCTCTGCGCGATCGTGGAGCCGGGCGAGAGCCCGTCCGAGCGTGCCGAGGCTTACGCGAGGGCCACCGCGGCCATCGCCTCGATGGTGGAGAAGCTGGCGGGTGGGCTCCCCGAGGGCTCCCGACTGGAGCTCGGGCGCGTGGACAACGGGGACGACTTCGAGGGCGTGGAGAGCAACGTCTCCCGGCCGGTGTACGAGGGCATGGTCGAGCGCGCACGCGAGTACATCTTCGCCGGGGACGCCTTCCAGGTGGTGGTCTCCCAGAAGTTCTCGATGCCGTTTTCGGGCGACCCGCTCTCGATCTACAGGCAGCTGCGGGCCGAGAACCCGTCCCCGTACATGTTCCACCTGGAGCTCCCGGGAGTGACCCTGGTCGGCTCCTCCCCGGAGTCCATGGTCACAAACCGTGGGGGCACGGGGGTCATCCGGCCCATCGCGGGCACCAGGCCCCGCGGGGCGGACGCGGCCGAGGACGAGCGACTGGCGGCCGAGCTCGCGGCGGATGAGAAGGAGCGGGCCGAGCACATCATGCTGGTGGACCTGGCGCGAAACGACCTGGGCAGGGTGAGCCGGCCGGGTACGGTCAGGGTGAGCCGGCTGATGGAGATCGAGAGGTACTCGCACGTGATGCACATGGTCAGCGAGGTAGAGGGGTCCCTGGACGGGGTCGGCAACCACGCCCTGCTGAGGGCCTCCTTCCCCGCGGGGACGGTCATCGGTGCCCCGAAGGTGCGGGCCAGCGAGATCATCGACGAGCTCGAGCCGGACGCTCGAGGCGCCTACGCCGGGGCCATCGGCTACGTCAGCTACTCGGGCGACATGGACACCTGCATCGCCATCCGGACCGTGGTGCTGCGCGAGGGGCGGGCGACCGTCCAGGCGGGCGGGGGCATCGTCGCCGATTCCGTGCCTGCGCTCGAGTACCAGGAGAGCAGGAACAAGGCGCGCGCGGTGGTAAGGGCGGTCCGCGCGGCATCGGGGGAGGCACCATGAAGACCCGGACACTGCTGGTGGACAACTACGACTCGTTCACCTACAACCTCGCGCAGTACCTCGCCGAGCTGGGAAGCGAGGTGGTGGTACGGCGCAACGACGAGGTGGACCTGGAAGGCGCGCGATCGCTCTCCCCGACCCACGTGGTGATCTCTCCGGGCCCCGGGGGTCCGCCGGACGCGGGGGTGTCCTGCGAGCTGGTGAGCGCCCTGGCCGGCGAGGTGCCCATCCTCGGGGTGTGCCTGGGCCACCAGGTCATCGGGCACGTGATGGGCGGACGGGTCGTGCGCGGCCCGGCCCCCGTGCACGGGAAGACCTCGCGAGTGTTTCACGACGGAAGGACCATCTTCGAGGGGCTGCCCAGCCCCCTCGAGGCCACCAGGTACCACTCCCTGGTGGTGGACAGGGACAGCTTGCCGGACGTGCTTGAGATAACGGGCTCGACCGATGACGGGCTGGTGATGGGCCTGAGGCACCGCAAGCTGACGGTAGAGGGAGTGCAGTTCCACCCGGAGTCGATCCTGACCCCGGAGGGAAAGCGGATACTGGAGAATTTCCTGGGGATGTCCGTGCCGGAAAGTGGCAACGGAGGTTGATCGTGGACGTGCTGAAGGAAGCGACAGAGAAGCTGGCGGGGGGCGAGCACCTGACCCGGGAGGAAGCCCGGCAGGTCTCCCTGGGGATGCTCACCGGCGACGTGCCCGACGCGGTCATCGGGGGCCTGCTCATCGGCCTCAAGACCAACGGGGAGACCCCCGAGGAGATCGCGGGGTTCGCTCAAGGGATGAGGGAGGTCAAGGTGACCATACACCCGAGGACCTCCACCCTGGTCGACACCTGCGGCACCGGCGGGGACAGGATGGGTACCTTCAACATATCCACAGCGGCGGCGTTGATAACGGCCGCCTGCGGGGTCCCCGTGGCCAAGCACGGCAACCGCGGCGTCTCCTCCACCTGCGGGAGCGCTGACGTCCTGGAGGCCATGGGTGTCGACCTGGCGATGGAGCCCGATAGGGTCTGTGAATGTATCGAGCAGGTGGGCATAGGCTTCATGTTCGCCCCCGGATTCCACCCGGCGATGAAGCAGGTGATGAGCGCCCGCAAGGCACTCGGCGTCCCGACCATATTCAACATTCTGGGCCCGCTCACCAACCCGGCGGGGGCGAAGGCACAGGTCCTTGGTGTGGGCCGGGCCGGCCTGGCCCCGGTGATGGCAGGAGTGCTCTCGGAGCTGGGGTGCGAGCGGGGGTACGTGCTCCACGGCATGGACGGCATGGACGAGTTCACGCTGACGACCGGTACCTTCGTCTACGAGGTCGATCCGGCCGGAGTCCTGCGCATGGAGATGGCCCCGGAGGACCTCGGACTGCCCCGCTGCCCGCTGGAGGCCCTGGCGGGAGGCGGCCCGGAGGAGAACGCCCGGCTGCTGCGGTCCATCCTGGCCGGCGAGCCGGGTCCCATGCTGGACATAAGCGTGGCGAACGCCGCGTTCGCCGTGACCGCGGGGGGCGCGACCGGGACCGTGCTGGAAGGCGTGGAGATGGCCGGCGAGGCGGTGGCCTCCGGAGAGGCGGCGAGGGTGCTGGAGCGGTTGGTCGAGTTCCAGGCGAGCGGGGGGTCCGATGTTCCTCGATGACGCCATGAGCAGATCGGCGGCGCAGGTCGCGGAGCGCAGGCGGCGGACGCCCGCACGCGCCCTGGAGCGCCTGGTGGCCGGGCCGGGGCCCGCGCCTTCATTCCGGCGGGCCATACGACGCGACGGCGGCTCCGTCCGAGTAATCGCCGAGGTCAAGCGGGTATCGCCATCGGCGGGCCCGATCCTGCCCGGGGCGAGCGTGGCGGACCTGGTAGGCGCCTACGAGGAGGCGGGGGCCGCCGCGGTATCCATCCTGACCAGCGACCTGTTCGGCGGATCGCCCGCCGACATCGGCGAGGCGCATGCGGCCTGCGGCCTTCCCGTGCTGCGCAAGGACTTCATCTCCGATGAGTACCAGGTGCTCGAGGCCCGGGCGCTCGGGGCGTCCGCGGTGCTCCTGATAGCCGACGCGCTCGACGAGCCCGAGCTGGTCAGGCTGCTGGGGTCCGCCCGGGACCTGGGGCTGGACGCGCTGGTGGAGTCACACGGCAGAGATGGTATCCACAAGGCGGCGGACGCGGGCGCCGACATAATCGGCATAAACAACCGGGACCTGGGGACACTCCAGGTCGACGTGTGCACGACCGAGGAGAACCTGGAGTCCGTACCCCACGACACCGTGGTGGTCAGCGAGAGCGGGATAAGGACAAGGGAGTGCGTACAGAGGATGGAGAGCCTTGGCGTTGACGCGCTCCTGATCGGAGAGGAGCTCATGCGCGCCGACGACCCGGGCCGCAGGCTCCGAGAACTGCTGGGAACATGAAAGAATACCTCAGACCATTTCTTTCACGGCTCGTGAAAGAATACCTCAGACCATTTCTTTCACGGCTCGTGTACACGGCGGTCAGGTCGATCGATGGATACCGCCGGCGGTTGTCTTTGAGGACTGATGAAATTTTTGGTCTGAGGTTTTCTTTCACTAGCGATGCGGGGAGGTGTCGGTCATGTGGGTGAAGATCTGTGGTATCACCAGGCTGGAGGACGCGATGGACGCCGCGCGTTTCGGCGCGGACGCGGTGGGCTTCGTCTTCGCGGAGAGCCCCCGTCGCATAGCCCCCGACGACGCGCGCCGCATCTGCTGGGGCCTGAACGGCAAGGTGCAGAAGGTCGGCGTGTTCGTTGATAGGCCACTCGAGGAAGTCCGCGAGACGGTCGAGCACTGCGGGCTGGACCTGATCCAGCTCCACGGGACCGAGAGCGCAGAGTACTGTGAGGCACTGGGCGACATCGTAATCAAGGCGCTGCACGTGAACGGCAGCTTCGACGTGGCGAAGGCGGCGGGCTACCGGTGCAGGGCGCTGCTGTTCGACTCCCACAGCCCCGAGCGGGCACGGGAGGCGGGCCGCACGTTCGACTGGAACCTCCTGCGGTTGCTGGAGGGGAACAGACGCATAATCGTTGCCGGCGGCCTGGGGCCGGACAACGTGGCGGCGGCGGTCAGGGCGAGCCATCCTTACGGTGTGGACGTATCCAGTGGCATCGAGAGCGAGCCGGGAGTCAAGGACCCAGTGCTCATGTACCGGTTCATAGAGAAGGCCAGGAAGGCGGACTACGAGGTGAGCGGATATTGAGTACAGAGCGGATCGAGACTGGCACGCGCGGAGCGCGGCGCGGGTACTACGGGGGTTTCGGCGGCCGTTTCGTCCCCGAGCCGCTGATCGCGGCGCTCGACGAGCTGGAGCGGGAGTACCGTTCCGCTATGGCGGACGCCGGGTTCAGGGCGCGGCTGGACGGCCTGCTTGCCGACTACGCCGGCCGGCCCACGCCTCTCTACTACGCGGAGGGCATGAGCCGCGAGCTGGGCGGGGCGCGTGTGTACCTGAAGCGCGAGGACCTGTGCCACACGGGCTCGCACAAGATTAACAACACCCTGGGACAGTGCCTGCTGGCCTCCTTCATGGGCAAGCGCAGGATCATCGCCGAGACCGGGGCGGGTCAGCACGGAGTGGCATGCGCGACGGCGGCGGCGCTCCTGGGCCAGGAGTGCGTTGTCTACATGGGTGAGGTGGACATCGCCCGCCAGGCGTCCAACGTCTTCCGCATGGAGCTATTGGGCTGCGAGGTGCGCCCGGTGGTGTCGGGCAGCCGCACCCTGAAGGACGCCATCAACGAGGCGATGCGTGACTGGGTCACCAACGTGAGGACGACCCACTACTGCCTGGGCTCGGTGGTGGGCCCGCACCCGTTCCCGGAGATAGTCCGCGAGCTCCAGTCGGTGATAGGCCGCGAGGCGCTGGAGCAGTGCACGGCGCGCGAGGGACGGCTTCCCGACGCGCTGGTCGCCTGTGTTGGCGGCGGCAGCAACTCCATGGGGCTGTTCCACCCGTTCATCGGCAGGGGGCCCCGGCTGGTCGGGGTTGAGGCCGGGGGGATCGGAAGCGGCCACGGGGAGCACGGGAGCAGCCTCGGCCTGGGCGACCCGGGCGTGCTTCACGGGGCCCTGAGCTACCTGCTCCAGGACGATGTGGGCCAGGTGACCGAGACGCACTCCGTCTCGGCGGGCCTGGACTATCCCGGCGTGGGGCCCGAGCACTCCTGGCTCAAAGAGAACGGGCTCGCGACCTACGTGAGTGTGAGCGACGATAAGGCTCTTGACGCAGCGGGATTCCTGGCGCGGACCGAGGGTATAATCCCGGCGCTGGAGAGCGCGCACGCGATCGCATACGCGATGGCCGAGGCTCCCCGGATAGGAGCCGACGAGGTGATGGTGGTGTGCCTGTCAGGCCGCGGGGACAAGGACATCGAGACCCTGAAGGAGAGGCTGTGATGAGCCGGCTGGGACCCATGTTCGAGGATTTGAAAGAAAAGCGTGCCGCCCTCATCGCGTACGAAACGGGGTTCTTCCCGGACCTCGAGACCAGCGAGAGCGTCGGGTTGGCGATGCTGGATGCGGGAGCCGACGTCCTGGAGATAGGCATCCCCTTCTCCGATCCCGTGATGGACGGGCCGGTCATACAGGCATCGAGCCACGCGGCACTGGAAGCGGGCGCGACGCCGGCCGGAGTGCTCGGGATGGTGTCACGGCTGCGGCGCAAGACGGACAAGCCGCTGCTCGCCATGACCTACTACAACCTGGTCTACCGCTACGGGCTGGAGCGATTCGCCGCTGATGCGACCGCCGCCGGGCTCGACGCCCTGGTGGTCCCGGACCTGCCCGCCGAGGAGATGGACCCCCTGAGGGAAGCGTGCATTCCCGCAGGCCTGGACACGGTCGCCTTCGTCTCGCCGACGACCGAGCCCTCGAGGATCGAGGAGGCTTCGGCCGCGGCCTCGGGCTTTCTGTACTGCGTCGCGCTGCTGGGACCTACGGGAGAGCGCGACTCGGTGTCGAACGAGCTACCGGGCTTCCTCGAGCGCGTGCGAGAACACTCCGACCTCCCGCTGGCCGTGGGGCTCGGGATATCGAGCGCACGGCAGTGTGCCGAGGTGGGCCGCCTTGCCGACGGCGTAATCGTCGGCAGCGCGCTGGTGCGGATGCTGGCAGAGGGCCGCGATCCGGAGTCCCTGGTCGCCGAGATGGCCTCCGCCCTCGGGGGTCAAACCTGAAATTTTGCATTTCTTGCATTTGGGGTCAAACCTGAAATTTTGCATTTCTTGCATTTCTTGCGTGATTCAAAGATACAATTGTCGACATGACCGCTGACAACGCAAAAAACGCAAAATTTCAGGTTTGACCCCATGGAAAAGAAACCCTCGCCGTTCGCTCCTCGCGAGATGGCGGTGATGTGGCAGCACCGTTCGGCGGAGAAGCGGGCCTGCTACCACCAGGCGTACCACCTGGCCGCCCTGGCACTCGACCACGCGCTGGAGGACTCCGACTCCGACCGCCCCAAGGCGGTGATCCTGGACCTCGACGAGACCGTCCTCGACAACAGCCCGTTCTTCGCCAGGCTACTTGCTCCCGGCACCACGATCACCGAGAGCCAGGTGATGCATGAGTTCATAGAATGGCTGGAGGGCGGGGAGCAGACGGTGCAGCCCGGGGCGGCGGAGTTCCTGAACTATGCGAAGTCCAGGGGTGTCGAACCGTACTACGTCTCGAACCGGCCGGAGGCGATGCGCGACGTCACCATCAGGATCCTGAAGGCGGAGGGTTGCCCCAACGCCGACCCGGAGCACGTGCTGCTGAAGAAGGGCAAGCTCAATTTCTTCGGTCATAAGCACGAGCTCTGGGACCGTGTCGCCGCCGACCACGACGTACTGCTCTACGTTGGGGACAACCTGGACGACATGGGCGGGGCGTTCGACGACCGCGGCGACGACTCGGGCCACGACGTCGTTGACCGTAACGCCGCCGCCTTCGGAACGCGCTACATACTCATGCCCAACCCGATGTACGGCCCCTGGGAGCGCAACCTCTGAAAGAATACCTCAGACCAAAACTTTCATTCCTGGCGGTATCTGGGCGACACATCCGGTCGGTGAAAGAAATGGTTTGAGGTTTTCTTTCACATCCGGTCGGTGAAAGAAATGGTTTGAGGTTTTCTTTCACCTCTCGTACCTGTTGATGAGGGTGGCCGCGATGACTCCCGAGGCCGTGGTGGTCGGCACTCCGCCGCCCGGGTGCGTAGAGTTCCCCACCAGGTAGAGCCCCTTCACGCTCCGCGACCTCGCCGACGGCCTGAACACGGTCTGCGACACGATATCCTGCTGCAGGTCGTAGATGGCCCCCTTCGGCAGGAGCAGCCGGCGCTCGAAGTCCAGCGGGGTCGCGCAGTCCTTCACGACCACGTGGTCGGCCAGCCCGGGGATGGCAAACGACGACAGGTACTCGATCGTTCGCTCCAGGAACGGTTCCTTCTGCTCGTCCCAGTCCGTGCCTGCCAGCTCGTAGAACCCCTCGGGGATGAGGTTGAGGACGTGGTGACCCTCGGGCGCCAGCCCCGGGTCGGACTTCGTCGGCCAGCAGATGAGCCCGAACTCGCGGTCCGGCAGCACACCCTTCATGGCGTTGTTGTACCAGTAGTCGCTCATCTCGCCGGGCGAGACCGCGATGGCGCTGTGGTGCGCCTCCAGCGGCGGCTCGTAGTCGAGCCCCACGTAGACCATGGGCACGCTCTTGGAGTACTCGTAGCTCTTCATCCCGACACGCGCCAGCCACGGCAGGTTCGCCTCCCCGATGAGATCCAGGTAGAGCGTCTTCGCGTTGATATTGGAGACCACCACGGGCGCCGTTATCTCGCTGCCGTCCTCCAGGACAACCCCCTCCACGCGCCCGCGCCTGACCACCACCTGGACCACGCGCGCTCTGCTGCGAACCTCCAGCCCGGCCTTCTCGCCGCAGCGGACGAATGCGGCCGGGATCTGGATCATTCCGCCCCGCGGGTACCAGATCCCCTCGTGCTCGGAGTACGGCAGCAGCGCGAACAGGCCGGCCACCAGCTCCGGGGGCAGGCCCAGGTACAGCGACTGGTACGACATGGTGCGCTGCACCGCCTCGCTCTTGAAGTACTTCTTGATGACGTCCTGGTAGCTCATCACGAAGAGCGGCGCGTACTTCATCAGCTCGGGGGTCTTGACCAGGAGCCTCATCATGTCGGCAATGCCGGTCGCCGGGCTCACAAGGAAGCCCTTCATGATGGTCTCGGTCATGCCGCCGAAGTACTTCGCGAAGCGAAACCACGCCTGTCCGTCCTCGGGCGACATCTCCGAGATCACACGGCCCGTCTCCTCGATGGAGATGGGGTAGGTTACACGGGAACCGTCGTAGTAGATGAAGCTCATCATGGGGTCGCAGGGGATGAGCTCGACCTCGTCCTGGAACCTCGTCCCCAGCATCTCGAAGGCGATCTCCAGCGGCTGTATCTCCTCCACAACGGAGGCTCCCACGTCGAAGTGGTACCCATCTTTCTCGAAGGTCGAGCAGCATCCGCCCATGTTGGCGCTCTGCTCCAGCAGCAGGACCTTTCGTCCCTGGTGCGCGAGGATCGCGGCCGAAGAGACCCCCCCGCAGCCTGCACCGATGACTATCACGTCATAGTCCGCCATACGGACCGCCTCCTGGTCTTATCGAGCCCCGGCGCCGGGCGCCTAGGCGTAGTAACGAGCCGGCAGGTAGGGCACCTGCTTCGCCAGGTGCTTGAGGTATCGTTTCCTGGAATCGTCCTGCATCATGTACCAGGCGACCGCGCCCGCCACCAGCAGGAGCACCAGCACACTCATCCTGCAGCATCGGTGCCCCTCGCCGCAGCACCGGCGCCCGCCCCCGTCTGCTTCCTCTTCCTTCTTCATCTAAGCCTCCCGGTCAGAGTCCCGTATCACGTTCACGTTTCTGCGCGCATCTCTCGTATTTACACCGGGCATCTCGCCCAATAGAATATCTTACTGACCGGTAAGTAAACAAGATTATCCGGGAGCAGTGCAGCAAAGGTGATGTAACAAAAGGGTCAGACCCTTTTGTTACATCGAGCAGGCGCTGACCCCGACGCGGGCCGCATGATCGTGACCAAAGGAGAATACCATGCCTGACTACGACGTCATCGTGATCGGCGCGGGCCTCGGCGGACTCACCTCCGGCGCGCTGTGCTCCCACCGCGGCCGGAAGACCCTGGTGCTCGAGCAGGGAGACCTGGTCGGCGGCTGCTGCTCGACGTTCGAGAAGGACGGCTATCACTTCGACGTCGGCGCATCGGTGGTCGAGGTCATAGGCTCAATCGTAAACGCGATGGCCGACATGGGCGTGGAGGTCGGCGAGGTCATGGACCTCATCCCCTGCGACCCCATCTACGATTACATCCTCAAGGACGGCACCCGCTTCCAGTTCCCCGTCTCGGTCGAGGAGACCACCGAGGTTATAAAGAAGGTCGCCCCACAGGACGCGGCCGCCTGGCCGGGGTTCGCCGCTTACATGAAGGAGTTCATCGCCATCGCCACGGACGCGGTGTTCGGCAGCCCCATGGTCACCTTCGCCGACGTGGCCCGGATGTTCGTGAAGCACCCCGCGCTCCTCAAGTTCGGCCCGCTGTTCACCGGCTCCTACCAGGACGTCATCTTCCACTGGTTCAAGACGGAGGCGATGCGGCAGACGGCCGCCTACCAGTCCTTCTACGCGGGGCTCCCGCCCGAGCTCGCCGGCGGCACCTACGCCCTGCTCGGGTACTCCGAGCACGAGGGTGTGTGGTACCCCAGGGGGGGCATGATAAAGATCCCCGAGGCGTTCCAGAGGGTCGGGGAGCGGCACGGTATGGAGGTGCGCACCGGCTGCAGGGTGGTCCAGGTGATCATCAGGGAGGGGCGCGTGGCAGGCGTGATACTCGACGACGGGACCGAGATAACCGCACCCCTGGTCATCTCCAACATCAACGCGATGACCCTCTACCTGGACCTCATCGGCGAGCAGTACATGCCCCGGCTCACCCGTGTCGGCATCAAGAGCTACCGGCCCTCCATGTCCGTCCCCATGGTGTACCTCGGGGTGGACTACGAGCCCGAGCTCGAGGCGCACCACACACTGGTCACGCTCCCGATGGAAGAGATGGACGAGTACTGGTGGAACGTCTACGAGAAGGGAAGGCTCCCCGACAGGATGTTCGGGCTGGTCTGCTGGCCGACCGAATCGGACCCCGCGCTCGCCCCGGAGGGGCACCACGTGGTGAACCTGATACTCACCCCGGGCCCCTACAGGCTGGAGGGGACCGACTGGGACAGCGAGAAGGAAGCGCTCATCGATAGGTCCATCCAGTTCTTCACCGAGAAGGCTATGCCGGGCCTGGCCGACCACGTAAAGATCGCGGAGATCTCGACGCCCCTGGACTACGAGCGAAAGCTGCTCCACCCGGAAGGCGCCATCTACGGGCTTTCCGAGGAGACCACGGCGTCGCTCTGCTTCCGCCCCTCCGCACGGTCGAAGTTCATAGAGGGGCTCTACCTGACGGGGGCCTCCACCCACCCCGGCGGAGGCGTCCCGGCGGCCGTCGCCTCGGGCAGGATCGCCGCGGACCTCATAGACCGGTACGAATAGAACACGCCCCCTCACCCTGACCCTCTCCCCCGAGGGGAGAGGGAATCTTGAGCGCCGCCTGTTATAGAATCCCCTCCATGAGCACTGAGGAAGCAACCGAGCCCAGACCGGCGCCCGGGACCGAACGGATCCTCTCCATCGACGTCCTGCGCGGCTTCGCCCTCATCGGCATGGTGATGGTCCACTTCATGATCATGTTCGGGAACGACGCGGCCGTCGACACGTGGCCCTACTTCATCCTCAACCACGTGCTGGGAGACTGGGGCGCGGCGTGCTTCCTGATGCTGATGGGGATGAGCCAGGTCATCTCCAAGAAGAAGATCACCGACAACATGCTGCTTTTCAAGAGAGCGCTGCTGCGCGGGGTCTACCTGTTCGTGGTCGGCCTGCTGATGCTCGCCCTGGCATGGGGCCCGTTTCAGATCTGGCAGTGGGACATCCTCACCCTCATGGGCTTCGCGACCGTTGTGCTCTTCTTCTGCCGGTTCCTTCCCTCGTGGGCGATAGTCGCGCTCAGCGGGGCCGCCCTGGCGGTGACGCCGTGGGTCCGCGGCTCAATCGACTTCCTCTCGACCTGGGGCGGGAAGTTCATCCAGGTCCCGGTCATCTCCAGGTACCTGCCCGGCATACTCCTCGACCCGGCCAAGGAGTACGAGGTCATCTGGACGCCCGGCAAGATCCTGAAGGGCTTCCTTTTCGAGGGATACTTCCCGGTGCTGCCGTGGATCATCTTCCCGCTGCTCGGGTTCGTCATCGGCCGCCGCATCGCCGCGGGCAAGCTCAGGGGAGACCTCCCGTTCCTGGCCGGTGGCGGCGCGGTCCTTGCGGTCGTGGCGACGGTCATAGCGCTCGCGGGCCGGAGCCGTCCGGGCCACTCAATCATCAAGGGTTTCATCGCACCCTTCAGCTTCTACCCGGACTCGTTCTCCATGATCCTGTTTCAGCTGGGGATGGCCACCATCGTCTTCTGCCTCCTCTACTACTGCTACGACGTCCTGCGGAAGAAGGGGAAGAAGCTAAGCCCCCTGCAGCGCGTGTACCAGCGCACCAGCTTTTTCTCTCTTACGTTCTACTTTCTCCACTACCAGCTCATCGGATGGACGCTCGCCGTCGTTTACCTGGTGAGCGGCCACTACCTCCTGGGTGACCTGATGGGATCGTACCCCGCGATGCTCTGCGGCCTGGCGGCGGTCCTTTTCCTGGAGGTCCTGATCTACTACTGGGAGAAGAAGCGCGGCAAGTACAGCCTGGAATGGTTCCTGGGCGCCCTGACCCTGCGGTTAACTCCCGAGTGACCGGACCCGTGTAGAATGACGCCATGCAGACATTCACTGTCAAGACCACGGGCAGGACAGACCTGCACGATATCACGCGCGAGGTCGCCCGGGCGGTGGAGGGCACGACCGTCTCCGAGGGCGCGTGTCTCGTGTATGTCCCCCACACCACCGCGGGCGTGACGATTAACGAGAACGCGGACCCGGCCGTGCGAGTGGACATCGAGTCCGCCCTTGAGCGCCTGGTCCCCTGGAGCGGCCCCTACCGGCACTCCGAGGGCAATGCAGCCGCCCACGTGAAGGCGTCCATGATGGGGTTCTCAGCGATGGTCCCGATATCGGGCGGCAGGCTGGTGCTGGGCACCTGGCAGGGCATCTACCTCTGCGAGTTCGACGGCCCCCGCACGCGCAAGGTCCACGTCCGGGTGCTTCCTTCTGTCTAGAATGACATCTGCGCAGGAGCGAATCGGTCCGAGGCTTGTGCTATCATGCAGAAAGAAATGACCGCACTGACTGTGTAACTCTTCGGGGGGAGCAATGGGAGCCTTCACCTACTCACAGGGTTTCACCTCTGAATCCTGGATACACCGAGCGGCGTGCCTGATCCTCGTTGTCGCCATTCTAACTCTGTTTGGTTCGCAATTCCTGGCCTTCTCCTCTCCCGGAAAGGTGAAACTCAGCGGTAATCACGATGGGTGTATCGTCTTCGACGTGATCGTCGACAGTAGTGACGATACTCATGTGTTCTGGGGAACGTTAAAGGGGTCAGACCCATCTATCTTCGACTACTACCACTCAATAAAAACCTCGGGTCAGTGGGCTACTCCTGTCAAGCTAACCTCAGAAATCGATGCTTATGCCACCAGCACTTCGATGGCGACGTATACTTGCGTTAGGCTGGATGCCGAAGGCGTATTCCACATTGCTTTCCTGGGTAAACCCGTGGCATCCTCCCCGGGAATAATCTACATGAATAATAAGAACGGCGTCTGGGATTCGCTTGATATCACCGGGGTGGATACCTGGCCAATAGATAGTATAGACATGAGCGTTGACTCCTCTGGAGGAGCGCATATAGCCTGGACCGGAGCCGGCACGGCAAGCAAAGAGCTCTATTATTCCTCAAACATATCAGGGAGCTTCTCACCGCGCATGGAGATTACTTCCGACGATATCAATCAATATCAACCACTGATCGGTGTCGCTGCCGACGGAAGGGTTGACATAGTCTATAGAGAGAATGAGATGTACGTGGGCGAGGACCTGAAATCCGTCCGGAAAGAGGGAGCCGCATTCGGGGCCCCCTCGATAATCTGCAGTTCCGGCAGCGAGAACCATTACCATCAAATGGCCATCGATAACGAAGGATTCGCCCATGTTGTGTGGTACAGCAGGTCAGGTTATGGACACATAGGTTACAGCGATAATAGGGCAGGTGCTTTTTCGGCGCCGGTATGGATTGACGAACCGTTATTAGATCCCTACTGCTACTCACGCATCGCTATTGATTCCAACGGGCACAGCCATATCACTTTCACTGATTTGGACTATGTCTATTACGTAACCGACGCCAATGGTCAAATGGACGAGCCCCGCAAGGTGACAATAGACCCCTCTCCAGCTCCTGTTGCTCCGATAGCCATACAGGGAAATGGAATCATTCACGTTGCCTGGTCTCAGTCTAACAATCAGGAAGGGGTCAATCTCCTGTACCATACCTGGCTGACACCAGATGGCTTCGCTACGCCGGAGATTGTCTGGCAAGAGACAACCGCTGATCACTGGCAGAATACACTTGATATAGATTCGATCGGACTGGCGCACTTCGCCTGGTGCGATTACGTCTTCACGCAAGATATGTCGATTGACCGAGGGTCTACGTGGTATGTGGAATCATCAAGACCGACCAGGAATGCCGGCACTTTCTACTTCGCGGAAGGCACCTGTCGACCGGGCTACGATCCGTACATCTGTGTGCAGAATCCAGGGAACGAGGACGCACAGGTCACTATCACGTACATGAAAGGAGATGGCACCAGCGACTCAGAGGACATC
>JAHJCO010000055.1 GCA_018831265.1 Actinomycetota bacterium
AGGAGGAGCAATGCCCATCACCGACCTCTCGACCTTCACCTCCAAGCAGGGGGTCACCACCGCGGTGTGGCTCTACGACGAGGCCGACACCTACGTGGTGCAGCACGACTTCCTGCACATGTCGTTCTTCCAGGACGACTTCAAGGAATTCGTGGACACGCTGACCGTGGCGCTTCGTCAGATCGAGAAGGCGTCGAGCCCGGTAGCACGCATCCACCCGGTGGTGATCAAGGAGGCCTCACTCTTCGACGCGGGCGCAGAGGGCCAGGCCGAGTCATAATCCCCAGCCCCGCCGCGTCACACCCCCACCCACATCTCCCGCTACCCCCAGCCGCATGAGAAAGGGCCCCTCCCGGGGCCCTTCTCGCCGAGGGCTGGATTGCAATTGATATTAAATACGATATCACATAGAATAGGAGAGTATTTGCAGTGACGCAACTCGAAAAGCTGGTAAGGAAAGCAAGAACGGCGCCGCAAAACGTCCGGTTCTCGGAGTTGGTCAAGATCGTGAGCAGGGTCGGTGGGTATGAGTTGTATGGCAGGGTAGGTTCACACTGCTCGTACCGAAAGAAAGAGCAGTATTCACTGACCCTTACTGCAACTTCGGGTCTGGCGAAGGTAGAAGAAGTGAAGAAGGTCATCAGACGGCTCGGGGAAGAAGGGCTGATATGAACAAGGACCTCGATTACTATATGTCTCTCCCCTACGAGGTGGTCGTTGAGCGGGATGAGAACGGCGAGTATTTCGCGACCATCCCCGACCTGCCCGGATGCATGGCGACCGAGCCATCGGAGGGCGAGGTACGGGCAAGCATCGAAGAGGCGAAGCTTGGTTGGCTCATGGCCACACTCGAAAGTGGTGTTGAGATCAAGGAGCCGCCCGCAGACAGGCAGTACAGCGGCCGGATACTGTTGCGTACGTCCCCGGAGATCCACCGGTTCCTGGTCGAGGAGGCCAAGGGCTACGGCCTCACCCTGAACACCTACCTCAATATCCTGATTACCCAGAACCGCTGCCTGCTCGATCTCGAGTCAATAGAGAAGAAGCGGGCAGCCGGCTGAGACTGGTCTCCCTCACCACGAGACCTTGAGCCCGGCGACTTGTGGGGTTGGAGCGCCCTCACCCCGTCGGCAATCCGTAGAGCATTCGCCTTGTTTTCTTGAAGAAAGCATCCCGCACTGGTAGCCGCTCGGGTTTGACATCCCCCCCGCCCCACCGCGTCAAAATCCCCATCTCAAGCCACCCCAGCCGCGTGAGAAAGGGCCCCACCCGGGGCCCTTCCCGCCTTTCACCCCGGCCTCAAGAGGCCGGGCTCGGGAGGCACAGCTTTATTTGCCACACCGTATGTGGATTCATATAATGACTGAGCGGATGCGGCGCTATTTCCAGAGATACGGACAACATGCCGGGTGGTTGCTAATTGAACAACCGGAACCCGGGGACTAAAGCGTTTCGCGACTTGAAAGAGGAAGTACTGATTCCCGGGAGGTGCGAAATGGCCTGGAGACATGCCGAAACGGCGGTAGTGACAGGGGCGGCGTCCGGTATCGGAAGGGCAATTGCCGTCGGCCTGGGAAAAAAGGGTTGGCGCGTCGGCGTAGCCGATGTCGACCTCGATGGAGCGAACGAAACGGTCGAGATGGTCCGCAAAGCGGGTGGGGAAGCGGAGTCTTTCGCCTGTGACGTAACCAGACCGGACGATGTTTCAGGTATGGCCGACCACTTCTTCGACAGCCAGGGCAAGGTCGGTCTCCTGGTGAACAACGCCGGCGTGGGAGGGGGCGGGGATGTCGGAGAGGTGCCGATAGAGGACTGGAAGACCGTCATCGATACCAACCTGTGGGGCGTGATATACGGCTGCCACGCGTTTATTCCCCGGATGAAGGAACAGGGCGGCGGCCACATACTTAACGTCGCCTCCCTGGCCGGGATAGTGCCGATTCTCGGACTGGGCTCCTACAACGTGACCAAAGCCGGGGTCGTGGCCCTTTCCAGGACCCTGAGGATGGAGCTATCGCCATTCAACATCAGCGTAACCGCCCTGTGCCCATCATCGGTGAAGACGAACATAGTGGATAATACCCTTGCCAAGTTCGTGTCCAGGGACGTGGAGAGCCTGGATTACGGGGTAAGGACTCGGAGGACCGCGTTCGAGAAGACTCCCCTCACGGTAGAGCAGGTGGCGGAGCTGGCACTGGAGGGCGTGGAGAAGGACCGCCTGTACGTGCTCACCAACTTCTTCACGCGGCTGGCCTGGCTGGAAATACGACTCATGCCCACCCTCTACATCCGGCTGTGGGCCTGGCTCAACAGAAAGGGGCTTGCAAGACCGCTGGTGACAAAGCTGGCCGAAAAAGGGATTGTTTGAATCCTTTGTCGGCCGAGGCCTGTTAAGACGCAATCATTGGGCCTCGCACGATTCAGAGACGGTAGGGCGTAGACCGGGCAACCGCCGACCGCCAGGCCCTCTCATCAAACTGACACCCCCGGCATGACCACTAACCACGTGGTTCTTGTATGAGCCTACGACGAGGCCGATACCTACGTCGTCCAGGACGACTTCCTCGAGTTCGTGGATACTCTCCTCGCCGCGGTGAGGCGGATTGAGAAGGGGGAGTCCCCCTTCTGCCACATCCACCCTGTCATCCTGCAGGACCGCGCGCTTTCAGATGAGCAGCAGGAAACCTGATACCCCAGCCGTAAGCTGCCTCGCTGCCAGAGGGCCCGCTTCCCCGGCGGGCCCTCCCCCCTTTCGCGGTTGAGTGCGGTCAGATGCCTTGCAGGACTTGCGGTCCAGATGCGACCGTATGACTGCCCTTTCGGAGCATGGCGTATAATTTTACAGGCAGTGGGTTTCAAAGGAGGTTCCGTTGAAGTTTCCTATAACCGTCGTACAGGACGAGGACGGCGTGTATGTAGCAGAGTGCCCCATCATACCAGGATGCGTCAGCCAGGGCGGTACCGAGGATGAAGCGATTGTGAACGTCGGTGAGGCGATAAGAGTCTGTCTTGAGGTAAGGGCTGAAAAGGGAATGCCCCCCACGATACCGATAAGAGAGGTCGAGGTCGCCGTCTGATGGCCCGACCGGTGCCGGTGCTGAGGCCCGGGGATGTTGTACGGGCGTTCCAGCGGCCGGGGCCCTTCTCTCTGTAATGACGACTTCCGCGAATCATTCGATACTGTGCAGGCGTCCCGCCCGCCAGCCTCGGAAACTCATGGGAGTTCCGGTTGTTCTTCTCTATTCAAGCCACTCCTTTTCGAGCTTCTCGAGGGTTCCATCCTTCTGCATCTCCTCGAGCGCTTTGTTAACGTTGTTCAAGAGTTCGGTGTTGCCCTTTTTCACACCGATTCCGAGATCTATCGTGGCGCCGAACTCCGTAACCATCTCTGCTTCCATACCCGTCTTCTTGATGTTGTCCCAGGTGCTGTGTCTGTAGCCGATATACGCGTCTATCTCGCCTTTCTCCAGGGCCTCCAGCCCGAGCAGGTCGGTTTCGAATATCTTGACATCTTTCAAGTTTTCAAGCTCTTCCAGTTCTTTTGCAGTGGCTGTTTCAGCCATAGTCCCAACGACTTTTCCAGCCAGGTCGGCCTCACTTCGAATTGCAGAGCCCTTTAACACAAATATCTCATCGCTGACCTGCAAGTACGGAATCGAAAAGTCGATCTCCTGGATACGCTCAGGAGTCATTTTCATAACGCTTCCGATGATGTCGAACCTTTCTGAGTTCAGGCCACCAATGAGATCTCCCACCGGTGTCGGGACTATCTCACACTCGAGTCCCATGCGCTCGGCTATCCCGTTGCAGAGGTCCACGCTGTATCCAACAGGCTTCCCTCCTTCCATCACCGAGAGAGGAGCCCCAGCGTCCATGTAGGCCCCCACGAGCAACTTGCCCTTCTCTATCGTAGACTGTTCCTGCCCGCAACCGGAAAAAAGGAATGCCGCCACCGCCAGTACCACCAGGATAGTCACAATACGCCTCACCGGAAACCTCCTCTACTCGCTATTCCCCGTATGCTTTCTCTGATATACCACGACTCATTCTGTTAATCGCTCCCTTCGCGACGACGAATCCCTGCTTCGCTACGCATTAATCTATTCATTCTCAGACCCGGGTTCCACCGCGAGAGTATCAACAATCTCAAGGACGACTTCCGCGAGTTCGTCGACACGCTGACGATGGCACTCCGCCAGATCGAGAAGGCGTCGGGCCCGATCAAGCACATCCACCCGGTCGTCGTCAAAGAGGCTCGCGAAAGCATCGCTGAGGCCACCGACTCTGCCGCAGGACTACACCGTGAACCCCTGTGGGAGGATGCCCGCTTTTCCGTCTTTGTTCCGTGCGTAAACGTCCCACGTGCCCTCCCCGGCTCCCTTGGTATCAAAGATGCAGGTAGCATGTGTGGAAGATAATACAGCAACGTTCTCGGCTTCTATCTCGACGGTGTCCTTGATGAGCCAGGCCCGCATGCCCTCTCGGAAGTTGTCGCCGGCCAAGTCCACGGTTCCGGTGTTGACGCTGCCGTCCGGGGTTATCCCGGCGAGATAAGGCGGCGGGCAGTCTATGACCAGGGCGCCCGCCAGCATATCGCTGTGTCCGTCATCGTTCTGGACCACCACGCTGTAGTAGCCGGCCGCGGCCCCTTTGATGTCGAAGTCGCAGGTGATGCTCTGCGGGGAGACCACGTCCACGTTTATCGCGGCTATGGCGACAGGACCGTCAGTGAGCTTGACGGTCGAGGGCGTTCCATCGGCGAAGAATCCGGTCCCCTCCAGGTTGTCGAAGCGTATGCGACCCGTATTGTAACCGTGGTCAGGATCGATCCGTTCGATCATGGGCATCACGTGAAACTCCGCGCTCACGCCGCCCGCGTCGGTCAGGACGGTCAGCTCGCCCGTGCAGGCCCCGTAGGGCACCGTGCACGCTATCCGTGTATCACTCCAGGACACGACATCCGCGGAGATTTCGTTAAAGAGCACCCTGGCCTCCTTTGTCCGACGGTCCCCGAAGCATGTGCCGTCGATCAATACCCGGTCGCCCACGTGGGCCGCGCCCGGGGTCACTGTTGCTATAGTCGGCGCAGTTCCCACCATGGTTATAGTCGCCGAATAGATGTTAGAAACGTTGCCAGGCATCGAGCCGTCGCGGAACCTGACGTTGACCGTGTGCTTGCCGGCCCGGTGCCTGAGTTCCCAGTCCGTGCTCACCTCGTAGCGCTGCCACTCCGCCGAGTCTTCGGGATCGCCTTCGTTCCATATCTTCATATCCTGCAGCCCGGAACCACCGAGGTCCACCGCGTCGATGGTCAGTATCACGTGGGCCTCGCCGGTGGTGGCGGCCCCGTCGTCGATCTGGAAGGAGTTGCAGACAGGCGCCTGCGTGTCGGGTGTTTCGCTCTTCTCTACGGTGATCGTCTTCATGGCAGGCGCAGCAACGCCTGCCGCGTGGCTCACGTCGGTGGTGACGCCGAAGGTGCGGTGGTCCGCTGCCTCGTTGTCGAAGACTCCCGTGAACATCCCGTTCGTGACCGTGTAGTAGTACCCTCCGCTGAGGTACGGCATCGGGATCTCGACGAACACGCCGTCAAGGTCGCCGCTCCAGCCACCGCCCGGTGTCAATTCGTAACCCGCAAGGTGATTGGTTATCGTGCACTCAACGCTCTCGACACTTCCCGGCCGCGGACTCCAGGCCGTACCTATGGCAGGGTCCACCAGGTCTTCCAGGTCATTCGGCCCGCCCACGTTGGTCCCGGCGTAGAAAGGCCAGGAGTACTGCAGGGGAGCCCCGCTCTCATCGTTGGCGAGCAGGTAGAAGCAGTTCTCCACCTCGCCGTCTCTCACGCGGATGAGCCTGTAGCCGGGGAACTCCCACCTGTTCTGACGGTCCCCGTCCTGGAACTGGGTCGAAGTGGTGTTTGCGAACTTGACCTCGCCTCCCCCCGCTTCCCACCCGACGGAGCCGTAGCAGTCGGAGTGGTCGTGGCCGGACAGCACCAGCGAGACGTTGTTCTCGCGCGCCAGCTTGATCAGTGACAACCGGCCCGCCCCCTTTCCTCCCCAGGGCAGAAGGCCGGGGATGACCGGCATGTGGTCGAACATGCTCCCCGACCCGTCACGCTTCCACGGGTCGTGGTGCATGAGAACGGTCCGCATCTTCGCGGAGGCGTGCGCCTCCAGGTCCAGCTTTACCCAGAGCAACTGCCCGGTGAAATCATCTTCGTCGACAGCACTCTCTCGCTCCTGCGTCCAGCCGGCCTCGAACGGGTCACCCCCACCGGTGACCTGGCCCTGCCACTCGTGGGGGCCGAGCAGCGCGTCGGGGATGGCCCAGTGAAGGCTCCGCTGGGCCGGCGTCCAGTCCATTGAGTTAATCGCCGTGAAATGGTAGTCAGAGCCGTAGTCGAACGAGAAGTACCGGGGGCCGAACAGGTTCCTCCAGGAGTCCAGGTAGTCCTCCTCGAGGCCGACGTTGAGTTGATCGTACCGTGCCCATCCGTCGTGGTTGCCTGGCACCATGAACACCGGGACATCCAGCTTCAAGGTCTCCGTGTAGAACCAGTCCAGCTCGAACCACGTTTCGTAGTACTTGTCGCTCCAGGGCGAGTTCTTGTAGGCGTCGAAGTCGGCGTAGTTCTGCTCGTACAGCCATGTCAGGCCGAAGTCGTAGTCGCCTGTGTATACGAGGAAATCGGGCTTCGCCCTGTTCATCTGTTGGATAGCCTTGTGATAGTAGGTCGCGCCGTAGCCGTCGGTCTCGCTGTACTCCTGCCGTCGCCAGTTCCTCTCGTGGGTGTTCGAGCCCACGTAGGCCGCCTCCGGCCCCCAGACGTGGATGTCTGTAAGCTGCGCGAAGGTGAAATCTGTCTTGTACTCGTTTACAACCTGGAGGGCGTGGGGCTGCGAGTCGGTAAGCCATGATCCGTCTGCCTGCTTTCCCGCGACCGTCAGGTCGTACAGGTGCATCGGGACGGTCTTCGGCACCTCCACCGTGACCAGGTAGACGTACGCGCGGGGCTGCGCGCCCTGTGAGTACTCGGGCCAGTGAGTGCTGAAACCCACGGTGAAATCCTCCACCGAAAGACTCCTCGTTCTCGGGTAGGTGCTGTTGGTGGTGGTAACCGACACCTGGAAATCCGTGATCCGGGGCAACGCCTTGCTCCAACCCTGATTGCGGGGGTCGAACTCCAGCGTAAACTGCTCGCCGCACTTGGCTATCAAGGGGTAGCCCATTGTCGGATAGATGACCTGCCTGATGCGGTCGCGGTTGATGGGGAACTTCTTCATGAACACCTCCAGCGATCAGTGCTACTTCAATCGATCGTACCTGACACCTCAGGGCGAACCGGCGAAGTGCCGTAGGAGCTTTGTCGAGCCAGAGCAGCCAGTCTGAGTGCTCTATTTCTTTGAGAAGTAGCGATCGATCCTGTTCGCGGCATTTGCTCTGAGGTCGAAGTAGTAGAACGGGATATCAAACGTGTGGTAGATACCCGCGGCAACCAGCTGGATCCCCGGAGCAAGTTGGCTGGGGTTGGTCCAGCGGCAGTTGCAGGACCGCTATGGCAGCCTGCTCGTAGTATGGTGCGTAGATATCAGCCAACGGCGCAAACACGGTGGCGTCTCTCGAGAATGCAGCTTTGGCGCCCTCCTGCATCTGTGGATTGTTGATCGCACAGACCATCGGGTCGCTCGGGCTGGACTGCTGGTAGACGGTCGGATAAAGGAAGAACACGTCCACCTTGTTCTTGGTTGAGGAAGGCAATGCCAGCCAGTTCGCCTTGTTTGAATAATCGGGTGTCTGGCTCGTCGAAGAGGGCGTCGATGACGGGGTCGAGGACTTGCCGTCGTTCGAGCTGCTTCCGCAACCGGCGATCAGCCCGACCAGTGAGACAACCAGTATCAGCGGGATGGTAATCGCAAGCTTCTTCATCATCTGACCCCTGTTCTTCTTGTCGATATCCGCTCCTGGATTTCGAAGCCCTATCCTTGGCTCATCGAGTGCCACCCTACTACAGGCAACTGCTCGGTACAATAAGCGAACCACTACCTTCCAGCGGTTCCAAGAGTCTTCAAACCACACAGGTCTTGTATGTCCCTGCGCGGAGGCCGACACCTACGTGGTGCAGCCCGATTTCATGCGCCTGTCGTTCCACGAAGACGACTTGTCGTTGTTGATGAGACGCTGAGAGGTCGGTCTGCGAGCATGCGGAACAAGGACAAGCCTGTGATAGGATACCGTCGTTGAAGGAAGCACATAGAGGATACCCGACCAAACTCCGGATAATATGACTCTGGAGGTTACGATGAGAAAGACGCATCTGCTGATACCCCTCGTGTCCCTGCTGTTGGTTTCAATCGTACTCGCCTGTGCGTCCTGCGGTTCACCCTCCTTCAGCACAGAGCAGGTGAAGCAGCTGGAGGATATCGTAGAGGAGACGATGACCGCCCAGAACATCCCCGGGGTAATCGTCGGGATCTGGACCCCCGAGGGCACCTGGGTCAAGGCGTTCGGGAAGGCAGATATCGAAAAGGGGACCCCCATAAGCACTGACGACAGGGTGCGCATTGCCAGCAACACCAAGACGTTCGTCGCGACGGTCGTGCTCCAGCTCGTGCAGGAGGGCAAGCTGTCCCTCGACGACAAGCTGAGCAAGTTCGTCCCCTCGGTGAAGGACGCGGACAACATCACCATCAGGCAGGTCCTTCAGATGACCTCGGGGACTTTCAGCTTTACGGAAGACGAACAGTTCGACAAAGATTTCACTGCCGACCCGCTCATGAAACTGACTCCCGAGCAGGAGATCGAGATAGCCAACAAGCACGACAACTACTTCCCACCCGGCCAGGGCTACCACTACTCGGACACCAACTACGAGATAGCTGGCCTCCTGATAGAGAGAGTCACAGACAACAAGGTGGAAGAGGAAATCCAAACCAGGGTAATCGAGCCGCTGGGCTTGGGCGACACGTCATTTCCGGAAACTCCTGATATCACCGGCAAGCATTCGAAAGGCTACGTGCTTCAAGACGGCGAGCTGGTGGATTATTCGCGTGTCGAACCCTCGGTACCCTGGGCCGGCGGCGCGATGATATCCAACCTCGACGACATGAAGGCCTGGGCGGAGGCACTGGCCTCCGGCAGCCTGCTGGATAAGCAGATGCATGCCGAGCAGTCGAAGACGGTCAAGATGGGCGAGGGTCCGGCCGGGTACGGGCTTGGGGTCCTTGACGTGAACGGTTTCTGGGGACACGAGGGCGCAATATTCGGCTTCAACACAATCTTCCTGAGGGACCCGGACCGTGATGCGACTTTCATTGTCTTCACGAACCAGTCGACCAACAGCGCGGGCGATGCTACGGCTATTGTGACCGCCCTGATCAAGGTGGTTTACCCGGAAATGGGCAGGAAGTGAAACGCTTTTTCGTATCTTTGGCCGACCCCCGCCTTGCATAATGTCTTTATGCCGCCAGTCTCCCGCCACCCCGGGCCGCATGAGAAAGGGCCCCTCCCCGGGGCCCTTCCCGCTTGTGTGACTATGTTTCCTCTCGAGTCGGGACATAGACCCCGACTGTGTGCTGTGTCGCTAAGGCGTGGGTACGAACCCCACCACGTCGTGACCGCCTGTCCACCCGTTGAAGTCGAAGTACATGGGGCGCTCGACGATGATCGGTTGGTCTGAGGATACCAGGGCGGATATGTCCTGGTCGGCCCCGACGTCACTGCTGGCGCTGACGGTCAATCTGGTATTGGCTTTCACCGTCCACTGCTTGGTGATAACCGGGCCGCCGGCGGGAAAGTAGGTGATGGTCGTAAGCGCGTCGGTGTTCCCCGGGTTCTGCAGGCAGAGCCACTCCTCGAAGTTCGCCCTCGTGGTCCCCTCGGCGAAGAACCAGTCGGTTGCAGAGCCGTTGGTTCCCAGCACATCGTGTCCCCCGGTCCATGCGAAGGCGTGATAACTGAAGTACATGGGTCGTTCGGCAATGAAGTCTGAAGTCGATTGGAGGAATACGCTGCAGTCCTTGTCCTGCCCTATCTCCTGGTTCACCGATACCGTGAGGCGCTCCTGAGCGGGGACAGTGTATGACTTGTTTATCGGGTTACCCTGCCCCACGGCCAGCTGATATGTGGCTTCTACGGTCAAGGGCGTGATTCCCGGGTTCTGCATGCAGAGCCACTCTTCGAAGGCGCCATCGACGGCGTTCTTCCTGGTGGTCCCTTCGGCGAAGTACCAGTCCGTGTTCGGGGCATTGGCCCCGACCACGTCGTGGCCGCCCGTCCAGTTGTTCTGGGCGAGACCCAGGTAGTTGAAGTACATGGGGCGCTCGGCCACCACGCCTTGAGTGCTTTCCAGGTAGAGGCTCACGTGCTTTCCATTTCCAATCTGGTCTTTCGTCCTGAATGTGGCCCGGGAATGAGCGCCCACGGTACCCGGGACAGCCTCTTCTCCCTGCCCCTCCACCATGTAGTGGAAGGTGAGGTCGGCCGCGTCGTTTCCCGGATTGAGGACCGTGACGTACTGGTCGAATTCCGGCAGCGTGTTGCCTTCTGCGAAATACCAGTTCATGTCCGGCGCAACGGCTCCCAGAGCGTCCGAGCCCCCCGTCCATTGACCGTTGTAATTGAAGTACATCGGCCTCTCCGCGATCAGGTTCGGGCTGGTGGTCAGGATGCTGATAGACAGGTCCTTTTCCGCCCCCACCACGCTGTTCACGTCCATAGTGGAGCGTGAGTTCGCGGGCACGGAGTAATTCGCGTCCTGGGTGCTGCCGTCAGTGAACATGTAGGTGACCTGGGCGCTCGCCGGAACGGCGCCGGAGTTCCCAAGGCACAGGTACTCCTGGAAGTTGGCACGGGTGGTGCCTTCCGCGAAATAGAAGGCGAGCAGATTCTCGTTCGCCGTTGTCGTAAGGGTGCTGGTAGCGCTCTTGGTCGGGTCTCCGGCAGACGTGAAGGTCACCAGGACAGTATCGGTGGTCCCGTCAGGTGTCCCTGCCGGTATCGTGGCAGTGACTGTCACGTTACTGCTCGCGCCTGCCGCGAGTGGACCGACAATCGCGGGAACCGACGTTGGCCAGGCCATGCCCGCCTTTGTGGCGTTGAATGTATCGGAGACGTTCCCGGTGTTTGTCACCGTGAGATTGTAGGTCACCGCGGTCATGGGCTTTCCGAACTTGGCGTAGGTCACGGGGGCTACAGATACCCCATAATTGGCCTGAAGAAGAGGATTTGTGCCGGTAACAGAGTCTACTGTGACCGCACCATCCCGTGCCAGCAATTGCCCTTTCACCGTCGAACCGGTGTTCGCGGTGATGGATGCCATCGCCAGGATGATTCCCTCGAAATGAGAGTTTACTCCCAGGGTCGCGGAGCTTCCGACCTGCCAATAGACTCTGGAGGCCTGAGCCCCGTTGATGAGGTGCACATTACTGTTTACTGCCGTGATGAGCGTGGAAGCTGTCTTGAATATGAAGACCGCATCGGGGTCGCCCTGGGCATCGATCGTGAGAGTGCCGGTTATCTGGAAATCGCCGGCGGCTGAATCGTAGACGCCGGGAATCCTCGTAGTCCCACCAAGCTCGGTGGGCACGGTGACGACCGGCGTTCTTCCGGCGGCATCGTTGTATGCGGTTACCAGGTCGGCCTTGGCCTGAGCCGCGACGGCATCACCCAGGTGTATTTCCCCATTCACTACCGCGGGTGGTTCCCCAGGGGTGAAAACGGTTCCTGGATGCACCCCCACATCCCCATTGATAGCGGTCGGTCCCGTGCTGGTAATCGTCGAGCCGGCCAGCAGCGTGTAAGTCGAGGCCGTTCCGAGGTTCACCGGCAGTTCTGCCGCCATACTCGTTGCCGGTGCTCCTATCATGATTACCAGTACCACCAGGGGCGCTAATAGTAATGCGATAAATCGCATCTTACTCAGTGTTTTCACGGTCTGATCTCCTTTCATCCCACATTCCTCAATTCATTCACGAAGTATTGCCACAGACAGCTACCTCCTCAAGAATAGCTGGATTCCGCCCCCTTTGTGTCATTGTATTGCGGCTGCCTGTCTGAGGTCGCGTCCGAGTCGTGACCGGCAGTATGAGTTATCGCCTTTCCTGTCACGGGTATCGGCCGATTCCCGTCAGGACATTAGCCAGCGACGTTCTTCTTCTCCCCCAAAGCCGATACCCTTTCACGATTTCGGCCTTTCCGGACTTTCTTGCCTTTCCGGTGAAGGGTAGTGTGTTGCCATGGGGAAGTGGACATTGGCATCGGGTTCAGAGACTGGAGAGTGAGGATGTCCATGGACACGGAGAAGATGAAGAGTATCGTGAAGAAGACTTCGGAGAAGGTAGAAGATGCCGGCAAAGATCTAGAAAAGGCCGGCAAGGATGCGAAAGCCGCAGTTGAAGAAGCTGGCAGAGAAGTAAAGAAATCGGCAAGAAAGGCCAAGCGAGAGGCCAGCGAATAGAGCTCGAGGTATGCGCTCCAAAGCCTCCCGGGCGAGGCATTGATCGTTGTGCGACTACACACGGTTTAACTGGATGCTGGACCGACCGGCCTCTTCATGTCATACACAAACCTGGCGTTCTCCCCTGCTCGGAGGACAGTTGTAGCACTTCAAACAACAGCGGTCTTGTTTCAGCCTGCGACGAGGCTGACATCTACGTGGTGCAGCACGACTTCGGAGCACATGTCCTTCTTCCAGGACGACTTCAGAGAGTTCGTGGACACCCTGGTAGTAGCGCTGCGCTCGATGGAGAAGTCGGATAGCCCCATCAGGCATATCCACCCGGTGGTACTGAAGGAAGCTTCTATCCTCGACGCGGGCGCAGAGGGGCAGGCCGAGTCATAACCGCGTCACACCCCCACCCCCATCTCCAGCCACCCCAGCCGCATGAGAAAGGGCCCTCCCCGGGCCCTTCTCGCATTGGTCTCATCTTGCTCCATCGCCCCGGCCTCAAGAGGCCGGGCTCAAGGTTCCTTGCTGTGGGGCTCTCAGCCCCGCATTCCGTGCGAGTACGAGCAAAGGTGGGCAAGAGTGAACTCCCTGAGTCAAGATTTCTGGTATCATTTCGTCGTTGGCGGCTTGAAAGAAGAAATACTCGACGAATGGTCCGGGCTGGTACAATGCACACTCACTGTCGAGGGGGTTCAAAATGAAGAAGAGACTATTGATCACGGCGCTCCTCATTCTTCTCCTGGCCCTGGGCACGGCCCTGGGCTGCGGAGAAGCGGCAAAGAAGATCCCGGGGCTTACCGAGGTTTCGGAATTCGAAGGCGGCAACCTCTACAAGGCGGGAAAGATATGCGTCCTCCAGCTGAACGGGGACTACCAGCAGATGGGTCGCCAGTACGGCGAGCTGATGAAGTCCCAGATAAATCAATTCTACAAGGAAGCGATAGAGGAGAACTGGCCAAAGAGCAGTCGTCTCTCCAAGTCGATGCTGGAGGGTTTCTGCGACATGACCTATGACAAGTACCCCGAGCGCATCAGGAAGATATTCGAGGGGATGGCCGAGACCTCCGGGGTCAGCCTAGACAGGCTCAAGCTGATAGACAATTACGTGAACCTGGTGGCGGCGGCCCAGACCGGTTGTTCGGGAATCGCGGTGTGGGGGGATTACACGGGGGAAGGCCCCCTGCTTCTGGGGCGCAACTTCGACTACCCGGAGTACTTCAGGGAATTCAACGACACCCTGACGGTGGTAGTGTACAACCCCGACGACGGGAGCCGTTCCGCGGCCACGCTGGGGAACGCGGGGCAGGTTAGCAGCATGAATATGTTCAACGACGCCAATCTGGCGCTGGAAATGAACGCCGGGACTCTGGGAATAGATAACGAGTACCCGATGGATAGGACGCCGGCCTTCATAAACAACGTCTGCTTCGGCCTGGACAGCCCCAACTTCACCACGCTCAACGCCGACCTGATGAGCACCAGGATGTTCTTCCCGTTCATCATCAACGTCGCCGACAAGGACAAGGCCTATTGCTACGAGGACTCCCAGTCAGCCTGTGTGAGGCGCGAGGGCGAGGCGGGCGGCCTGCTGGTGGCCACCAACCACTTCCGGGACCCATCCTGGGTGATCCCAGAGGAGTTGAAGGCGACCGAGAACTACCAGGCGTTCTGGGCCAACTCGACCACCAGGTACGACAACCTTGTAAACCTGGCCAACAAGGATAAGGGCAGGATTGACGTGAAGGTCATGGAGGGGATCCTGGATACCGGCATGGAACAGGGAGGGGCAACCAACCCGGGCACCATATACCAATTCGTGGCGGTCCCGGCGGAACTGAAGCTCTATGTCCAGGCACTCGAATACCAGAAGTGGGTCGAGGTGGACCTTGGCGCGCTGTTTGAGGACGCCGAACCCGCTGAGTAGGAGTGGAACCGGCAAGCCGGCAACGTCACCTTTCCCGAACCACGTGGTTCTTGACTAAGCCTACGACTATACTGACACGAACGTGATTCATCATGACTTCACGCAATGAGTGCCAACATCCCTAATGATGACTTCAAGGAGTTCGTCGACACCCTCACGGTGGCGCTCCGCTCCATGGAGAAATCCGAAAGCCCGATCAGGCACATCCACCCGGTGGTGCTGAAGGAAGCTTCTATCCTCGACGCGGGCGCAGAGGGCTAGTCTGGTCATACGGTTATGGATGCGGCCCACCTTCGAGGCGGCTGACTCGAGAACCACCAGCAGTGGTGAAATCTTCAAATGCTGCCGCATGGCCTGCGTGTCCCGCTCCCAATACTTTAATTACTCCAGGCATTACCCACTCCTCTTTGACTGATAAATCCGTTGGTTATATTCAGAAGCAGATTCAGCATCTTGGTTCACTCTCCAAGGTGAATCCTCTCGGCAAGGTCGCAGGCTTCACTGTATAGTCCCTTATTGGCGGATATTGTTTCACCGAACTGAAGAAGCTTGTCCTCCTCCTTTGAGTACGGCGGCCATTCCGGCAGACCGTTGCGGTTGGGGTTTCCTGTTCGGGCAAATGCTGTCCAGTAGCTCATTATCGTTCTCGAAAGTCGATGGTCCGCATCCGTGTAACCAAGCGCCTGGTCGAAGTTGCCGAAAACGTAAGGTATTTCCGACCCGTGACACGCCCCGAGGGGGTTGCCCGGTGCAACTCGCGAGAAGTTGTAGAGATAGGAATTCGATTGCAGGGACCCAAATGATTCTGCCAGGAACCTTGCCGGGGCAATGAACTCATTGACAGTAAATAGCTCGCTTAGAATGGTGGCAGCATCTTCATTTTCGCCAAGGGGAAACATGTCGATGACCTCGTTCGAATACTCACCGAATACGAGGTTCACGATTTTCTCGAAAGAATCCCCGGTGACGGTCATACCTTCCAGGAACAGGTTGGCCTCATTAGCATTGGCGCCAACCAGCAATGGCAGGTCGTGTACGTTGCCTTGGGCTATCTGGCTTACGGGATTGCCGGGGAGAAGCCAGCCGTCGATGACTGGGCCAAATTGTAGTTCATTCTTGAGAACTGCCAATCCCTCGCCCGGGCTGGCAGTCTCAACCAGCTTCTCGGCAGTTACCGCTCGCAGTGAGCTTACTGAATTGCTCTTATCGACCAATCCGAGTTCTTCGACCAGTTTCAGCCCGGTTTTCTCCGCGGTCTCAAGCGGGCGTGAGGCAGCGGGAAGACCTTTCTCCACCCATATAGGCCCGCTCTCGACTATCGCGCGATGAAACAGGCCGGTTGTCAGCGGACTCGATAAGAGGTGGCACGCGCTAACGGCTCCCGCGGATTCACCGAACAGGGTGACGTTATCCTTATCACCCCCGAATTGGGAGACGTTGCTTTGAATCCACTCGAGCGCCGCGATCTGGTCGAGAAGTCCGTAGTTCCCTGAAACGCTGAAGGGAGATTCATCAGAGAGCCCCGGAAGCGCAAGAAAACCAAGTGGTCCGAGCCGATAGTTGATTGTAACCACCAAGACACCCTGGGCCGCGAGGTTCATACCCTCGTAGAGTCCCAGTGAGCCCGCCCCCGTCGTGAAAGCCCCTCCGTGGACCCAAACCAGGACCGGCACCTTGGCCTCTCTACCGTTCGCGGGTACCCAGATGTTGAGAAAGAGACAGTCCTCGCTTGTATTGCCTACATCGTAGAATTTCGACTTTGGCTGTGGACAGGCAGGGCCATACCCAGTGCACTCTCGAACTCCTACCCACGGAACTACTGGTTGCGGTGGTTTCCACCTCGACTCACCGAGAGGAGGAGATGCATAGGGAATGCCCAGGTACGAGGTAACCTCTCCATGGTTATCACCGGAAATAGATCCCAAGTCCAGTTCGATTACATCGGTTGCGGTCAAGCCACACCGCCCTTAATCTTCATGACCTGCCAGATTCAGTCGCTTGCTTCCAGGCCATAACGCGCTATTTGATCGTCAGAGTCTCTTAATTGGTATTTACCGTTTTGCCTCCTCCAACGCTGATATTCTAGCAAGATTCATTCCTTTCCATGGAGAAGGCCGAGAACCCCGTGTCACATATCCACCCGGTCGTGCTCAAAGACGCTTCACTCTTCGACGCGGGCGCAGAGGGCTAGGCATAACCAGATCCCACCGGCCCCGCCGTGTCACTCCCCCCCATCCCCAACTCCCGCCACCCCCAGCCGCACGAGAAAGGGCCCCTCCCGGGGCCCTTCTCACTTCGACTGAGAACGGCTACAGGCGGGACTCAAGTCACATCAGGCCATCTCCGTACGCAGCGCAGTGCATAACTTGGATCCCACCCGTCACCGTTTCAAGTTATTCCGAGAAGACCTCTGATATCGAAGCGATATCAGAGGTCACCAGGGCGGCTTTCGAGAACCATCCGCACGGCAACCAAACGGAGCAGTATATTGTCAGTGCATTGCGGGCTGCCAATGCGCTCGCTGTCTCGCTTGTCGCCCAGATTGAAGGACAGGTGGTCGGCCACATAGCGTTTTCACCTGTGACCATCTCCGGCAGTAGCTGCGATTGGTATGGTCCAGGTCCGATCTCCGTATTGCCGGATTACCAGAGACAGGGCATCGGGCAATCCCTGGTCAATGAAGGTCTGCGCTTGTTGAGGGCGTCCGGCGCGAAAGGTTACGCACTTGCAGGTGGCCCCGACTTCAGTGAGAGGTTCGGTTTCAGGAGCCACCCCGACTTGATCCTCGAGGGAGTCCCACAGGAGAACTTCCTTGCCTTGCCCTTCGGCGAAGAAGATACCCGGGGTGTCGTGGTGTTTCATGAAGGTTTCAACGCCACCGAATAACGATGTTCTGAGATGGGTGCCGGGCGGGATTCAAGTCAAATCTTGGCTGTGAATGTAGGTCAGTCAAGAGCAGGCTAATCATGTGCATCCGAAGTAGGACGCCTCTACGACTTGGCTGACTTGAATCCCGCCTGGCACCGTCCTATTCGTACCCCCCGATCGTATCCGTCCCCGCTCCACGGTTGTTCCAGTACATGGCGCGCTCCACCATGATGGGCCTGGCCCCGTCCAGCGACTCCACCAGTATGGAGGCCCGGCCGTCCAGCCCCGCGTCCACCATGCTGTAGGTCTTGCGGGAACCCGCCGGTAGCTCGTCGGCGAAGGTGGCCGAGGTCTCCCCGCCCTGCGAGAGGTAGGTCACTCGCACCGTCACCGAGGCCGGGTTGGGGTTCTGGACGCAGGTGAAGGTCTCGAAGCCGTCTGATGTCTGCCCGTCGGGCAGGTAGAAGGTCATATGGGCGGAATCCAGTCCGATGGAGTCGTGCATGGCCTCACCCGCGCCTGAATCCCAGTACATGGCCCTCTCGGCGATTATGGGGAGGCTTCCGTGCACCTGGGTGGAGAAGTCGGTCGCTGGTAGCTCGTCGTTGACCTTCACCGTCCTTCGGGAGTTGGCGGGCATTGCGAACGTCGGGCCCGGGACCGGACCCGAGGCCGTGTGATACGTCAGCGATACGTCGGCTTCGGCGTTGTTGGGGTTCTGCACCAGCACGTAGGTGGTGAAGCCCCAGGCGGTCGTGCCCTCCGCCAGGAAGTAGTTCTGTGAGGGGACGGTGGCGCCAAGGGAGCAGGAGCCCTCGCGCTTGTCGTTTCGGTACATGGAGCGCTCCGCCATCACCGGAACGTCCGATGTGACTTCGATGGAGGCGTCGGCCGCTCCTATGTCTGAAGCCATGTTGAAGGTGGCCCGGGAGTTTGCCGGAACCGTCTTGCCCACCGGGACGGGGCCGGCCTCGGTCATGTATGTAAGGATGATGTCCGCCTGTGAGGCGTTGGGGTTCTGGACCAGCGTCCAGGTCTCGAAGCCCCAGGCGGACGAGCCCTCGGGCAGGTACCAGGTATTCGCCGGGGTGGTGGCCCCGATGGAGTTGTGCCCTTCGGGCGAGGAGGCTCCCTCCCCGGTCCAGTACATGGTACGGTCCACCGCTATGGGCTCCCCGTTCGGACACTGTACCCGGGTGGAGAAGTCCACCTCGCCTATGTCGGGCCAGGAAGAGACGGTGGTCTGGGAGAGGGGGGGCAGGGTCACAGTCCGCGTGCCGGCGATACCGGTCCCGCTGGCCGGGTTGGGGTCCATGTAGGTGAGCAGGGCTTCCACCTCGGCGTCGTTGGGGTTCTCTATCGTGATGTAGGTGGAGAAGCCCCAGGCGTTGGAGCCCTCGGCCAGATACCAGGTGGATGATTGTGGAACCTCGGTCACCGTGAAACCGTCAACGAGCTTGTTCGTCTTGTCACCGCCGGTCTTGACCCAGACGTTCCTCGGGCCGGTGTACGTATCGAGCTCGATGGTGACGTTGGCCCTGACCTTCGTCGCGCTCAGGCGGGTCGTCGAGTTCACGTTGACGCCGTCTCCCGAGAAGACGACCTCGCTGGCCGTCGTGAAGGAGCCGTCGGTCGCCGTCAGCTCGACGTCCAGGGTCTCGCCCCGGGCACCCGACGCCGGGCTGATCGAGTCAAGGGCCGAGATACCCTGGCGGTATACTTGTCCGTCAGAGGACCCGCAGAACAGGGCCGCGCCGGTAGGGTCGTACTGCAGGCTCGAGTTCCAGTTCGTGGTCTGGCTCACCAGGCCCAGGTCCAGCCAGGTGCTGCCCGTGGACGCGTTGCAGTTCTTGTAGACATGGCCGTCCCAGGCGAGCGCGTACAGGGTGTCGTTGACCTCGTCCACGGTGAGTGAGTAGATCTCGGGACCGCCGCAGAGCGTACCTATCCCGACCCAGTCCCCGCCGGCGGCGACGTTCCTCCTGAAGACGTTCACCTCACCGGTCTGGTCGCCAATGTAGATCCCCGCATACAGGTTGTTCCTGGTCGAGTCCAGCGCAAGGCAGGTGACGCCCTTCGCGTAGGTGCCGAAGTCGACGCCGAACGGCGTCCAGCCCGATCCGTCGTACCTGTAGACCGCTGCAGTCGGCGGCCACTCGGTCCCTATCGAGCCGCCCGCATAGAGCACGTTCGCGGCAGGGTCCATCTCCATGCACCTCAAGCCGTCCATGGGGGTGCCGATACTTGCCCAGGGACCCGGCCCGGACTGGTAGTCGTACACCCAGGTAGCCCCGGAGTATGTGCCTGCGTATAGTTTCTTCCGCGCTCCGTCCGAGGCGACGGAACTTGGGTTGTCGTTGCCGACCGCGCCGTTGGTCAGGATCCAGGCGCCGCCCTCCTGGAACGTCCATACCTCGAATTCGCTGGTGGTCCCGTTGTACAGGCTCGCCACGAGCACGTTGCCGACCGGGTCGTACATAATATCGTTTATCTGCGAGGTCGAGGGCCCGCCGGTGCTCGTCCAGGCCCCGGACTGGTACCTGTACACCTGGCCGTCGGCGGCGCCCGCGTACAAGATGTGGTGCGTCTCGTCCATGGTCAGACAGGTGATGCCGCTCGCGGCCGGACCCGAGGGGCTGCCCGTCGATGTCCAAACGTACGCGGCGGAAGCCGCCGTTACCATGATCAGGAGCAGACACACGCTCAGCAGTATCGAAACGGTCAGCCTGGTCCTCATCGCTACCTCCTCGCGGAGCCGTCCCCGGCCTTCCGCCGGGCGCGGCTGTTTTTAACGTGTCCTTTATGCAGGCTCGAGGCATTCTACACCACTGACGGTTCATCGGACCTGACCTGGGTCAATGTATCGGCCCGAGCAGACCGTGATCCGAGAGGGGATATATAGAAGATCGAGGGAGTATGATAGGAGACACACAGTCTAGCCTTCGGGAGGTTGGAAAGTATGAGTTTCACCGCCGCGTTCATGGCACACGCACCGGACGCAAATCCAGAAGACATCGCTCTACTGGAGACGCCCACCTACACGCTGTACTCGGTCGCCGTCAGGGACCAGGCCCAGGCCCTTGCGACCGCGAAGAAGCTCGTCGACGAGAAGGGCGTGGAGTCCATTGTCCTCTGCCCCGGGTTCTCCAACACGGACATCGCCGAGCTGGACGAGTCGGTCGGCGAGGCGGTCGGGATATCGGTCGCCAGGGGGGACGCGAAGTCGGCCGCCTGCGCGATGCGTGCCATGCAGCGCGAAGGCTGGCGCTAGCGGCGCGGGTCCACCGGGATGCCGCCGGACCGGTATTCCCCGTAGTCGTAGAACCCCCTGCCGCTCTTGCGCCCAAGCGACCCGGCGCTCACCATCTCCCGCAGCAGTGGCGGGGGGAGGTAGGTCTCGTTCCCGGTCTCCTCGTAGAATACGGACGCCGACTCGAGTAGCTCGTCCAGCCCCATGCCGTCGGCGGCCTCCAGCGGCCCCAGCGCGAAGTGGAACGCGAGGCGGGTGGCTTTGTCTATATCCTCCCGCGAGGCGACGCCGGCCTCCAGGACCCGGATCCCCTCGAGCAGTGACGGGATTATTATGCGCTTGAACATCAGGCCCGACCGCTCGGGCGATACCGGCGCCGACGTTTCCATGCCGAACAGCGGGTAGCTTCTCCTCTCCCCCGCCGTGTAGTCGTAGAAGCCCCTGCCGGTCTTGCGGCCGAGGAGGCCCGCTGTGACGAGGCGGCGCAGGATCGGCGGCGGGAAGAACCTGGCCTCGCCCGTGTCCTGGTAGATCGCGATCGCTGTACTGAACATCACGTCCAGTCCCACGCCATCCATGATGTTCAGCGGGCCCGCACCCAGTTCCGCGCCGAACGGGGCGGCGGCATCCACCTGCTCCGGGGTCGCCAGGCCTTCGTCCACGAAGCGTACGGCCTCCAGCGAGCCGAGGATGCTGGTACGGTTGGCGACGAAGCCCGCGATGTCCCTGCACACCAGTATCGTGTCCTTGCCGAGGCCGGTCGCCCACGCGTCAGCCGCACGAGAGGTCTCGGCGGATGTCAGCAGACCGGACACGATCTCGCACAGCTTCATCACCGGGACCGGCCCGAAGAAGTGGGTGCCGACGACGCGCTCGGGCCTGCCCGTCGCGGCTGCGATGGATGTTATGGGAATAGCCGATGTGTTCGTCGCGAGGATGGCATCCGGCCGGCAGGTCTCATCGAGACGATTGAACACCTCTCTCTTGAGCTGCAGCTTCTCGGGGACCGCCTCCACGACTATTCCGGCTACTCGGGCACCGTCCATATCCGTCGTGGTCTCGAGCCTGCCGAGCGTCTCCCCCGCCAGCTCGCGGGTGGTATTTCCGCTCGATACCAGCTCGTCGAGCGAGGTCTTGATGGCCCCCATGCCGGCATCCACGCTGCTCCGATCAACGTCACAGATCGTCACGTCGTAGCCGGCTGTCGCCGCCACCTGCGCTATCCCGGCGCCCATGAACCCCGCGCCGACAACGAACACCCTGTCTATTCCCATCGCTCTGCCCACCTCGAAGTACCCTGACTATCCTTACACGGCGATGCAGGTCATCACCACGTACTCCAGGTACGCCGTGAAACCGTTCCTGCTCCCGTGATACACCTCGGACAGTCGACCGGCGCACTGCCTCTTCAGGGCCATGCCGATATCCAACATCGTCTCGTGGTCTATCCCGTACCTCTGCTCCAGCTCGGCGCTCTCCACCGGGAGCGGAGCCGCCGGGCGGACGTCCACCAGCCTGAATCCCTCCTCCTCGAGGGTGGCCGTCAGGAACCCGACGGTCGGAAACCACTTGCCGGTGTCCATGCGGTCGTACAGCAGGTTCGCGAGCGCCTGCTCTCTCTCCGAGGAGAAGCAGATGGTCTGGTGTGTGAGGTACTCCCCGTCTTCGAGGACCGATCGGAAGCGCCCGAGGTCCGGCTTCAGCATCTCTTCCCCCAGGTAGTGCAGCACCGACCTCATGCACACCATCAACGTGTCGTCCGGTCCGACCAGTATTCCCCGATCCAGGTCCTCCATCGAGCACTCGAGGGTGGACATGTGCTCAGGGCAGGAGTCGAGCTGGTCCTTAGCCGGATCGACGCACACCAGCCTGGGAACAGGGCTCAAGTCCAGTCCCCGCCTCACCTCATCAAGAAGGAAGCCCGTTCCGCCGCCGAGGTCCGCCAGCACGTCCGGCCGCGCGGCGGAGGCCGCGTCGAGGACGGCCTCCACGAGGGGAGCGGCGACCGTGCGGTCCGCGAAGTACCCGCCATGGATGGTGTCCCAGGTCTTGCCGTAGAGCTTCCGCTCGTTCGCCGTATGTCCGATCACCGGGAGACCTCCGTTCCATAGCGGCCTCACGTGCGCCAGGACGGGTCCAGAATATCAGTATCCGACGCTGCCCCCCGCGCACCAGCCGTGGTAGTTGAAGTACATGGGCCTCTCGGCAAGTATCGGCACCGAGTTGGTGGACGCCACCTCCACGGAGAAGTCGTGGGCCGCGTCGTCGGCGGAGCCCAGGTGCTCGTTCGCCGAGACGGTC
>JAHJCO010000001.1 GCA_018831265.1 Actinomycetota bacterium
CACCTCACCCCGGTCGGTGAACAGTGTCATGGTGACGTCCTGCGGAACGTCGGCGGGGTTGGACACCAGCACCCAGGTCTCGAACCCGGCCTCGGTGCAGCCCTCGGCCATGTACCATGTGGTCGACGGTGAGGTGACCCCGGCCGCATCGTGGGCCCAGGTGTTGAACGGAGCCCGCGGGATGGACTCCGCCCTCCTCTCCGGCACGGCGGCGCCATGCAGGCAGGCGACGCAAGTCAGCAACACCGCCGCGAGGCCGATCGTACAGGCTCGTCTGATCGAATCCAAACAGCCTCCCTGGACTTCAGGCCGTTCCTGGTCTCCGGCTATAGAATAGTAGCAGGCTTGGACATCAACAAGGAGACACCCATGAAGTTGACCGTCTCGCTCGCGCAGATTGCGGTGGCGAGGACCGATCCCGCCGCGAACCTGGAGAAAGGTCGGGCGCTGGTGGCCGAGGCCGCCGCCCGCGGGAGCGACCTCGTATGCTTCCCGGAGATGTGGACCACCGGCTTCGACTGGGAGGTCAACAAGCGGATAGCGGCTGGGCACGAGAGTGTGAAGGACGAGGTAGCGGCTCTGGCCGTGGAGCACGGCGTGTGGATAAGCGGCTCGACGCTCTCGCTCAACGACGACGGTTCGGTATCCAACACGCACCGGCTCTTCGACCCCTCGGGCGCGGAGGCGGGCGCCTACAGCAAGGCGCACCTGTTCAGCCTGATGCACGAGGACCGGCACGAGAAGGCAGGCGACTCGCTGTGCCTCATCGATGCCCCCTGGGGCCCGACCGCACTCGCGGTCTGCTACGACATACGGTTCCCCGAGCTGTTCAGGACCTACGCCCTGAAGGGCGCCGTGCTGGCGCTCTCGCCCATGGCGTTCCCGTATCCCAGGCTCGAGCACTGGAAGGTACTGGTCCGGGCCCGCGCCATCGAGAACCAGATGTTCGTGGTGGGGACCAACCAGGTGGGTTCCGAGGACTTCGGTCCGGACGGTGTTGCCACGTACTTCGGCGATTCCTGCGTCATAGACCCATGGGGAGACACGATCGTCGAGGCCGGTGAGTCGGAGGAGGCTCTGCTGACCGCGACCGTCGACACCTCGGTGGTCTCGGATGTCAGACGGAAGATGACAGTGCTCGAGGACCGCCGGCCGGACCTGTACGAGCTGGGTTGAAACTCCGTTCCGGGCGCTTTTGCCTGTATTATTGAAGTCGACCCATCAGGTGTCCTGGACCAGGGAGGTAACAGATGGCGTTGAAGCCGACAATGGAAGGCATGAACGAGGCGGCGGCGCAGTTCCTGGAGCCCGGCGAGGAGCTCGTCACCATCGGGTGGGCCTCGGAGAAGGGGACGAAGTTCTACTACGTGGCCCTCACGGGCAAGCGGCTGCTGATAATCAAGCTCTCGACGTTCTACAAGGTCAAGGGCGCCGAGTCCATCCCCATCGAGGAACTCGAGGGCGTCTCCATCTACGAGGGTTTCAAGTACGCGTTGCCGGACGCGCAGCTCATCTCGAGCATGGTCGAGACCTCGCTCTACGTCAAGACGAAGGACGGCAAGAAGCGGGCCTTCAGGTTCGCCAGGATCCTGGGGCTGGACAACAAGCAGGTGCCGGTCGACATCATGGAGACCCTGAAGATAGGCGCCTGAACAGGAGAGGGTCTCCCGGGAACGAACCAATCCCCCTATGGAATCCACTTTCTTACAACTGAAGCCGGGCATGGCCGAGGTCCTCGACTAATACCGTGCCAGGCACGTTAGCCCCCAGGTATTAGCCCTTAAGAATAGAATCCCGCCTGACCCCGATCCTATTCATATTCTGTCAACACGGGTGTAGTCTTGACCCGGCTGTCTATTTCGCAGGGGGAATCATGGGCTCGAAGCGGTGCGTCGCGGTCACGATCGTCATCCTCATCCTTTCCTGCGCACTGGCCGGCTGGGGGTGCGGCGGGCAGGCGGACGGGCTTTCGGAGAAGGCGAAGGATTTCGTCTCCTCCGTGGCCGAGGGCGACTACGCCGCCGCCGTGGGCTCCTTCGACGCCACCATGAAGGCGAGCATGGCGCTCGAGACGCTGCGGCAAGCCTGGGAAGGCCTCACGGCCCAGGCCGGCGTGTTCCAGGGCATCACCTCCACGCGTGAGGAGAAGGCGGCCGGCTTCGATACCGTCTACGTCACCTGCAAATTCGCCAACGGCCCGATGGACATCAAGGTGGTCTTCGACTCCAGAGGGCTGGTATCGGGCCTGTGGTTCGTGCCCTCACAAGCGACGACGGAGTACCAGCCCCCGCCCCATGTCGACGAGGGCTCTTTCATTGAGAAGGAGGTCACGGTCGGGGGCGGCGAGTGGAAGCTGCCGGGCACGCTCACCATGCCGAAGGGCGATGGGCCTTTCCCGGGCGTGGTCCTGGTCCACGGGTCGGGGCCCAACGACCGCGACGAGACCCTTGGCCCGAACAAGCCGTTCAAGGATCTCGCCTGGGGGCTGGCCTCGCAGGGTATCGCCGTCCTCCGCTACGAGAAGAGGACGAAGGAGTACCAGGCGAAGCTCGCGGCCTCTGTGAAGGACCTCACGGTCAGGGAGGAGACCGTCGACGACGCCCTCATCGCCGCCGACCTGATGATGCACACCGAGGGGGTGGACCGCAAGAAGGTCTATGTGCTCGGCCACAGCCTTGGAGGCATGCTCATCCCCAGGATCGCGAAGGAAGACCCGGAGATCCACGGGTTCGTCATCATGGCCGGGCCGACCCGGCCGCTGGAGGACCTCATCCTGGAGCAGATGACCTACATCGCCTCACTGAAGGGAACGCTCTCTGCCGAGGAGCAGGCACAGCTCGAGCAGCTCGAGGCGGCGGTAGCGAAAGTGAAGGACCCCTCGCTCTCCGCGGACACGCCAGGCGATCAGCTTCCCCTCGGGGGCTCGGCGACGTACTGGCTCGACCTGCGTGGCTACCAGCCGGCGAAGGTGCTCCAGGACGTCAAGAGGCCGACGCTCATCCTGCAGGGTGAGCGCGACTACCAGGTGACGATGGTCGACTTCAAGGGCTGGAGGGATGTGCTCGGCGACAACTCGAACGTCACCTTCGAGTCATACCCCGACCTGAACCACCTGTTCATGACCGGTGAGGGCAAGGCGACCCCGGCGGAGTACGAGCAGGCCGGCCACGTCTCCGAGCAGGCCATCGACGACATCGCCGACTTCATGAATGAGAATTAACCTCAACCATCTATTCTCATCTCTGAATGAGAATTAACCTCAACCATCTTTTCTCATCTCTGAAAGAAGACTTCACACCAAGAACTTCCACTGATGAAAAAAATGGTCTGAGGTAATCTTTCATGAAAGAAATGGTCTGAGGTAATCTTTCACGGTGCAGGTATCGTGAGAAATATTGGTTGAGGTGATTTCTCAGGGGCGGATGAGGATGATGGGGGTCTTCTGGTCCTCGTTGCCCGCCGGGTTGTCCGAGAGGACCTGCTCGATGTGCTTCCGGTCCACGCCCTCGGAGGCCCCTATCACCCATGCGATCTGCTGGTCGTTGGCGTCCACGATGCAGCAGTCCAGCCCGGTCTGTTGCTTGACCCGCAGCGCGGTGGCGTCCGGGTCGCGGGGCCCCTTGATGACGTGGTGGTCGTAAGGCGGCATCCCGCCGGACATGTCGTCGACGAGCGCGGTCTGCATCCCGGCCAGGCTGTAGAAGTGCCCCTTGCCCCGGGTCACCGCGTCGTAGAGACCCCCGACCAGGCCGAGCAGCACCCGGCCCCGGCCGACCTCGTCGATGGCGACCTGCATGCCGTGGGGGCTTCCCAGCGGGGCCATTTGAGAGCGCTTCTGGACCATCGCCGCCAGCCGCGTCGCCACGAACGACGGCTCTATCGTCTCAACCGAGATGGCCCGTCCCTCCGTTATGGCGGTCACGCTCTCGGCCAGGGCCACCAGGTCCCCGGGACGCGCGATGCCCGAGGTCTTCTCGCGGACCACCTCCACCATGTCGTCCGCCTCGGTGACGATGCCCGTCTCCACCGGGATCCGCTCCGGCAGGCCCTTTCGCTCCGGCAGCGTCCTGGGCGGCAGCTCGAACTCCCCGCTTACCCTGTCGGAGTACCGCTCCATGAACTCGACGAACTTGGCGCGCAGCGGGCCCTTGTTGGGCATCTTCTCCAGGTTTTCCATCAGGACCTCGACGGCATCGTCGTAGCGGCCCAGGGCGGCCAGGCTGTCGACGTAGCGGTTGCAGTCCGTCACGTAGAAGCTGTAGGCCTTCATCCGCCTGAACTCCTCGAACGCGCCGGCCGCCGCGGCGAAGTCGCTCTTCTCGTAGTAGATGTTGGCGATCCTCTTGAGGAGGTACCGGTGGACCGAGGTGCTGTCCCTGGTAAGGAGCGACGGGTCCACCTCCTCCAGGGCCAGCCGGTACTCCGCCAGCGCCTCGTCCTTCTTCCCAGAGTAGAGATGGATGTCCCCGATTATCAGGTAGTACCAGGGGACGTCGGGGTACTCACGGTGGGCGCGCATGTAGAGCACGGAGGAGAGCTCAGCGTTGCCCGGCGGCGGCAGGGCGTAGAAGGCGAAAGAGCCCAGCGCGGAGTAGGTACGCTTCGGGACCTTCCGACTCGTCTCCATGACCCTTCCGATCTGGGCGCGAAGGGCGTCGTGGTCGCCGGTCCCCTTGATGATGCGCACCAGCGCCTCGTTCAGGGCGGGATCGAGGGGGTCCTTACCCAGGCCGTCCAGGCACAGCCGCCGCGCCCCGGCGAGGTCACCTGAGTCTATGAGCGCTTCGAGCCTCTTCACCTCGGACAAACGACCGACCCCCCGCCGGCGGACGAGAATTCTGTCGTATGAGGATAGAACAGACAGCCGGTCTTCGCTAGCGGAGCACGTATACGTAGTCGTCTCCGGAGGTGAAGACGCGCCGGATATCGCCGTGTTCGCGCGACCATTGTTCGATGCGCCCGAGGTCGCCCGGCTCCAGCTCCGCCGAATGCACGAGGACGTACTCCACCCCGAGACCCTCAAGGAAGTGGATGCTGTTCCGCGAGGGGAACGACTCCATGGCGCGCGCCGCGTCCACGTAAGAGCGCGGGATGAACGCCGAAAAGCCGTTGAGCAGCTTCTTCCAGTGCTTCGTCGAGTAGTAGGTGCGTGCCGGCTCGAGCTCGAGCCACTGCAGCTCGTCTATCCCGCTCGCCGAGGACGGCCGGTAACCGGCAAGGGGGACCTCGACCGTCGGAGCGTCCCCGGGGCGTTCCTCCAGCCAGGTGTAGACAGGTGGGAACTCGTCGGCCAGGGGGACGCGGGCCATGGGGATCGCCACTGTCATCACGTCCAGGAGCAGCACGGTCAGAAGCGCGAAGCCGACCAGGGCTGAGAGCAGGACGCCGTCCTTTCCCCGCAGCCAGTCCGTCAGCCCCTTCACCGCGTAACCGGCGAGGACCGCCAGTGAGAGCGCGATGAGCACGCTGAACCGCGCGGGGGTCCGCAGGGCCTTGAACCCCGGTACCACGTAGTAGAGGAACCGGTAGGGCAGGGGCAGGTTGGTACTCCGGCCGAACAGGTGCAGCGACGGCCCGAGGCACAGCACGCCGGAGACGATCGGAAGGGTGATGTAGAACCAGAAGGAGAATCGGTTCTCCGGCTTCCACCTCCTGCGCCGGAAGAGGTAGACGGCCCCGGCAATGCCGAGCACGAGCGCCACCAGGCCGGGGAACATGGCGCGCTCCGTGGCGCTGCCGCGGAACGCCGCCTGGCGCCTCAGGGGCGCCGTCAGCCCCCCCCAGACCAGGCTCTCGGCGGGGGCCATCAGGAAGTCCTGCGCGTCTCCCGCGTAGAAGTCCACCTCCGATATCTTCCGCTCGAACTCCGGCTCGCTGGAGTGTACCCTGAGGTACGGCAGGGCGAACGGCAGGACCAGGAGCCCGGCAACGACCACCGCGACGCCGAGCTTGACCACCCAGCGAAGGGTATAGGTCTTCCGCGCGACGATGAGCCGGACCAGCAGGAAGAGCCCCACCGCGAGCGCGGTCATGAATGCGTACGACCAGGCCGAGAGCGCCTCCAGCACGAAGAACAGCGCGAACAGCGCAAGGTCGCGGGTCTTGCCTTTCTCGCAGTACAGGTGCAGGAAGAGCAGCGCGAACGGGATCCACTCGACCGCGAGCAGGTTCAGGTGGGTGAGGTGGGCTATCTTGTACGGCGCGTAGGCGAAGGCTATCCCGGCGATCACCCCCGCGAAGCGGCTCCCGGTCAGGTGCCTGACAAGGAAGTAGCCACCGAGGGAGGCCATGAGGAAGTGGAAGATGAGCATCATGTTGGCGGCCTGGACGGGGTTGCCGGTGGCCGCCACCACCGGCGCGGCGAGGACCGCGGTGACCACCTGGCTGTCCGAGTAGGCGAGCGTGTACGGGTTGGGGTAGAAGATGTTGGCGTCGAAGAGGTCGAGCGGGTTCTCCGATAGCGCGTGCAGGTCCCAGGCGATGGTCCAGACCTGGTGGGTGGGGTCGTAGGGGTTGCCGACCACGGCGTGGTCTCCCTGCGTGAGGATCGGCCTGGTGAGGAAGACGGAGAGCAGCGCAAAGAACAGGAGGATGACGAGGAATACTGCTGCATTCTTCCTGTTCCTCACAGGCCCCCCTGCAAATCGACATCCGCAACTCGTATCATATCGGTTTCAAGGAGTATCTAGTCGGGGAGGCCTATCTTCCCGGTGAGCTCGAGCGGCGAGACGATCTGGAGACCGGGCGGCCGAAGGCGCCGGTTGTGCAGGAAATGCTTGTCGCCCGTCACGAAGAAGTCAGGCTCGGCGCGGAGGGCGGCGGCCAGGATGTCCGCGTCACCGGGTTCGAGTACCCCTTGCCACCTATCGGCTTCGGCCTGCTCGGCGTCCTCCACAACCTCGAACGCAGATGAACGAAGGTAGGAGTTCAGCGGGGGCAGGGCGTCGGGCAGCTTCTTTCTGACCGTCCGGATGACCTCATCGAGGACCCGGCGGGAGATCACGGCGACGATCTCGCCCTTCGCCACCCTGTCGAGGATAGCGGCCGGCGGACCGTGTTTCGAGTGGAGTCCGGAGAAGATGACGCTGCTATCGAGGAAGACCTTAACGGGTCTACTCCTCGCCGGCTGGCTCACGGGCCATCTCCCGACGGACCCGCCGCCCTTCCTCGAGAAGACCCTCCTCGCTGATACCCGAGCGCTCGAAGGCACTTCGGATCTCTTCGAGGGCATCGAGTGCCCTGGCCTTCCGCGGAGTCATCTTGAGCACCGATTCCTCGACGAAGAGCTCGAGGGTGTCCCCCGGCCTGATGTCGAGCGCGTCGCAGACCTCCTTCGGGATGGTGATCTGGCGCTTCGGCCTCAGAACCGCATCCGACATGTTCGCGTCTCCTGTCCGACGTTAGACGTCCTACCTCTAACGTCTATTCTGATGCGAGGTCGCCTGATTGTCAAAGAGGCACAGAAAACCACGGTCCGTGAGTCTAGTGATCGGTACTCCAGGTCTGGATCTCACGTGAGAGGCGCTTCACACCCGGTAGTCCATCATGCTGAACTCGAAGCAGGCGCCGCCCTCGTTGCGCGCGGTGACGGAGCCGTCGTAGACGCGCGTTATCTTATCCACGATGGACAGGCCGATACCGGTCCCGCCCGCCCGCCCGCTGGTGAACGGTATGAAGATCCTGTCGATCATGTCCGGAGGTATCCCGGGGCCGTTGTCACTGACCTGATACCGGTGCCGCCCGTCGGCGTCCCTCCCCAGGCAGGAGACCTCGATGCGGGGGCTCGGGCTGTCGTTGTGGCTGATGGAGTTGCCGATGAGGTTCAGGAACACCTGGTAGATGTGGGTCGGGCTGGCGATGACGTGCCCCAGGTCCTCGTCGACCGCGACCTCGACACCCTTCTCCCTGATGTCGCCGCTCTTCTCCTCCAGGACCCTCTCCACGACCTGCCGGACGTCCACCTCCGAGACCTCCTTGGGCACCTGGCCGGCCTCCGCAAGGCTGAGGATGTCCTTTATCAGGGCACTTGCCTTGTCCACGTTCCTCGAGATCAGCACGGCTATCTCGTCGATATCCATGCAGGTGGTCTCCGTCGTTGGCCGGGAGGTGAGTCGGAGCAGCGTGTCGCTGGCCACCTTTATGGCGGTGAGCGGGCCCTTCAGGTCGTGGGAGACGGTGTGGGCGAAGCCGTCGAGCTCGACCAGCATGCGCTGCCTCTCGATGCCATAGTGAATGGCGCGCACCAGCAGGTCACTGTCCACTCGCCCCTTGACCAGGTAGTCCTGCGCGCCCTCCTGGACCGCCCGGACCGCCAGCTGCTCGTCGCTCAAGCCCGAGAGCACTATGATCGGCGTCCTGGGCGCCCTGGCATGCGCGGTGGTGAACGTCTCGAAGCCCCTGCTGTCCGGTAGCGAGAGGTCCAGCAGCACCACGTCCGCCTCTCTGAGGGAAAGGTGCTCCAGGCCCTCCGCCAGGGTCTCCACGTGGGTGATGGAGAACGCGGTCTCCTCCACCTCCCCCAGGTACTCCTGCAGGAGATCCGCGTCGGCGGGGTTGTCCTCTATGAGCAGTATCTTTATCTCTTTTTCCATCAGTCGGGATCGGGCAGCTTCACGATCGAGAACCAGAAGTCCTCGATGCCCTTCACCACCTCCACGAACCTCGAGAAGTTGACCGGTTTGGTTATGTAGCAGTTGGCGTGCAGCTTGTAGCTCCTGGCGATGTCCTCCTCGGCCTTGGAGGAGGTGAGCACGACCACGGGGATGGTCATCAGGTCCAGGTCGGTCTTTATCTCCTCTAGGACCTCGCGCCCGTCCTTGCCCGGCAGGTTGAGGTCCAGCAGGACGAGGTCCGGCCGCTTCGCGCCGGAGTAATCGCCCTGACGGCGAAGGAACGCGAGCGCGTCGTCTCCGTTCTCGACCACGGAGAGGTTGTTCGCCAGCTTGCCCATCTCCAGCCCTTCCCTGGTCAGGTCGATGTCCGTGGGGCTGTCCTCGACCAGCAGGATCTCCACGGGCCTCATCTCGATACCCTCCTCACTCATCCCCATCATCCTCCCTACTGGTACCTCGCACCATGAATACGCCTGCATTCGAACGCCGCTGCATCCACACCCGCCGCGTTCCGCTCCCTCCGAGTACTACAAGAGTACGCGTCAGTCGCGCGCCTTGCGGGAGCGGCGCATCGACGTTCTCGGTGCTTCGCCGTACTCATGGAGCGAGGCACCCATTCGGCATGGTAAAGAAGAAAGTCGTTCCGACACCCGGCTCCGACTCGACCCAGATCCGCCCGCCGTGCCGCTCGACTATCCGTCTGCAGAGGGCCAGGCCGATCCCGGTGCCCTCGTACTCCTTCCGGCCGTGCAGCCTCTGGAATATCTCGAACACGCGGTCATTATACTTCGGGTCAAAGCCTATGCCGTTGTCCTTCACGCTGAACAACCACTCGCCGTTCCGGCGCTCGACACCCACGTGTATCTCCGGGACCCTGTCCCCCCTGAACTTTACCGCGTTGCCAATGAGGTTCTGGAAGAGCTGTCGAACCTGCGTGGCGTCTGCCTCCACCTCGGGTAGAGGGTCGCGGGTCACCCGGGCACCGCTCTCCTCCAGGGCCTTCTCCAGGTTCTGGAGCGCCTCGTCCAGAGCCTTGTCCATGCCTGCGGGCGCGAGCTCCTTGCCCCGCGTGCCCACGCGCGAGTAGCTCAGCAGGTCGTTTATCAGCGCCTGCATCCTGGTCACGCCGCCGGTCATGTGGCCCAGGTACTTCATGGCCCTCTCGTCCAACACGTCGGAGTACTTCATCTCGAGCAGCTCGGCGTAGCTGGTGACGGCCCTCAGCGGCTCCTGCAGGTCGTGAGAGGCGACGTAGGCGAACTGCTCGAGCTCGGCGTTGGAGCGCTGCAGTGCCCTGGTGCGCTCTTCGACCCGCTTCTCCAGCGTGGCCGTCAGCGCCAGCAGCCGGTCCTGGGAGCTCTTGAGGTCGACGGACATCCGGTTGAAGGAACCGGCCAGATGTCCGAGCTCGTCCCTGGATTCCACCTCCGCCCTGACGCCCAGGTTGCCGCGGCTGAGCTCGGCAGTGGCCTCGGTCAGCACGGAGATGGGGCGCGATATGGAGCGCGTGACGAAGTACCCGAGCCCCCCGGCCAGGACCACGGCGACGCCGACCAGCAGCAGGGTGATCGCTATGGTGCTGTCGGTGGCCTTCTCCACGCTGGTGATGGACGCCTGGAAGGTGGCTCCTGCACGCACCATCACGTCCAGGAGCTCGACCTCGGTGTTGCGGGTCTTCGTAGCCACTTCCTCGATCCGGCTCGCGAGCGTCGCCGGGTCCGTGTTACCAACGTCGGACAGCATCCTGTCGGCGGCCGCTTCTGCCTCGCTGAGGGCGCTTGCCCACCGGGTGAGGTCCTGGGCTTCCGCCGGATCGAGCATGGCGTGGAGCCGATCGAGGCCGCCGTCGGCCTCGGACCGCATCCGCAGATAGCCGTCTTTCAGAGTGGAGGCTTCGTTCCCCGTCTGAAGCGTGACCAGGTAGTGTTCCAGGTTCGACACCGCCAGGTGCCAGTCGTTCATGACCTGGTTTTCCAGCTTCAGGATCTCGGCGTGCCGCTTCGAGGACTGCTCGAAGTCGCCCTGAACCTTCCTCGCGTTGTAGACGCCGAGAAACCCTATCAGGCCCGCGATCAACGCCACGCCGAAGAAGGCGAGGAACAGCTTCGTCCTGATCGACATATAACGCCACCCTGTAGATCGAAGTGCACCGGCGGGTACACCAGGTTATCGGCAGATCGAGTTGTTTTGGTTAAGGGCGCGGGCGCCTCGGGGGATACTCAATCAACGAGGAGCTTCTGCGCGTTCCGGTACTCGCCTGCCTCTTTCTCCAGTGCCAGCGCCTCGTTCCGCAGGTCCAGGGCCCGCTTTATCTGATCGAACATCGGCTTGGTGGCCGCCGCCATATCGACCGGCTGGCCCGACTGTATCTGCGCGATGACCTTCTCGACCTCGGCCACTATCGCCCGTCCGACGACGACCGACTCGAGGTAGACGTCTATGACCTCCAGCATCTTCTTCGCGTAGGTCTTGTACGGGGCCACGCCCTCCAGCGTGTCGATCTTCCGGTAAGCGGTCGCGGCGGCCTGGAGCTTCTTCTCGTAGTCGTCGATGCCCTTCTTGATGTCGGGCAGCAAAGCCCCGGTGGCCACGAACGCCGCGGGATCCTGCCCGACCAGGGCCCCGATCGCGCCCTCCTGCGCTTTCTGGAGATCGTCGGCGGCCTCGCTCGCCTCCTCGAAGGTGGCGTCTGCCTGCTCCATATAGGTCCTGGCCGTCCCGGTGTTCTCGCCGCAACCGGCGGCGGCAAAGACCGCGCAGGCCGAAAGGGAGATCGAGAGCGCGAGAACGAGGCTTTTTTTCAAGACCCAACCACCCCTCTTGAAGAGTACCTCTATTCTACACTTAACCGGCAGTCGGTTCAGCCGGGGCTGACATGGCGGAAGTGTAGCAAAAGTGCCTGACCCTTTTGCAACACCGCGCTATGGTCGATAACAATATGCGGGAATGGAACGGTCGGCGCGGACGGGAGGCGGCGCGGTCATGGCGACCAGAGTACTGCTGATAGACGACGATCCCGACATTAGGCAATCGGTGATGATCGCCCTGAAGCTGGAGGGTTACGAGGTGATCGCGGCCGCCGACGCCGAGCAGGGCTACCGCGCGGCGACGATCGAGCGTCCGGACCTGATAATCCTCGACGTGGAGATGCCCGGGATGAACGGCCCGGAGGTCCTCAAGTGGATCCGGCAGAACCCTGTCTCCTCCCGGATCCCGATCATCTTCCTGACAGGAAGGGTGGACCTGGAGGCCATGGAGGAGACATTCGAGGGCGAGGCGCAGGGCTTTCTGATGAAACCGTTCTCTCCGATCCAGCTGCTGAACAAGATGGAGGCGGTCCTTCGCGGCGAGGCCCCCGAGGAGGGATCGCCCGGCACGGCGACCGCCGGCGACGCCTAGAGGAGCCGGTGGTCCTTCCTGTTGGGGCAGGAAACAGTGGGAAGCTGTCCTGATTGCGCCGGGATCCAGATGTAGGGGTCCTTCCCCGAGGGACACTCGGGGATCGCCTTCAGCGCGTTTGTCCCGGTGCCTACCAGGTCCTCCGACGAGGTCGGATCCTTGTTGTTGTCCAGCAGGTACTGCTGAATCGACGTGTTCAGGCTACGCTGGTTGTTCCTGCAGATCTGACGGTTTGTATCCTCGTTCATGCTGTTCAGGAGGTACACGAAGATCATCGTGGAAATCGCCAGGAGGACCGCGCCCACCGAGATGAAGACGCCCAACCTGAACCTGCGCGAGCGCTCTTCCGATGACTTCTTCATGGGTCGACCCGGGCGTAGCGACCCGGTGGGCGTCGGGCCCGGTGCCTGCCGCGGGCTCGATATGGGAGCGCCGCAGTAGGGGCAGGCCAAACAGGAGTCCCCTATCAACGAGCCGCATTCCGGACAGTTCATGGGATCCCCTCGCCGCAGTACCGAACATCTCATCAACTGAATCGGCCGCTCGGGAACGGGGCTTGACCCCTGGCGGTGGATAAAGCAACGAACCGGGCTTGGGGAGGTACGAAAGCCCTGATCCCCGGCACGAGGCCGCGGTTTGATCAGCAGTACCGGGCCGAGCAGGCGGCGGTCGATACCCGCTAGTGTCCGCCGGGGAATGCGGGCCAGTTGCCGTTCTCGATCGCCTCGAGGTTCTCAAGCCGCAGACGGATTGTCTCCCGCTCACGCTCTTGCCGGGTGTTCCTGTCTTCGCTGCTGACGCTGAGGACGGTGAATGCCGCCCTGGTATCCGAAAATGGAGCATCACCTCGACCGGGCCGCGGGTAGACAAAAAGGTGCCCGGCGCATGCGCTTCGTGGAGGGATCTCGATCGCCGCCTTCATCTGGGCGTCAAGCCTGGCGACGAGGTCCTTCAGCCCGCCGGGGTCGGAAGTTATCTTGATCGCGATCGAGTCGGCGAGGATGTCGTCGTGCCGCCTTGCCTTGTCGTAGCGTCGTAGCATGAACGCCAGCAGGGTCCCTGCCCAGATTATAAAAGCGTAGCCGACCAGGACCGAGATCGTCGCCGTCGCGGGCTCCTCGCGAAGACCCAGGAATATCCCGAAGGCGGCCACGAGACCCAGCAGCACCAGGAGGAGGAAGTCGATCGACCGCATGTGACCGATGTCCATTGGCTTGAGAGCGTCTCCGAGTATGATGTGGGCGACCTCGTGGGCCATCATCCCTTCAGCCTCGGCCCTGCTGAACGTCCGGGCCGCGGTCTCTCTCGTAACGCCCACGACCGGCATGCCTTTTCGTATGAAGGCCACCGAGTTAACAGTTGGCAAGTCCAGAACGACAAGTTCCGGCGCATCGATGCCGGCCCCGATACTCACCGACTCGAGGGCGTCTCTGAGGTCTTCGAGCGAGGCCCACTCACCGTCCGGGGCGGGTCTCACGAACCGGTTGAACGAAGCCCGGGTGGTAGCTGCGTATATCGACCCGATGAATACCGCGATACCGGCGAGTATCGCGACCGCGATGAGCACATCCAGTTCGAGGTTGATCAGGATGAGGTATGCGGCGAGACCTACCGCCAGGAAGACAGGAACCACGATGAGCAGTGTCTCGGCGAGCTCCTTCCTCCGGTGGTAGCTTATACTCGCAAGGACATCCGGTTCCATGTCCATACTCAGTAGGCCTTTTCCAGCAGGGCCAGGACTTCCTCGAGGCTGGTTCGGCCCGGGTTCAGGGCGAAGGAGCGGTCCTGCATGGCGGACCCGGCAAGGTCCTCGAGGCTCTCCCTGGGGATGCCGACCTCGCGCAGCGTTCGGGGCAGCTCGAGGTCCGCGACCAGCTCCCTGATACGCTCGATGGCCCTGCACGCCGCTGTCTGGTCGTCGTCCCTGTCGACGTCGAGCCCGAGCCCCCTGGCGACCTTGCGGTAGGCGGCGGGCACCCCCTCGAAGCGAAGGTTGTGCTCCATCCCGCGGGTGAGCACGAGCGCGACCGCGACCCCGTGGTGGACGTCGAAGCGGGCCCCCATGGCATGCGCCAGGCAGTGTATGAGGGCCACGTAGGCGTTGGCCGCCGCCATGCCGGCGATGTTGGAGCCGACCAGCATGCCGGCCCTGGCCTCGAGGTCGTCCCCCTGGTGGAACGCCCTGAGGATGTTCCCACCGATGAGCTCGAGCGCCTTGACGGCGAGGCCGTCGGTGACCGGCTCGGCCACGTTGGAGTGGAGAGATTCGACCGCGTGGCACAGGGCGTCCATCCCCGTGGCGGCGGTGAGGCGCGGGGGCAGGGTCAGGGTCATGGACGCGTCGAGGAGCGCCAGGCGGGGGGCGAGGCCGGAGCCGTGGAAGACGACCTTGAGCGTCTCGGCGGGGTCCACGATCATAGCGATATGCGTTGACTCCGACCCGGTACCGGCGGTGGTCGGGATGGCGACAAGGGGAAGCAGCGGTCCCTTCGGAAAGTACTCCCCGTAGCGGAAGCGGGTGAGGTCATCCCCCTCCTGGAGCGCGATCAAAACGACCTTGGCGGTGTCGATGACGCTGCCCCCGCCCACCGCGATCAGGCAGTCGGCGCCGGACCGCCGAGCCGCCTCCGAGCAGTGTAGAACGGTGTCGAAGTCAGGGTCCTGACCGACGCCGTCGAAGATGGCGGCGACCTCCGGGCCGCCCTCTCCAAACCCCGAGAGCACGGGATCCAGGAGCCCGGCGTTCCTCACGCCGGGATCCGTCACCAGCAGAACGCGCGTGCCGCCCATGCGCGCGACGGGCTTGCCGAGGCCGCCCGCCCCGTGCTCCCGGCAGACGACCTTGCCCGGGAGCTTGAACTCGTACCCGTAGACCATGACGCTCCCCGCCTCTATCCAGTGACTTAAATCCCGCCTGACCCCGATCTATGCATTGAATCCCACCTGACCCCCGTCTATGCAGTAATCATAGCGCCGGGCGGGGCCGAACGGCTAATATGGTCGGGATGCTCCGCGCCGGGATCGGTACTTACGCTGGAAAGGACGGTCGTATGAGAGAGGTCGATGTGTACCAGGGTGTCTCACGCGCGCACACCGAGGTAGCGCGGCATTACTCCAGCCCGTTCCTGATGGGCCCGCCGGTGTGCGACGAGCTGATGGCGCTGGTCGAGCACATGTACACGGAGGAGCAGGCCGACGTCGTCAGGCACCTCAAGCCGTGGAGGCCCAGGACCCTCAGATCCCTCGCCCGGGCGTCGGGGCGCAGCGTCGAGGAAGCGGGCGCGGTGATGAAGGAGATCGCCCACGAGAAGTTCCTGGTGCTGGCCTACGGCAAGGACTGGGGCGCTCGCGAGCTGTTCCTGCTCCTGCCGATCGTGCCGGGGACCTTCGAGAGCGCGCTCATCCGCGCTTCCGCCGACAGCGTGACACCCTGGCACCGGCGCTTCGCGGAGCTGTTCGAGGAGCTCTTCGAGACGGGGTTCACCACCGACTACGTGAAGGCCCGGCCGCTCGACGCGGTGCGCTACCTGCCGGTAGGGGAGTCCATATCCGACGATTCGAGAGCCCTTCCGTCGGACAGGCTGGGCGAGATGCTGGAGAGGTATGACAGGTTCGCGGTGGGAGTGTGCCAGTGCAGGCTGACCAAGCAGCTGGTCGGGGACGGCTGCGGAAGGGCGCTGGAGACCTGCACGACCATCGGAAGGCTTGCCCCCTACCTGATCGAGCAGGGCAGGGCGAAGAGCGCCTCCCTCTCCGACGTGCTGGAGATAAAGGCGGCGGCCGAGAAAGAGGGCAGCGTTACCTGGATGATGAACTTCGACGGGGGCGGCCTCGGCAACGCGTCCTGCTCCTGCTGCGGTTGCTGCTGCGGCGCGCTGCGGACCATCTCGGAGTTCAACACTCCGGGGTTTGTTGCTCCTCCCCGGTACGTGCCGCGTATCGGGGCGGACTGCAACGCATGCCTGAAGTGCGTGAAGGCGTGTCCCATGAAGGCGCTGGAGGGTGTAGAGGACTCGAAGACCGCCCCCCGGCACCTTCGCGAGCGCTGCATAGGTTGCGGTCTCTGCGCCGTGTCCTGCGGTACGGGCAGCATAACGATGGAGGCCGTGCCGGAGGTGCCCGAACCCCGCCGTTTCGCCTTCGAGCTACCCAGGTCGATCGCGCGCGATCTGAGCAATATGCTCAAGGTGAGGGCGCTCAGGAAGTCGGCCGGCTGACGGCGGCCTCGATCCGTGGAGGTATCGATGAGAACGAGACGTTCGCTCCCTGTCGTTTTGCTCGTGCCGGTCCTCGCGGCGGTGGTACTGGTCGCAGCCTCCGGTTGTGGCGGTTCCGGGACGGATGCCGAGAAGACCGCGTTCGTCCAGACCGAGCTGTACCTGGGGCTGGAGATCCCCGCAGGAGGCCAGGTCTCCGGGGAGCAGTTCGCCACGTTCCTTGACGAGGTGGTGACCCCCGCGTTCCCCGCGGGCCTGACGGTTTTCGATTCCTACGGCCAGATGCGGCAGAGCGACGGCAAGATAGTCAGGCAGACGACCAAGGTCCTGCTGCTCGTGCACGAGGATACGAAGGCCAACTCCGATGCGGTGAGCAAGCTTATCTCGTCGTATCGGAGCCGGTTCGAAAACCCGCAGGTCATGCACACCACGCAGGCGGTCGAACCTGAGTTCTTCGGCAACTAATACTTAACCCCTAATGTGCCAGGCACATAAGGGGTTAAGTATTAGTAGCGGCGGTTCTTGAGGGCGTCCGTCACACGGTAGATCGCCCTCCACATCCCGCGATACAGGATCGGGCTCAGGCGCTTCAGGAAGTAATTGAACTTCGCGAACAGGGTCGTCATCACGATGAAGCGGTTGCGCTTGATCGCCCTTACTATCAGGTAGCCGGTCTTCTCAGCGGAGAACATCCGGGGCATGAAGTGCTCGACCGCCCAGTCGACCATCTCCCGGGGGATTCCCCTGAGCCTGAACTGCTCGTGGAGGCGTGTGTTGGTTAGTCCGGGGCATACCAGCGTCACACCGACTCCGGTCCCCTTGAGCTCGATGTGCATGGTCTCGGAGAGCCCGGCCAACCCGAACTTTGTCGTGCTATAGGCTCCGAGACCGGGGACCGCGCAGAGGCCGCCGAGGGAGGACACGTTCACGACGTGGCCGCGTCCCCGCAGGACCATCCCGGGCAGGAAAGTGCCGATCGTGTTTATAGGGCCCATCAGGTTGATGCCGATTATCCAGTCCCAGTCGTCGAGCGTGGTGTCCACGACGGTCCCACCGACCGCCACCCCCGCCACGTTCGCCAGGATATCGACACCTCCCGAGATCTCGAGCTCGCTCCCCAGCGAGGCGATCGAATCCCGGCATGAGACGTCGACGACGTGTGTCGAGCACTCAGCGCCCAGCGATTCGACCTCGCGGCGGACCTCCCCCAGGCGGTCGGCATTGACGTCCACCAGGGCCAGGCGGCACCCTTCGCGAGCCAGCTCCAGGGCCGTAGCCCGTCCTATGCCGCTCGCCGCACCTGTCACCAGGGCCAGCATGCCTCGGATCTGCTTCACGATGTCTCCTTTCCTCGAATGGCATCATAGTGAATAAAATGGTGCCTGGCACCATTCTATTCAGAAATGCAAAATACCAGGTTTGACCCCGATGCAAAAAACGCAAAGAATGCAAAATACCAGGTTTGACCCCATTAAGGACCCCATAAAGGAGGGCGCTATGAAGATCGACTCTCACTTCCACCTGGTGGACCGTGGATGGGTCCACGACGATTTCTTCATCGGCATGGCGCGCGTCGTGCTCGCGGGGGCTACCAAGCTGACCGGAGACAGGGCCGATCCCGTTCCGGTAGTCGAGAACCTGCTTCCGGTGCTGGCCGACACCACCGGAGAGAAGCTGGTCGCTGACATGGATGCCGCGGGCGTGGAGATGTCGTGCGTCTTCGCCCTGGACTACGGGCTGCTGACCGGGGAGCCGGGCGTCTCCATCGAGGAACAGAACCGGCAGGTGTCGGAAGCCGCCACGCGCTTCCCCGACCGGCTCATCGGGTTCTTCACCATCGACCCGAGGAGGCCGGGCGCGCTCGAGCTCTTCCGCAGGGGTATCGAGGAGTGGGGGCTCAAGGGGCTCAAGCTCCACCCCTGTTCCGGCTACTACCCCCACCAGGAGGAGTGCTACCCGCTGTACGAGGCGTGCGTGGAGTACGGCATCCCCGTGCTGTTCCACACCGGGAGCCAGCCGGCCCCGCTGAAGTCGCGCTTCGCCCGGCCCGAGTACGTGGACGACGTCGCCGCGGACTTCCCGGAACTGCCGCTGATCATGGCCCACGTGGGGAGCGCATGGTGGACCGAGGCCCTGCTGGTAGCGGGCATGAAGCCGAACGTCTACTTCGATTTCTCGGCCTGGCAGATCACTTTCAACGAGCACCCCGCAGACTTCTACCGGATGCTGCGGCGCATCATAGACGACGTGGGTCCCTGGAGGGTGTTCTTCGGCACCGATGGGCCGTACCTGAACTTGGTCTGCCCGCTGGACCGCTGGGTGGCCGCGGTGATGGACCCCGACCTCTCGTCGTGCCCCGAGGTCTCGTTCACCGAGGAGGAGAAGCGCATCATCATGGGTGACGCGTTCGCGAGGCTGATGGGGTTGGGCAGTGTGTAGCAAAAGTGCCTGACCCTTTTGCTACACTTCTACGGTTCGCCGGAGCCACTCCTCGACGACCGCGGGAAGCTCGTCGCGGTTGACGGACGTGACGTGGAGCACCGCCACGTCTTCTCTCGCCCTGACCAGGTCGAGGAACTGGTTGGAGCGGAGCTGGATGGTGCCCAGCACCGGTCGCGGGTCGTCCAGTGCCCGGATGACGGCGCGGCGGAACCGTCCGCTCGCTATCTCCATGGCGGCTATCTCGTCTATCACCAGCAGCCGCACGGCGCCGTCGTCAAGGGCGTCCTCGAGCGCGGATGCCGCTACCCCCTCCACGTCCTCGATGTTGACCCCGTAGCAGCCGACCTTCACCGGGGAGCGAAGGCCCTTCCTTGCCAGCACACCCTCACGGCCGTCCAGTGTTGTAATTGAAAAGCCCGTCCGGGTGCCTGCCTCACGCATCTCCCCGGTGAAGAAGCCACCCGCGTCCCCGCGCGAGGCCAGGACCGAACGGACTATGGTTGTCTTGCCCGAACCGGGCTTTCCTGTCAGCAGGAGGTTGATGGCGTCCGGCACGTCGATGGCCCGAAGGCCGCCGCCCTCAGAGCGTGGCACCCTGCGACTCCCCGTGATCGGTCTCCGCGTCGTAGGATGCATCGCGCGCCTGCCCTTCGCCGATTATCGCGCCGGCCGCGTTGCCGGCGGCGAGATCGAGAGCATCCCTGGAGGAGTGCGGAGGCAGGGCCTCGAGCGCCTCCAGCAACCTCTGCCCGGTGGAGAATCCGATGTCGCGGTGGCCCTCCTCGTGGGTCCTCACGGCTCGAACCATCCTTTCCCACCTCGAGACCAGCTCCGGAGACGCGCCCGGGGGCGGGTTCCAGCGGGGCAGGATGACGGTAACGTCAGCCGCGACAGCCACCGGACCGGTCCGGTACCCGGCGGCCGTCTTCTCACCCGGGTACTCGTAGTCCACGTACCAGTGGGTGTAGGCCCAGTATCCCTCGGGGCCCCCGGTCTCCATCGCGGTGATGAGGTCCGTGGACGTGCGGCCGGTCACGTCGTAGTACTCGAAGCTCACCGAGGTGGAAAGGCCGGGCCGCTCCTCCACGGCGGCACTGGTAGGGACCGAGGCACCCCCGCCGGCGCCCGTCCGCCCGCAGCCGGCGACCGTGCCGGTGAGCATCAATGCCAAAAAGAGCGCGAGCAGGCAGGATAGACGGAAGGGGCTCCGTACTGCTCTTCGCTTCATCGACCGTCCTTTCGGCCATGCCCCGGCGCGGAGGGACAATATTTCAACCATCTTTTCTCATCTACAGTAGCACGCGGAATAATGCCCCGGTACGAGAATAATCGGTTGAGTTGATTCTCGAGGTGTGAGAAGAAATGGTTGAGGTTAATTCTCACCTGTACCCAAACGCCGCCCCGGACGATATCCTCAGTATAAGAGGTGGGACCAAGAGGTAGAAACGGAAACCTGATCCAATGACGGAACGATCAACGCGAGGGCCCGCGGTAGTCATACTGGCGGCGCTCGTGTTCGCCAGTGTTTCGCTTATCCCACATGCTTCCGGCGCGGATCTGCGCGAGGGTGAGATGTCCCCCCCGGAGCCCCTTGTCGCGAGCGCGAACGTCCTGACCGCGGACTGGATCGAGCTCGAGCTGCCCGAGATGGAGTACGACATCGACAACGTGGCCAACACCGCGCTCTATACGGTGACATGCGCCGACGACCCCGACTACGCCGCCGGAGCACAGCCCCTGGAGGTGCACCACCGCTACTGGCCGGAGAACGCCTGGTACAACCCGGGGCTGTCCCCGGAGGACGACGACGGGGGCAAGGGCAACGACGTCGCGCACATCAACATCGTGTACCGGATCTTCCTGCGGGTGCCCACGCCGCTCGACGAGGGTAGTCACTACACGGTCACCGTCGATCCGTCGGTGGTCACCGTCGGGCCGCTTCAGGCGGAGTTCGGCCCCGCCGCACCCACCCCGGTGATCCACGCCAGCCAGGTCTCCTACCTGGCCGACGGTCCCAAGGTCGCCTACCTTTCGTTCTGGACCGGCCAGGGCTGCATCGACTTCAGCGGCGCCGCGACGTTCAGTATCATCGACGATTCCTCGGCCCAGTCTGTCTTCGACGGCACGACCGTTCTCGAGGTGCCGGCCGCCGAGGACACATGGTCGCACAGCGACGTCTACTCCGTGGACTTCTCCGACCTGACGGCGGAGGGCACCTACCACGTCCAGGTACCCGGGGTGGGCGTATCCTACCCGTTCGAGATCAGCGAGGAAGCGTTCAAGGACGTGGGCTACACCGTCCTCAGGGGTCTCGCGCTGCAGCGCGACGGCGACCACGGTCTGGACGACCCGGCGGTGACGCACTGGAACCGCTCCCCGGCCCACCTGGACGACGCCATCGACCAGGCGACCATCCCCGGCGCGCCCAAGGACTACTACGAGCCCTCCGAGCTTGCGGCCGGGACCCGCGTGGACCTCGTCGGCGGGCACATGGACGCCGGCGACCGGGGCAAGTATCCGCATAACAGCGCCGACGCGTGCGCCTCGATGCTCTCGACCATCAGCCTGTTCCCCGGGCAGGTGGAGGGGCTGGGCGAGTCCCTGCAGATACCGGAGTCCGGCAACCACGTGCCGGACCTCATCGACGAGGTCGTCTGGGAGCTGGACTGGCTGCGGAAGGCGGTCGCCAACACGTACGTCGACGGGGGGCTTCCATTCACCCTCCGGCCGAACGGGTTCGGCTACGAGGGCTACACCCCCGACACCGGCGCGACGGACCGGGTCTTCTACGACGCCTCGCACGGGCCCAACCGCTCGGAGACGCTCCTCGCGGCGGGCTCTCTGGCCATGGCCTGCAACACCCCACTGCTGGTGAAGTACCTCCCGCCCTCGAAGCTCGAGGGGTACAGGCAGGCCGCGCTGCGCGCCTTCGACTGCTTCGAGGCTCACAAGGACGATGCCTCGTTCTGGGCCAGTGAGGACGACGCGGGTTGGTACGACTCCTACATGCCCGACCAGACGTTCGACGACCTCTGGACCGACGAGATGATGTTCGCCGCTGCGAACCTCCACCGGCTGACCGGCGAGGCTGGGTACCTCGAGTGGGTGGAGTCGGTCCGCCCCGCCGAATACCGCGACTGGCGCGTCTGGTACTGGAGCCACTACGGTCCGCCGCTGTACGGCTACCTGTCGCTGTACCTGGACCAGGGTGCGAGCCAGGAGCTGCGCGACTGGGCGAGGGACGGGATACTCAACGGCGCCGAGACCACCCTGGTCTACGACTGGCAGACCTACGACCGGACCTACGGAGCGCCGCTCCCCTGGCACGCGGAGACCATGGTCGGCTGGTACTTCACCGCCAACGAGATGGGCTTTCCCCAGATGCTGGGCTACGGGGTCAGCGGGGACGAGACGTACCTGGACCAGCTCGCGCTCAACTGGAACTACCTGCTGGGGACGAACCCGCTGAGCCGGACCTTCATCAGCGGGCTGGGCCGCCCCGACCGGCGCCCGAGGTGGTTCGTGCACGAGCTCTCCCAGCGCAAGTGGGCCGAGTACAACAACGGCATGGGCGGCTGGAGCGAGCCGCCGCCCGGCCTGCCCGCCGCCGACATCCAGGACGGATATCACAACTGGTGGCTGGACGACGCCTGGAACGCCCCGCGGCACGACAAGCGCTTCCCGGCCATCGAGGAGTACCCGCCCCTGTACAGGTACCACGACTCCTGGACGGTCACCGACGAGATGACCATCGAGAGGATGAGCCGCAATGCCTGTACCGTGGTGCCGCTCGTGCCGACCGCGCTCGACGAGCAGCCGGGGGTGACGGTCACATCGCCCGACGGCGGCGAGAAGCTGGAGCCGGGCGGGCAGTGTGAGGTCACCTGGTCCTGCGAGGGGCTGGTAGGCAACGTCAGGCTGGAGTACTCGACCGACGGGTTCGAGACCTCCGGGAGCATCGCGACGCTGACCGAGAACGACGGCGCGTTCACCTGGATCGTGCCCGACGAGCCCTCGACGAGGTGCCTGGTGAGGGTCGGCGGGATCCAGGGCGGCCCGACGGATGTGAGCGACGGTTTCTTCGAGATCGTGGGGGAGCCGGAGGAGCCCCGGCCCGCCTCCACCTTCTACTTCGCGGAGGGCACCTGCCGCCCCGGCTTCGAGCCCTACATATGCGTGCAGAACCCGGGGGCCGCGGATGCGGCTGTGAAGGTCACCTACATGTTGGGCGACGGTACCACCGACACCCAGGA
>JAHJCO010000056.1 GCA_018831265.1 Actinomycetota bacterium
CCCGGGGCGGCGGTGCCCCCGACCCCTCCGGCACAGCCCGTCCAGGCGGCCCCTCGGCCCGCCGCACCGGCGGTCGAGGCTCCAGGACCACCTGCCGAGCCGCCCGCGGCACCCCCGGCGGTGCCCCCGGCGGTGCCCCCGACGGCCGAGGGGATATCCGAGTTCCTCCCGGGTGCGGAGCCCATAGCCGGCCCGACGACCCCGCCGAGGCAGGAGCCGGCCGTCACGGCGCCCGGGATGATGGCAGGCGCTCCCGGAATGGCCCCGTACATGCCGTACGGGTACGGGTTCCCGTTCGGCGCCATCCCCTGGTGGGCATGCATGATGCCCCCGTTCTACCCACCCTTCCCGATGTTCTACCCAGGCGCGTTTCCGGGGTTCATGCCGTATGCCCAACCACCCTACCAGCAGGGCGCTCCCGGGCCGTACACGTACGGCGCACCCGGCAGGCGTATGCGCCCCCTCTACATAGTGCTGATAGTCATAGGGGTACTGCTCATCATCGGAGGGGCCGTGACATCGGCCGTTCTGCTGGCCGGCGGGTCCGGCAAGTCCAGCTACAACCTGGGTGACGCTTCGGTGTCGGGGGCCAACATCGAGTTCACCGACATGACCATCAAGCAGGACGGAAGCGCCATCACGCTGTCCGGCAGCTACGACAACAACACCAAGAGGGAGGGGTACGTCTCGGTGCCGGTCCGTGTCTCCAGCGACGGGAGCACCCAGACCCTGACCTTCACGGTCCCGGTGCAGGTCGGCACCGGCCAGTCGTTCACCCAGACCAAGAACTCCTCGGCAAAGATAAGCAGCGCCACCCTGGGCACGCTCACGTTCACCAGCTCGTCCTCCGGCACCGACGACGATAGCACCGAACCGTTCGACACCACGCCGACCACGCCGACCAGGACCACTCCCTCCAGCGGGACCACCGGCACCTCACCCAACCTCACGCCCTTCGATTCGAGCCCCTACGACGAGTACTACAACAACCAGGAAGAGTGACGAGGGCTCAGTACCCGCCACGGAAGGAAGGCCACCATCGACATCTGCGTGCTCTCCAGCGGCTCTGACGGTAACGCGACCCTTGTGGCGTCGGGCGACTCGAGCCTGCTGATCGACGCTGGATTGAGCCTCATCGAGCTGACCCGCCGCATGGAGATCGCGCGGACCGGGCCCTACGCGCTCGACGCCGTCCTGATCTCCCACGACCATTACGACCACGTGAAAGGCGCCGTACCGTTGTGCCGCAGAACCGGGGTGCCCCTCTACGCCAGCCGCGCGACCATCAAGGCCTCGGGGCTGACCCGCGCCCTGCCGGCGGGGCAGGTGCGCGAGCTCAGGCCGGACACCCCCTTCGGGGTCGCGGGGCTGACCGTGACCCCATTCGCGGTCCCGCACGACACCTTCACCGTGGGGTTCACCATCTCTGACGGCGAGGCGACGGTCGGCCTGGCCACCGACCTGGGCTCTGTGACCCTCGACGTGCTCTCCCACCTGGCGGGGTGCGACGTGCTGGTCCTGGAATCAAACCACGACGAGGACATGCTCGAGAGGGGCCCGTACCCCCCTCACCTCAAGCGGCGCATCGGCAGCCCGCTGGGCCACCTGTCCAACGCGGACACGGCCGAGCTGGTCCGCTCCCTGGGCCACCCCGGCCTGCGCCACCTCGTCCTGGCGCACCTCTCCCGGACCAACAACCGGCCCGAGCTCCCGCTGCAGGCGGCGGGGGAGGCCCTCGGGGAGTGCGGGGGCGAGGTGTCCGTCTCCCTCGGCTGGCACGATCATCCCGGCGAGCTGATAGTGGTCTAGAGGAGCCGCGATGCCGCTGAAGGAGTACCGGAAGAAGAGGGACTTCGCCCGCACACCCGAGCCTGAGCCCGGGGCCGCGGAGGGCGAAGGCCGCGCCTTCGTCATCCAGAAACACGCCGCCAGGCGGCTGCACTACGACCTGCGCCTCGAGGACTCGGGCGTGCTCAAGAGCTGGGCGGTCACCAGGGAGCCTCCCACCGAGCCGGGCGTCAAGCGCCTGGCCGTACAGGTGGAGGACCACCCCTGCGAGTACAAGGACTTCGAGGGTGTGATACCCGAGGGCGAGTACGGCGCGGGAACCGTCGAGATCTGGGACCGCGGGACATACCGGCCCCTGCTTGAAGGCGAGCCCGACCGGACGGTCGCCGAGGCGATAGAGCGGGGGGCTCTCAAGATCGAGCTTCGGGGCGAGCGCCTGCACGGTGACTACGTTCTCTACCACTTCGACCGCGACAAGGGCGGCAGGGACTGGTTCTTCTTCCGGATGAAAGACTGACGTGAAAGATTACCTCAGACCAGAACTTTCATCAGAAGCGCGCATCAGCGGTTCCTGCTAATAGTGAAAGAAATGGTTTGAGGTTTTCTTTCATCATAAGCGCGCATCAGCGGTTCCTGCTAATAGTGAAAGAAATGGTTTGAGGTTCTCTTTCACAACCTGGCTGCCTCCAGCATCCAGCGGATGCGCTCCACGCTCATTGAGGGGTGGGTGTGGGTCGGCGAGAGGATGTAACCGCCGCCCGCGGCGTCGTGAACAGCCCGCTCCACCTCGGCGGTGACCTCCTCGCGCGTTCCGTCGACCAGGGTGTGGGTGATGTCGATGTTGCCGATGAGGCAGAGCCGGTCCCCCACCTTCGCCCGCGCGGCCGCCAGGTCGTTGCCCGCGGTGGGCTCGAAGGCGTGTGCCCCGTCGAAGCCCCACTCCACGAACTTCTCGACCAGGTCCGTCGTATTACCGCAGCAGTGTATGGCGATCTTCGCGCCGTGCCGGTGCGCGGTCGCGGTTATCTGCCGGTACCCCTCGCCGTAGAACTCCTCCAGCATCTCCGGCGAGAGCATGGAGCCCGACCTGTAGGCCAGGTCCTCGCCCATGGTGAGGACCCTCGCCCCGGCGGCGCAGTAGGCATCCACGCAGGCCAGCGTCAGCGCGACGTTGTACCCTGTCACCTCGCGCGCGAAGGCGGGGTCCTTGCGCATGGCGGTCACGAACGGCGCGAAGCCCATGGGCTGCCAGGAGTTCTCCCAGGGACCGGGCCCCAGGAAGGGTACTATCGCTATCCTGTTTCGCCAGCGGGTCCGCAGCACCCGGTAGACGCGCGCGGCAGTGGTCGCGTACCGGGCTATGACCGGGCGCGGCCACGCCCTCCACTCCTCCGCGCTGTTGATCAGGCCCTCGCGGTACATGAAGTAGGCGTTGCCGAAGCCGTCGTCGACGATGTCCATCAGCCTGCCGAAGGCGTCCTGGATATGCGCGTGGTCACGGAGCCCCATGCGCCAGTAACCGAACCATACCGCGTCGAAGCCCATGAGGTGGTTGGCCCGGGCGCTCACGTCGTAGAAGAAGAGCATCGCCGGGGTGAAGAAGCGGTTTATGGCCCCCGCGTGACGATCGACGAAGCGCGAGCCGCGTTCGCTCTCCAGCAGCTCGAGAAGGCCGTTGGGCCCGCGGCCCAGCGCCTGGTTTGTGATATTGGGATCCAGCGACATGGAGATGGTCGGCGGCCGGTCCGGCTGCCTTCCGTCCAGCGCCGCGTAAAGCCTCTCCTCGGCGTCCATGGCTCCTCCTGACCTGAGCCGGGCCCTCCCCTGTTTGCGCCGCCGCTCAAAGAAGTGCTGTAATTCTATCATCGAAAGGCAGTCCCCCGGCCTGAGGAGGTCCCTTGAAGAAGACTCTCGCTTTCCTGATGGCGATCTCTCTCCTGTTCTCGCTGGCCGTGATATCCGCGGGGTGCGGAGGCGACAGCGGCACCGGCGAGTCGGAGACGCGGGTCACCGAGCAGACGACCCCGTCGGAGGAATCCGGCGCGCGGGGCGATGTGACCATGTGCGGCCGCTCGGTGATGTACGGGTGGCTGCAGCACTGGGGGTACCAGGGCTCCGGCACGGTGAGCCGTGACGGCTACAGCTTCGACTATCGCGAGCTGGACGGCTCGAACATGGTGGGCAGCTTCAAGGACGCTGTCGGCGGGCTGCCGGCCGGCTCGCCCGTCTTCTTCAAGTTCTGCTTCGTGGACTTCGACGGTAGCAACCTGGCCGAGCGCGAGGAGCAGGTGGACGAGGTGATAGCATTCGCCCGCGAGAAGGGGCTCAAGCTCGTCATCGGTAACGCGCTGCCCGTCCACGAGCAGGACGCCCCCGACGGCATCCTGGACGAGTACCGGAGCTTCAACGAGTTCCTCGAGCAGAAGGCCGCCTCCAACCCCGACGTGTGGGTCTACGACTTCTACGGGGTGCTCGCCGGGCCGGACGGCTTCCTGAAGGCCGAATACGATACCGGGGACTCACACCCGAACGACGAGGCGTACACGGAACTCGATGTTACCTTCTTCCCCCTTCTCGGAACGGTTTTCGGCGGATAAGCGTCTTTATCGCCGGAAGGAGTACCCATGATATGCCCCCGATGCGGCTCGGAGACGAGCGACATGCGACCGGCGTGCGAGTGGTGCCACACGCCTCTGTTCAGTGACTCCTACGGCGTGCACGGGGGTCAGCCCCCGGCCGATGCCGGACAGGGCGCCGGAAGCCAGCCCGGCGGCTACTGGCAGGAGCAGCCGGGGGGCGGCCCGCAGCAGCCTGTCCCCGGGGCACCTCAGCAGCCCGCGGGCGGGCAGCCTGCATACCAGTACCCGCCCCGCTACGATCCCGGGGCTCAGGCCCCCCCACAGGCTCCCACCTGGAGTGAGCCTGTGCCGCCTCCCGTCGCACCCGGCGTCCCCCCACCTTCAAACCCCTACGCCGGAGGGTATCCACCTGGCGGATTCGACCCGGGGCGGCAGTACCCCGGGGGCTACCCCCCGGGAGACTACGTCGCGCCCGGGGACGCCTCCTACCGGCCCCCCGCCCCCCCCGAGCTTCCCAGGCCCGTCGCCAGCGGTAAGGGGGATCCGTTCTACCTGCAGCCGTGGCCTTACATCGTGGCGCTGCTGCTGGTCGGCCTGATAGTGGGCGGGGTGTTTCTGGCACAGAAGGCTTCCACCAGGAGCTACGCCGACCTGGTGGTCGGCAACAGGCCGACGCTCCTCGACTTCTACACGGACACGTGAGGCGCGTGCCTGCAGATGGCGCCCGTCGTCGACGGGCTGGAGGCGCAGTACGCGGGAAAGGTCTCTGTCAGGAGGATCGACGCGAACCGGGAGGGAGATCTCGCCAACCGGTTCGGCATCAGCGCCGTCCCCACCTACGTCATGCTCGACGCCACCGGTGGCGTGCTGGGCAGGACGGTGGGCGGAAACCCGGACTGGCTGGCCGACCAGTTCCAGAAGGCCGCGGGCCAGTAGCTCACCTCAGCGGCAAAACCTCTATGTTCTGCACCGCGGGTGTCCCGGAAGTGCTGGATTCGGACCCTTGCGCTGCGGGCATCAACGTCTCCATGTACACCAGCTCGTTCGTGCCGCCGGGGATGGGCACGACGCGGTATACGCCGGCGCCGCTGATCCCGGGCTCCGGTCCGGCCTCGACCGGTATCGCTATCACCACCCCGCGCAGGAGGATGGGCTCGGCGAGGTAGCTCGTCACGCGCCAGAGGGACGGGGTGTTCAGGACGCCCTCCGTCGCCAGCGCGGGCGTCTCCAGCGAGTCGCGATCGGTTTGTCCCTCTGGAGCAGATCCTTTGTAAAACGGTATCGAGCTCCTGTCGTTGAGGTAGGTAAGGCGCATCAGGCGCCCCCCATCGACATCTATTAGGCGATACCCGGGGTACGAGGTGGAGACCCCGCCCTCGTCGAACGACACCGCGTTCTGGCAGGCATACGTGGTGGCACCCGACCGGTCGGCGTAGGACACGCTGGCGAGATAGTCCCGGTGCATGTGTCCGTCCAGCACCAGCCCGACGTGTTGCCTGGAGGCAAGCTCGCGGACAGCAATGCGCCCCACGCCGTCGCCGCCCAGCGAGTAGAGTCCGTAGAACCTCTCGTTCCTGTAGGGCGTACCCTTGCCGTCGAACATGAAGGGGTCATGGTGCATCAGCATCACCCTGAGCCGCGATCCGGAGTGGGCGGCGAGGTCGTCTCGGGCCCAGGCGAGCTGCCCCCTGTAAGTTCCGGGGTCGTACTCGTTCAGCGCGCCCCGCACCTGGCCCTGCCACTTTCGCGGGTAGACGGCCAGGCCGAGCTTGTTCATGACTATCCGGTCCTCGAGCGGCCAGTCGTTGGTGTTCATCGCCGTGAAATGGGTGGAGCCGACGTCGAAGGAGTAGTGCAGGGGCCCCAGGGTGCGCTCCCACACCCTCGCCCCGTCGACCCCGTTCACGTAGCAGTCGTGGTTGCCGGGAACCATGAAGACCGGCACGGTAAAACGGCCCAGGGCCCGGTAGAACTGCTCGAACTCGGGCGCGTACTCGCCCGCGTACTTCTGTGCCAGGACGCAGTCGCCCAGGATGACCACGAAATCGGGCCGGACGAGGTTTACCTGGTCTATGGCCTTCTCGAAGAACACCGGGGTGCCGTCCGGCGAGATCCCCTTGTCGCTCCTGGCGGCCTTGGGCGCGGAGACGTCCGGCTGGTGGACGTGGACGTCGGCCAGGGTAATGAAGCGAAATGACTCCGGGTCGGTGTCGGTGACCGAGAGCGCGTGGGGCTGAGCGTCCGAATCGGACTTCCCGTCCGCGCCCGTCCATTCCACGGAGAGGTCGTAGAGCTCGGGGACGAGGTCTGCCGGCAGGTCGAAGGTGACGTGCCAGACCGGGTCGTCGTGGGCCGTCCCCCTGGGCCAGCGCGCGGAGCGCGCGAGCCTGGCGCCGGCGGCCGTGAGACGGTAGGTGAGGGGCTTGAGGGCTTCGCGCACGGGCGTGATGAGCGCCGTCCAGACCGAGGGAGCGTGCTCCCCGTCCGCCAGCTCGACCTCGGCCTCCAGCGTCGCCCCGGGGGCTACCAGCGCCGGGTAGCCTATGGTCGGCCACACCAGTTCGTCTATGAGAGCTCCAGGCAGCGGGGTCACGGGGAACCTGCCGATCGAGGAGTAGACCACGACCCCGATGACCGAGTAGATGAATATGGCGATCAGGACGAATATCCCGACCGCCTTGAGCGCGACCTTCAGGTGAGCGTTCATGCGCCCATTCTAGCCGAGGGGCCGACCGGGTCCAATGAGACCGCTTTGCGGCGCCTTGTCTGAGGAAAGGTCTGAGGTCCTGTTCACCGCACGGGGCCGCCACCAGGTTTCGTTATCCGCTCGATCAATTATGCCCTGAACCCGGTGTGTGTCCCCACGCATTGTGCCTTGCGGTTTCAGGGAAATGCTGTATAATTTAACTAATCGAGCGATAAGTTGGAGGTAATACCATGCCGCAGATGCGGGCCGGGATGAAGGAGAACGGGGCCAGGCGGTCTCGGGACCCGGAGGGCACCCGACGGGACATACTGGAAGCAGCGACCAAGCTGTTCGCGGAGAAAGGCGTAGCAGAGTCGTCAATACGTGACATCGCCAGACTGTCCGGCCAGAACACCGGCATGATCTACTACTACTTCGAGGACAAGCAGGACCTCTTCATGGCGGTGATGATGGAGGCCCTGATGGGGACCCTCGGCGAAGTGCTGGCCGAGGAGGTCAACACCAGGGGGGACGACTCCGCCAGGCTCAGGAGGCTGCTGGCCCGGTACCTGGAGCTGGTGGACACCAACCCCGACCAGGCGCTGATCATGATGCGCGGGCTCCTCCGGCTGGTGGACAGGGAACCCACGCCGTTCGCCGGCCTGATGGCCGACCGCATGAGGGTGGTCGAAGACATAGTGAGGGACGGCCAGTCCTCCGGCGAGTTCACGAAGACCGACCCCGCCTTCTTCAGCTACCTCTTCCTGGGGATAATGCTGATGTACTTCTTCGCCAACCTCACCGCCGAGAACCATCCCCAGACCGGCTTGAAGCCGGTCAGCCGCCAGGAGGTCATGAAGACCTTCGAGAACGTGGTCCTCCCCGGGCTCAGGGGCACGGCGGGATAAAGGTGCACGGTTAACACTTTTTATCAACCCCCCGCCCGGTCGACAACCGCTGCTCTCAGGGCTGCTCCGCCCGCACGCCGGCTCCCCCACCGTAGTAGTTGATCTGTATGTGGGTGTGGTTGCCGTCATCGCGCGTGTAGGGGTTCGGCCCGCTATTGAAGTACGGCACCAGGTCGCGCACCACGCCCACGGGTGTCTTTCCCGCCTCGGCCCACTGGCCGACCGACACCAGCAGCTGCGACATGTGCAGCACGGCCATCTGGTAGCCGGGATGGCCGTCTATGGCAATGCGGACCCGAAGGTCGGGGTACACCCCGTACAGCATGTAGCTCTCCGCCGTGACCACGAGCCCGGTGACCGGCGCGTAGACCACCGTCCCTGCCTTCGCCTGCACGTCGCACGCGGTCGTGGAGTAGGTGCCCCGGTCCCTGGACTCCTCTATGAAGAAGAACGGGTCGGAGCCCATCCCCCTGGAGATCCCCGGGGCCATGCGCGCGGGGTTGTCGTCCCTCAGACAGACCCCGACCGGCTGCATCGGGGGGCAGGCGTTGTCCGAGGACGCCTCGTGGAAGACCGGGCCCAGCAGGTCGCAGTAGCGGATGGGGCTCTGTATATCGATGCCGCCCCAGGTTGCGATGGCGAAGGCACCCGGCTCCACCGAAGGCTCGTAGGAGAAGTAGCAGGGGCGCTCCGCGATGACCTCGCCCGGCGCGCTGACCTTGAGCCAGGCGCCGCCCAGGCCCGCCGACGCGGCGCTCAGGTCCAGGGTGGACCTGCTGCGCGCAGGCATCGCGAGGTCGTCCCTGTGGTATCCGCCGCCTTCGCCGAACACCTCGACCGTCACCGCTTTCTCACCAGACTCCGGGTTCATCACGCACAGCCATGGCTCGGCCCCGGTGCCCGCGCTCGTGGTGGGGAAGTACCACTCGGTGCCGCCGCCGGTCGAGCCCAGCACGTCGTGCCCCCCCTCGAGGGCGCCGTGGTACCAGAAGTACATGGGGCGCTCGCAGAGGATATCCTGCATGCAGGTCACGTGGATCGACACGTCGCGTTCCGGCCCCACCGCCTCGTTTATGAAGAAGGTGGTGCGCGCGCTCGCCCGCAGCACGTAGGTGGCCGTCGCCGAGGACTGTCCCGAGAACATGTACTCCACGGTCACGGGCACCTCGGGCCCCGGGTTCAGCACGCACAGGTACTCCTCGAAACCCGCGCGGGTAGTGCCCTCGGCGAAGTACCACTCGCGGGCAAGGTCCTCCGAGCCGCAGGCGGTATGGCCGCCGCGCCAGGCGGACCTGTAGTCGAAGTACATGGGACGCTCCGCGATTACGGGGACCGAGGACTCCACGGTGACAGAGACGTCCTGCTCGGGGCCGATCACGGAGTTCACGTCAACGGTCTGCCGGCTGTTCGCGGGCAGGGCCAGCTGCTGGACCCTGTTCTCGCCGGTGCCGAGGAAGTAGGTGATCTCGGCGACCCCGTCGGTACCTGCGGGGTTCTGCAGGCAGAGCCACTCGGCGAAGCCTCCCCGGGTCGTGCCCTCCGCGAAGTGCCAGGTGCCGGACGGCGCTCCCACGCCGCGCGAGGCGTGCCCGCCCGTCCAGACGCCCTTGTAGTTGAAGTACATCTGTCGCTCGGCCGCCAGCCCCTCGCTGGAGTCGATCGCGATAGAGACATCCCGGTCGGGCCCCACCGCGTCGTTGACCAGGATGGATGCGCCCGCCCACGGTTCCAGGGCCACCTGCTGGGTGGAGGCCGACCCGCCGCCGAACAGGTACCGGATGGTGACCTCTGCGGCGTTCGCGCCGGGATTGCGAAGGATGAGATACTCCTCGAACCCGTTGCGGGTGGTGCCCTCGGCGAAGTACAGGCTCTTCGCGGGTGCCGACCACCCGGTTACGTCGTGGCCTCCGTCCCAGTCGTGTATGGATGCGTACGCCGGCGCGCTCAGCGACAGCAGGGCCGCCGCCAGTGCGGCTGCAACGATGCGCCCGAAGGTGCGCGGTCTGAACTCCCTCAAAGAACCTCCATCAAAGGTACGGCTTTCTTACGTTTCGCTTGCGCCAGCGCGGCCACCTGTCCCCTCACGCGCCGGCCCGCGCGGAGGCGGGCGCCCTGGTGTTCACCATCAGGACGGCGCTCGCGGCCAGCGCGGCAAGTGAGCACGCCATGAACAGGTACGGCGCCGGCCCCCGCGTATGCATGTCCGGCACGCCGGCGGTCAGGGCGTAGAGCGCCACTCCGACCGCCACTATCGAGAGGCCGAGGGCCACCGGCCTGGACCAGCGGCGCTCCGTGTTCTGGGGCAGGACGTAGAGGACCTCCAATGCCCTGAAGGTGACGAACACCCCCAGTACCATCGACAGCATTATCGGCCAGGTCCCCGAGTGGTTGACCCCGAACACCTTGTACCAGGGCAGGGGGCCCGAAACCAGCATGCCGATCCCCGCCACCAGCAGGATCACCCCGGGGACATTGTCCCTGGGTGAGCCGAACCGCCGGACCTGTCTTACCGGGACGTCGGCATGCCGGGACATCGACAGCGGCTCGAGGTCGGCGGCGCGCAGCATGAAGAACTCCTGGAGGACGGCGGAACGGACCACGTAGCGGTACTCCAGGTTCGCCGGGTGGGGGTCCACCTTCATGATGTAGACCTCCTCGCCGGCGCGGAATGCCGGGCCCTGCGGCGCGGGTATGTCGTACCTTATCCTGCAGCGGTCTCCGGCCATCGGCTCCATGTAGTGCTCTCCTAGAAGGTCGGCGGGGTGAACCCGACCACGTCGTGCCCGCCGCTGTACTGCCCCTGGAACAGGAAGTACATCGGCCGCTCGGCGACTATGGGAAGGCTCGAGGTTATCAGCGACGACTGGGAGAGACCGTCCCCCAGGTCCTCGTTCACGTAGACGGTGTAGCGGCTGCGGGCGGGGGCCTGGTGGGACTTCCGGACCGTGCCGCCGCCCTCGAGGTAGTAGGTGATGGTGACCTCGGCATCCTCGTCGTTGGGGTTCAGGATGCAGAACCACTGGTCGAACCCCGGTCCCGTGTACCCCTCCGCGAAGTAGCACGAGGTTGTCAGGTGCGTCGCTCCCATGACGTCGTGCCCGCCGGTGTAGGAGTACCCGCGCGAGCCGCGGTAGTCGAAGTACATGGGCCGCTCGGCCACGAACCCCGAGGTCGAGCTCAGCGTGACCGAGACGTCCCTGTCGGGCCCGACCTCGGCGCCGACGCTGATGGTCCTGCGCTGGTTGGCGTTTACCGGGTAGCTTCGCTGCAGTACCTCGCCGCGGTCCAGCATGTAGATCGCGTCCACGGTTATCTCGAACTCGTTCGGGTTCTGGAGGCAGAGCCACTCCTCGAAGTTGCCGTAGGTCGCCCCCTCGGCGAAGTAGTACTGCGCCCTGGGGGCCGTTATTCCCATCACGACGTGCCCGCCGGTCCAGTAGCGGTTCGCCGCGCCGGAGCCCATGTAGCAGAAGTACATGGGCCGCTCGGCCACCACGGCGCGGTCGCACTCCAGCTTCATGGAGAAGTCCTTATCCCTGCCGATCTGCTCGGCCACGTTGATGGTGACCCTTGAGAGCGCCGGCACGGCGTTGTACCTGGTGCGGTGCCCTTCCCCCTCGACCTGGTAGTAGATGGTCATCCCCGCGTCCTCCGCCTGCGGGTTCTCCACGCACACGTATGTGTCGAAGCCGCTGCGGGTCGTGCCCTCGGCGAAGTACCACGTGGGGGACGGGGCCGTCGCGCCCATCGCGTCCGAGCCGCCGTCGTAACCCGGGCCGCCTCCCGGGGCCCGGCCTCCGGTCCCGTTGGGCCGGTAGTCGAAGTACATGGGCCGCTCGACGACGACCTCCCGGTCGGAGGTCACGGTCACGCAGGTGTCCCGACCGGTCCCGATGGCACCGCCGATGTCCACCGTACGCCTGCTGAGCGCTGGGACGATGTACGATTTCATCTGCGTGCTGTCCGTTGTCATGAAGTCGACGATGACGCATGCTTCCACGTCGTCCGGGTTGCCGATGCACAAGTATGTCACGAAACCGCCGCGGGTGGTGCCCTCCGCGAAGTAGAAGCGCGAGCGCACCGCCTCGAGCTTGTAGGTCGTCCTCTCGCTCATGCTCTTCTTGCCGAGCTCCGACTCGGCGTAGATGCGGAGCGTGTGCTGGCCCGATCGCATCCCGGTCATGTTCCAGGTGTAGGCGTAGTCCACGGCGTCAGCGGGCGGGTCGTAAAGAGCGCTGTGGAGGGTGGAGCCGTCCACCGAGAAGGATATCCGCTCGACGCCGCCGCCGCCCTGCCCCCTGGTCACGCGCGCCTTCACAGAGACCGGCCCGGTGGACTGGTCGAGCACCTGGTTGGGACCCGGCTCCTTGAAGTCGATCATGGGGACGCCGACGTTGTTGACCGTGACCAGGATGCCGTCGTCGGTGACCTGCCCGGTCCCGTTCCAGCAGTGGATCGCGATGGTGTGCGTCCCGTTGAACTCCTTCACGGTGTCCCAGTCGTAGGTCGCCTCGGCGTATGTCGGCAGGCCGCTGAAGGTGATCTGGCCTTCTTGCGTCCCGGCGTCGATGACGGCGCGAGTGAGCCCCGCGGGATCCCAGCACTTGATGATGATGTGGACGGTACCCGACTCGATGGACCCCTCCGTGGGATTGAAGAACTCGAAGGTGGTGGAGGCGCAGGCCCCCGGGGCGGACGCGAGGCACGCGGAGAGCACGAGCACGGCCGCCAGTGCCGCCGGCCATGTCCTTGTGCTGCCCATGCTCCTGCCCGACCTGCTTCCTGTAATCACCGGTTAATTGTAACCGCTTATGCGTGGGAGGGCCGCGAGGACGGCCCGGCGGCCCGCACCGGACCCGCTTCAAGAAAAGTGTCAGACATTTGAATCCCAACTTCAACAGCAGTTGACCGACGAATCGAAAAACCACAGTTATCGCCCGGGTGCCGATCCATGCCCCGGACGGGCCGTAACTCTAGTTGCTGTGATTATCTTTTGGACAAAAGAGTTAGTTGTTGTGATTCAAATGTCTGACACCAAGCTTGGTTCGTTGACCGTACAGATATCATTCAAGCCGGCGGTTGCTCGCCCTCATTCAACGCGGTCGGCAGAACCATTATTATTAGTGTGCTCCAGAATCTAGACCGGAGGGCAACAGCATGAAGATAGATAGCCCGGAAGAGTACCTGGAGAGCCTCAGGCGGCTCGAGCGTGACGTGTACGTGCTGGGCGAGCCCTGCGAGTGCACCGTGGACCACCCGCTGCTGAGGCCCAGCGCCAACGCCGTGGCCGAGACGTACGACATGGGCCGGGAGCCCGAGGCCGAGGGCCTGCTCACCTGCCGCAGCCACCTCACGGGAAAGACCATCAGCCGCTTCACCCACATCCACCGCGGCACCGACGACCTGGTGGACAAGGTGCTCATGCAGAGGCTGCTGGGGCGTCGCACCGCCACCTGCTTTCAGCGATGCGTGGGCATGGACGGGTTCAACGCCCTGTACTCGGTCACCTTCGAGTGCGACGAGGCGCACGGAACCGACTACCACAGCCGCCTTCAGGACTACCTGGCCTGGGTTCAGGAGGAGAACCTGGTGGTCGAGGGCGCCATGACCGACGTGAAGGGAGACCGATCCCTGCGGCCGGGCGAGCAGGTCGACCCGGACATGTTCCTGCGGGTGGTGGACCGCACATCGGACGGCATAGTGGTGCGCGGGGCCAAGGCTCACCAGACCGGGGCGCTCAACTCGCACGAGATACTGGTCATGCCCACCACCGCCATGCGCGAGGGAGAGGAGCAGTTCGCGGTATCGTTCGCGGTGCCGGCCGACGCCGAGGGAATCACCTTCGTGCTCGGTCGCCAGCCCTCCGACACCCGCAAGCTCGAGGGGAGCCCCCTGGACGTGGGCAACCCCAACTACGGGAGCCAGGAAGCGCTGGTGATCTTCGAGGACGTGTTCATCCCCTCCGAGCGCGTGTTCATGTGCGGGGAGACCGACCAGAGCGGCAAGGTGGTGGAGCGCTTCGCCTCATTCCACCGGCAGTCGTACGGCGGCTGCAAGGTGGGCGTGGGCGACGTCATCATCGGTGCGGCCCAGTTGGCCGCCGAGTACCAGGGGGCGGCGAAGGCCAGCCACGTGCGCGACAAGATAACCGAGATGATCCACCTCAACGAGACGCTGTTCGCCTGCGGTATCGCCTGCAGCTCGCGGGGCGCCGCCACGCCCTCGGGGGGCTACATGGTGGACACGCTGCTGGCCAACGTATGCAAGCTCAACGTCACCCGCTTCCCGTTCGAGATAGCCCGGCTGCTGCAGGACATCGCGGGCGGGCTGGTGGTGACCATGCCCTCGGAGAGGGACTTCGCAAACACCGAGATCGCGCCGTATCTGGACAAGTACCTCCGGGGGCGCGCCGAGGTGCCGACGCTGGACCGCATAAGGATACTGAAGTTCATCGAGAGCATCACCGTGGGCTGCGGGGCCGCCGCCTACCTGACCGAAAGCATCCACGGCGCCGGGTCCCCGCAGGCGCAGCGCATCATGATATCGCGCCTGGCCGACCTCCCGGAGAAGGTCAGGCTGGCGAAGCGGATCGCGGGGATAGAAGATTAATAAAGACGGTCAGCCTCACCCCGACCCTCTCCCCCTGGGGAAGAGGGAGGAACCGTGGTCAGCCGGAGGCAAGGGAGACGATGGAGATCACCATCGCCGCGATCGCGGCTCCGGCGAACCCCCAGAGGCCCACGTGCGGGGAGAGGCCTTCCATCTTCCAGTAGACCATCACGATGTCCACGGCGGCGCACGCCGCCGCCCCCACCGCGAAGGCGAGCGCGAGCCAGCCCCCAACCCTCTTTCTGAAAAAGACGATGACGGCCCCGAGCAGCAGCAGCGCCCCGAAAAGCAGGCTGAAGAACCCGGTTAAAAAGACCGTCCCCTCCTCGCTCAACACTATGTTGAAGCCGCCGCCGCCGGTCGACCCCGTGGTCATCGTGTTCCAGCCGGTGATGCTCGCAGTGGCGGTCGAGGATACACCGGGGATCGAGATCGACGGAGTGGCTATCCAGGGCAGGAACGTGGAGCCGGCCACCAGCAGTCCCGCCAGCAGCATCAGCAGGCCGAGTACCCACGAGCCGCGGCTTCCGGCGGCGGAGTAGCCGGGTGCGTAGGGCGCCTGAGGCTGGGCATAGGCGTACTGCGGCGCCTGTCCGTACGGCTGAGGGGGGTATCCCCGGGCGGGCATCTGCACGGTCGGCTGGCCGTAGGGCTGGCCCGGGTAACCGGGGTAGGGCGGCTGCTGACCGTAGGCGGGCAGGCCGGGTGCGCCCGGCTGGTAGACCGTGGTCGGCTGGGGCGCGGCTGCTGCCGGCTGCCCCGGGGATGCCGGCTGTTGCGGCGCCGCCGGCGCCGCCGCCCCCGGAGGCGCGGGCGGGTACTGTCCCCCGGCCGCCAGCTGCCTCCCGCAGTAGACGCAGCTGCGGTACCGCTGGTCTATCTCGCGCCCGCACCCAGGACAGATCACCGCGTACCCCCTTCGCCTGGACCCGGCGACGCGGCGAGGGCGATGGCGATAACGATTGCCGTATGGCGCTTTGTCATCCGTTCCCCCGGTGTTCGTGGGCGCGCCGGGCGGCCCATGTCAGATCCCGAGCTCGTCGGCCAGGTCGGCCGCCTCCTTGTTGAGCTTCTCGAGCTTCTCGTCGAGCTGCGCCTTCTGGGTCAGGACCGGGTCGATCCCGGCTCTGATGGCCTCTTCGTCGACGGTGCCGCTGGCGAGGTACTCATCGAACGCCCGGTCGTAGAGCTCCCAGTACTGGCGGTGCAGCGAGGCCAGCTGGTCCAGTATCCCCAGGACCTCTATCTTGTTCAGGGCGTACTCCTTGTAGCCCTCCACGTCGTCCAGCTTCAGGATCTTCTCGTACTCCGAGCGGGTCTTCTGTATGTCCGCGTTGGACGTATCGACGAGGGCGGACAGCTCGGCGGTGAGCTGTTTCATCTTCTGAGCTTCCTCGGCTGTCGGTGGATCGCTTATCTGCTGGAAGAGCGCCGCCAGCTCGTCGCTCTTCTTTTTCAACTCTTCCTGGATGACCGCGACGTCCTTGTTCCTGGCGCGGGCCTGCTCGATGTACTCTCGCGCCGTGGACTGCTCGCTGGTGCAGCCGGAGATCGCGGCTGCAGCGATGGCCGCGACGAGGAGTGCTGTCAAGAGCACGGGGGACTTCCTCAAGGCGCCTCCTCTAAAAATACAGTGGCGTCAGACACTTTCATTGCATTCATTTTCAAGAACAGAGGGGCGTCAGACGTTTTCATTGCGTTATGTCCTTATCGAGATCAACGTACTCCAACACTCTTAAAAGACAGAGTGGCGTCAGACACTTTCATCCATTATCACCACCCGCTGGTCGGCGTGCACTGAATGTATCAAAAGTGTCTGACCCCACGGTCACCTGTCGGACCCCCCGGTTGTCTGAATCGGCGTAGTCCAACGGCACTGCAAGTGTCTGACCCCACGAGATAACATGTCTCTATTCTAATGCAACAGACGCCGGTTGAATGCCGGCGTTCCCCGTTGCATCCAAAGAGGGACGCCTTCCGGTGGATCAACCTATGGACGAACCGGGGGGTCAGACATTTGCAGGCGTTCAATACTCGTCAACGCAGGGACTGGAGATAACGCATGAAATTGTCTGACGCCTCTGTATATCGACCTGGCTTGATTTTCGGTTTTTGTTCGGTTACACTGGTTGCGGACGAGCCGACCCGTTCCCCCGGGGAGGGCGCACCGAAGCGATGGAAGAGACGAGATTGACGAAGAGGCAGATGGAGACACTCGAGTTTCTCGGGTCGTTCCGGCGAGAGAACGGCTACTCCCCCACTGTGCGTGAGGTGGCCGGTAGGCTCGGGGTCTCCTCTTCTGCCACGGTCGCCGAGCACCTCGACTCGCTGGAGGCCGGGGGTCTCATCGTGCGGCGGCGCGATCACGCCCGCTCGGTGCTTCTCACCGACAGGGCCTCGCGGCTCCTCTCCTCGCGGGGTGGCGCGGGCGGGCGCGGCGGTACGCTCATCCCGCTCATGGGCACAATCGCCGCAGGCGAGCCCATCGAGGCGGTGGCGGTCCCCGAACAGATCGAGGTCACGGCCACGCTGGCCGGAGGCCGGGTCTACGCGCTGAAGGTAAGGGGCTCCTCGATGATAGACGAGGGGATCTTCGACGGCGACTACGTGGTCGTCGAGGAGAACCCCTCTCCGGAGAACGGCGAGACGGTGGTCGCACTCATAGACGGCGAGAGGGCCACCCTCAAGAAGCTCTACCGCGAGAGGGCGGCCGGCGGCGGGCGCATACGGCTGCAGCCGGCCAACCCCGAGATGGAGCCGATCGTGCCCGGGCCGGACGAGCGCGTCGAAATACAGGGCCGGGTGCGCGCCGTGCTGAGGATACTCTAATGGGGTCAGACCCCGCATTTGCGTTCGATCAGTCCGGCACAGGGATTGCGACGTAATGCAAAAGCAAGGGGTCTGACCCCCCGGTAAACAACGTGAACGTAAGACAGGAACAAGCACGATGAACGCAACCAAACCAAGGGCCATACTCCACATAGACATGGACACCTTCTTCTGCTCGGTGGAGCGACTGCTCGACCCCGCACTCGAGGGCAGGCCGGTCATCGTGGGCGGCGACCCGTCACAGAGGGGGGTCGTGGCCGCGTGCTCGTACGAGGCGCGCGCCTTCGGGGTACACTCGGCCATGCCGCTGGCGCGGGCAGGCCGGCTCTGCCCGCAGGCGGTCTACCTGCGGGGCGACTTCCAGGCATACCTCTACTACTCGCGCCGGGTGCGCGACATCCTGTGCGAGTACACCCCCACGATCGAGCCCGCCGGCATCGACGAGGCATACCTCGACCTCACCGGCTGCCGCCTGGCGTTCGGCGAGCCCGCCGTCGTCGTGCGCGAGATACGCGCTCGCATCGCCGCCGAGCTGGGGCTCCCCGCCTCCGCGGGCCTCTCCACCTCAAAGGTGGTCAGCAAGGTCGGCTCCAAGGTGGCCAAGCCCAACGGCTTTGTCGAGGTGCCGCCCGGAGGGGAGGCCGGGTTCCTGGCCCCCCTCCCCGTGGAGAAGCTCCCCGGGGTGGGCCCGGTCTGCTCGACCACCCTGACCGACCTGGGCATCCGCACGGTCGGCGACCTGGCCCTGCTCCCGCCCGAGGCGCTGGAGAGCGTGCTGGGCTCCTGGGGCAGGGTGCTCTCCGAGCACGCCCGCGGCGAGGACCGGCGGCGGCTCGAGCCCGGCCGTGCCCCCAAGTCGGTGAGCCGCGAGACCACCTTCGACAACGACACCATCGACTACGAGCTGGTCCGCTGCACTCTGCTGCTGCTGGCCGAGAAGTGCTGCCGGGCGCTCCGCGCCGACGGCCTGGCCACCACCCGCATCGCGGTAAAACTGCGCCACTCGGACTTCCGCACCTACATGAAGTTCCGCACTCTGAAGGTGCCCACCGACCAGGAGCAGACCGTCTTCGCCGCCGCCGGCGAGCTGTTCGAAGGGCTGCTGGAGCGCGGGGTGCGCATACGGCTGGTCGGGGTCGCACTCTCCGGCCTGGTGGGAGCCGGTTGCCAGGGCGAGCTCTTCGAAGGTCCGGCCGCGGGGCGCAGCCTCAAGCTGGACAGCCTCAACGAGAGCATCGACCGCATCCGCGAGCGCTTCGGGTTCTCTTCGATCCTGAGGGGCAGCACCTCCGAGCTGCTGCCCGACCGGCGCTCCTCCCTGCGGGATACCATCCCGGGGCGGCTCCACGAGGCCGCCTCGGAGGGCTCGGCCGCGGGGGGCGGAGGGGCGGCGGTCCGGGTCCCGCAGCCGGCGACGCGGAGTGGCCGGCCCCCGCGCGGGTGCTGAGACTGAGCGTGCGCCGCCGTGCGCGGCGCCGGACCCGTAGGAGCGACGACCGGACGAGCCGACCCATGAAAGATTTCACCCACCTCGAATGTCACAGCAACTTCAGCCTCCTGTTCGGGGCCAGTCCCGCGGAGGAGCTGGTAGAGGAGTGTGTGCGCTCGGGCATGGGCTCGCTGGCTCTGACCGACCGCGACGGCCTCTACGGCGCGGTCCCGTTCTTCGAGGCGGCCCGCTCGGCGGGCATAAAGCCCATCATCGGCTGCGACCTTGCGGTCGAAGGGCCTCCCCCCCACCCTGACCCTCCCCCGCCGGGGGGGAGGGGAGAACCGGGGGAATCCCGCCTCATCCTCCTGGCGCGCGACGAGGACGGCTACCGTAACCTGAGCCGCCTGGTCACCGAGCGCACCCTGGGTGAGTCGCCGCTCGGCATCGAGTCGCTGGCCGCGGGCGCGGGCGGCCTGTTCGCGCTGTGCAGCGAGCCCGGGCTCCTCGCCACGCTGAGCGAGGCCTTCGGCGACTCGCTGTTCGCGCTTCTCGTCAACGAGGGCACGCGCGCCAGCCACGCGGCGGCCGAGGCCCTCATACCGGCGGCGCGCCGTCACGGCGTCCGTTGCGTCGCGGGCGGCCGCGTAGCATTCGCCCGGGCGGCCGACTACGACCTCCACCGCGTGCTGTGCGCCATCAGGCTCCTGTGCCCGGTCACGCGCATCCCGGCGGGGGGCTGCGCGTCGGCGGAGTGCCACCTCAAGCCGCCGGGGGCCATAGCCGAGCTTTTTTCCGCCCACCCCTACAGCGAGGCCCCCGAAGCCCTGCCCAACACCGCCGAGATAGCCGCCGCCTGCGACTTCCGCTTCGAGCTGGGCCGCTGGTTGTTCCCGGCGCCCGACCTCCCCGCCGGCGAGTCGGCGTTCAGCCACCTGACCAAGCTCTGCTTCGAGGGGGCGGCGAAGCGCTACCGCCCCCTCACGACGCGGGCCCTCGAGCGCCTCCACCTCGAGCTGGACACCATAGAGGCGCTCGGCTTCACCCCCTACTTCCTGGTGGTCAACGAAATAGCCCGCTTCTGCCGCGAGCGGGACATCCCCGCGGCGGGGCGGGGCTCGGCGGCCGGCAGCATGGTCGCCTACGTCCTGGGGATCACCTACATCGATCCGCTGGAGCACGACCTCTACTTCGAGCGATTCCTCTCCCCGGCGCGCGACGACCCGCCCGACATCGACCTCGACGTGAGCGCCAGCAGGCGCGACGAGGTCCTTTCCTACATCTACCGCCGGTTCGGACGCGACCGGGTCGCCATGATCTGCACCTATGCCACCATGAAGGCGCGCCAGGCGGTACGCGACGTGGGCAAGGCCATGGGCCTGCCCCCCGAGGAGGTGGACGCCTTCAGCGCCGCCGTCCCCCGATGCCGCGCGAGCGACATCGAGAAGGTAGCCGGGGCGATACCCTCCTACCGCGGGCTGCCCGCCGACCGCGAACCTTACCGCACCATCCTGGACATGGCCGCCCGGCTGGACGGCTTCCCCCGGCACATCTCCATCCACGTGGGGGGCGTTGTCATCGCCGACCGGCCGCTCACCGACCTGGTCCCCCTCGAGCGCGCCGCCAAGGGTCTCGTGGTCACACAGTACGACATGGGGCCCATCGAGAGGCTGGGCCTGATCAAGATGGACATACTGGGACAGAAAGGGCTCTCGGTCATAGAGGACACCGCCGCCGGCGCGGCCGCCAACCACGGCGCGCGCCTGGACACGGACGACCTCCCGCGCGACGACGAGGCCACCTTCCGCCTGCTGCGCTCGGGCCGCACCCTGGGCGTCTTCCAGATCGAGAGCCCGGCCATGCGCTCGCTGCTGCAGGCGATGCAGGTGCGCGACATCTCGGAGCTGACCCTGTCCATCGCCCTCATCCGGCCGGGCGCCTCCGGCTCGGGCATGAAGGAGCTCTTCCTGCTGCGGCGGGCCGGGCGCGAGCCGCTGGTGTACCTTCACCCCGACCTCGAGCCCATCCTCTCCGAGTCGCTGGGCACCTTCGTCTACCAGGAGCAGGTGATGCGCGCCGCGGTGGCGCTGGCCGGATTCACCCTCGAGGAGGCCGACGGCCTGCGCCGGGCCATGACCAAGCATCGCTCCCCCGGGCAGATGGACGCCCTGCGCGCCCGCTTCATGACCGGCGCGGTCGAGCGCGGGCTGTCCACCAGCGCCGCTCTCGCCGTCTACGAGAGCCTGGCCAGGTTCTCCGGCTACGGGTTCTGCAAGGCGCACGCCGCCACCTACGGCGAGTTCTCCTACCAGGCCGCCTACCTGAAGGCGCACTTCCCCGCCGAGTTCATGGCCTCTGTTCTCACCAACGACGCCGGGTTCTACCACCGGTCCGTATATATAGAGGAGGCCCGCAGGCTCGGCGTGCCGGTGGCGCTGCCGGACATCAACCGCAGCGGGGCCGACTTCGAGGTCCACGGCGGCGTGCTCTACTTCGGGCTCCGCCGGGTGAAGGGACTCACCTTCCACACCGTCGAGAAGGTCCTGGAGGCGCGCGAGCGCTTTCCCTTCACTTCGCTGTCCGACTTCCTCTCGCGCGTCACAACCACCGGGGATGAGGTGGCCACCCTCATAAAGTGCGGGGCGTTCGACTCGTTCGAGAACACCCGGCCCGAGCTGCTCTGGAAGCTCTCCATGATGTGGGCGCAGGTACGCTCCGGCAGGCCGCACCCCGGCTCCCCGGACGGCGAGGACGGGCCGGACGGCTCCTCGCCCCTGCCGCTTCCCCTGCCCCGGGTCACCCCTCCCACCGCCCTGCCGCGCCTGCCCGACTACTCGCCCGCCCACAGGCTGCGCCTCGAGCTCGAGTACCTCGAGGCCGGGGTCTCGCGCCACCCGCTGGAGATCATGGTGCCCGGCGAGCTGGCCCGGGCGACCGTGAACAGCTCCACGCTGGCGGACCACCTCGGCGAGACGGTCACCCTGGTGGGCTGGCTCATCGCCCAGCGGCGCGCGGTCACCAGGAAGCGGGAGTACATGCAGTTCCTGACCTGCGAGGACCTCACCGGCACCTTCGAGGCGACCATCTTCCCCCGCGAGTACGAGCGGCTGGGGGCCCTGGTGGGCACCTCGCGCATCCTGCGGGTGACCGGCCGGGTGAGTGACCGCGCCGGGGGCGTCGGCCTCATAGCATGTGACCTCGAGCCCATCGTGCCGTCCTTCCCCGACGTCGAGGAGGCCGCGCCGCCCCCGGACACCGGTGGCACCCGCGCCGCCTAGATATGTCCTTGCGCCTTGACTCTCTTGCCCAAAGGCAATACAATCACAATGACCATTATTATGACCATAGTTCAGACCAATTTGGGGGGTATCGACTTTGAAAACGATCGGCATCGGAGAGCTCAAGGCCAGGGCCTCCCAGTACGTCAGGAACCTCAAGGAAGACGGCGCCGTGATAGTGACCAACAACGGCAGGCCGGTCGCCGCCCTCGTTCCGTTGACTCCGGATGACCTCGAGGACTTCATCATCGCCCACAGCACGAAGGTCAAGGCGGCGGTGCGGCGCAGCCTGCGCGAGATCGAGCGGGGCAGGGCCTTCTCACTTGACGAGGTCTACGACCAGCTCGTCGCGGAGGACATCGAGTAGTGACCGACGGGCTCGTCCTTGTCCTCTCTGAGTCCTCCCTCAAGAAGCTCACCGGGTTGGAGCCTGTTAATCGCACGCGTATCGCAAAGAAGCTCAAGGAGTACCAGGATAAGCCACTGTTACTCGAAGCTGATATCAAGAGGCTCTCCGGCACGCGCGATCCGGTCCTCTATCGCATCCGGATCGGTGATTACCGGGTAATCGGCAGTGTTCAGGCACGCCGGTTCGAGGTCCTGGACATCCGGCACCGCAGCTCGCTCTAGCCCGGCACCCCGCCTGGTCGGTCCGGGCTATTCGCTCCGGCGACCGCAAGAAGTAAAATGGGTGCGGCAAGGCAACGACGTCTAGACGTTTAAGCGCACCGGACGCTCGCGCCGATGGTAAGGGCACGGGCAAGGATGCTTTGGAGGTCGTGATGAGGCGGTGCCCCGATTGTGGCTTTCCCCGCAGGTTCGCGCGTTTCATGGAGTGGCACTCCGACGGCACCATCGTCGGGAGCGTCAAGCCGAAGATACCCGTGATGTTCCTGGAGGTGAGCGAGTGGGACAGCATCTATGACACCCTCGCCGACGCCATCGGGGCACCCATCGAGCACATCGTGATCGAGGCCCAGAAGTACATCGGCAAGGACCTCTACGCCATGGTGCGCGCCCTGTACTGGAACATAGACGCCAGGCGCGTCCCCAACAACCGGTTCCTGCGCCCCCAGTGGCTGGCCAGGCTGATAGTCGCGGGCATGGGCAACGATCTCGCGGGGCTGGGCGCGGGCCGGGTAAGGGTCGAGAGCTACGCTGCGGGGGATCACCTGTCCCTGCGCTTCTCCGATCCCTGCATGATCCCGATGGTGGTCGGAAACTGCCTGGGCATCTACGAGTCCGTGGAGCAGATGGACGGCTCGAACGCCACCCACCGCCTGGAGGACGGCGAGCTGGTGGTTTGCATGACCCACGCCGAGGGGAAGCCCGAGTCGGAGGAGCGCCTCTATCTCGAAGAGGTCGAGGGGGGGACCGGCCCGCTCTCCTTCCAGCGCTGCGGCAGGTGCGGGGTTCCGGTGCCCATGTGCAGGTCGGTGGCCTGGGACCTCTCCAAGGGCATCATCAGGAACCCCAGGACCTGGGAGCGGGAGGAGATGGTCGCGGTACAGTCGATCAACTCCATCCTGCGCGAGCTCGAGCGCGAGCTGGGGGAGGACGTGATCCGCATAGTCTACGACGCGCAGAAGGCATACTCGAGGCGAAGGCTGGAGGGAAGCGGCAAGGACGATCCGGCCGGTTTCTGGGAGGAGTACCTCACCGGCATGGCACTGCGCGGTCTCGGCTACCCCGTCCGCTTCGAGACCTCGCCTTCATCGGTCACAGTGGAGATACACAACGCCTACAACCAGGACCTCTACGCCGCCAAGGTGGCCGCCGGCCTGGAGGCCGTCACAGGGTCGGTCGCCGACATCGAGTGGCAGACGCGCGACCGCAGGTGCGACGTGTACACCGTCACCGCGGGCCGGGGGTAGGGCGGCGATGGAGCTCCGCAGCATGGTTCTGATCGAGGCCCTCCGCCTCACCTTCGGGCCGCTGCTCGGATGGCACTTCCGCGTGCGCACCGAGGGGGCGGACAATGTCCCCGAGGACGGTGGTGGCGTGATAGTGTCCAACCACCGCTCCTACTCCGATCCGCTGATCATGGGGTATGCCATAGAACGCTACATCAACTTCGCAGCGGGCTCCCATCTCTACGGCGTGCCCGGCACCGCACCGCTGATGAACCTGGCGGGGTTCTTCTCCATGGACATCTACGGCGGGGATGCCGGCGACCGCAGCCTCGACACCGCGTCCAGACTGCTGGCCAACGGCGAGCTGGTCGGAATCTTCCCCGAGGGGATCGAGTCGTTCATGCACGTGAACGCGGTCAGCAAGGTCTCCTCGTTCAAGACCGGTTTCGCCAAGCTGGCCCTCGAGAACCGGGTGCCCATCATCCCGGTGGCGATAGCCCCCGAGACCGAGAAGGGGCTGCTCAAGATACCGGGGGTGCTGGTGACTCCCTTCGTCCGGCATCCACGCGCCCGGGAAGGTGTGGACCTCATCACCTACCGCCGCGTTACCCTTCGCATCGGCAGGCCGATCGACCTGTCCGCATACCACGACGAGGTGTTCTCCAAGGACCTGATCGACCGCGTCGCCGCGAAGGTGCGCAGGATCGTGATCAAGCTCTACGACGGTGAGGACCTGGATCGCTTCCTCACGGGCGAGAAGCGGTTCGACTTCGCCCGGGAACGCGTCTGAGATCTGGAGTGGCGTCGGACGTTTTCATTGCGTTTTTTACCTTCCGGCCGTTTGGAGTGATCCAACGGCAACGGCAAACGTCCGACCCCACGGTCAGCGACGTTAGGTAGCTGGCAAGTGGGGATGTGGCGGTAACGGTTACAGGGGGGACATCGCCCGAAGCCGCTCAACGATGGGTGGCAGATTCTCGGCTACGTATTCGATGTCTTCCTCCGTGGTGTCGCGGCCCAGCGAGAAGCGCAGCGATCCGTGCGCCTCGATGGTCGGCACCCCCATGGCCATCAGCACGTGTGACGGCTCGAGCGCCTCCGAGCTGCAGGCGGACCCTGTCGACGCGCAGATTCCGACCGTGTCCAGATGAAGGCATATCGCCTCGCCCTCGATACGACGGATGCGGAAGTGGGCGTTGTTGGGGAGGCGCTCGGTGGGATGCCCGTTGAGCAGGATCTCGTCGATGGAGCCCGTCAGACGCTCGACCAAACGATCGCGGAGCCGGGCAATGCGCTCGACCTTCGCCGACATCTCACTGGACGCCAGCCGCGCCGCGGCCCCCAACCCGACGATGCCCGCGATGTTCTCGGTGCCCGCACGCATCCCGCGCTCCTGCTCCCCACCCTGGATAAACCGGGAGATCCTGACGCCGTTGCGCACGTAGATGGCCCCCACGCCCTTGGGCCCGTACAGCTTGTGCCCGGAGATGGAGAGCAGGTCCACGCCCAGTTCGTCCACGTCCACCGGGATATTGCCAACGGTCTGGACCGCGTCCGTATGCAGGTAGACGCCGGCCCGGCGGCACGCCCGCGAGACGTCGGCCACCGGCTCGATGGTGCCCACCTCGTTGTTGGCGTGCATCAGCGAGACCACCACGGTATCGGGCCTGATGGCCTCTTCCATGTCGGCGGGGTCCACCCTCGCCGCCCCGTCCACGCCGACGATGGTGGCCTCGTAACCGTGATCGGCCAGGAACTCGGCCGTCTCCAGGACCGCGTGGTGCTCGATGTTCGTGGTGACCAGGTGCCCTCCCTCCCCATCGTTTGCAATGAGGGTCCCCCAGAGCGCCATGTTGTCCGACTCGCTCCCGCCGGAGGTGAAGTAGACCTCGTCGGGATCTGCGCCGATGAGGGATGCCACTTCCGAGCGCGCCTCCTCTATCGCCGAGCGTGACCGGCGGCCCAGGGAGTACAGCGCGGACGGGTTGCCGAACCTCTCGGACAGGTAGGGCCGCATCGCCTCAACGACCTCGTCCGCCGGCCGCGTGGTCGCCGCGTGGTCGAGGTATACGAACTTCAATTCAGCCGCCTTTCTCCATGGATCTACAGCTCTCGGCAAGGTCCGCCAGTGTCCGCTGCTCCAGGACCGAGCGTATCGCGTCGGAGACGTCGGTCCAGAGCACCCTGGTCACGCAGTCCTCGGCCCTCCCGCAGGCGGAGCCGTCGCGGACGCACTCCACCGTGGCGATATCTCCCTCCAGCGCTTCGAATATCTCGTCGAGCCGGATCTGCTCCGCCGGCCTGGCCAGGCGGTATCCTCCACCGGCACCGCGCTCGGCCACCACCAGGCCACCGTTGCGGAGCATGGTCATCATATGCTCGAGATACCTCTTGGAGATCTCCTGCCGCTCGGCGATCTCCCTGAGCAGCACCAGGCCGTCGCCGCCGTACAGTTCGATATCCAGCATCGCGCGCATTCCGTAGCGTGCCCGGGTGGAGAATTTCATGGTGTACCTTTCGACCCGGCCCGCGGCGACCCTCCCGTCACCGGGACCGTCCGCAGGCAGCTCCACATACCGATAATCCACAATGCCTATAGGAATTAGACAATAGCATATTCCCATCCCGGGGGCAGGACTGTCTCTTTTGCTATAATATTTGGACTTGTGATAAGGATGGCACTCATTTCAAGGAGGCTGTGATGGAGGTAACACTCAGCATAATCAAGGCTGATGTCGGTGGTTTCGTTGGCCATTCGGACGTGCATCCGGAGCTGCGCAAGTGCTGCGTGACGCACCTGGACCAGGCTAAGAAGGAAGGTCTGATCATCGACTACGCACAGGGCGAGGTGGGAGACGATATCGCCCTGATAATGACCCACACCAAGGGCATCGAGAACGAGGAGATCCACAAGTTCGCCTGGAACACCTTCACCGCCATGACCGAGGTCGCCAGGCAGTACGGGCAGTACGGGGCGGGCCAGGACCTGCTGGTCGACGCCTTCTCGGGCAACCTCAAGGGCATGGGGCCCGGGTTCGCCGAGATGACCATAGTGGAGAGGCCCAGCGAGCCCATCATCATCTTCCTCGCCGACAAGACCGAGCCCGGCGCCTGGAACATGCCCCTGTACAAGATGTTCGCGGACCCGTTCAACACCATCGGGCTGGTCATCGACCCGAGCATGCACGAGGGGTTCCGCTACGAGGTGCTCGACCTCATCGGCGAGCGTCAGGTCATCTTCGAGACGCCGGAGGAGATCTACGACATGCTGGTGCTCATCGGGTCGCCTTCGCGCTACGTGATAAAACACATCTTCCGCAAGGGGGACAACGACGAGCCGGTCGCGGTCACCTCGACACAGCGCCTGTTCCTGATGGCCGGGCGCTACGTGGGGAAGGACGACCCGGTCATGGCCGTGCGGTGCCAGAGCGGGCTGCCCGCCGTCGGCGAGGTGTTGGAGCCGTTCGCGTTCCCCCATGCGGTGGCAGGGTGGATGAGGGGTTCCCATCACGGCCCGCTGATGCCGGTCGGCATCGAGGACGACACCCCGACCCGGTTCGACGGCCCTCCGCGCGTGGTCGCCCTGGGCTTCCAGCTCAAGGACGGGATGCTGATCGGCCCCCGCGACATGTTCAGCGACAAGAGCTACGACAACGCCCGTCAGCAGGCCCTGGACGCGGCTGACTACCTGAGGCGTCACGGTCCGTTCGAGCCGCACCGGCTGCCGCTGGAGGAGATGGAATACACCACCATGCCGGCGGTGATGAAGAAGCTGAAGGACCGCTTCAAGGCGGCAGACTGAAGCAAATCCTCGAGTCACAGTTACCAGACGTCTATGACTGTGGGGTCGGACGTTTGCAGTGCCGTTGGAGTACGTTGACTACGAGAAGGACATAACACAATGAAAACGTCTGACGCCACTCACGGACGATCCGTGGGGTCGGACGTTTGAATTGCCGTTGGACCACGCCTGCTCAGAGAAGGATATAACGCAATTCACTCGTCCGACGCCACTCCATATTCTAAAAACCCCGCAGCATCGACTCCCAGTCGTTGACGTACAGCATCGAGGCGAACTTCTGATACCTCGAGAACGAGGCCTGCTTCCCCAGGCGGACCATGAAGAGGTTCGCCGAGTCCATCGTCACGTTCGGCTCGTCGGTCGCCATCTCCATGAACCCGAAGCGGCCGGCCAGGTCCACGAACCAGTCACGGTACTCGAGCTTGGTCAGCCCGGTGCTCTCGAGGTCCCAGTGCCAGGTGAAGGCGGTGGTGATAACCACCTTGTCGTCGTAGAACCGGTCGTCCCAGGCGGCGTGCATCATCTCGACCGATAGCCGCAGGTGCCTGTAGTTACGGCTCACCTCGATGGCTCCGAGCTCGAAGAGCCAGTCGTAGTCGGGCTTCCCCCAGCGCTCGTTCTCGCTGGGGTGGTGAACGCCTATGTATCCCACCAGCTTGCCCTCGGACTCCGATACGATCACGTTGCCGCCGGGCGAGCGGGCGACGTTCACCAGTGCCTTCTTCTGGCGCTCCGGGTTGTTCCTGCTGAACATGCATATCCCGTCATCGATGGCCAGCGACTCTACCTTCTCCGCGGGGCAGTAGTTCTCGATGTGGATCTCACCCCGTGGCGTCTCCAGGTCACGCTCGTACTTCTCGGGCTGCGCCGACTTCTTCTCACGTGGCTCGCCGGGCTCGGGGACGGAGCCCGTGAACCCGAAGAAAGGCGGCTTGCCCGGTCGCGATCCCCCGGCGCTCCCGCGCCCCTCTGCTCTCTTCCCGCTCCTCGCAGACATCGATGCGTCCATCCTCCGCCGATTGCTGACTTTAGAAGTATAATGTAACGCCGGTCGGGTCGCCCGCGGACGGTGCGAACACGCGGGATACGGGAGGTCATCGTGAAAGTGCGCGAACTCATGAGCACGCAGGTCGTAACAGTCCAGAAGTCCGACCCCATCCGCACCGCCTGGGAGCTGGTCCAGTTGCGCGGCCTGCGCCGCTTCCCCGTGATGGACGGCGACCGCCTGGTGGGCATCATAACCGACCGGGACCTTCGCAACGCCACCGCGTCGTCGGTGGTGCTGACGGAGAAGAAGTATCACGACTTCCTGCTGGACACCGTCAAGGTGGAAACCGTCATGAGCGCGGATCCCACGTGCGCCTCCCCCGATGATGACGTAAGGGAGGCGGCCCGCAGAATACTCGAGTTGAAGGTCGGCGGGCTCCCCGTCGTCGAGGGCGGGAAGCTGGTGGGTATCATCACCGAGACGGACCTGATAAACGCGCTGGTGGAGGTCCTCTCAACAGACGCGGGAGGCTGATCGGCCCGGCGGTCAGTGCGCGGAGTCGATCAGTGTATCAGCTCCGTGTCCACGTACCACACCCCGTTGATCCTGACAACGTCGTAGGTCCTGGCGTCCTCCGCGATCTTCGAGAAGTCCTTGGTGTCGGTCTTCTCCTTGCCGATGATCTTGGGCTTGTAGGTGACGGTCCCGCCGGTGATGACCACCTTCGCCTTGTTCTTGTCCTCGGGGTCGAGGGTGGTGGAGAGCTTTATGTCCTTGAACTCCACCGGTATCTGCTCGAGGTAGATCTTCGCCTCTTCCTCGTCCTGGCCGCTCAACCGGTTATCCGGGGCAACGGACGACTCGAAGGCGTTCCAGTCCAGCGCCTGCCAGGCCGACAGGTACTTGTTCACGGCGCCCTCCGGGGAGTCGCCACCACAGCCGGTGAGCGATGCGGCCAGGGCCGTCACGGCCAGCACCGCCGCGCCGGTCATCAGAATCACGGAGAACTTGCGCATCGTCGGGAACCTCCCCCTCGGACCGTGCGCCTTACGGGGTTTCGGTCTGGGTCGCGGTGGGCTGCAGGTCAAGGTTCACGTACCAGCGTCCCTTGAAGTTCTCGGTCTTGTAGGTGGGAACCTTGCCGTAGGTCTTCTTCAGCTCGTCCACCGTCGTCTTCTGGGTCTCGCCCGTCGCCTCGTCCTTGGCGGTGATGCTGCCGGAGACCACACTCACCGTGGCCTTGTCCTTGTCCTCCTTGTCGTACTCGGTCTCGTACTTGACGTCCTTGAAGGTGGTCCTGGTCTTCTCAAAATCCTCCTTCATGGTCGTTTGCTCTTCCTGGGACATGCTCCTAGCGTCGTCGGGAAGTATCGAACCGAGGTAGGCGTTCCAGTCCTGGTCCTGGATGGCCCCGAAGAAATCCTGGACCGCGGCCTGGGGGCTCTGGGGCCCGCAGCCTGCGGCGGCGAACGGCAGTGCGATCGCCAGCAGTATCACCAGGATACCGATCGACCTCGCCCCGCTCCTTGTCCCGGACGACTCTGTCACAACAGCACCTCCGAATAGAAATCAGCTGGAATCGTGGGCGGATTATACCACGTCGGTTCTTTGACTCGTTTCCATGCGGCTGTGTTCCGCACCGCCGATCACAGCGAGGCCTACTCCTGCTCCGGGGGCGGGGGCGGAGGAGGCGCCGCGGGCGCTGGTGGCGGTGGCGCCGGCTGGGCCGGGGCCTCCGGGGGTGCCGGAGCCTGTGCAGCCGGCGGCGGCTGGGGTTCCGGCGGAGCCGGTGCCTGCGGAGCGGCTGGTGGTGGTGGCGCGTACTGCTGGGCCTGCGGTGGAGCGGGTGCCCCCGGCGGCGGCGGCGCGTACTGCGCCGAAGGAGGCTCAGCCTGGGCACCCGGGGCCTGGGGCTGAGTCCGTGCGGCCTGGTAGGCCTGCTCGGCCTCCGTGAGGCGCCGGTCTATGTCGACGATCTCCTGGAGCGCCGGCTCCAGCCCGCCCGCGGGCAGCTGTCCCTGCAGGTACATCCCGTAGACCTGCTCCCCCAGGGCGGCCAGCTTCTGGGTCCTGTCTCTCTTGAGCTGGACCTCCTGGCCTTTGGCCTTGGTCTGCTCCGTAGCGCTTGATATCGTGTCTTGGATCTTGTCGAACAAACCCACGACGCACCTCCTACCTCGGGATCACGTGTGCCCGCATGACCTATGATACGACTTACCGCTCACCAATAGGAAGGTACATCTGGCCCAGCTCCACGTAGGCGTCCTTGCCTGCCCTGAAGGAGGCCCTTGCCTCCTCCCCGAGCTCCTTGATGGGCTTCGCGGGTACGCCCCCCGTCAGCATCCCCGGTTCCACCTCTGTCCTGGGTGTCACCGTGGAGCCGGCGCTGACGACGGCCTCTTCCCCGATGACCGCTCCGTCCAGCACGGTGGAGTTTATGCCGATGAGCGCCCCGTCTCTCACCGTGCAGCCGTGCAGCACCGCGGCGTGACCTACGGTGACGTCCGCTCCCACCTCTGTCGAAGACAGTGCCGTGCAGTGCACCACGCAGTTGTCCTGTATGCTCGAGCGGGGGCCCACCTTGATCGTGTTCCAGTCGGCCCGCAGCACGGCGCCCCACCAGATGCTGGCCTTGCTCTCGACAACCACGTCCCCGATGAGCACCGCCGTGGGGGCGATGAACGCGTCGGGCGCCACCGTCGGTTTCCTGCCGTTGAACTCGATAAGCATCGCGACCTCCAGATCATCCGCCTTGTCGGCTTCGCTCTCCGGGGCTAAAGTCTATAGAATAGCCCACGGACTTTGAATAAGGGACGAGGAGTAATGGCCCCCAAGGCCAACAGCTGTCAGACCAGGAAAGTGAGCCGCTACACGCTCGAGCCGTCTCCCTCCGCTCTTGCGACCCTCAGGGAGTTCATCAGGACCACCCTCAGGCCATACCGGCTGAGCGAGTCGAGCGTCGCCGACATAGTCTCGGCAACACACGAGGCGGCCAAGAACGCAGTGGTCCACAACCCCCGGAGCGCCGGTCCCGTGGACGTCGTATGCGAGATAAAGGACGGCAGAGTGGTGGTGGAGGTGGCGGACCGTGGGCGGGGTTTCGACCCGCGGGCGCTCTCGGCATCGCTACCGGACCCGGAGGCGGTGGCGGGCCGCGGTTACTACCTCATGAACGCTCTCATGGACGGGGTGGAGACCCGGTCGGGCAAGAGCGGCACCAGGGTCCGCATGGTGAAGGCGATCGCACCGCCTAACCCCGCCTAGGGCTGAAGAGCCTCTTCCGACGGCACCCCGTCCACCGTGATCACCACGGTCTTCACGGAATCGTCATTGGCCATGATGGTGTCCTGGAGCTGGCTCATGATGGCCTGGACCCTTGCCGAGCCGCCGCCGTAATTCCTCATCTCTGAGGAGAGGTCGGCCCTGGCGATCCCCCCGGCGGCCTCGAAGCTGTTCAGCCTCGTCCCGGTTGGGATCTCGGTGTGGAGCCCCTGCGCCAGCTCGCCGGCGGTCGGGCCCTTCAGAAGCTCTTCCAGCGCGGACTTCGCGCCCGGCACGGCTACGGAGCGCTTTGAGGGACGGACCGTCTCACCTTCCAGCAGGAACACCTCGACCTCGCCGGCGCCCGGGCCGGTGGAGGGCGTTGTCTGCGCGCCTGTATTGTCGGGCGCGGTCGGCTGCGTGGCACCGCCCGATCCGCAGCCGCACAGGCAGGGCAGTGGCAGCACCAGGCAGGCCGCCAGGATCGCTGCGACGACGATCTTCCTCATCGGTCCCTCCTTGCCTTCCCGTGACCGGTGTCTAATTAGTATTACCCATCGACCGCCCGCGGCCCTGCGCCGGGCGGCGGTCGCAGACGACGGCGGCCGGGAAACGGTTCCGCCGGTGTTATAATTCCACCCATGACCAGCATCGGGATACCCAGGGCTCTTTCTTACTATCGCTACTACCCCCTGTGGAGGAAGCTGCTCGAGGGGATGGGGGCACAGGTCGTGCTCTCCCATGCCACCGGCAAGCGCCTGCTCGAGGACGGTGTGAGGCACTGTGTGGACGACATATGCGTGCCGGTCAAGCTCTACTACGGGCACGTGCTGGACCTGGCCGGCCGATGCGACGCCATCTTCATCTCGCGAGTGGTCTCGGTAGAGAAGACGCGCGAGGACACCTACACCTGCCCGAAGCTCATCGGTCTCCCGGACATGATAAAAAGCTCGCTGGACGGGCTCCCCCCGCTACTCGAGTTCGTCATGGACGCGCAGGCGGGCTCCCTCAAGTCGAGTGCGAAGCGCCTCGGCAGCGAGCTCGGCGCCACGGCCTCCCAGATCCGCTCCGCCCTGTCAGACGGGCTCGAGGCACAGGGCCGCTACGAGGCCCTGCTCTCCGGGGGGGTACTCCCGGAGAAGGCTATGGGCGTCGTCCTGGGCAACGGCAACGGAAGCGGCGAGTCCCCGGCGGTCGGCGGCCGCCCCCCGGACGTCACGATCGCCCTGGTCGGGCACGAGTACCTGGTCCACGACGCCTTCATCAGTCACGGGCTGGTCCGCAAGCTGGCGAAGCTCGGTGCCACCGTGATACAGATGAGCCAGGTGTCCGGCGAGGTCATGGAGCGTGAGCTCGCGCGTTACCCGGGGATAGCCTGGAGCTACGAGAAGGAGCTGCTCGGATCCGCGTCGCATTTCCTCGGCCGCGATGACATAGACGGGCTGATGATGGTCATCGGGTTTGCCTGCGGCCCCGACTCGATCATCGTCGAGATAATAACGCGTGAGGTCGCGCGCGACTCCGGTCCGCCCATGACCACGCTGGTCCTCGACGAGCACACAGGCGAGGCCGGCGTGTCCACCAGGGTGGAAGCGTTCGTCGACCTCATCCGCAGGTCCCGCAGACGATGAAGGTGTCGTTCCCCCACATGGGCAACGCCTATATCCCCCTCTCGGGGCTTCTGTCGAGCCTCGGGGCCGAGGTCATCGTCCCACCGCGGCCCACCCGAAGGACCATCGACGCGGGAGCGCTTCACGCCCCGGAGTTCGTCTGCCTGCCGTTCAAGGTCAACCTGGGCGACAACCTGCGGGCGCTGCAGATGGGGGCGGACACTCTGGCGATGGTCAGCGGGACCTGGGCGTGCCGGTTCGGGTACTACGGCAGGGTCCAGCACCGTATCCTCCGCGACGTCGGCTTCGAGTTCGACAGCATCCTTCTCGGCCGCGACGCGCTGTCCAGCGTCTTCAAGAGGTTCGAGCGGACGGCGCGGGGCAACCTCACCGCGGCGTGGCTGCGCGCCTTCGGCGAGTTCCGGCGAAAGGCTCACGCGGTGGATACCCTGGAGAAGAAAGCGCGCAGGGTCCGTCCCTTCGAGCGGGACAGGGGTGCTTCCTCGACCGCCCTGGCCGACGGCCTCGAACTGGTGGACGGCTCCATCGGCCGTCACGCCGTCTCGCGCGCGCTTGCCGAGGCGGTCTCGATGCTGGACGCCGTAGAGACGGAGCAGCGGGACGCTCCCTTGAAGGTGGCGGTGGTCGGCGAGATCTACGCCGTATTGGAGCCGGCGCTCAACTTCGACATGGATCGCAAGCTCGGAGAGATGGGGGTCGAGTCCTTTCCCGTGATGAGCGTCTACAAGTGGCTCAGCAGGCCCCTCAAGGTCGACCTGTCCGTTGTGCTCGAGGAGCGAAGGGCCCGCAGGGTCGCCGCGCCGTACATAGCCTATGTCCTGGGGGGTGAGGAGCACCAGACCATCACGGGGACCATCGACGCCGCGCGTCTGGGCTACGACGGCGTGGTCCACGTGTACCCTTTCACCTGCATGCCGGAGAACATCTGCCGGAGCATCCTCCCCAGGCTGGAGACCAAGTACGATATCCCCGTACTGAACCTCTGCCTCGACGAGCACGCCTCTCCCACCGGCATCGCAACCAGGCTTGAGGCTTTCCTGGACCTGCTGACCGCCAGGCGCAAGGGCGCGAAGGCCCGATAGGGGCCCGCCGGCCTCGAAGCCGTCACCAGACGACCTCACACCGAGTGTCATTTGTTCTATAATGCCCTGGGTCGTTGATTACTACTCCGGCCAGCCGGTCGGGGTATTAAGGAAGTCCTGGAGGGGGAGGGTCGATATGAAGCCCGCACTGGTGACCGGAGCCTGTGGTTTCTCGGGCGGCCACATGGTCAAGATACTGGCCGATGAAGGCGTTCCCGTCCGGGGAACCGACCTCGCGTGCGCTTTCGAGAGCCCGAAGGTGAGGAAGTGCCAGGAGATGATCGGGGTCGACTGGGACACGCCCGGGGTCGAGTTCGTGGAGAGCGACCTGGGGGACCCTGATTCGCTGAGAAAGGTCATGGAAGGTGTGGGCGTCGTCTATCACACGGCGAGTCTCTACGATTACTCCGCCCCCATGGCGGCGCTGGAGAAGGTCAACATCCAGGGAACCGTCAACCTGTGCGAGGCGATGCTGGACGCGGGCATCGAAAGGGTCGTCCACTGGAGCACCGCCGGTGTGTACGGGCACCCCAACATGCCGCGATGCTCGCTGAACCCCCTGCGCGCGATCTGGGAGATGCTCTGGGGGATAGGCGTGCGGCCGTGGCTCAGCGACAAGAGCTACCACAGGCCGCCGAAGCACCCCACCAACCAGCCGTTCACCGAGGACGGAAGCACACCCATCAACACCCCGGGCGACCAGCCGCGGGGCAGCTGGCTGGTAAACGACTACTCTGTCACCAAGTGGAAGCAGGAACAGATCATCCAGAGGTACGGCGAGGAGCGTGGTCTGCGCTGGACCATCATGCGGCCCGCCCCGCTGTACGGGCCGGGCAGCGACTACGGAATAGGCGGGATAGTGATCGCGATCTCGGAGGGGCTGGTCCCTATCCTGCCACTCGACCTGCGTAACTACCTGATGGTCAACTGCCACGTCCGCGACATCGGACGCGCGGCGCACTTCCTGGCTTCCCGCGAAGATACCCTGTTCGAGGACTACAACGTGAGCGACCCGACCGTCATCAGCCAGCTGGAGTTCCTGATGATCGCGTCGCTGCTGGTGGGCCGCAAGGTCCACCTGATCCCCATCCTGAGGATGCCGTGGCTGCAGCCCCTGGGAATCTGGTCGGCTCGCCACATGCGACGGCTGGAGCAGCGCCACGAGCGCTTCCAGCGCATCCGGATCTGGGAGGAGTCAAGCGCCCGGTACCTGTCCTCCAGCTACTGGATAAGCTCGAACAAGCTGAGGGGTCTCGGGTTCGAGTGGGAGTACGCGGACTTCCGTCTGGGCTTGCGCGACACCGTCGAATGGTTTATCAAGGCGGGCTGGATCCAGTAGGTACCCGGGCTGTTACTTCCACTGGGAAGGTATCGGTGGTGGTGGTTTCTCGGGTGTCTCCGTCTCGCCGCTCTCCTCCCGGGCGGGGGCTTCGGGCTCTCCCAGCATCCTCTCCATGGTCGAAGGCTGGTCCAGGCGACCCGGCGCGAACTGCTCCACCTCGCTCTCTCCGGCCGGTGCGGCCGGCTCCACGGGCGGCGCTCCCTCGATTATCTGCTCGTCCGCCTGCTCGGGTGACACGAACTCCGGTGGTTCGGGCGGCTGCTCGTAGGCCCGCTCCGGCTCCTGCGCCGGAGGCTGGTACGCCTCGCCCGGGGGCGCGGGAGCAGCCGGCGGCGGTTCCGCGGCGAGCGGTTCCGCCGTCACCTCGGGGGGTGGGGGCACCTCGACCGCTATCTGCTCCATGGTGGTGGGCCCGTAGGGCGGCGCCTCGGCCTGGACCTCGGGCGGCATCTCAACCACGTCCTGCCCCTCGGGCACCAGGCTCTCTATTAGGTCGCTCTCCGGTATGGGCGGGGGCTCGTAGGCCCGCTCCGGCTCCTGCGCCGGAGGCTGGTACGCCTCGCCCGGGGGCGCGGGAGCAGCCGGCGGCGGTTCCGCGGCGAGCGGTTCCGCCGTCACCTCGGGGGGTGGGGGCACCTCGCCGGCCGGGACTTCATGCGCCGATGGTGGGGCGAACCCCCTCGTCTCAGGGGGAGGCTCGCTCTCGGTGGTCGCCGCCGGGATCGCCGAGGGCCTGATCGCCTCGGGCACCACTCCTTCGGTCGGCCCGGCCGCGTCGAGGACCACCCGGGCCTCCTCCGGCCCGACAGGCTGCGGCGCCGTCGGGGCCCCCTTCAGCCGGCGCAGGGATTTCTCCGCACTGCTGCGGACCATCATGCTCTGGTCCCTCGCCGCCTTCTCCAGGATCGGTATAGCGCTCGTATCACCCAGGGTGCCCAGGGCAAGGCATGCCGCCGCCTTGATCTCGTCGGGCCGCCCTTTCTTGAACAGCCCTCCCTTCCCGAGCAGCTCCGCGAGCGGTGCCACGAACACCGGGTCGCGCAGGTCGCCGAGCGCCAGGACCGCGGCCTCGACGGTCCCCTGCTCCTCCTCCTTGCCGCGCATTCCCTGTCCGTGGATCATGTCAAGGAGCTGGGTGGCTACCGAGGTGTCCCCGAAGACACCCAGTACCCTGACGGCCGTCCTGCGCACTGCGGGGCTGGGGTCGTTGGAGGCGTTCAGCACAACCTGCATCGAGTCGGGCGAGCCGATCCTGGCAAGGCTCCTCACTGCTTCCCTGCGTATCCTCTCATCGGGGCTGCTCACCATCTCCGAGACGGTCTGGACCGCCTCGGTCAGCTTCAAGTCGGCAACCACGTTGAGGATGTTCCTGTAGACGAACCAGGGGTTGTCCTTCTTGAGCTCTGCGACCAGTGCCTGGGTTCCCACCTCGCCGGTCTCCCTGAGCGCCTCCAGGGCGCGCTCCCTTAGCTCCATCTGCCCACGGTCCTTGAGGACACCCACCACAGGTGCCAGCGCGTCCGCTCCCATCGAGGCGAGCGCGCGAATGGTCTTCAGCCGCTTGGCGTCGTCGTCCTCCATCAGCAAGGTCTCCGCGTCGACCATGCCTTCGGGCCCCATCAACCGGTCCAGCACGGCCTCCGCGTGCTCGAGGAACTCGACAGCCAGACCCCGCTCGGACTCCTTCTGGCGGGCGAGAGCGTCGAGCACGCCGGAGGCCTCCTCGCCGAGGCCGTGCTTCATGAAGGACTCCACCCCCGCCGCCAGCGTGTCGACCTCCGCGCAGAACGTGGCGTAGTCGTCCTCGACCTCGATGCGCTCCAGCAGCTGCGGCCTGGCCACCTGCGACGCCTTCAGCCGCGACTCGTCATCGAGCCCCTGTACACTGTCGTACACCATGGTGGCGGCGAAGCGACGGACCACGGCCGAGGGGTTCGTCACGTTGTCCAGGAGCTTGAGCAGGAAACCGGCCGCCAGGTCGTTCTCCTCCATCGCGTAGAGCTGACGGACCTGCCTGGGGACCGTGTCGTCGATCCCCTCTCCCAGGTCCACGTGCTCCTCCTCGATCGGCGCGCCGAGGACCTGGTAAGCGGAGAGGATCCTCCTGCCCGTTCCAGGGTCCCGCTCCTCCTCGATGCCGGCCTCGTCCAGCGCCTGGTCGATCTTCTCCGCGATCGCCTCGCCGTGCTTTCCCCCCCGGACGTCCAGCAGCAGCTCGTTCAGGTTCTCCAGCCGCTCCCGCACCCAGTCCGTTTCGAGCTCACCGGACTCCTTCTTGAGCTCGGCGTACTCGTCGATCAGGGAATCCACCATCTCCATGAGCTGGTTGTCGGAGAGCATGGTGATAACGTTCTCGCGTACGTGCCGGATGTTGAAGTCCTCCGGCGCCCGCTGGGTCAGCACGGTGGTCATCTCGCGCGGGCTCATCTCGGCCACGATGCCGGAGACCTGGCCGGAGAGCATCCCCCGCAGCTCCTCGTCCTCGACGTCGTTGACCATCGCCGAGAGCCGGTCCAGTGCGTCGGTGGCCTTCTGGCTCCTCATCAGGACGCCGCCCGCTTCCTCGCCCTCCTCCCGGAGGAACGATGACAGGAGCCCTCCCACCTTGCCGGCGTCCGACAGGATCTCGACGAGCTCTTTATCCTCCACGTCGCCGAGATCGACTTTCCCCATCAGGTAGCGTATGAGCAGCTCGTCCTTCAGGGCGTCCAGGGGCGAGGCCTGCCGCCCGCCTGCGACATACTCGCCGTCCTCGCCGGTCTGCACCGCGACGTAGACCCGCTGGTTGACGATGACGTGGGTCACGCCGCTCTCTTCGAAGAGGTCGGCGACCTTTGTGCGGTGGTCGGAGTCGGACAGCTGGCCCAGGACCTCGAACACCTGGTGCAGCTCCTCGCCGTCAACACCCTTTGTGATCTCGAGGCTGGACAGCTGGCGGTCCCTCATCCAGGCGACGAACGACTTGACCGGCGCCTTCTGCTGCTCGATGTCGTCCAGCCTCACGTCGTTTATGAGAAGGCTGTTCTCGAGCGTGCTCGCGGTGAACCGGTCCGTGGTCTCGAACACCTCGTTGAGCGCGGCGACGGCCTTGTCGAACGTCTCGGTGACCATGTCGCTGCTCGGCGGGTAGAGCCGCATGTTCACGGTCGCGGCATGCGCGTTGATTACAAACTGCACCGCGCTTGCCACGAGGCTTTCCGGCAGCCCACCCGCGGTTTCGTCGTGGTTTTCGGCGACCAAGATTCTAGCCCAGGCCTTTCTCTATGCCGCCCCCGGAACACTTGTCTCCGGACGGAATCCACCCCGGTCTCATCAGCTTCGAGCGGAAATCAATTATAACTCAAACCACGCTCAACTATAACGACGTGACGAGCACGTTCTCCGCCGGCGGGCAGGTCGGCGATCCAGTGTCACTCACGCTCGATAGACAGGCCCAGCAGCCTCATCAGCCGCGCGGTGCCGGCCCGCACCTGCGCCGCGGCGTCCCTCATCGCCTCCTCCAGGCCCATCGGGCCGTCCAGCACGCAGTAGGTCGCCATCCCGTTCGGGACAGCGCCCGGGCCGTCGCCCTCGAGCCGCCCGGCGACGATGACCGAGGGCACCCCATGGCCGGAGGCGATCCGCGCCACCCCCCAGGGAGTCTTGCCGTGAACGCTCTGGGTGTCGAAGCTCCCTTCCCCGGTGAGGACCAGGTCGCAGCCCGCCACCTTCTCTTCGAGGCGCACCGCCCGGGCCACCAGCTCGAAGCCGCTGACCACCCCGGCTCCGCAGAACGCGGCCAGGCCCGCTCCCAGGCCCCCCGCCGCGCCCGCCCCCGGGAGCTCCGATACGCTTACGCCCAGGTCCCTCTCGATCACCTCGGACAGGTTTGCCAGACCGGCCTCGAGCGCCGCGACCTGCTCGGGACCGGCGCCTTTCTGCGGCCCGAAGACGCGTGCGGCCCCGTTCTCTCCAAGCAGGGGGTTGTCCACGTCCGTCGCCACCAGGAAACGCGCATTTCCCAGCCGCGGGTCCGCCCCGGAGGCATCAATCGAGTCTATGAGCCGCAGGGATGCACCGTCACCGGGAAGCTCCCGACCACCCGAGTCCAGCATCCTGTAGCCCAGCGCGACCGCCATCCCGCACCCCCCGTCTACCGTCCCGCTGCCCCCCACGCCGACGACCACCTGCCCGCACCCCGCGTCCAATGCCTCGAGGACCAGGTCTCCGGTCCCCCAGGTTCCCGTGGCCATGGGGTCACGGCGCCCCTCGGGTATCAGGGTAAGGCCCGACGCCTGGGCCATCTCCACCAGGGCTACGGGTTGGCATGGGTCCAGTCCCCCCTGGGAGGCCGAAGGCGAGGGCGCACCGGCCGGCAGGATGGCCCAGCGCGCGTCCACCCTGCCGCCCGGCAGCGGAGCGCGCACCATGGCGCGCCTCTCCTCGGCGGTGGTCGAGGCCAGCACCGTCTCCACGGTGCCGTCGCCCCCGTCGGCCATCGGGCACAAGACGATCTCGGCCCCCGGCACGGCGGCCGCGACCCCGCCGGCCATCGCCTCGGCCACCGCCGTGGCGGCGAGGCTCCCCTTGTACTTGTCGGGCGCTATCAGGACTCGCATCGGATCAGTGCCCCATCAGCTAACTCCGCTGTCAGGTCGGTGCGCCTCGGGACGCAGGGCCAGCTCCTCGGCCAGGCGAACGGCTTCCTCCGGGCCCGGCGCCTGCACGACCTTGCCCGTATCCCGGGAGTCCGGATCGGGGTTCCAGGAGTCGATGCCGATCACCGGCTTGCCCATCTTGAGCGCCAGCGCAACCTCCGAGAGCGTACCGTATCCGCCCCGTACGGCTATCACCGCGTCGCCCGCCAGGGCGACCAGCGCGTTGCGGCCGTGCCCCATGTCGGTGGGTATGGACGCTGTCAGCCAGCGGCTGGCGCGCGACCGGTCCGCCTGGGGCAGTATCCCGAGAGACGGTCCGCCCGCGTCGTGCGCCCCGTGCGCCGCGGCGTCCATGACCCCGCTCAACCCCCCGCACACCAGGATATGACCTCGCCTGGCTATCTCCCAGCCCACGCGGTAGGCGATATCGGCTCCCTCGGCATCGCACTCCGAAGCCCCCACAACGGAGATGTACATCCGACCTCCAGTGCTCGTCCCACACTCTAAGGATAGCGAATTATCGCTGCGGCGGGAAAACCCGCCCGCCGCGTATCGCGCACGCTGACGACCACGTCTCCCATGGGTTATCATTACCCTCGCACGGTTGCTCAGCCGATGGGGGGTGACACACATGGCACAGACTGTGCTGGTTACGGGCGCCTGCGGCTTCCTCGCGCCCTACGTAATCAGGGAACTGCGGGACAACGGTTTCCTGGTGAGAGCCACCGACCTGCCGCACGCCGACTGGACCCCGTGCACGGACCTCGACTGCGACGTGCGGTACGCCGACCTGCTCCACCTGGACCAGGCGGTGGAGGTGATGGACGGGGTCGACATGGTCGTCCACACCGCGGCCCGGATGAACTACTACCTGGACCGGGCCTCCTTCGAGCTCGCCAACTACCACGTCGCGGTGAATGCCTGCGAGGCCGCGCTGCGGCAAGGCGTAGAGCGCTTCGTACACTTCTCCACCTGCGACACCTACGGTCCGCCCCTCTACGCCCCCGTGGACGAGGACCACCCCCAGCGACCCATCAACCTGTACGCCATCACCAAGCTCTACGGTGAGCAGGCCGCGTTCCGCTATCACCGCGACCGGGGCCTTCCCCTCTCGGTGATACGGCCCACCACGGTCTACGGGCCGGGCTGCGTCTACGTGATGGGCCTGTTCCTCGCCCTCCCGGTGATGGTGCGTGAGCTTGGCGTCCGCAGGGTGGCGCTCCCCAGGAAGGGTTTCCTGGGCAACCTGGTGCATGCCGAGGACATAGCGGGCGCCACCGTCCACATCATGCGCAGCGGGGAGGCGCTCGGCAGGGCTTTCAACGTCTCCGACGACTCTCCCCTGTGCGCGGGCGAGCTGATCGAGACCATCCTCGACTCGATCGGTGTCCAGGGGTTCAGGGTGCTCCCGGTGTCCGATACGCTGGTGCGCCTCGGCTCACGGCTGGGCGCTCACCTCCCCCGCGCCCTCTTCGCTCACCTGAACGAGTTCCTGCAGCGCCGGTGGGACCGCGTGGTTTTCGAGCACGGCCTGGTGCCGATGCTCAAGCCGCGCATTGATCCCGGCTTCATGGCGTTCGGCAGGGGGGACTACCACTTCGACAACTCGCGGCTGAAGTCGCTCGGTTACGTCCTCCGCCATCCCGACTTCAAGAAGGGGTGGGACGAGACCGTGCGGTGGTACGCCGAGCAGGGGTGGATCCCGGACTACTCCGGGCAGGCGCGCCCCGAGTAAGATACACCACGCTTCATCCCAACGGGGGATGGCGGACATCACCCGTTCGACCACACGAAACCGCGAATCCCCTACCCTTGGGCCCACCCGGGGACTACACCAGTTTCAGACTTGAGCCCGATACTCAAGAGCCGCCCATATCCCGAAGTAATAAGTAGGACGTAGGTCGGCTACCGGGCTGGGTGGCAGATGAGTATAAGGGTAGTAGTACCTTCTCTATATGGATCGTCGGTCAAGCGCCTCGCGCTCATGGGGGCGCTTCTCCTGCTGGTGGCGCTCATGCTGGTCATGTCTGTCCAGGCGGTCATGGCCGAGGGGGCCGGTGTCACCATCTCCGTGCGAATCGCCCGCACCATCAGGGTGTCGAGCGGCATGGAGTCCCACTCCACCTCACCGGTGGTGGTCCAGAACCAGGGTCCGATAACCACCCTGGTCTCCCCCTAGGGAACCCGGGGTACTCAGGGCGCCCGATGATGTTCTCAAGCTGTGGATGTAGGTCAAATCGAGCCTACCGTACGTCACGCGACCCGAGTGGAGGCGTGATAGACCTGGCTGGCTGGGTGGCGGGGGCCGCATCCGCGGCCCCCATCCCTTTTCGGTTCAACGCACGCATGGCCCCGAGCGCGCGCAGCGCCCTCTCGGGAGAGTGGTAGGCGGGAATGCCGTTGCCCTCCAGCGTGCGTTTCCACTCAGCGTACATCAACGCGTCGCCGCTCATGAGAACGGCCGCCAGAGGCTTTTCGGGGTGGGATTCGGCCAGCGGACCGAACAGCTCCATCACGTCCAGCGACGACTCCGGTATCAGCGTGAAGATGGCGACGAGTGAATGGACATCGGGGTCGTCGGCGAGCGCGGAGGCCACCAGCCCGTAGGCCTCCTTCGGCCCCCTGGCCTCGATGGCCGCCCAGATGTCGGCCGGGTTCGACGCCGGGACCCAGTCCGGCAGCGCGCCCCTCATCGCCTCGACGGTGCGCGGTGCCGGCCGGGGGAACCGCAGGCCGTACCTGGACGCAGAGTCCGCCGCCAGCACGCAACCAAGCCCGGTTATCGAGACTATACCGACCCCGTCACCCGCGGGCAACGGCTGCCACTCGAGCGCCTTGGCGCAGTCGAAGAGCTCCTCGAAGTCGGCGACCCTCCGCGCACCGCACTGCTCGATGAGGCCCGAGTAGACCTCGTCGCTCCCGGCAAGCGCCCCGGTGTGACTCGCTATCGCCTTCCTCCCGCCGGCGGTCCGCCCGCTCTTTAACACCAGTACGGGCTTTGCCCCGGCCGCGGCCCGCAGGGCTTCCGCGAAACGCCGGCCATTCGAGACCCCCTCGGTGTAGAAGCCGATCACGCGGGTGGTGTCGTCGGTGGCCAGGTACTCCAGCATATCGTTCTCGTCCAGGTCAGCCTTGTTCCCCAGGCACGCGATCTTGTTGATGCCGAACCGCTCGCTGGTCTGGATCCAGCGGGCGAACCCCGATGCCAGCATCCCGGTCTGCCCGAACAGCGATACACCCCCCGGCCTCATGCGGTCAAGGGTCACGATGGGGGTAGCTATCCCACACCCGGTGCACACTGTTCCTATGCTGTTGGGACCCATCACCCTTATCCCCGCCGCGCGGGCCGCTTCCATGACCTCCCTCTCCAGCTCGCGGCCCTCAGCACCTACGTCAGAGAACCCCGCCGCCGGGATGATCAGGCTCCGCACCCCGGCGTGTGCGCACTCGGTGATAAGGTCCAGGGTCTGCCGCCTGGGAAGCACTCCGATCGCCAGATCCACCGGTCCGGGCACCTCGCCGATGGACGCGTACGATCTCAGGCCCAGTATCTCCTCGCACCCTGGGTTCACCGGGTAGATGTCTCCTCTGAACCCGAACTCGAGGATGTTGCGTACTATGGTGTGGCCCGCCTTGCCGGGGGTTCGCGACGCACCGACCACCGCGACCGAGCCCGGGCAGAAGAACTTCTCGAGCGCGCTCAAGACCCACAGACCTCCTGACTCGCTGCGCCTTGCCGACGGCGTCAGACCGCCGCGGCGCCTGTATCATGTACAGGACACAGACCGCCGGGTTGAGGTCAGGCTGCGTGGCCGACCCGCCGACCGGCCTATCGGCGCGAAGGGGCTCAGCCCTTGTCCAGGAGCTCCTTCGAGCCGGCGATCAGCTGCTCTACCACACCGGGGTCTGCCAGGGTCTCCCTGTCCGCGAGCCGGTCGGTCTTCCCCTCGGCTATGTTCCTGAGGATCCCACGCATGACCTTCCCGCTCCGGGTCCTGGGGAGCGCCGCGGCGAGCTGGATCACGTCGGGCCTGGCGATCGGCCCTATCCTGTTGCCGACGTAGCGCAACAGGTCCGTCCTGACCTCGTCCGAGTCCAGCTTCTCATACTCTCCCTTGAGGATCACGAAGGCGTAGATACCCTGTCCCTTTACGGCGTGCGGCATGCCCACCACCGCGGCCTCACTTACGAACTGATGGCCCGCAAGGGCGCTCTCCACCTCGCAGGCACCTATGCGGAACCCGGAGGCGTTTATGACGTTGTCCACACGTCCCTGGAGCCAGTAGTAGCCGTCCGCGTCGACCCTGCAGCCGTCGCCGGTGAGGTAGGCGTCGGGAAACAGGGAGTAGTAGGTCTCCACGAACAGCTTGTGGTTGCCGTAGATGGTCCTCATCATGCCGGGCCAGGGCTGCTTGATGCAAAGGAAGCCGGACTCGTCGACATCGGCCTCGGTGCGGTCCTGGCGGAGTATGACGGGGACGACCCCGGGGAAAGGGAAGCCGGAGGACCCGGGCTTGGTGGGGGTCGCGCCCGCGAGCGGAGCGATGAGTATGCCGCCCGTCTCGGTCTGCCACCAGGTGTCCAGCACGGGGCACCTTCCCCCGCCTATGTTGTTGCGGTACCAGAGCCAGACATCCGGACTGACGGGCTCACCCACCGTGCCCAGCACCCTCAAGGACGAGAGGTCGCAGGTCGTGGTCCACTTGTCTCCGTGCTTCATCAGGGAGCGGATCACGGTGGGGGCCGTGTACAGCACGCTGACCCTGTACTTCTCGCATATCTGCCAGAAACGGTCGGGGTGGGGGTAGGTGGCGACCCCCTCGAACATCACCTGGGATGAGCCGTTGACCAGTGGGCCGTAAACGAGGTAGCTGTGGCCGGTCACCCAGCCGACATCCGCGGCACACCACCACACGTCCTCGTCATGGACGTCGAACACCCACCTGTGGGTGATGGACGCCTGCACCAGGTAGCCCCCCGTGGTGTGGAGGACGCCCACCGGTCTGCCGGTGCTGCTGGCGGTGTAGAGGATGAACAAGGGGTCCTCTGCGTTCATCTCCTCGGGAGGGCAGTCGCCCTCGATGTCCTCGGCGGCCAGCTCCTCGTCCCACCAGTGGTCCCGGCCCTCCTTCATTTCGACCGCCACGCCCGCCCTCCTGACCACGAAGACGTTCTGGACGCCCGGGCAGTCCCGTAGTGCCCAGTCGGCATTCCTCATGAGAGGTATCACTTTGCCGCATCGGCGGCCGGCGTCGCAGCAGACCAGGGTGCGACTGCCACTGTCGAGGATCCTGTCGCGCAGGGCGCCCGACGAGAATCCGCCGAACACCACTACGTGGACGGCACCGATGCGGGCGCACGCGAGCATCGCGATAGGCAGCTCGGGTATCATCGGAAGGTAGATACAGACGCGATCCCCCTTCCCGACACCGTACTTCCTGAGCACGTTCGCGAACCTGCAGACCTCCTCGTGGAGCTGCCTGTAGGTCAGGGTCCTGCCCTCGCCGGGCTCGTCGGGGTCCCAGTGGATGGCGATCCTTTCCCCCCTGCCGGCGGCCAGGTGCCTGTCGAGGCAGTTGTAGGCCGCGTTCAGGACGCCGCCCTCGAACCACCTCGCCTCCTTCCTCTCCGGATCCCAGGAGAGGACGGTGTGCCACCTCCGGTACCAGTCGAGCTGCTGTTCGGCGACCTCCGCCCAGAAACCGTCCGGATCGTCCAGCGACCGCCTGTAGAGATCACGGTACTCCCCCATGCTCTTTACGTACGCGTTTCTGCTCAGCTCCTCCGGGGGGAGCAGCGCCCCGACAATACCTTCGCTCGCCTCCTGTGACATCTCCCCTCTCTTCCACACCGACGAACCGGCTCATCGACGGTGCTCGCTCCGACCTACCCGACGCGTTGTCTCCCGGCCCAGTATGATGGTGGCCAATATCTTACCCGTTACAGCCGCCGGCATGCCAAGCATTTCTTCCGGATCGCCCACGCGGCCCCGCCGGCCCGTGGGTCCGGTGGCCACAACACCCGCGTGGCGCCGGAGGCCCTTGGTGCACCCAGTCATTTCCTTCATAATTAGAGAGACGGACGGCCCGGTAACAGCCCGCCGGCGGGATGATTCGATGGAAAAGAAACTGAAAATTCTCATGCTCGACGCCAACCCGGCGGATGCCGGGGCGGTCGAGGCCGAGCTGGTCAAGGCCGGGATCTCTTTCTCCTCACGAAGGGTCGAGACCAAGAACGAGTTCGAGTCCGCGCTGTCCGGCTTCGAGCCCGACCTCGTACTCTCAGACTACTGGCTGCCCACCTTCGACGGAGTCAGTGCGCTCAACCTGGTCAAGCAGGTCGCGCCCGAGGTGCCCTTCATCTTCGTCTCGGGGGCGCTGGGTGAGGAGCTGGCGGTGGACGCCCTCACGGGGGGGGCGGCCGATTACGTTCTCAAGATAGGCCTCTCCAGGCTCGTCCCCGCAGTACGGCGCGCGCTCCGCGAGAGTGAGGAGCGCGCCGAGAGGGAGCGCCTCGAGCAGGATCGGGCCGAGAGTGAGGAGCGCATGCGGACGATCCTCGACTCGGTGCAGACCGGGGTGGTGATCGTCGACTGCGAAACCCAACAGATCATCGACGTGAACCCGGCCGCCGCGGGGATGATCGGTTACCCCGAGGAGCGGATGCGGGGCGAGCACTGCTCGCTCTTCTCGACCTGCGGCCGGAAGAAGAGGTGCCCCGCGCTGACCGGAGGACCGGACGGAGAGAGCGGCGAGAACGTGGTGATCACCGCCTCGGGGCGCCGGCTCCCGGTTCAGAGGACGGTCACCTCGGTGGTGCTGGGAGGCAGGCGGCATTTCCTGGAGAGCTTCGTGGACCTCTCGCCCAGCCGGCGGATGGAGGAGGCGCTGCGGGAGAGCGAGGAGGCGTTCCGCGCATTCCTCGGCGTGCCCATGGGGTCGGTGCTCATGCTCGACTCGGCCATGAAGATCCTTGCCATCAACGAGGTCGCGGCCCGCAGGCTCGGCCACAGCGTCGACGGGCTGGTGGGGTCCAAGCTCTCCGACGTCTTCCCCGCCGACCTGAGCAAGCGCATACGCGCGCGCGTGAAGGAGGTCGTCGACAGCGGCACTCCCGTCAACTACGAGGACCGGCACAAGGGCACCTTCACCGACACCTTCCTGTTCCCGGTCTTCGACTCGAAAGGAAAGGTCTCGCGGGTGGTGGTGTTCGCCCAGGATATCACCGAGCGGAAGAGCGTTGAGGAGGCTCAGAAGAAGGACCGCGACTTCATCGGCAAGGTCCTGAACACCGCGGGCGCCCTGGTGGTGGTGCGGGAGCGCCAGGGGCGCATCGTGCTCTTCAACAGGACGGCCGAGGAGACCACCGGCTACTCCTTCGAGGAGGTCGCCGGCCGGCACGAGTGGGACGTCTTCCTCAAGGATCCCGGCGAGGCGAAGCAGAGCAGGGCCGCCTTCAAGAAGCTGCTCTCGGGCCAGGCACTGCCCGAGTACGAGGTCCACTGGACCACCAGGTCCGGATCCAGCCGCCTGCTGTCGGTGTCGAACGCCACGCTGCTGGACGCCTCCGGGCAGGCCGAATATGTCATCACCACGGGCATCGACATCACCGACTCCCGCCGCGCGGAGGAGGCCCTGAAGTCGAGCGAGGAGAGGTACCGTACGGTCTTCGAGTCGACGGGCTCGGCCATGTGCATCGTCGAGAGCGACAGCGCCATCTCCTTCCTCAACCACGAGTTCGAGCGGATCTCCGGTTACAAGCCCGCCGAGGTGATCGGCAATAAGAAGTTCACCGACTTCCTGGCCGGGGAGCAGGTGGAGCTGTTCCGCGCACTACAGGAGGAGCTCGGGGCGTCGGAGGGCAAGGAGTCCGTCCACTTCGAGTGTGACTTCCAGGCAAGGGACCGGCCCCTCAAGATGCTGGGAAGCATAGGCCTGATGCCCGGTAGCGAGGCCAGCGCCGTCTCACTCATAGATGTGACCCAGGAGAAGCTCTTCGAGCAGGAGCTCAAGGAGCGGGCGGAGCGCCTGCGAGACTTCCTGGTGGTGGCCTCCCACGAGCTGCGGCACCCGGTCGCCATCGTGAAGGGATACGCCAACACCCTGCTGGAGTACATCGATCGCATGTCCCCGGAGCTGATCCAGGAGATACTCCACGACGTGGACATCTCCACCGACCGGTTGACGCGATACGTGGAGCAGCTCATGGACGTCTCCAGGGTCGAGCAAGGCCGCCTGCAGGTCCAGCGCCAGGAGTCCGACATGGAAATGCTCATAAAGATGGCGGTGGAGGACATGAGGGTGATGGGGTTCTCGAACGAGTTCGGCGTGAGGCCTGCCGGGCCCTCCACCCCGGTGGAGATAGACCCCGAGAAGTTCCTCCAGCTGCTGGGTATCCTCCTGGACAACGCGGTGAAGTTCTCCCCGGAGGGGTCTCCCATTGAGATAGAGGTAGAACAGGACACGGACGAGGTCACAGTGTCGGTGCTGGACAGGGGCAGGGGTATCCCCGAGGAGGACAGGGCGCTGGTCTTCGACCGCTTCTATCAGGTGGAGGACGTGGCTCACCATTCCAAGCCGGGGATGGGCCTCGGGCTCTACATCGCGAGCCGTATCGCGGAGGCCCACGGCGGCGCGATAGAGGTGCGCGGGCGAGAGGGTGGGGGCTCGGTGTTCAGGTTCACCCTGGGCACCGGTTGAGCCGCCTGGAGGCGGGGGGGAGGGCATGGATGATGTCGAAGCGCTGAGGGTTCTGGTCGTCGAGGACGACACCGACCTCTCGCGCCAGATAACCAAGATCCTCAAGCGCGCCTTCGACGTCGAGGTCGAGACGGCCGACACCTGCGCGGGTGCGAGACGCCTCCTTGCCTCACGCTCCTTCGACGTGGTCACCCTGGACTACATGCTGCCCGACGGTCGCGGCCTGGAGCTGCTGGAGGAGTTCTTCGAGAAGGATACCCCTCCGTGGGCGATCATGGTCACCGGGCACGGAGACGAGGAGACCGCCGTTCGCTCTTTCCGCGAGAGTGCCTCTGGCTACGTGGTCAAGGACGCGCAGATGGGTCTCCGCCTGACCGAGGCGATGGAGAAGGCGCTGGCCGAGATCCGCCTGTCGCGCGCCCGTCGCGACCTGGAGTCGAGTGAGGCGCGCTTCCGCTCGCTCATCGAGAACGCCTCGGACATAATCACCGTACTCGACGGGGACTGGACCGTGCTGTTCGCCAGCCCTTCCGCGGAGCGCCTGCTCGGCTACCCACCCTCGAAGCTCGAGGGATCCCGCTTCACGGACTATATCCACCCCCAGGACATCCCCGCCCTGGAGGATATGCTGCGCGAGGCCTCCTCGTCCGACGGAGCCACCATCATGGGCGAGTTCCGCTTCCGCCACCGCGACGGTCCCTGGCGGTACCTGGAGAGCCTGGGCCGCGCCCTGGGCGCCGACCGGTCGGTGGGAGCGCTCGTCCTCAACTCCCGCGACATGACCAGGCGCAGGCTTGTGGAGAGCGAGCTCGAGGAGTACCGCGAACACCTTGAGAGCCTGGTGGAGGAGCGCACCGCCGAGCTGCAGGAGCGCGCCGAGCAGCTCGCCGACTTCCTGACGGTCGCTTCCCACGAGCTGCGCCATCCGCTCAGTGTGATCAAGGGCTACGCCACCCTCCTTGGGGCGTGCGTCGAGAAAGAGGACCTCTCGGGCGTGGGAGACATAGCCGGGCCCCTCAACACCGCGGTGAACCGCCTGACCGGGCACGTGGAGGAGCTGATGGAGGCAGGGCTGGTCGAGCAGGGCCGCTTCACCTTCGACAGGACCGTGGCCGACCTCGTCGGCGTCGTGTACCAGACCGTTGGCGAGATGCGGTTGCTGGCCCCCGACAGGGAGTTCCCCCTGCGCGCGCCCGGGTCGCTGGAGGCCGTGGTGGACCGCGCCCGATTCCGACAGCTCATGGTCATCCTGCTCAGCAATGCCTTGAAGTTCTCGCCTGCCGGGTCCGCGGTCGAGGTGTGCGTCTCCTCGGACGGCTCCAGGGTGACGGTCCAGGTCATGGACAGGGGCATCGGGGTGCCCGAGGAGGACCTCGAGCGGATCTTCGAGCGCTTCTACCAGGTCGAGGACACGCTGCACCATTCCAGCGTCGGTCTGGGTCTCGGCCTGTACCTGGCCGGGGTGATCTGCGAGGCCCACGGGGGATCGGTCCGCTGCCTGCCGCGTGAGGGCGGCGGCTCGGTATTCGAGGTCGAACTCCCGGCCGGACCCCCGTCGGGATGATCACGGCCCAGGCCCCGGAGACACCCGTCGCCGGCAGGATTGATACGCCGGATATTGAATGTAGCAACCACCCGGCAACGTAGCGGGGTCCGCCCGGGAGGTGGTGGCCAGCTGTTGAAGGAGATCAGGATACACGGCAGGGGAGGCCAGGGTAACGTGACCCTGGGGGAGTTCCTCGCGGAGGCCGCCTTCGCGGGAGGCCTGTACGCCCAGGCGTTCCCGATGTTCGGCTCGGAGAGGCACGGCGCCCCGGTAACCGCGTACGTGCGTATCAGCGACAGGCCCATCCGGCTCCGCAGCCAGGTGTACGAGCCCGACCACCTGATAGTCCAGGACATGAGCCTCTTCGCCGGCAATGACCTGACCGGGGGGCTCAAGGAGGGGGCACTTGTGGTGGTGAACACCTCCGGCCCCGTGGGGGACCTCGGCATCGCGGAGGGATTCCGGGTGGTGGGAGTCCCTGCGACCGAGCTGGCGCTCGAGGTGGTGGGAAAGCCGATAATAAACACCATAATGGTAGGGGCGTTCGCTGGCGCCTCCGGCGAGATAGAGATGGACGCCCTCGAGAAGAGTGTCCGCGAGAGGTACCCGGGGGAGCTGGGAGAGCGGGAGATAGTCGCCATGAGGCGGGCCTTCGAGATGGTACAGGGCGCGGTGCGATGAAGAACATATACGGGGTGGTGGTGCAGCCCGGCACCACCCGCGACCAGAAGATGACCGGGTGGCGCATCTACAGGCCCATCCACAAGCAGGTGACCTGCATCGGCTGCCGCAACTGCGAGCTCTGCTGCCCGGACGGCGCGATCTACCGCATCGACAAGAAGAAGTTCGCCGCGGACATGGACGCCTGCAAGGGGTGTGGCATCTGTGCCGATATCTGCCCCGTGGACGACATAGACATGGTGCTGGAGCAACAGGCCGTTGCGGACCCCGAGCCGGTGCACGCCGACGAGGGCTTCACGGGCCCGCTGGACGATGTAGCGCGCAGGAGCAGGCCTGAGGGGGGGTCTCCTTGAGGGAAATGATGGAGGGCTCCTCCGCGGTCGCCGAGTCGGTGGCCCTGTGCCGCCCGAAGGTGGTTTGCGCCTATCCGATAACCCCGCAGACGCACATCGTGGAGAGGCTGGCGCGCCTGCACGCGGAGGGAAGACTGGACGCGGGCTACGTCCTCGCCGAGAGTGAGTTCACCGCCGCCTCGGTGGTCCTGGGAGCGAGCGCCACCGGGGCCCGTGCCTACACCGCCAGCTCCAGCCAGGGCCTGCTGCTGATGACCGAGGTCATATTCAACATAGCGGGGATGCGGCTGCCGGTTGTGATGACGGTCGCCAACCGGGCAGTCAGCGCACCCATAAACATATGGAACGACCAGCAGGACTCCATGTCACTGCGCGACTGCGGCTGGATACAGATGTACGCCGAGGACGTCCAGGAGGCGTGCGACATGCACCTGCAGGCGTTCCGCATAGCCGAGTCGCTGAACATCCCGGTGATGGTCTGCATGGACGGCTACATACTGACCCACGCGACCGAGCCGGTGGACCTCCCCTCGGCGGGTGAGGCCGACTCCTACCTTCCCCCCTTCGAGCCCAGGTTCCACCTCACCCCCACCGATCCGATGACCCTGGGCGCCATGGCCGGGCCGGACGCTTACATGGAGGTGCGGATGCTGCTGCACAGGTCGATGCAGCAGGCCGCCGGCACCATAAGGCAGGCGGCCGTCGATTTCCACGAGATGTTCGGGCGATACGCCGGCGCGCAGCTGGACACCTACCACGCGGACGACGCGGAGGTCCTGCTGGTCAGCATGGGTTCGCTGCTGGGAACCATGAAGGACGCCGTGGACGAGCTCCGCGAGGAGGGGCACCCGGTGGGGATAGTGAAGGTGCGCACGATCAGGCCATTCCCGCGCTCCGAGCTCCACGACGCTCTTCACCGGGCGCGTGCGGTGGGTGTGGTGGAGAAGGACATCTCCCTTGGCCTGGAAGGGATACTGTGCTCGGAGATACGCAGCGCGTTCTGCGGCGCCGCCGAGACCCCCGGCATCTCCAGCTTCGTGGCGGGGCTGGGCGGGCGTGACATCCGCAAGGAACAGATAAAGGAGATCGCCCTCGGCCTGCTCTCCGACAACACCTGCAGGGTCGAGGTGACCGGGCTGGACCACGAGGTGCTCTGGAGAGCGCACGAGGAGGAGTAGACAAAGGGTGGCACACGAGCAGGTCGAATCGAGGCTCATGGCCTACGGACACACCGCGTGCGCCGGTTGCGGCGAGGCGGTGGCGGCACGGACGGTCGCCGAGGCGGCGGGCCCCGACGTCATCATCGCCAACGCCACGGGTTGCCTCGAGGTGTTCACTACGCGCTTCCCCAGGTCCTCCTGGCAGGTCCCCTGGATCCACTCGCTGTTCGAGAACGCGGCCAGCGTCGCCAGCGGGATCGAGGTCGCGTTGAAGGCCCTGGGCCGGGCCGGAGAGGTGAAGGTGATCGCCCAGGGTGGAGACGGGGCGACAGCCGATATCGGCATGGGTGCAATCTCGGGCATGCTGGAGCGCGGGCACGACATCCTCTACGTCTGCTACGACACCGAGGTCTACTCGAACACCGGTTACCAGCGCAGCGGCCTGACCCCCCTCGACGCGCTTACCACCACCAGCCCGGCCGGTGCGATGTCCTGGGGCAACGCCACCCGCAAGAAGGACCTGCCCGCTATATTCGCCGCTCACGGAGCTGTCTACGTGGCAACGTCCACGGCGGGCTTCCCCACCGACATCACCCGGAAGGTCAAGAAGGCGCTCTCCCTGGCCGGGCCCAGGTACCTGCAGATACACTGCCCCTGCGTGGCGGGTTGGGGCATAGACAGCTCGAAGGGCATCAGGCTGGCGCGCATCGCCGTGAACAGCGGCCTGTATCCCATCTTCGAGATGGAGGAGGGTGTGCTGACGCGGGTTCGCAAGATAAAGCCCGACGAGCTGCTCCCCGTGGTGGAGTACCTGAAGGAACAGAAGCGATTCTCGCACCTCTTCAAGTCCCCCGGGGGAAGGGACCACATCGAGGCCATCCAGCTGGCGGCCAACAGCAACATCGAACGATACGGGTTGATGACGTGAGGACGGCGGGCCCGGCACGGTGCTGCGGGGGGTTGCCCAGGAGCGCGTCCTGTTTTACAGTGCCCGGAACTGTTTGCTATTCTATGTCCTACGTTATGCACGGTCAGGCCGCTCAAGGAGGTTAACCCTATGGCTGACGAGCGAGAGGAACTCCTCAACCAGGAGATCGCGGATCTCGAGGAGCAGACGGCTGTAATCGCCGAGAGGCTCGAAGAGGTGATGGGAGTCGACTGCAACTTCGGCACCTGCATCTTCGACCCCGCGATGACCGACATCGAGGACAAGCTCGCCGAGGTCCAGAAGCGCAAGAAGAACATGGAGAAGATCCTGAGCGACCTCGAGGCCTGCGAGACCTGAGCCGGGGGCTCGGTTCTGTGCGCTTCGTCGATGCACAAACGTTGCGGGCGACATACCATTAATCTATAATCGCTTAACCGTTTCGAGGTAGCCCTACCAGGTCGTTTTCGAGGTTTCTCAAATTGGCAAAGGCTATTCCGGATTTCAAGGACAAGTTGAGCAGGATCGAGGGCGCCGGGAGACTCACGGCGTGCTACCAGTGCAGCGCGTGCGTGGCCGAGTGTCCCGCGGCCCAGCAGTGCGGCGACTTCAACCCCCGGCTCATCGTGCTGGCCGCGCTCCTGGGCGTCGGGGAGCTCCTTGTCGAGAAGGACTCGGTGATCTGGCAGTGCACCACGTGCTACAAGTGCTACGAGCGCTGCCCGCAGGGTACCCACCCCATAGAGGTGATCACGGCATGTAAGAACCTGGCCGCTGCAATTGGCAACGCGCCCGAGGAGATCACAGCGCTGCATGACACGGTCGCAGGTAACGCGACCCTGATAATGCCCAGCACCGCGATCGAGAAACGTCGCGGGGACCTGGGCCTGGGGCCGGTCCCGGCCCCGGCCGAAGACCTCGAGAGATTACTGGAGTGACGATTGTCCGCTTCTTCGCCTGAATACACCCTGTTCCTGGGGTGCATGATACCGCTCCGCCACCCGCAGATAGAACTGTCGGCCCGAAGGAGCCTGGGCGCGCTGGGGATGGTGCTGTCAGACAGCGACGGCTTCTCCTGCTGCCCCGAGCCCTGGAATGTCAAGGGAGCGAGCCTCGACGACTGGCTGGTGCTTGCGGCGCGCAACCTCGCGGTGGCAGAGAGAAGCGGTCGCGACCTCCTGGTCCTGTGCAACGGCTGCTACTCAACGCTGACCGAAGCCGGGCACCTGATGTCCAACGGCGGGGAGGCCGCCGAGCGGGTGCGAGGGAAGCTCGAAGCCCTGGGGTTGTCCTACTCGGGCACGAGGAGGACGCGCCACGTCGTGCAGGCCCTTTGTGACCTGGGCACCGATGCGGTCTCCGCCTCGGTGACGAGGCCGCTTTCGGGCCTCAAGGTCGCGGTCCACCACGGCTGTCACCTCCTGCGCCCCCATGAGATCCTGCAGGTCGACGACCCGTTCGACCCGGTGCTGCTCGAGGGCCTGGTGGAAGCGCTTGGCGCGGAGGCGGTCCGCTACGAGGGCTATACCGATTGCTGCGGCAAGGCGACCCGCGACCAGGACTCGTCGTTGCGCATAGCCTCCAACAAGCTCGCGGCCATGAAGTCGGCGGGTGCCGACTGCGTGGTGGTGGTCTGTCCGGCCTGCTTCGAGCAGATGGACCTGGGGCAGGTGGAGATAAAGAGGAGACTGGGCGAGGAGCACAGGCTGCCGGTGCTCCACTACTGCCAGCTGCTGGCCCTGGCGCAGGGCGGGCAGCCCGATTCCCTGGGGCTGGGGCGGCACCGGGTCGACGTCAAGCCCGCCCTCCAGAAGATGCAGGGATAGGCGGTCGCGTTGTCGGGCATGACCGAGGTCAGGTGGCACGGGCGAGGTGGCCAGGGGGCCGTCGCCTCCGCGGAGATGCTCGCGCTCGCCGCCATCGACGAGGGCAAGGCGGCCCAGGCGTTCCCCAGCTTCGGACCCGAGAGACGCGGCGCGCCGGTGATGGCGTTCACCCGCGTCGCCGACGACTTCATCTGGGTCCGGGTCGGCGTTACGGAACCGGACGTGGTGGTGGTGCTGGACCCGACCGTGATGGGCGCGGTGGACGTGACCAGGGGGCTTAAGCCGGACGGCATCATCGTGGCCAATACCTCCAAGAGCGCGGGGGAGCTCCAGGAGAAGTACGGCCTCGGGAACAGGCTCTTCATCGTGAACGCCAACAGGATCGCCATGGAAGAGATCGGGCGGCCGATAACCAACACCACAATGATGGGCGCCATGGTAAAAGCCACCGGTTTGGTCAAACTGGAATCGGTGGAAAGACAGATAGCACACCGATTCCCCGCCATCGCCGAGAAGAACATCAAGGCGTTGAGGCGGGCTTACGAGGAGACGGAACTCTAGGAGGGCGATTGGCGGACGGTCCGACCTGGAAAGAGTACCCGATGGCCGCGACCATCTCCGAACCCGGCAGCGCAACCGGCCAGAACACCGGTGACTGGCGCTCCGAGCGGCCGGTGCGGAATCCGGAGAAGTGCGACAAGTGCGGCATCTGCTGGATATACTGCCCGGACGCCGCCCTGTTCATGGACGAGGAAGGGTTCTACGAGGTGGACCTCTACCACTGCAAGGGCTGCGGTATCTGCGCCCGCGAGTGCGGAAAGGACGCCATCGAGATGATCGAGGAGGGAGAGTAGATGGGCGAGCGCGTCGGCCTGGAGGTCTCGCTCGCGGTCAGCGAGGCGGTAAAGCTCGCGCGCGCCGAGGCCGTGGCGGCCTACCCCATCACGCCGCAGACGCACATCGTCGAGGAGCTCGCCCAGATGGTCGCCGACGGCGACCTGGACGCCGAGTTCGTCATGGTCGAGTCGGAGCACTCCGCTATGAGCGCCTGCTGCGGCACCAGCGCGGTCGGTGCACGCACGTTCACCGCCACGGCGTCGCAGGGCCTGGCACTGATGCACGAGGTGCTGTTCATAGCCTCGGGGCTCCGGCTGCCCATCGTGATGGCGGTGGCCAACAGGGCGCTCTCCGCGCCTCTCTCCATCTGGGGAGACCAGAGCGACGTCATGGCCGAGCGGGACTGCGGCTGGATACAGATATTCGTGGAGACCGGACAGGAGGCGTTCGACCAAACCGTCTGCGCCTTCAGGATCGCCGAGGACCCACGCGTCCTGACCCCGATGATAGTCAACATAGACGGGTTCACCCTCTCACACGTGGTGGAGCCGCTCGAGCTGGAGAGCCAGGAAGCGATAGACGGCTTCCTCCCTCCGTTCAGCGCGCAGGTGGTGCTGGACCCCGACCGTCCCGTGACCATCGGCCCGGTGGGTTTCCCCGAGTTGTACACAGAGATAAAGAAACAGCAGAACGAGGCGTTGCTGGCTTCCCACCAGGTGATCGTCGAGGTCTGGAAGGAATGGGCGGATAGCTTCGGACGCGAGTACCGTCCCGTCGAGTCCTACCGCGCCGAGGACGCCGAGGTCCTGATCAACCTGGCCGGCGCCGTCGCGGGAACGGCACGGGTCGCGGTGGACGAGATGCGCGAGGAGGGCAGAAAGGTCGGCCTGGTGCGCACCCGCCTCTGGCGGCCTTACCCGTTCGCCGACATGCGCGAGGCGGTAGGGAGCGCCAAGGCGGTCGCGGTGGTGGACCGGGCGCTCTCGTTCGGAGGGCCGGGCGGCCCCATGGCCTCCGAGCTGCGGGGCGCGCTTTACCCGCTGGCCTCGCCCCCGGTGGTGGCGGGCTTCGTTGCCGGGCTTGGCGGGCGTGACATCACCGTGGGTGACTTCCGCGCCATGGTCGACGAGACGGAGAAGATCGTCTCGGAGGGATACACCCACGAGTACAGGATGCACGGGGTGAGAGAGTAGATGGCCGAGAAGACGCAGAGCGCCGAGTTCATACCCAGGCTTCTCCCGCCGTGGGAGCTGCTGGCGGAGGGGCACCGAGGGTGCCAGGGCTGCGGCGAGGCGCTCGCACTCAGGCAGATACTGAAGGCCGCCGGTCCAGACACCATTGTGTGCAGCGCTACCGGCTGCATGGAGATAATAACCAGCCCCTACCCGGAGACCGCCTGGCGGATCCCCTGGATACACGTGGCGTTCGAGAACGCGGCCGCCGTCGCCTCCGGCGTGGAGGCGGGCATCAAGATACTCCAGAAGCACGGGCGCTACCGCGAGGGTAAGGTCAACATAATCGCCATAGGAGGCGACGGGGGCACCGCCGACATAGGCCTGCAGGCGCTGTCCGGGGCCCTGGAGCGCCGGCACGACTTCACCTACGTCTGTACCGACAACGAGGCGTACATGAACACCGGTATCCAGCGCTCGAGCGCCACGCCCTTCGGGGCCAGCACCACCCCCAGCCCCGCCGGCAAGGAGTCCATCGGCCAGCGCACCGAGAAGAAGGACCTTCCAATGATAGTGGCCGCGCACAACCTGCCCTATCTGGCCACGGCGTGCCCAAGCTACCCACTGGACCTGATGAACAAGACCAGGCGGGCGCTCTCAACCGAGGGTCCCACCTACCTGCACGTGCTCTCGCCGTGCCCCACGGGCTGGCGCCACCCCATAGACATGGCGGTTGAGATGGGGCGCCTCGCGGTGGAGAGCGGGGTGTTCCCGCTCTACGAGATCATAGACGGAAAGCTCAGGCTCAACGTGGAGATGAACAAGCGCAGGCCGGTTGCCGAGTACCTGAAGCCTCAGGGGCGCTTCAGGCACCTGGGACCCGAGCAGATCGAAGAGATACAGCGATTCGTGAACGAGTACTACGACAGGCTCATCTACCGCTCGCAGTGCGACGCCGAGGCTCCGCCGACCCCGCACGAGGAATAGCGCAAGGAGAAGTCCGCCAATGGCCAAGAAAGGTTCGGTCCTCGTAATCGGCGGAGGAGTGGGCGGCATCCAGGCCGCCCTCGACCTCGCCGAGTCGGGTTTTCGCGCGCTCCTGCTGGAGAGCGCGCCGTCCATCGGCGGCATCATGGCGATGCTGGACAAGACCTTTCCGACCAACGACTGCTCCATGTGCATCCTCTCGCCCAAGCTGGTGGAGGCGGGCCAGCACCCCAACATCGAGATACTGTCCTACACCGACCTTGAGTCCATCTCCGGGGAGCCGGGGGCCTTCACGGTGGCCCTCAACCGCAAGGCGCGCTACGTGGACTTCGACAAGTGCACGGGCTGCGGCGCCTGCAGTGAGGTCTGCGTGCTGGAGGGTCGTATCCCCGACACCTTCAACGCGGGGCTCTCAAAGCGCTCGGCGGTCTACGTGCCGTTCGCCCAGGCGGTGCCGCGCGTGGCACTGGTCGACCCTTCGACGTGCCTGCGGCTGACCAAGGGCAAGTGCAAGAGCCCCTGCATCGAGGCCTGCCAGGCCGCGGCCATCGACTTCGACCAGAAGGACGAGAAGGTCACCCTCGACGTCGGCGCGGTGATAGTGTCCTCGGGGGCCGAGGCGTACGACATCTCCAATCTTGCCGCCTTCCACCCCGAGCACCCCAACGTGGTGGCCTCCCTGGAGCTGGAGAGGATAATGTGCGCCAGCGGCCCCAGTGCGGGGCGTATCCTCAAGCCCTCCGACGGGGAGCACGCCAGGAGAATCGCCTTCATCCAGTGCGCCGGGTCGCGCGATCAGAAACACAATCCTTACTGCTCCAGCGTCTGCTGCACCTACGCCGTCAAGGAGGCCACGGTCATCAAGGAGCACGACCCCGACATCGACTGCCACATCTTCCACATAGACATGAGGACCTTCGGGAAGGGATTCGAGCAGTTCCGCACCAGAGCCGAGGCGGAGTACGGCATCCGTTTCACCCGCTTCAAGGTGCCGGCGATCACCGTCAAGGACTCCGACACCCTGTCGATAACCTACCAGGACTCCGAAGGCTGGCACACCGAGGACTTCGACATCGTAGCGCTCTCGGTCGGCCTCAAGCCCCGGGCGCAGGCGCTCCAGCCACTGGTCGACGCCGGCGTGAGCCTCGACGAATTCGGCTTCGTGGAGACCACGGACGCCGATCCCATCGACACCACCGCCGGGGGCGTGTTCGCCTGTGGGTCGGCCAGCGGCCCCAAGGACATACCGGAGACGGTCGCGCAGGCGTCAGGCGCCGCCGCCCGCGCGGGGTCGCTGCTCGCGGAGGCCCGTGGGAGCATGGTGGCAAAGAAGGAGTACCCCGCGGAGCGCGAGATGGGGCTCGAGCCCAGGGTCGGGGTCTTCGTCTGCTCGTGCGGAAAGAACATCGGCGGCGTGGTTGACGTGGAAGCGGTCACAGAGTACGCCTCGGGACTGCCCGGGGTCGCTTATGCCGAGAGCAACATCTACACCTGCTCGGGCGAGTCGTGCGACCGCATAAAAGAGGCCATCGCGGCCCACGACCTCAACAGGGTGGTGGTGGCCGCGTGCACCCCCCGGACCCACGAGCCGCTGTTCCGCGAGACCATCCGCGAAGGTGGACTCAACCGATACCTCTTCGACATGGCCAACATACGCGACCAGTGCTCCTGGGTGCACTCCGGTGAGCCCGCCCTTGCTACGACCAAGGCAAGGGACCTGGTGCGCATGAGCGTTGCCAGGGCGCGCCTGCTGGAGCCGCTCCCGCAGATGCCGGTCAACGTCACGCACGCGGCGCTGGTGATCGGGGGCGGGCCCGCCGGCATGGCGGCCGCCCGCGAGCTGGGCCGCTCCGGGTTCTCCACCTTCCTGCTCGAGCGGGAGGAAAAGCTCGGAGGAGGGATCCACCACGTTACTGAGGGATACTCCTCGGAGCGGCTGGACGCGCTCACCTCCGACTTCGAGGCGATGGCCGCGGAGCTGGAGAAGAGCCCCGACGTGGAGGTTATCACCGGCGCAAGGATGGTCGGTTTCTCCGGATACATAGGCAACTTCAACGCCGTGGTCGAGGCAGGCGGCGAGCGCCGCAACCTGGAGGTCGGCGCGGTCATACTGGCCACGGGTGGCATGGAGCACCAGCCGACGTCATACCTGTTCGGTCAGAGCGACCGGGTGGTCACCCAGACCGGCCTTCAGGCCCGTTTCCCCGAGGCGCTGTCAGCCGGCACGGTGGTCATGATCCAGTGCGTGGAGTCGCGCTACCCGGAGCGACCCTACTGCAGCCGGGTGTGCTGCCTGTCCGCGCTGAACAACGCGGTGGCAATCAAGGAGGCGTCGCCGGGGACGCATGTATATATCATCTACCGCGACATCATGGCCTACGGCCTCTACGAGGACCTCTACAGGCGCGCGCGCGAGGCGGGCGTCCTCTTCGTGCGCTACGACAGGGAGGACCCCCCGAAGGTCGAGGAGTCCCCGGGAGGCCTCACCGTAAGGGTCGACTCCCCGGACCTGCCGGTCGAGCTGGAGATCGAAGCGGGGATGCTCGCGCTCTCCTGCCCGGTGGTGGCGGACCCCGAGACGCGGGCGCTGGCGGAGATGCTGAAAGTACCGGCTGACGAGTACGGTTTCCTCCTGGAGGCCCACGTGAAGCTGCGCCCCGTAGACTTCGCGACCGCGGGGATCTTCCTCGCGGGCATGTGCCACTCCCCGAAGCTCGTCGAGGAGGCGGTCAGCCAGGGAGTCGCCGCCGCGGGCCGCGCGGCAACGATCCTCTCCAAGGAGCAGGTGATGGGCGAGGGGGCCGTGGCGCACGTGGAAGAGCGCTTCTGTCGCGGCTGCGGGGAGTGCGAGGAGACCTGCGAGTTCTCCGCGGTCGCGGTGTACCCCGAGGACGGGCGCCTGGTGGCCCGGGTCAACGAGGCGCTGTGCGTCGGGTGCGGGATGTGTTCGGTGGCCTGCTGGTCCAACGCGATAACCATGAGAAACTTCACCGACGAACAGATAGAGGCGATGATCGACGCCGTCCGCTCCTGACGACCCGGAGTGATCGAGGTCCCCGCCAGGAGTGGGCGCGCGAGGACAGAGGAACCGAGGAGATAGCTTGGCGGAGCCCGAGATCGTAGCGTTCGTGTGTAACTGGTGCGCCTACGCCGGCGCCGACTACGCGGGCGTCTCGCGCATACAGTATCCGGCCAACGTACGGCTGATACGGGTCATGTGCTCCGGCCGGGTGGAGCCGTCGTTCATGCTCAAGGCTTTCGAGGACGGAGCCGACGGTGTGCTGGTGGGCGGATGCCACGAGGCCGACTGCCACTACATGAGCGGAAACGTAAAGGCCCGGGCGCGCGTGGAGGAGACCCGATCGCTGCTGGACCTGCTGGGCCTGGGCGGCGAGCGCCTGCGCATCAAGTGGGTCAACGCGAACGAGGGCGAGGTCTTCGCCAGCGAGATCGCGGACTTCACCTCCGCCTTGAAGAGCCTGGGCCCAAACCCGTTGAAGGCCGCGAAGCCCGTCACCCGGGGTAAGCCGCCCGTGCTGGCGGAGATAATGGCGCGCACCAACACCAACCTCTGCGTGGAATGCGGCAAGTGCACGGCATCCTGCCCGGTCTCGCGCCGCCTGGCCTCCTTCAGCCCCCGCATGACGGTTGAGATGTCGCTGGAGAAGATGGCGAGCGAGATCGAGACCGGCCCGCAGCTGTGGGAGTGCCTGACCTGCAGGACCTGCGAGGAGCGCTGCCCCTACAACGTGCGCTTCAGCGATTTCATACGCGAGGCCCGCGTCGAGGCGCAGGACCTGGGGCTCGACGGATGCCCGACCCAGTCCGGTCAGATGTACTCCTGGATGCGCATGATGGCCCGCGACGGGCTGTCGCAGCAGCGCACCGGGTGGGCCGACGGCTTCAAGACGAAAGCCAGGGCCACCTCGAAGAACGACATCATGTTCTTCGTCGGCTGCCTGCCACACTTCGGGCTGAGCCACCGTCACGTCGGCGCGGATACCCTCGGAATCGCCACCAACACGCTGGCCATACTCAATGCCATGGGCATAGCACCGGTGCTCCTTGCGGACGAGCGCTGCTGCGGTCACGACCTCCTCTTCGCGGGTGAGCCCGAGGCCTTCGAGGCGCTGGCACGGAGGAACGCAGAGGCCTTCAAGAAGGCCGGGGTGAAACGCATCGTCACGGCCTGTGCTGAAGGCTATCAGACCCTGGCGGTTGAGTACCCCCGGGTGCTCGAGGACTGGGACGTGGAGGTCATGCACATCTCCGGGCTCATGGCACAGGCCGTGGAGACGGGAAACCTCACATTCGAGAACGACCTCGGCCTCAAGGTCACCTACCAGGACCCCTGCAGGCTCGGGCGCTACATGGACGAGTACGAGGCGCCGCGCGCGGTGCTGGGCGCCATGCCCGGCGTGGAGCTCGTCGAGATGGAGCACCATGGGCCCGACGCCGTCTGCTGCGGAGTGAGCTCGTGGATCAGCTGCGGGGCCACCGCCAAGAGCATACAGATGTCTCGACTGGCGGAGGCAAAGGCTACGGGGGCCGACGTGTTGGTGACGGCGTGCCCCAAGTGCCAGATACACTTCAGCTGTGCGCTTTCTGGGCGGGTCCCGCTGGAGCGCTCCGAGGTGGAGATCCCCATCGAGGACCTCACCTCCCTCGCCGTCAAGGCGTTGGGCCTCTCGCTGCCCGAGCCGGCGGCGAAGAAGCCGTCCCGGGCCTCGAAGGCGAAGCCCCCGGCGAAGGCGGCGAGGAAGAAGTCCGCCGGGAAGGCGCCCTCGAAGGCGTCCCCGGGTCGGAAGGGCAAGAAGCCGGCGAAGACCCCGGCCGCGGGGTCGAAGAAGAAGACGGGCGCAAAGAGCGGGAGCAAATAGATGTCGGATTCAGTACTGGTTATCGGGGGCGGCGTCTGCGGGATCCAGGCCGCCCTGGACCTGGGCGATAAGGGCCTGAAGGTCAAGATGGTCGAGCGCGAGCCCTCGATCGGCGGGCGCATGGCGCTGCTGGACAAGGTGTTCCCTACCAACGACTGCTCGATCTGCATCCTGGCGCCGAAGATGATAACCTGCTTCAACCACCCCAACGTCGAGGTCCTCACCTGTGCCGAGGTGGTCGGGGTCAAAGGCAAGGCCGGTGACTTCAAGGTCAAGGTCCGAAAGAAGGCGCGTTACGTCGACGAGGACAAGTGCACCGGCTGCGACGCGTGCACCCAGGCGTGCGTACTGGCCGGGAGGATACCCGACGAGTGGAACCAGAACTTCGGCACGCGCGGAGCTTCCTACATACCGTTCATGCAGGCGGTCCCGCGGGTGGCGATAATCGACGGGGAGAAGTGCCTGAGGCTCACAAAGGGAAAGTGCAAGAGCCCCTGCCTGGAGGCCTGCCTCCGCAACGCCATCGACTTCGAGCAGGAGGACGAGGTCGTCGACCTCGAGGTCGGCTCCATCATCGTAGCCACCGGTCTGGACATGTACGACCCGACGCCTGTCACCGAGTACGGCTACGGTCGCTTCGCAAACGTCATCCACTCCATGGAGTACGAGCGGCTCATCAACGCCAGCGGTCCCACCGGCGGGCACATCACCCGCCGCTCCGATGGCGAGAGGCCGAAGCGCATAGCCTACATACAGTGCGTAGGCGCCCGGGATGTGCGCAGCGGCCACCCTTACTGCTGCAGTGTGTGCTGCATGTACGCGACCAAGGACGCCATGCTCGCTTACATGCACCACGACGACACTGAGAACTACATTTTCTACACTGACTTGAGAGCCTTCGGCCGCGGGTTCGACGAATACATCAAGAGGGGCGCCGACGAGTACAAGATAAACTACATACGCGCGCGTCCGGGAGAGATAACGGAGGACCCTGTAACCAAGAACCTTTTTGTCTGGTATGATGACACGGAGGGTGGCGGAGTGAAGAGCATGGAAGTTGACATGGTAGTCTTGTCAACGGCCTTCGTTCCACCGAGAGGCATCGAAGAGCTGGCGGCGGTACTCGGTGTCGAGCTGGACGAGTACGATTTTTTCAAGGCCAGCGATGACCTTCTCGCCCCCATGGACTCATGCGTCCCGGGGATCTACATCGCCGGCGCCTGCACCAGGCCGATGGACGTGACAGACGCGGTCACGCAGGGGGGGGGCGCGGCCGACCGGGCCGCGCAGGCGATTGCACAATGCGGCGGGAAGCCTCCGGCAAAGGCCGGGGCTGGAGATAGGAGGTAGGAGATGGCAGCGAAGAAGGCGGCGAAGAAGAAGGCGGCGAAGAAGAAGGCTCCGGCCAAGAAGAAGGCCGCCAGGAAGCCGGCGAAGAAGAAGGCGGCGGCCAGGAAGAGGCCGGCGGCGAAGAAGGCGGCGGCCAGGAAGAAGGCTCCGGCCAAGAAGAAGGCGGCGAAGAAGAAGGCTCCGGCCAAGAAGAAGGCCGCCAGGAAGCCGGCGAAGAAGAAGGCGGCGGCCAGGAAGAAGAGGTAAGACAGCAGCACCGAAAGGATCGGCCTTGGCAGGAAAGAAGGCGGCCGGCGAAGGAGCGGCCGCAGGATCATCGACCCCTGAGACATCAACGACTGGATCCTCTGACAATGAGAAGCCCGCCCCGGATAACGTCGGGGCGACCGTGGCGAGTACCGGAAACGGAGAGGAGCCCCGCATCGGCGTGTTCGTATGCCACTGCGGGGTAAACATCGCCGGCTTCCTGGACGTCGAGGAAGTCACCGAGTACGCGAAGACACTGCCCGACGTCGTCTTCGCGACGCGCAATCTCTACACCTGTGCCGAGGACGGTATCACGGCCATAAAGGATGCCATCGTCGAGCACGGGCTGAACAGGGTCGTCGTAGCATCGTGCACGCCGCGCACGCACGAGCCCCTCTTCCGGGACGCGTGCGAAGAGGCGGGCCTGAACAAGTACCTTTTCGAGTTCGCGAACATTCGCGATCAGTGCTCGTGGGTGCACATGCACGAATGGGACAGGGCAACTGCCAAGGCCAAGGACCTCGTGCGCATGAGTGTCGCGAGGGCCTCCCTCCTGCAACCGCTTGACGAGATATCCATCGACATCCACCCCGCGTCGCTGGTCATCGGTGCCGGGATCGCCGGAATGACGGCCGCGCTCGCGATAGCGGACCAGGGCTTCGAGGTGCACCTGGTTGAGAAGGAGGCCGAGGTCGGCGGTGCGCTGCGCTCCCTGGCCTCTCTCTACCCCACCGACACCGATCCCGCTCAGGTCATCACCCGCTACCTCGAGCGTCTCCAGGCGAACCCGAACATCAGGCTGTACACCGGTGCGACCCTCAAGGCGATCAGCGGCTACTTCGGCAACTTCGATGTGACGGTATCGGCGGGTGACCGGGACGAGACCTTCAAGGTCGGTACCGTGGTGGTTGCCACCGGCTCCGAGGAGATGAAGCCGGACGGTCTCTACGGCTTTGGTGAGCTGCCCGGCGTGGTGACGCAGGGCCAGCTCGAGATGATGCTCAAGGAGGACCGACTGGGCGGGGTCGACGACGTTGTGGTCATCTCCTGTGCGGGATCAAGAGGCCAGCGTGTCTCCTACTGCAACCGCATCTGCTGCATGGTCGGCATCAAGAACGCGATCGCCCTCAAGGAGAGGTTCCCCGGAGCGAACATCAGCATCCTGCACAACGACGTCGAGGTCTACGGGGTCCGCCAGGAGGAGTGGTACACCAGGGCCCGCTCGATGGGGATACGCTTCCGCAAGTTCAACCCCGAGATGCGCCCCGAGGTCGTACGGGACGGCGACCGTCTCAAGGTCAGCATGCGCTTCGACCTGATGCAGCGCGAGGTGGTCCTTCCGGCCGACCTGGTGGTGCTCTCCAGCCCGCAGGTGCAGACACAGGGGGGGCTTGACCTGGCGAAGATGCTCAGGGTGCCTGTGGGGCAGGATAGGTTCTTCTTCGAGGCGCACGTCAAGCTGCGCCCCGTGGACTTCGCGACCGACGGTATCTACGTCTGCGGCACGGCCCAGGGGCCCAAGGACGTACCCGAGTCCATCGCTCAGGCGCACGCCGCGGCGTCGCACGCGGTGAACCCTATGCGTAAGCTGACCGTGAGCACCGAGGCGATAACCTCACGGGTCGACCCCTCCAGCTGCATCGGTTGCGGCTTCTGCGCATGGGTCTGCCCCTTCGGTGCGGTGGAGATGGTGGCCCGGGACGGAGCCTGGGTATCCAGCATCAACGCGGCGCTCTGCAAGGGCTGCGGAGCCTGTGCGGCGGGCTGTCCCACCCTGGCCATCACCACCCAGCACTTCACCGAGGACCAGACCCTGGCCGCAATCAAGGCCGCCTTCCCGGAGCCCAGCGAGCCGGGCGATGACTACTATCCCCAGGTCCTCGCGTTCACCTGCAACTGGTGTTCCTACGCCGGCGCCGACCTGGCCGGGGTGAGCCGATTCCAGTACCCGGCCAACGTTCGCATCATCCGACTGATGTGCTCCGCGCGCATTGACCCGCTCTACGTGCTGGAGGCGTTCCGTCATAACGCGGACGCGGTGTTGATGAGCGGCTGCCACATAGGCGACTGCCACTACATCAGCGCCAACCTGATGACAGAGGCGCGCTTCTTCGCGCTCAAGGACTACCTGGCAGCCCTCGGCGTGGACCCCGAGAGGCTGCAGCTGGCCTGGATCTCCGCGGCGGAGGGCGAGAAGTGGGCAGAAGCGGTCCGCAACATAGTGGAGATAGCCCAACGCCTCGGGCCTCTCGACAAGACCCCTCTGCGATACAAGGAGTCCGAGCGCTTCAAGGCCGGCGCCAGGTAGCCCCGGCCACCGGACGCCACGCCCCCCGTTTGAGGTCGCAAATCCCCATCGCTATACTTAAGAACTCAGCGTCCGACAGGCGCATGGCCGGAAACGCACGAGACGGGGGAGCCGGATGTCCCTGGTCGTACAGAAGTTCGGCGGTACCTCGGTGGGCGACGTCGAGAAGATCAAGAACGTTGCCCGGCGGGTGGCCGCCAGCAAGAAGCGAATAGACCACGTGGTGGTGGTGGTCAGCGCGCTGGGTGACACCACCGACCGTCTGCTCGACCTGGCAGGCCGGGTCTCCGCGTCCCCGCCCGAGCGCGAGATGGACATGCTGCTGTCTACGGGCGAGCAGGTATCCATGGCGCTGCTGGCCATGGCCCTCGAGGAGCTGGGCCTGGACGCCGTCAGCATGACCGGTCAGCAGGTGGAGATACTCACCGATACCGGGCACACCAAAGCGAAGATCCGCCACGTGGGCGCGGACCGGGTGATACAGGAGTTGCGCAAGGGACGGGTGGTTGTGGTCGCCGGCTTCCAGGGGGTCACCTCCGAGGGCGAGATAACCACCCTGGGCAGGGGCGGCTCCGACACCACCGCGGTGGCCCTGGCCGCTGCGCTGCACGCGGACTGCTGTGAGATATACACTGACGTGGACGGTGTGTTCACGGCCGACCCGCGCCTGGTGGCCGACGCCCGCAAGCTTGCGCGTATCTCCTTCCACGAGATGCTGGAGATGGCCGTCACGGGTGCCCGGGTGCTGCAGTCGCGGTCGGTGGAGTATGCCAGGAACTACAACGTCCCCCTCGTGGTGCGCTCGAGCTTCCACGAAGGAGAGGGGACCTGGATCGTCAGCGAGGACGAGATCATGGAAAAAGCCATAGTGAGCGCGGTGACGCACGACTTCGACGAGGCGAAGGTCACCGTCATGGGGGTCCCCGACCGGCCGGGAGTCGCGGCCGGTCTCTTCGGCTCCCTGGCGGAAGCCAACGTCAACGTGGATATGATCATCCAGAACGTGAGCGAGAAGGCGCGGACCGACATCTCGTTCACGGTGAGCAAGTCGGACCTGGACAAGGTACGCACCGTGGCCGGGCGCCTTGCGGATGAGCTCGGCGCGGCCGGGACGGACTTCGATTCGGAGATCGCCAAGGTGAGCCTCATCGGGGCGGGGATGCGCACCCACCCGGGCATAGCCGCCGGGATGTTCCGGACCCTGGCCGACAACGACATAAACATCGAGATGATCAGCACTTCCCCGATCAAGATCTCGTGCGTGGTCAGGCGCGCGGACGGGGAGAATGCGGTGCGCGCATTGCACGAGCACTTCCACCTCGAGGTCGAGACGGAGTAACCGTCGCGGGTCGCCGCCGTTTCTATCTCTGAAGCGGGCGTGCGAGAGGACGGATGAGCGAAAGGTGGATCGTGAGAGAGCCCAGCGTGGCCATCGCGGGCGCGACCGGGATGGTCGGCCAGGAGATGATCAAGGTGCTGGAGCAGCGGGAGTTCCCGCTGTCCGGCCTCCGGCTGCTCGCGAGCGAGCGCTCGCGGGGCCGCTCACTGGAGTTCCGCGGCGAGTCCGTGCCTGTGCAGGTCCTGGACGAAGGCTCGTTCGAGGGGATCGACCTTGCCCTGTTCTCCGCGGGCACATCCATCTCGGAGAGGTTCGCGCCCATCGCCGCGGCCTCGGGCACGGTGGTGGTGGACAACTCCAACGCCTGGCGCATGGACCCCGAGGTGCCGCTGGTGGTGCCCGAGGTCAATCCCGCCAAGGCGCTTTCCCACAAGGGGATAATCGCAAACCCCAACTGCTCCACCATCCAGATGGTGGTGGTCCTGCAGCCGCTGCACGCGCGCTTCGGCCTGAAGCGCGTGGTGGTCAGCACCTACCAGTCAGTCTCAGGCACTGGAAAGGAAGCGGTCGAGGAGCTCAAGCGGCAGGTGGCAGCCCTGGAGCTCGGCGAGCCGGCGGTCGCCGAGGTCTACCCACACCGGATCGCCTACAACTGCATCCCGCACATAGACGTCTTCCTGGAGAACGGCTACTGCCGCGAGGAACAGAAGATGGTGGACGAGACCCGCAAGATCATGGGCATCGCGGACCTCGCTCTTACGGCGACCACTGTGCGCGTGCCCGTGTTCGTGGGTCACAGCGAATCGATAAACGCGCAGTTCGAGAGCCCGGTCGAGCCGGACCAGGCGAGGGATGTGCTCGCCTCCGCCCCCGGCGTAACGGTCCTGGACGACCCGGGCGCCGACCTCTACCCGCTGGCGGTCGACTGCGAGGGAAAGGACCCCGCTTTCGTGGGGCGCATCCGTAAGGACTTCTCCGCGCTCAACGCGCTCAACATGTGGGTGGTCAGCGACAACCTGCGAAAAGGCGCCGCGCTCAACGCCGTCCAGATCGGAGAGCTGCTCCTTGGATGAGCCGCCGGCCGGCGCGGGCACGCCGGTTGTCCCACCTGCAAGCACAGGGCCCCGGGGATGTGACTGTGTGACACACCCGGGTACGCCGGCCACGGCGAGGTGCGTGGGCTGCGGCAGGCTGCTGTGCGATTCGTGCCGGCAGCGACTGGGTGTCCGCAGCTACTGTCCCGACTGCGCCCGGAGGATCGGCGCCGCCCCCGGCTGGGGAGCCCAGCCTCCGGGCCGGTACGGCTACCCGCCGCCGCCCTCCCCGCACGGTGGCGCTCCGGGAGGGCAGCCACCCTACGGCGCCCCGCCGCCCCGGCAGGGCTACTACGAAACCCCCGCTCAGCCGCCGCCGTACTACTACCCCCCACCGGGCCAGCCGTACTCCGGGTACCCGCCCGCGGGCGCGCCGATGCCATACCGTCCCGTGCGCGAGATCATGTACCCCGGGGCGACCTGGGGGGTGGGGGAGGTGGTGCTGGTCTTCTTCATCGCCTTCCTGGCGGCCTCGGCGGTCGGGGTGGCGCTTTACTTCGCGCTGCGGCAGTGGTACCCGGACTCCCCTACGATGGCCAATGTGCTGCTCATCTTCCTGTCCAGCGTCGTGCTGTACTTCTTCCTGCTGGGAGGGACCTACTACTCGGTCAAGGTCCGGCACAACGGCAAGCTGGCCATCCTGGGGTTAAAGGCCAGGGGGCTGGGTGGCGGGCTGCTGTACGGGATCGGACTCGGGCTCCCCATCTTCATCGGAGCCGTGTTCCTCTCCTACATCACCCAGCAGCTGTTCGGGCCCCAGAACAACTACGTGTCGCGGTCCGTGACTGACGTGTCCTCGGGGTACTCCGCCGTGCTGATCATCGTGCTGTTCATCACCCTGGTGGTCCTGGCCCCGGTCTGCGAGGAGATATTCTTCCGTGGGTACCTGTACCCCGCCCTGCGCAACAGGATGGATCGCCAGCCGGCCATGCTCATAAACGGGCTCCTGTTCGCGGCGGCGCACTTCGAGTGGTTCGGATTCCTTCCCCGCTTCCTGCTCGGCTACGGGCTCTGTTACATCTACGAGAAACAGGGGAACCTCTCCGGCCCCATCACCGGCCACGCCCTCTACAACGGCATAATCCTCCTGCTGGCACTATTGAGTATCTGAGTAGCGGAAAAGGTTTATCCGACATCGTCTTTTTCCTTGACGACGTGATATTATTCCAGCAGTCAGGTCCGACGTCTGAGCATGTGGAGGGTGTTTTGAGATCCAATGGTCTTGGCGGTATAGTGTTGAAAGTCGCCCTGGCGATCGTCCTGCTCGCGGCGATCTCCGCCGGCTGCGGCGCCTCCTCAGCCACTGAGGTAGAGGTCGCCCGCGTTGGGCCCCGGTCCATCTCCGAGACGGTGATGGTGGCCGGTACGACCCAGGCCGCCAGCGCGTCCCAGGTGATCCCGCAGGTGTACGGCCCCGTTGCGCAGGTCTACGTGCAGGAAGGCCAGCAGGTCGTCGCGGGTCAGCCACTGGTGCAGCTCGACACCTCGGGCCTGGAGCAGTCCCTGCTTTCCGCCGAGGCGAGCCTCGAGTCCACCCAGTCACTGGCCAGCATGGTCAACGGGCTCTCCGCCAGCGCCGCCGGGATCTCCTCCTCCATAAACAGCGCGCTCGCCAGCGTGGACGCGGGCGTCACCAACCTCTATGAGCTGGAAAGGCTCCTGGTGCCGCTGCTGCCCGAGCAGCAGAGGCTCGCCGCCCTGCAGGCCATCGAGGCAGGGTACCAGTCCTACGTGGCGCAGGCCTCCAACCGGGGGTCCATCTCCACCGGCGGGGGGGGCGGGATGAGCACGGGCGCCCAGGAGGCGGCCGCCAACAAGGCTATCGAAAACGCGCGCAAGAACCTCGCCGCTTCCACGATCGTGGCCCCGACCACGGGCACACTGGTGGCGGTGTCCGGCGGGGGCACCAGCATAGACACCATGCTCAACACCTTGATGAGCAGCTTCAGCGGGATGATGCCCTCCGGGCTCAACCTCTCCTCGCTCTCGGGGCTGACGGGGATGTCGACCATCGGAATGCCCACCGGCGGCCCCCCGGTCGCCGGGACCTACGTGTCGCCCGGGGCCCCCATATACTCGGTGGTCGACCTGAAGAACATGACCATGCATGCCAAGGTGGACGAGTCGGACATCGCGAAGATCCAGAGCGGCCAGGAGGCCGCGGTGAGCCTCGAGGCCTACCCGGGCAAGAAGTACAAAGGCCAGGTGGTCAAGGTCGCCGACACGGCTACCACAAACGAGGCGGGGGCCACCGCCTTCGACGTGGCCATCCAGATGGACCTCTCCGACATCAACCTGAAGATCGGGATGACCGGCACCGCGGACGTCACCGTCGCCTCCAAGAAGTCCGCCACCGTAGTACCGGTCGAAGCCGTGGTGGAGAAGCAGGGCAAGAAGTACGTCTTCAAGGTGGTGGACGGCAAGGCTCGCCTGACGCCGATAACACTGGGCCTCGTCACCGATTCCGATGTCGAGGTCGTAAAGGGCGTAAAGATAGGCGACTACGTCGTGGTCAAGGGCACCGAGAAGCTCAAGGACGGCTCAGGGGTCAAGATATAGCCGGCTTCGTAGACCGCCGCCAGAGCGACCCCGGTCCGGGGGGAATCCGACACATTGGGGAGCCCGGTGCGGCGCGGGCGGCCCCGTAAGGCATGCTAGATGGACGCTGTTATCGAAGCTGCCGACCTGGTGAAGCACTACCGGATGGGCGACCAGGTAGTGGAGGCCCTCAGGGGCGTCTCCCTGGACGTGGGCCGGGGCGAGTTCCTGGTTATCATGGGCGCCTCAGGCTCCGGCAAATCCACCCTGATGCACATCATGGGCTGCCTCGATCACGCCACGACCGGCACGCTCACCCTGGACGGCATGGATACCGGCAGTCTCGGTCCCAACGGGCTCGCGGAGATACGAAACCGCAGCATAGGCTTCGTCTTCCAGCAGTTCAACCTCCTGGCGCGCACATCGGCGGCCAGCAACGTCGAGCTTCCCCTCCTCTACAGCGGGGTCGGAACGCTGGAGCGACGAAGGCGCGCTCGCGAGTCACTGGATATGGTCGGCCTGGGCCACCGCCTGGGGCACTACCCGAGCCAGCTCTCCGGAGGGGAGCAGCAGCGTGTGGCCATAGCCCGGGCGCTGGTCAACAGGCCGCCCATCATCATGGCCGACGAGCCCACCGGGAACCTGGACTCCTGCTCGGGGGCGGAGATCCTTGCCATCCTCCAGGACCTCAACAAGGAGGGCATGACCCTGGTGATGGTGACCCACGAGCGTGACGTCGCCGAGCACGGCGACCGCATTGTCCACCTCCGCGACGGGAGGATGACCGGCAGCGAGGAGGTGGAGTCGTGCCGCGACGCGCATCAGACGGCCAGGATGCTCGCCGAGGCCCGGCTCATGGTGGAGGAGGCTGAGAGCTGAAGCTGCTCGAAAGCGTGCTGACAGCCCTTGGGGCGCTGCGGGCCAACAAGATGCGCTCGGTGCTGACGATGCTGGGGGTGATAATCGGCGTCGGCTCGGTGATACTGCTGGTCTCGCTGGGCTCCGGGGCGCGGGCCGAGATAACCCAGACCATCCAGGGGATGGGCTCCAACCTGATCGTGATCGTCCCCTTCAAGCTCGACCTGGGCAACACCAACTTCATGCAGCAGGGGGCGCCCCAGTTCGCGCTCAACAAGTTCACCCAGAAGACCATAGAGGACGTCGGCCGCGCGCTCGAAGACCAGGAGCGCGTGAGCGGGGAGATCCAGCGCTCGATGTACATGAACGCGAACGGCAATCGGTTCTTCGGGCTCATATACGGGACCGGCTACAACGAGTTCGACATCCGGTCCCTGGGGATAGAAGAGGGCAGGTTCTTCAACAAGGCTGAGGATGACTCGGGAAGGCTCGTCGCGGTCATCGGCCGGACGGTCGCCGACGCGCTCTTCCCGGGGCAGGACCCCATCGGGCAGTTCATCAACATCAAGGGGCGTAAGTTCAAGGTGATAGGCGTCCAGGAGCTGAAAGGGCGGACCCTGTCCTTCGACATGGACTCCTTCACCTGGATACCCATGACCGCGGCCATCAAGCTGTTCGGCACAAACCACCCCAACATCATCACCGCCAAGGCGGGCTCGACCGACTCGGTGGCCTCGGACGTGATCGCCATCGAGAAGGCCCTGAGCAAGACGCTCTCCTCCGACGAGTACTCTGTCATAACCCAGAGCGACATCCTGGACTTCGCCCAGAGCATCACCAAGATACTGACCTACCTGCTGGGCGGGCTGGCCGGCATCTCCCTGCTGGTCGGCGGCATCGGCATTATGAACATAATGCTGGTATCGGTGACTGAACGCACCCGCGAGGTCGGCATCCGCAAGGCGGTGGGCGCCAAGACGCGCGACATCATGATGCAGTTCCTGGTGGAGGCGGTGACGCTGAGCGTGCTGGGCGGGACCATCGGGGTGGCGCTCGCGGTGCTGGGCTCGGTTCTTTATACCAGCATCTTCCACCTCAAGGCCCAGGTCACAGCCTGGATAGTGCTGCTCGCCTTCGCGTTCTCGATGATGGTCGGCATCTTCTTCGGCGTCTACCCCGCGCGCAAGGCCAGCCGGCTCGACCCCATCGAATCCCTGCGCTACGAGTGACTAAGATAGGGGTCAGGCACGAGTCAAGTCATTATGGGAGGATGGCGGTCGAACGATGCGAAACGTGGAGCTCAAGGCCAGGTTGGACGATCCGGATGCGGCCGAGCGCATCGCCCTTCGTCTTTCAGGCTCGACCGCGCCACGCGTGCTCATGCAGGTGGATACCTACTTCGTTGTCCCTGCCGGCCGGCTGAAGCTTCGGGAGGCGGACGAAGGCGCCGAGCTCATTTACTACCACCGAGGTGATACACCCGGCCCCAAGGAAAGCCAGTACAGGATCGTGCCTGTCGGCTCTCCCGGACCTCTCAAGGAGCTCCTGGGAGCGTGCCTGGGGGTCAAGGTGGTGGTGCGCAAGACCCGACGGCTCTACCTGGTGGACTCGGTCAGGATACATATCGACGAAGTCGAGGGGCTGGGCAGCTTCCTGGAGTTCGAGGCCTTGCTCGGGGAAGGGGACCCGGCTGAAGATGGCTACAGGTTGGTAAGGCGTCTCATCTCCGAGTTCGACCTGGTTGATGGAGACCTGATTGCCGAGTCCTACGGCGAACTGATTGACTAAGATCGGGGTCGGGCGGGATTCAGGTCATGTCCTTGAATAGGACCTTATCAGTCTGCTGATCTTCGTCTGATTGGTCCCGAGGAAGTCCGCGATCTCCGACTGCTTGTATCCGTGGTCGTGGTATGCAGAGAGGACCGCCTGATCATCCGGCGGCAGCGTGTCGCCGAACAGGTCCGAGAGGGGTCTCCTGATTGTGGCCTGGAGCGCTCTCCACAGCTCAGGCGGAGCTCCATCGGACCTCAAGCGCTCAGCCACCATCTGTGCATAGGAATCGGTCGAGAGAAGGAAACCGCCTCGCAGGTCATTCCAGATGTTGTCTTCCAGGCCATCCATCACGAATTGCCTGTATTGCTCTCTGCCGTCATCCTCGCCGTTAGCGAAATATGCGAGGGTCTGGGCTGTCGACAGGAAGGGGTATTTCGCGTTGCCCCCGGTCGCCTGGTAACTGCTCCACCTCCAGAAACCCGGGTCTGATACCAACCCGGCCCGTACCGGATTGAGGACGATGTACCGTGCGACCGCAAGGAAGTAACTGTCCTTCTCGACGACTATCGATTTGAACCTGCCCTGAAACACATGCCCCGTCCTGTCGCGCCTCTGGTTGTAAAGTTGTGCGAACCTACCGTTCAACTGCTGCATTCCCGCGGCCAGGTTCCCCACCGGCGTTTCGAGCAGCAGGTGGTAGTGGTTGTTCATCAACACGAAGGCATGACAGATCCAGGTGAATTCACCTACGGTCGCTTGAAAAGTAGAGAAGAAAAGCCTGCGGTCGTGAGTCGAGTCCAGGATCGGGGCTTTGGCGTTGCCACGGGACGTGATGTGGTAGACGGCGTCAGGGTATTCAATTCGCAGCGGCCTGGGCATCATTGCCTCCTTTCATTCCCCAGTCCGACTATAACAAACCAAGCTAAAGCAGTGCAAGCGGAATTGGAATGGATGTGACTTGAATCCTGCCTGACCCCGGTTTTAGTCAGTGACTTGACTGCCGCCTGACCCCTGTTTGAGTCAGAGTTCGCGGCGGCCGTCCATGGCGCGGCCCAGGGTGACCTCGTCCGCGTACTCGAGGTCCGCTCCCACGGGCAGGCCGCTGGCGATGCGGGTGACCTTCACGCCCAGGGGCTTGAGCAGCTGGGCCAGGTAGATCGCGGTGGCCTCCCCCTCGGTGTTCGGGTTGGTGGCCACAACCACCTCGGTGACCGTACCGCCCTCGAGCCTGCCCAGCAGTTCGCGGACGCGCAGCTCGTCCGGGCCAATGCCGTCGATCGGGGATATCGCCCCGCCGAGCACGTGGTAGCGTCCGGCGAAGCGTGCGCTCCTCTCTATGGCGATCAGGTCCCTCGGTTCCTCTACCACGCAGATCACCGAGGGGTCCCTGCGCTCGTCGGCGCATACCCGGCACAGCTCGCCCTCGCAGACGTTGAAGCAGACGCCACAGTAGCTCACCCTGTCCTTGAGCTCTTGTATGGCACGGGCGAGCGCGGACGCCTCCTCCGCTGATACGCTCATGAGGTAGAAAGCGATGCGCGAGGCGGACTTGGGGCCGATGCCGGGAAGCCGGCACAGCTCGGCCACCAGGTTCTCGACGGGCTCTGCGTAGAACTCCATGGCTAGACGCCGGGCAGCCCGAGCCCCCCGGCCAGGCCGCTCATGCGCTCCTCAGCGAGCTGTCCGGCCTTCTCCAGGGCGCCGTTAACAGCAACCAGCACCAGGTCCTCCAGCATGGAGACGTCCTCCGGGTCTACCGCGGCCGGGTCGATAGTGATCGACAGTATCCTCTGGTGGCCGTCGGCCACAACCACGACCGCCCCGCCCCCCGCCGCATACTCGACGGTCTCCTGGGCGAGCGCCTCCTGGGCGACCTGCATCTGCTCCTGGACCTGGGCAAGCTGCTTGAGCATCTCGGAGGGGCTGGCCTTTCCGCCCTTCGGTCCCTTGGGGTAGTACTTTCCTTTCGACAAGAGAAACCTATCCTTCCTCGTCTTCCACTATCTCCCCGGAGAAGCGCTCGGCCACCTTTCGCGCCATCTCCCTGGTGCCCTGCGGTTTTGATCGCTTCCCGCCGGCCGGCTTCGCCGGCTTCTCGGGCGGTGGTGTTTCCTCGGGCTCCGGCTCACCGGGGGTATCCGGCGCCCGCGCCTCTTCGGCATCGGCCACCTCCTCGGTAGTGCCCCCGGGCGGGCCTTCCGGCTCGCGCGGCGCCTCCACCTTCACCTCCGCGCGGCCGGCGGGCGTCTCCGGCCCCGCGCCCTCTATGGAGATCTTGATCGGCTCGCCCACGACCTTCTCCCAGACCTCCTCCACACGAGCGAGCTCACCCGAAGATGTAAGCCTCTCCATCTGGAACGTGGAGGCGGGCCCGAACGCCAGGACCAGCCTTCCACCCGAGGCGGACCTTATGCGAGCCTCGGTGAGCAGCGTGTACACCTTCATCTGGCCCTGCTTCTTGAGCTCCGCGAGCACCGCCATCCAGGCCCGCCTGGCCCTCTCCCGCTCCGGGCCGCCGACCTGCCCGCTCTTCACCACGGGCACCTCCGGCCCCGGTGCAGGCTTCGGCTCAGGGGGCTTCGGGGAGGGCCCGACCTCCACCGGGGTGGGGGGTGCCACCGCGGGTACCTCGGCCGCGGTCCCCGCGGACGGAGGGCGCTGTAGCGCCGGGGGCGCCGCGGCGCTCCCGGGCGAGGCCAGCGCGCTCACCTTGCGTTCGAGCTGATCGATGCGAAAGGAGAGACCGTCCATGGTGATGTCCGCCTCCAGGGCGGTCGCTTTCACCAGCGCACACTCGAGGACGAGACGGGAGTGTTCGCTGTGACGCATCTCCCGGTGGGCATCGCCCAGGCGCTCGATCAGCCTGATCACCTCGTAGCGCCGCATCCTGGCCGCCTGCTCGTTCAGCTTTGCGAAATGGTCCGATGTCGCCTCCACTATCTCCGAGGGGTTCGCGGCGTTCTGGACCAGGAAGAGGCTTCTGAGGTGCGCTATCAGCGACTCCACGAACCGGCGGGGGTCCTTGCCACCCTCCACCATGAGCCCCACCAGCTCCAGCGCGCCCGGGGTGTCCCTCTCCACCAGGACGTCCACCATCCGGAAGACCAGGTCGCTCTCGACCTCTCCCAGAAGCTCGGCCAGCACCTGCCCTGTCACCCTCTGGCCGGCCATGCTGGATATCTGGTCCATCACGCCGATGGCGTCGCGAACCGAGCCGTGCGCGTGCTCGGCTATCATGGCCAGGGCCTCGGGCTCGATGTCTATCCCCTCGCGCCCCGCGATGTGCTCCAGCAGCCGGCTCATGTCCGGTGCGGTGACCAGGCTGAAGTCGAACCTCTGGCAGCGGGACACTATGGTCGGCAGCAGCTTGTGCGGCTCCGTTGTCGCCAGCACGAACACCACGTGGCCGGGTGGCTCCTCCAGCGTCTTGAGCAGCGCGCTGGAGGCCTCGTTGGTAAGCTGGTGCACCTCGTCGATTATGTAGACCTTGCAGCGCAGGGCCGAGGGGGTATAGGGGATCTTGTCCAGCAGGTCGCGTATCTCGTCGATGCGCCTGTTGCTGGCGGCGTCTATCTCGATGACATCCAGCGCGGTCCCCTCGGAGATCGACACGCACGCATCGCAGACGTTGCAGGGGGTCGCGGTCGGGCCCTCGATGCAGTTGATGGCCTTGGCCAGGATCCTGGCCGTGCTGGTCTTGCCGGTCCCCCGCGGCCCCGAGAACAGGTAGGCGTGTACTACCCGGTTGCTCGAAAGGGCGTTGGCCAGGGTGTTGGTCACGTGCCTCTGACCAACGACCTCCTGAAAAGTCTGGGGCCTCCACTTGCGGTACAGAGTGACGTGTTCCATATCACCAACCCGGACGCGCGGTTCCGATTCCACCTCAATTAAAGTGACTGTGCACCCACCTTCGATCCCGGGAATCGGGCGCCGCCACGACAGCCAGCTCCAACCAGGTTGCTCCACGGCACACGGAAGGTTTTGCTTACCGCTGCTTCCTCCCGGACCTGACGGGGTTCACAAATTCCCGTTGCGTGGGACCCAGCCTTCAACGCCGCTTATCGTGACGTCGACACCTGCCCCCTGGTGACCTCCGGTGGGAGTTCGGCCCCGCTGTAGCGGATTGCGGGTACAGGGCACCGCTAGCTCCCCACCTAGCACAGTCTGAAACAGTATACGACAAAGGAGTTACACGCGCGACGACTCACACGGGCGGGTCCAGGGCCCCCAGAGTATATAATTGTGTTTTCCCGGGGCTCGCCGGTCCCGATACCGACCGGAGTGAATTTGAAGCTGTTCCGAAGAGGCTCATCAGGGCGCGAGGTCGCCGACATCCAGGCCAGGCTCATCGCCGCGGGGTACCTCGACGCCGAGAGCGAGGAGGCCCGCGGAGCGGTCTTCGGGGACGAGACCGACCGCGCGGTGAGGTCCTTCCAGCAGGCCAGGGGGCTCATCTCCGACGGTATCACCGGCCCGGACACCTGGCGCTGTCTGGTCGACGCCTGCCGGTCGCTGGGGGAGAGGCTGCTCTATCTGCGCGAGCCGCCGCTTCGCGGGGACGACGTCACCGAGCTCAAGAGGCGGCTCAACTCCCTGGGGTTCTATTCGGGCAAGGAGGACGGCATTTTCGACTCCGGCACCGCCCATGCCATCGAGCAGTTCCAGCGCAACAGCGGGCTCGAGGCCGACGGCATGGTAGGCGCCGGTACGGTCGAGGCGCTGCTGCGACTGGCCCGGGTTACAAAGCCCACCAGTGTTGCCTCGGTCAGGGAGTCGGAGAAGGGCCTGCCCACCGGGGGGATCCAGGATCGCAGGATCATGCTGGACCCGGGTCACGGGTACCCGCCGGACCCCGGGGCGGTGGGCCCCGGCGGACTTCGCGAGAGCGAGGTCGCCGAGGAGCTCGCCGACGTCCTGGGGGGGCTGCTGGTGGATGAAAGCGCGACGGTACTCTACTCGCGCAGGCACGGGGAGTACCTGAGCGACTCAGAGAGGGTCAGGCGGGCCAACGAGCAGACGGTGGAGCTCGTGGTCTCGCTGCACCTGAACGACTCCACCGATCCCCGCGCCGGCGGCTGCTCCTGCTTCTACTTCGCCCGGGGGAACTATCGCTCCCCCTACGGGAACCGCCTGGCCCATCACATCCAGGACGAGCTGATCGCCCGGCTGGCCCTGCAGGACTGCAGGACCCACGGAAGGGCCTACCGCCTCCTCCGCGAGACCAGGATGCCGGTGGTGGTGGTCGAGCCCGCGTTCATCAGCAACCCCGCGGAGGAGTCGCTGCTGCTCGACCCCGCCTTCCTCCGGAGCGTCGCCTCCGCCGTACTCGAAGGGACCGTCAGCTACTTCAGCGGCGTACCCTCGCCGCGGGAGGAAGAGCACTGACCCGGTCGGTGCCCCGGAGGCGGACCATCGGCCCCCGCCTTGACTGCCCCCAGGCATCATCCTAGAATCCATGGTTACAACTGAATAACACGCCACCAGGTGGCATTCGGCCTTAATGGGGAAGCCGGTGAAAATCCGGCGCGGACGCGCCACTGTGATGGGGAGCGACCCGCATGACCACTGGCGAGAGCCGGGAAGGGCGGGAAGCGTAGAACCAAGCCAGGAGACCTGCCTGGGCGGATACCCGGAATCCTCGCGTCTGGGGCATCAAGGGTCAGTTTTTCTAACCGCCTTTCCTGCGACGAGGCGGTTTTGCTTTTTCCCTGTGATCGGGCGCGGAGGAGCCGGGGCTCAAAAAGGAGCCGGGTGCGCGTGGCCCCGGCGAGAACGCGAGGAGAGTGGGAAGATGAGAAAGCTGACCGTGATATCGCTGGCCCTGTTGCTGGTGACCCTCCTGGGGAGCGCGGCGATCGCCGGGGGCGCGGACGAGTGGGGCCAGTACCAGAAAGACGCGCAGCACGTCGGAGCCATCGACCTGTCGCTGCCCGACACCAACAACGTGAGTAGGCGTACCGACAACATCGGCGCGGTCGACGGCAGCCAGCCCGTGGTGGCGGGCGACAAGGCGTACGTCTATACAGGCGTCGCTGGCACGTCGGGAGCGATCTACTGTTACAACCTGATCACGGGAGCCAAGGTGTGGAACACAGCCGTCGCGCCGGTGTCTGCCAACGTCAGCTGGTCCTCCCCGGCGGTGACCGACGGAGTAGTCTACATAGGGTCCGGCTCGAAAGTACAGGCGCTCGACGCGGCGGACGGCGACATCCTATGGACCAGGGACCTCGAGGCGATCAACCCCGGCGCCCAGGTCGTAAACAGCTCCCCCGCCGTGGTAGACGGCCGCCTGGTAATCGGGGACTTCGGCAACGGGTGCTACTACTGCCTTGACACCAGCGAGAACGGAAAGCTCCTCTGGACGTTCGACCTGGAAGCGAGCTGCATGGCCATGTCCACGGCCTGCATCGCGGGCGACCGGGTGTTCGTGGGACAGGGCGCGGCCTTCGGCGCCCCGGTGACCCCCAATGGCAAGGTCTGGTGCGTGAACCTGGCATCCGGTGACGCGATCTCCTCCTGGGGCACGGGTGGCAGCTTCACCACCGTGGGCAAGCAGGATATGACGGGTACCGTCACCGCCTTCGGCGATTTTATCTACTTCACCGACTTCACCTACGGGGCCGCTACGGAGCCCAACTGCTACCTGTACTGCCTCAGGGCTCAGACCGGCGCGGAGGCCTGGAAGGTCCCCGTGTTCGGGTCCGACGGTGCCCCCTCGGTGGTCGACGGCTACATCGTCACCAGCGGGCAGGCGGCCGGAGCCTGGCCCGCTCCCGGGGTCAACTGGACGACCTGCGTCTCGGCCGACACCACCACTGGGACCACCCCCGAACAGGTCTGGACGAGATCCGGCATCGGAGGCAACACCATGTCGGCCTGCATCGCGAACGACAGAATCGCGGTCGGGACCGGGGTCTCCGGCTGGCCTCCGTTCACCGCGACGGACCTGTACGTCCTCAAGGCGAGCGACGGGAGCACGGTCTGGCACAGCACGGAGGCCGGCAGCCCGCCGGTCGCCACGCCGTACGGCCTGCTCAGCCTGGGCGACGGCAAGATGATCACCTTCGGCGGGGGTACGGCGGCTTCCGACTTCTACTTCGCCGAGGGCACCACGCGCGACGGCTACCAGGAGTGGATCTGCCTGGAGAACCCCACCGATACGGCCACCGACGCCGAGATCGACTACATGACCGACACGGGTCAGACCGCCACGCAGGGCGTCAGGCTGGAGCCCATGACTCGCACCACCATCGACGTGAACCTGTTCATGGGAACGGGCCTCGACGTCTCGGCACACGTGCACGGCCCCGGCCGCTTCGTGGCGGAGCGCGCCATCTACTTCGAGACCCCGACGATGTGCGGCGGCGAGCAGGTCATGGGGGTGACCGCGCCGTCGAAGAGCCTGCTGTACGCGGAGGGGACCACACGCGCCGGCTTCCAGACCTGGATGGCCCTCGAGAACCCCGGTGAATCGGACGCCAACGTGGTGGTGACCTACCTGTTCGCCGACGGCTCCGAGCCCATCCAGGAAAACCGGAGGGTGCCCGCGCACAGCCGCATGACCGTGGACGTGAACGCGAAAGTGGGAGCGGATCGTGACGTGAGCATAGCGGTGACCTCCAGCGTCCCCATCGTGGGCGAGCGCGTGATGTACTTCACCCTTCCCACCCCGATACTCGGTGTCAACCCCGCCGGCGTGCACAACTGCACCGGGGTGGACGGCGGCCGGACCACCTGGTACTTCGCCGAGGGCACCACCAGGCAGAACTTCTCGGAGTGGCTCTGCCTGATGAACCCGGGGGCCGTTGACGCTACCGCGACCGTTGAGTACCTGGCGCCGGGAGGGGTGTTGAAGACCCAGACGGCCGCCGTGCCCGCCAACTCCAGGTTCACCGTCAGCGTGAACCAGGAGGTCGGCCCCGACGCCGACGTGGGAATGCTGGTGACCTCCGACAGGCCCCTGGTCGCCGAGCGGCCGATGTACTTCCAGTTCTGTCCAGTCGACGTGGCGGGGCAGATATGGGGTGGCGGGCACGACTCCGCGGGGGCGCCGTATTCCGCCTACCGCTGGGAGTTCGCCGAGGGGTGCACAAGGGACGGCTACCAGACGTTCCTGTGCATCTCCAATCCCGGTCCCGCTGATGCCCCCGTGACGATCGACTACTACATCCAGACATCCGAGGGGGGGACGGAGACCATGACCGAGGAGGTGACGGTTCCCGCCCGCTCGCGCATCACCGTGTTCGTGAACGACTCGGTCGGCCCTGGAAGGGACGTGGCGGCCGACGTGTCATCGACCGTTCCGGTGGTCGTCGAGCGCCCCATGTACTTCGGGGGAATACGTTGCGGCGGTGGGGACTCCCGGGGGCTTCCCGCGGCGCTCTAGCCGAGCCTGAGACCGGATCCCCGGGAGAATCGTCGCTGGAGATCGAAGGTGGAAAGAACGACCAGGCGGGTCCTCATATGGGTCGCGGCGGCGCTGGCCGTCTGCGCGGTGCTTTTCGTCTCCCTGCGCGGCTGCACGCTGATGCCCTGGAACCGCCGGACCGGCGGGGGGGGCACGGTCTCGGTGAAGGTGACGCGCGACTTCGGGCGCGCGAAGGTGCGGAGCGCGTCGGTGCCTTTCCGCAACGGGATGTCCGTGATGGACGCCCTCTCCTCCACGGCGGATGTGCAGACCGATTACGGAGGCGGCTTCGTGACCTCCATCCAGGGCATCGGTTCCACTTCCGTGGAGGGGGGGCCGGCCGACTGGTTCTACTACGTGAACGGCGTCCTTTCAGACCTGGGGGCCGACCAGTTCGAGGTCGGGGCGGGCGACCTCGTCTGGTGGGACCTGCACAGCTGGAAGGAGGGGGGCTACCTGCCCGCCGTCATCGGCGCCTACCCCCGCCCCTTCGCAGGAGGGTTCAGGGACCTGAAGGACTCGACTCTTCTGGCCGGCGGCGGTATGGACGCGGTCGCGCGCGACGCCGGGGCATACCTGGAGGGTCACGGCGCACGCCTCACGTATCTCCACGGCCTTCAGGGCTTCGATCCCGGGGGAGCCGCCGGGCCGACCATGGTGATAACATCGGGGAGAGAGGCCGCGGCAACTCCGTGGATCGCCTCGCTGCTCGAGAGCCCCGTGCGCGGCGGCGCGTTCATCCGTCTCGAGGACGATGAGATCGTGCCGCTCGACGAGGAGGGGGAGCCCGCGCCGATCGAGGGCGAGGTCCTGGCCGCGATCGTGAGCACGGGAGAGGGGATGGGGGATGACTCGCCGGTATGGCTGGTCGTCTGCAGGGGCGAGCAGGGTGCGCGGATCGCGACCGCCGTCCTGCTCGATGGGGGCAGGCTCAACGACATGATGGGCGCCGTAGTGGACGCGGACGGCACCGTCTACGGACTGCCGAGGTGATTCCGCCATGATGCCCGCCTACAGGATGAAACACGGCCTGCTGCAGGAGTCGCACCCGCTCACGCCGCTGCTCCTGGCATGCTCCCTGCTGCTTCTCTGCCTGCTCTCGAGCAACCCCTTGAGCCAGCTGTCCGCCATCGCCGCCTCGGCGATCCTCGCTCTATCGTCAGGGGTGCTGCGCGAGTGGGCATCCTGGTGGAAGCTGTGTCTGGTTGTCTTTATCATGGCACTGGTCATAAACCCGCTGGTGGCCAGGGCCGGCGCCACCGTCATCTGGCAGGGCCCGAGCCTGCCCGTCCTGGGCCGCCTCCAGGTCACGGCCGAGGCCGTCGCCTTCGGCGCTGTCATGGGACTGCGGCTCGCCGCCGTCATCTGGGTCTTCGCGCTGGTGACCGTACTGGTCGACCCCGACTCCGTACTGGGGCTCTTGAAGGGGCACGGTTCGCGCTCGGCACTGGCGAGCGCGCTCAGCATGAGGATGGTCCCGACCACCTTCCGCGACGCTTCCGACCTGCTGGACGCACAGCGGGCCCGCGGGCTGGTGCGTGACAGCGGCGGGCGCCTCACGAAGCTGAAGAGCCGTCTGCCCCTTGTCCGAAGGATGCTGGCGACCTCGCTGGACCGGGGAATAGGAATGGCGGAGGCGATGGAGTCGCGGGGCTACGGGTCGTCCCGGCGCACCCGCTACAGGGAGTATGCCCTGCGGGGCAGGGACGTCGCCGGCCTTTCGGCCGCAGCCTGCATCGCGGTGGTGGTGATCTCCGGCGTCGCCTCCGGCGCACTCACCGTCTCCTTCTACCCACGCCTGTCCATGGATCACCCGGCGGGGGCCATGATCGCCGCAGCGGTCCCCGTCCTGGCCGCACTCGCGCTCCTGGGGCTATCGAGGTTATGGAAGAGATCGAACTGGTTGAAATCGAGAATCTGAGCTACAGCTACCCCGGTGGCGCGGACCCCGCCCTGCGTGGGGTCTGCCTTACCGTGCGCGAGGGCGAGTTCGTCCTGCTGCTGGGCGCGTCGGGGTCCGGCAAGTCTACCCTGTGCAGGGCCGTCAACGGGCTGGTGCCCCACTTCTACGGCGGGCGGATGTCCGGCTCGGTGCGCGTCGCCGGAGTTGACACCACCTCCGCCGAGGTCAGGGACCTTGCCCGCATTGTGGGAATGGTGTTCCAGGATCCCGAGAACCAGATGGTCACCGAGAACCCCACCAGCGAGATCGCCTTCGGGTGTGAGAACATCGGGCTCGAGCGCCTCCAGATGCGAAAGCGCGTGGAGGAAGCGCTCGCGAACCTGCGGCTGAGTCCCCTGAGAGACAGGAGGGTGGCCGAGCTGTCCGGCGGAGAGAAGCAGAAGGTGGCCCTCGCCTCCGTCCTGGTCATGCACCCCCGCGTGCTGGTGCTGGACGAGCCCACCAGCCAGCTCGACCCCATCAGCGCCGGGGAGTTCCTCTCCACGCTCAAGTCCCTCAACGACGAGCTGGGCCTCGCGGTGCTCCTCGCGGAACACCGCGTCGAGCGATGCTTCCACTTCGCCGACCGGGTGGTCGTGCTCGAGGACGGAGAGGTCGCCTTCGACGGCGAGCCGGCCGAGCTGGCATCCTGGGCGCTGCAGAAGCCCTGGGTGCCGCTCCCCCCCATCACCAGGCTCTTCTCGGGCCTGAACGGGGCGAGCCCTCCACTGACCGTGAAGGAGGGCAGGCTAAGGGTCGCGGAGCTCGCCCGCGGTGGTGAACCCGGCGGCACGGACCGCCGGGGGCCGTCTGCGGCCCCGGGGGCCGGTACCGGTCCCGGGTCACACGGGGACGCGCCGGAGCCCGGGGTCGAGGTGAAGGGCCTGTGGCACATCTACCACGACGGGACCGAGGCACTGCGGGGAGTAGACCTCTCCATCCGGCAGGGTGAGTTCCTGGCCATAATCGGCGAGAACGGCTCGGGCAAGAGCACGCTGGTCAGGCATTTCAACGGCGTGCTCCTCCCCACGCGGGGCGAGGTCCGCGTCGAAGGCCTGGACACCAGGGGGGTCGAGGTGGCACGGCTCGCCGCCTCCTGCGGGATGCTCCCCCAGAACCCGAACCTCCAGCTCATCGCCGACGACACGGACAGGGAGTTGAAGACCACGCTGGAGGCAATGGGGCTCCCCGCCGGCTCGTGGGACCGGATGGTGGAAGAGACCCTCGGGCTCCTGGGCCTCGAGCGGTTCCGCTTTCACGATCCGGCAACCCTCTCCTGCGGGCAGCGCGAGCTGGTCGCGCTGGCCTCGGTGGTGGTGGCGAGGCCGCCGGTGCTCATCCTCGACGAGCCGTCGCGCGGTGTGGACCAGGGGACCAAGGAGCGCCTGGGCGCGTTCCTCGAGCGCTACAACGAGGAAGGCAACACGGTGGTGCTGGTCACCCACGATCTCGAGTTCGCTGCCCAGTGGGCCGGGCGAGTCCTCCTGATGGGAAGCGGCCGGGTCCTGGCCGACGGGGACAAGCACAGCGTCCTGGCCGAGTCGCTATTCTTCACCACCCAGTACAACAAGTGCTTCAGGGGAGTGGATCCCTCGGTGGTGACGCGCGACGAGGCGGCGGCTGCTCTGGAGGTGCTCAAGTGAGGAAGTCCACGGTCGCCTTCCTAGTTCTGCTGGGATTCCTGGGGCTCTGGGCCGTCGGCGAGTCGCTGGAGATCGGGGTCCTGTCCAACCTCGCTTTCATGACCCTCGTCGCGGTCGCGCTCGTCCTGGCCTACTTCTACCTGCGATTCGAGGAGAGGAGGAGCGATACCAAGCTGGTCGCCCTCATCGCCACCATGTCGGCGCTCTCGGTGGGCGGGAGGTGCCTCTTCGCCGCCATACCGGGTGTACAGCCCTCGACGTTCATAGTGATCATAACCGGCTACGTGTACGGCCCGCTGGCCGGCTTCATGGTCGGGGCCACCACGGCCCTGGTCTCCAACATCTTCCTCGGCCACGGGCCCTGGACGATCTGGCAGATGTTCGCCTGGGGCCTTGCCGGGCTGGTGTCGGGCCTGCTCGGCCGCTGGAGGCTGCTGGAGGGAAGGTGGAGCCTCGCGTGGTACTGCGCGGCCTGGGGCCTGCTGTTCGGATGGATATTGAACGTGTACTTCGTCCTTGGCTTCGTGCACCCCGTCACCACCGGTGCGTTCCTGGCCACATACGCCGCCTCCGCCTGGTTCGACGCGCTACACGCGGCGGGTAACTTCGTCTTCGCCTTCGCCCTCGGCCCCGTGATGATAGCGATGCTGCGCAGGTACCAGGCCCGCTTCTTCTTCGAGCATGTCGCTCCCTCTCCCCCGGGGGGTCAGGGTGAGGGGGGATTCCACGCCGGATCCGGCCATGATGTCACGGAGGTGGAGGTGCCGGGATCGTGAGGGTGATCGTGGTCGCGGCATGCCTCCTGGCTCTTCTCGCGCCGGCCGCCGGAGCGAGCGGTCTGCCCGCCTCCGCATCGGCCGATCCGGTGGACCGCGCAGTCGCCTACCTCCTGGGGCGCCAGCTCCCCGACGGCGGGTTCGCCGAGCCTGAAGCGTCATCCTCAGACACGCTGACCGCCTGGGTGACCTGCGCGATCTCTTCGGCGGGGATCGACGTCCGCAGCGTCAGGAGCGGCGGCGCCTCGCCGCTGGACTTCCTCTCGGGCCGTGCCCCCTCATGGAGCAAGCTGACCGATATCGAGAAGGGATGCCTGGCGGTGTGCTGCGCCGGGGCCGATCCCCGCTCGTTCGGCGGGCGTGACCTCGTCGCCGAGATCAAGGCGCGAGCCGCGGCGGACGGCCACATCGGGGACCTGGTCAACGAGCACTGCTGGGGCCTCATCGCGCTCGCGGCGGCAGGTGAGCCCGCCCCCGGGGGCTCCGTCGAATGGCTGTCCGCCAGGCAGAACATCGACGGCGGCTTCGGCTACGGGGCGGACAGCGGCAGCGACCCCGACGACACGGGCGGCGCGCTCCAGGCGCTTATCGCGGCGGGGGCCGACAGGGGCTCTAACACCGTCGCGCGGGCGCTCTCCTACCTGATGTTCTGCCAGCAGGATGACGGGGGATTCGCCTGGCAGTCGGCCGGCTCGAACGTAGGCTCCACCGCCTGGGCCGTCCAGGGCATCTGCGCGGCCGGAGGGGACCCCGCTTCCCAGGACTGGACCATCTCGGGCAACACGCCTGTCGACTTCATCCAGGGGATGCAGCAGCCGGACGGCCACTTCAAGTACTCGTCCGGAACCGACACCAACCCGGTCTGGATGACGGCCGAGGCGGTGCCGGCGATACTCGGCACCCCCTTCCCCCTCGACAAGGAGGATGACCAGGCCGTGACCGGCACCCCCGGCCAGCAGAGCACGGTCTCGGGCAACCCCGGCGCCACGGATACACAGGCGGGGCGGGAAGCCACGCCGGGGGCCGAGGGCGACGGGGGGTCGGACGCCCCCGGCTCGCTGTTCTCTGGGTCTGCCGATGGCGATTTGAGCCCCCCGGGGGTCGAGGGCTACAGCGAGGCGGCCGGCGGGGCCGGTCGCTCGGAAGGCGGGGGGACCACCCTGGTGGTGTTCCTGGTCTTCTGCGGCATGTACCTGGTCCTGCTGGGCCTGCTCTTCCTGGTCCTCTACGTCCGGCTCGGCCCTCCGGGACCGGGCGGCGTTCAACCTTCAGCGCGATATCGCCATCCCAAGTCGCCAGAAGCATTACCGCTGTGAATGTAGGTCGGTCAAGTCGTAAGAAGCTTTTCCGCTGTGAATGTAGGCCGATCGAGTTGCTAGAAGCCTTTCCTCTGTGAATGTAGGTCGATCGAGTTCAACCGTATCGTGGTGCGAGCCGAGTTGAGGCCTGCCTGACCTGGCTGGTGCGAGCCAATTGAAAGCCTGTCGGACCTGACTAGTGCGAGCCGAAATGATGTCTACTAGACCCGGCTGGTGCGAGCCAAGAGGACGCATAACAGACCTGGCTGCTGTTGAAGCCCGAACCGGGCTGGTATATGATTTTGTGCGCCTTGTAGCATTGCGCCGCCGTCGAGCGATTCGAAGGGGCCGTCTTGAGGTTCTTCGAAAGAGACCTTCGCATCAAGATAACGGCGATCCTGCTGGTGTTCGTGTTCGTATCGGCGGCCGGTACCGCGGCGATCTCCTACGTATTCATGTACCGCATCGTCCGCTCCGACGTCGAGCAGTCACTCGAGGACTCTGCCGGCCTCACCTCGGACGTGGTGGAGGTGCTTCTCGGCCGGCGGGACTCGCGCGTGACCCTCCTGGCCAACCAGCCCACCATGCGCGACCCGGCCTCGAGCCCGGAGGCGAAGCTCGCGGTCATGGATCTCTTCATGACCTACTGGCCCATCGGAATGGGCGCCGTCTTCAGCAATACCGCCGGCGGCATCGTCTGCGGGACCGGCAGGCTATCCAGCCTCGGAGATGCCTCCGAGACCGCCTGGTTCGAGAACGCCGCCGCCGCAAGGGTCACTTTTGCTCACGTCCACGCCAAGTCCGAGCTGGTGAGCGCGTTCTTCGACTCCCCTGTCCTGGCCGTAAGCTCCCCGGTCCGCGATGCCAGCGATCAGGTCTTCGGATACGTCATCTGCTTCACCTCGATATCCGACATAGACGTCGCCGTAGACGCCATCTCGGTCGAGCAGACCGGCCACGGCTTCATAGTGGACTCCACGGGCATGGTGGTGGCCGGGCACATGTTCGACCGGGGGGCCAAGCCGTCCAGTGCCGACCTCGAGCGCCGCGAGGACCTGGTAGTGGAGATGAGCACCTCCGACGGCACCTCCACCATCCGCTACGGCGGCAAGTCGTACCTGGTGTCCTACCAGAGGATAGGGTCTACGGTGACGGAGCACCCGGAGCTGCGCTGGTCTGTAGGCGTCGCGGTCCCGTCCTCCGAGGCTTTCGAGCCCGTCTACATGATCGCCTGGGTCCTTGTCGGCCTGGCGCTTGTCTTCAGCCTGTGCGCGGGCCTGGTAGCGGTCATGCTGGGCCGCGGTATCTCCCGTCCGATCGACGAGCTGGTAGAGAACGCCGATCGCGTCGGTTCGGGCGACCTCACCGGTGAGGTGGCCATAAGGACCCGGGACCAGATCGGGACGCTGGCCGCCGCGTTCCTGAGGATGCGCGATTACCTGCGCGGTACGCTCTCGGAGGCCGCGCGCGACTCCGACAGGATGTCGATGCTGGCCGAGGAGCAGTCCGCTGCGGCCCAGGACGTCTTCTCCAACACCGAGGAGATCGTGGACTCGGTGGTTGTTATGGCCAGGAACCTCGAGGCGCTGACCACCAAGGTCCGCCAGATGTCCGAATACGTGATGTTGATGCCCGAACGGGTGCGCTCCGGAGAGAAGGTGAAGGACGTGGTACGGCTGCTCGAGGAGAGCGAGATCCTTGCCGAGGTCGGCGCCACCAAGGCGGTGGAGATAGCCGCCGCGGCCCAGGACCAGCGCGCCGCCACCCGTGACCTCGCCGCCGCCGCCAGGCGCCTGTCAGACCTGTCGGCGGAGCTCAAGAAGATGGTCCAGAGATTCAAGGTCTAATAGACGGGGTCAAACCTGACGATTTTGTCGTTCCCGCGAAGCAGGGAATGCAAAATCTCAGGTTTGACCCCGGTGTTCGAAACAGGGAATGCAAAATCTCAGGTTTGACCCCGGTGTTACAGCGTTATCATTCTTTGAGGCTTATCGATTTCCCACCGCGAAGCAGGGAATGCAAAATCTCAGGTTTGACCCCGGTGTTATGAAGCGTTAAGGCCTACAGAACCGTTCTTCCATGGTAGATGGAGGTCACCTCGACCTCTCCGTTGGAGGTGTTGAACCGGACCGTCCTGCCGTAGTTGCCGCCCGTGTCCTCCCCCACCAGAGGGATCTTGAGCCTGGCCAGCTCGCTCTTCACCGCGCCCACGTTGCGGGCCCCGATGTGTGAAGCCGACTCCGGCGGCTTGGCGAACTTATCCAGCTTGTGGGACCCCGGCACCTCGAACATCTGCGCACCACCCACGATCTTGCACTTGACCCCGTTGGACCGCGCTCCCATCTTCACCATCTCGGCCAGCAGGCGCTCGACCGCGGCGTCGGCGAACTTGCCCGGTGCGCTCTCGGACTCCTTGCCGCGGCTCTCTGGCAGCATGACGTGGGCGAGGCCGCCGATTCTCTTCAGGGAATCGAACATGGTCACCGCCACGCAGGAGCCCAGCCCGAAGCTTGCCAGCACGAGTGAGTTGTCACTGACCTTGAGCTCGGCGACCCCTACGCTCACCACCTCACTCAAACGGCACCCCCAGGCGCTCCAGTATGGTGGCCAGCATCCCCAGGTCGGGGAAGAGTATCAAGTGGCCCAGTATCTTCACACCCGAGACCATGAAGTCTGTCTCGACCACGAGCACGTAGTCCTCCGTGGAGGCCAGGTCGACCAGCACGTGATCGATGATCGCCCCGGCCATGTCCATGGCGAACCCGGGTACGGAGGGCTTGAACAGGAGACCAGTCAGCTGCCCCAGCGCCATGAGGTACGCCCCGGACAGTATGCTGCCGGTCTCCTGCAACGCGGAGCGCTTCACAACGTCAAGCTCGGGGACGGCGCGTGCCTCGCCGGGGACCATCAGGGTGGCCAGTGAGGAGGCGCTCTCCTTCTCCAGCAGGAGCAGGATGCTGCCCGAGCAGTCACCCGCGATGCTCAGGTACACCCCGGCAACGGTGGTCTCGGGCCCTCCGACCAGGCCGGGCACCCCCACCAGCGGCACCAGGCTCGCCTTCGGTACCGACAGGTCCACCTTCTTGTCGACCATCTGGGACAGCGCGATCGCCGCGTTGCCGGCTCCTATGTTGCCCACCTCGCGAAGGGCGTCGATCTGCATCGCGCTCAGCTGCCGTGGGGTCGGTTCAACCGTCATCTACGATCCTCTCTTGCCCGGCTCTCACATGAGGCTCGGTATATCCAGTATCAGCGCCACCCTCCCGCTCCCCAGGATGGTCGCTCCCGCGAAGCCCTCGACGCGCTTCAGGAACTTGTCCAGGGTGCTGATGACTATCTCCTGCTGACCGATGAGCGAGTGCACTCCGATGGCTATGAGCCTGGGTCCGATCTCGGTGATCACGACCGGGAACGGCTCGGTCCCGTTGAGGACGTGCTCGCACTGCAGCGCCCCATCCAGCCGGAGGAGAGGGATGGTCTCGTCCCTCAAGAAGATGGCCTCGGCATTCCGCACCGTCTTTATGTCCTCGGGGTTTATCACGTGCGTCTCGCGCACCGTCCCCAGGGGTACGGCGTACGTCTCGGAGGAGACCTCGACCATCAGGGCCTGCACGATGGCCAGGGTGAGGGGTAGCTTGAGGGTGGTCCGGGTGCCACGACCGGGCTCCGAGTCGATTATCACGAAGCCGCCCAGCGCCTCGGTCTTGGATTTCACGGCGTCCATTCCCACCCCGCGGCCCGAGACGCCGCTCACCTTTTCGCTGGTGGAGAACCCCGGCATGCACACGACCCTCAGGACGTCGTCGGCGCCCAGCGCGCGCCTCTCGTCCTCTGTCACCAGGCCCCTGGCCAGGGCGCGATCGAACACCCTCTCCGGATCGATTCCCTCGCCGTCGTCCTCGACCTCGATCGCGACGTAGTTCCGGTCCCGGTAGGCGGCCAGCCGGACGGTCCCGCGGGACGGCTTTCCCTGCACGCGCCTCCTCTCGGGGGAGGCTATGCCGTGGTCCACCGCGTTGCGGATCATGTGGATCAGCGGGTCGGATATCTCGTCCAGGATGGTCCTGTCGAGCTCGATCTCCTTACCCTCCACGACGAAGTCGACCTCTTTGCCGTCGGCGCGCGCGAGGTCCCGGACCATGCGGGGGAAGCGGTTGAAGACGTGTTCCACCGGGACCATGCGCGTCTTCATAACCTCGTCCTGGAGCTCGGCGGTGAGCCTGGAGGTCTGGTCGAGCGCTTCCCTGAGCTCGGCGATCTCGAACCCGGATGCTATCTGTGCCAGCCTGGTGCGGTTGATGACCAGCTCGCCCACCAGGTTCATCAGGGTGTCCAGCCGCGCGATGTTGACCCTCACGCTCTGAGTCTTGCGGGCCACCGTCATCTGGCTCTGGTCCGACGGGCGCGAGACCCTGCCCGACGATTCTCCAGCAGCCTGTGTTTCCTCGGGCTCCACCAGGGTCTCGACCTCGATGCCGCTTATCTCCGCGATCGCGAGTATGGCCCTCTCCACCCTCTCGGAGCCCTCGTGGGTGGCCAGCCCCACCTGGAAGGTCGTCTCGAACTTCTCATCCTCCAGCGCCTCCACCGGCGGGGCGCTGCCCAGCACCTCACCGAGCTGGGCGAGCTTCTTGAAGACCATGAACACCCGCACCGACTTGAGCAGGCACTCCGAGTCCAGCTGCACGGTGAGCCTCATCACCCTCATGCCCGGGATGGCGGCGAACTTCTGCCGCTCGGCCTCGTCTATCTCCAGGACCGGGGGCGGGGCGGGTGGCTCACGCTCCGGCTCAGGGGGCTCGGCCGGCTCGGCACGAGCTTCCGGGCGCTCGGGCGCCGGCTCGGGTGATGGCTCGGGTTCGGGTGATGGCTCGGGTTCGGGTGATGGGCCGGCGGCGACCGGCTCCCGGGCGCGCTCGGGCACCACGATAGGCTCGGCCTCGGGACCCAGCCCGGCGCCGTTTACGATGGCCCGGATGTCGGAGACCAGCCCCGAGTAGTCGATCTGGCCGGGGCGGTCCTCGGCGATGGCGTTTATTATCGCGCCCAGCGTGTCGAAGCAGGAGAAGAGCGTGTCGACGATCCCCGAGGTCACCGGGGTGTCACCGGTCCGCAGGTGCTCCAGCAGGTTCTCCATCTCGTGGGCGAGCTCGGTCAGCTGATCGTAGCCCATGGTGGCCGACATGCCCTTCAGCGTGTGCGCGCTGCGGAAGATCTCGGTCACCACCTCCAGGTTGGCCGGATCGCTCTCAAGCTGGAGCAGGAACTTGTTTAGCGAGTCCAGGTGCTCCTGGGCCTCGGTGATGAACAGATCCTTGTACTGGGAGATGTCCATCTCCATATGGGTATACCCCTGTTGAGTATCGGTCAAACCCGGGCCGCTATGGCCTCCGCTATCCTGTCGATCGGAAGTATCTCGGTGACCAGCCTGCGCTCGATGGCCGCCTTCGGCATCCCGAAGACGAGGCAGGTCTCCTCGTTCTGGGCTATGGTGTACCCTCCCGCGTCCCTGATCATGCCCAGACCCATCGCCCCGTCCGAACCCATCCCGGAAAGCAGGACCCCAACCGCGCGTGCGCCGAAGACCTGGGCCGCGCTCTCCATGGTGACATCGATGACCGGGCTCGCGCCGTGCCTGGCCACGGTCGGCAGCAGTCTGGCGGTCACCCTTCCCGCCGCCGACCTCTCTACCACCATGTCGTGGCCCCCCGGGACCACCAGCGCCCGCCCCTCTACCAGCTCCTCCCCCTCCTCCGCCTCCCGGACCTCGACCCTGGACCGCGAGTTCAGCCTCTCGGCGAACGATCCAGTGAAAGGCTCCGGCATGTGCTGCACGACCACCATGGTGGCCTGCAGGTCCTCGGGGAGCGCCGGCACCACCTCGGCCAGGGCCCTGGGGCCGCCGGCCGAGGCCCCCATCACCACCAGGCTGCCCCCCGCCGCCTCCTTGCGCGGTTTCACCTTCCTGGGGGCCTTCGCCTTCCTCGCCCGCTCCCAGACCTCTCGAGCCCTGGAGCCGGCGGCGGCTTTGATCTTGGCCAGGACGTCCTCGCGGATCTCGCTCACGGACGTCGGGAACTGGCTCGGCTTGGCGATGAAGTCGACCGCGCCGAGCTCGAGGGCCCTCAGGGTCGGCGCGGCGCCCTGCTTGACCAGGGCCGAGAGCATCACCACCGGGCGGGGCGACTTCTTCATGATGTACTCGAGGGCCTGCAACCCGTCCATCTCCGGCATGTGGATGTCCATGGTAATGACGTCGGGGTCGAGCTCCTGGGTGAGCTTGATGGCCTCCACCCCGTCGCGGGCGATGCCGGCCACCTCCAGCTCATCGTCCTGGCCGATCATGTCGGTGAGAAGCTGTCGCACCAGCGCCGAGTCATCGACTATGAGTACGGTTATCTTCTTGTGCTTCTTCTTGTCTGCCATGGTCTCTTCGGTCCCGCCCCGTCTCTTGTCACTCCTCGTCGTGGAGCGCCTTCCTCACGGCCTCCACGACCTTGGCCGGCTGGAACGGCTTGATGATGAAGTCCTTTGCCCCCGCTTCGAGCGCCTCGACCACCAGCGGCTGCTGTCCCATGGCGCTGCACATCAGCACGCGCGCGCCCGGGTCGAGCTTCATGATGTTGCGCACGGCCTCGATGCCGTCCATCTCGGGCATGACGATGTCCATGGTGACCAGGTCAGGGCGCAGCTCGGCATACTTCTTCACCGCCTCCACCCCGTTCTCCGCCTCCCCCACGATATCGAACCCGTCCTTGGAGAGGATGTCCTTGATCATCATCCTCATGAACAGCGCGTCATCGACAATCAGAACGGTCGGGGCCATCGTCTATTTCCTCCCTTTTCCGCTTGGGCGTACTCCAAGCCGGTTGCGCATTCTACTCGCCGGCCTCCGTCTCGCCGGCCTCAAGATCAATCTCGCCCACTTCACCGCGCTCCTCGTCGGTGAGCACCCTGTCCACGTCCAGGAGTATCAGCAACCGGTCACCCAGCTTCACCACTCCCCTGATGAACGACGTCTCAACCTCGCTCGAGGCCAGGGCCGGGGAGGACTCTATGTCCTCCCTGTCTATGTTGATGACCTCGGGCGAATCGACTATCAGGCCGACCTTGACGTCCTGGGCTTCGACCACCACTATCCTGGTAGCGCTCCCCCTCTCGGGCGCCTCGATGCCCAGGCGGTCGGCCAGGTCGACCACCGCTATTATCTGGCCGCGAAGATTGATGATCCCCTCGACGAAATGCGGAGCCCGCGGCATGCGCGTGATGTCCACCATGGAGATGACGCCCTCGACCTTCTTGACATCGACCCCGAACTCCTCCCGGCCGACCTTGAAGGCCACCAGCTGCATCTCCCGTTCCACCGCGAAGCCTTTATCGTCCATCGCTCCTCCCGCGCGGCTAGTGCGTCCTTATCCCTTCTATGAGCGCCCGCAGCCTGTCCGCGGTCTCGGCCAGCTCCGCCGCTGCGGCGCTTATCTGCTCCATGGATGCGGTCTGCTCCTCTATGGACGCCGACACCTCCTCGGTGCTGGAGGCCGACTCCTCCGATATGCTGGCAACGGTGCTGATGATCTCGACCACCTTGTTCGAGCCCTCGGCGATGCTGTCCGTCGCCTGGCTGATGGCGTGGGTCTCCGCCCCGATGGTCTCCACCGCGTCCTTGATCCTGCTCAGCGCTGTACCCGCGTTGCCGACCACGGAGGCTCCTTCGTCCGCCTCCTGGCTGCTGTTCTCCATGAGCACTACTGTGTCGCTTATCGTCCGCTGTATCTCCCGGATTATCCCGGCGATGCGGTTGGCGGCCCGGGCCGACTCCTCGGCTAGCTTGCGGACCTCCTCGGCGACCACCGCGAAGCCCTTGCCGTGCTCCCCGGCACGGGCCGCCTCGATAGCCGCGTTCAGCGCCAGTAGGTTTGTCTGGTCTGCGATGCCGGTGATGACATCAACGATGAGGCCTATCTGCTCCGAGCGTTCCCCCAGGTCGCGGACCGCCACCGAAGAGGACCGGGTGGTCTCGACCAGGCGACCCATCTTGTCCACGGCGTTGCTGACGGCGTTGCCGCCGTCCTCCACGGTCACCCTTGCCTCCAGGCTGTACTTGGCCACCTCGCGCGCCGCCTCGGCGACCCGGTCGATCTCCTCGGCCATCTGACTGATGGTCGAGGAGGCGATCATCATGGAGTTGACCTGGTCCTCCGCTCCGTGGGCGAGGTTGGAGACCGTGGAGGCGGTGCTCTGCACCGCATCCGAGGTCTCCTTTGCGACCGAGGCCATCAGCCCGGATGACCCGGCCACCTCCTGGGACACCGCGTGCATCTCGTCCACGAGGGTGCGCATCGAGGACAGCATCTTGTTCAGGGCCTGGCTGATAGGCAGCAGCTCTGATCGCTCGCCTATCTCCACGTCCTCGCTGAAGTCGTGCACGACCATCTTCCGGCTGAACAGCTCGAGGCGCTCCAGCGGCCGGACGTACATCGCCACCGCGGCATAGCCCGCGAAGATGAGCGCGAGCACACCCGCCGCCAGGCCCAGTCCCAAGCCGGCGAGCCAGATGCCGACCGTCTTGTCATCGACCAGGATCGCCACGAAGGCGAGCCCGGATACGGCCGCGGCCGGCAGCGCGAACAGCGCCGTACGGAGTATGAACCTCCTGCTCATCGGCAGGCCGCGCCACCAGGCCGCCAGCCTGCCGGTCTCCCGCCTCTCGGTGCGTTTCTCGGCGTTCTTCACTCCCTGGTCTCCCGCCTCCCGTGCGGCTCTCCGCCGCGCTTTACATTCCGTTCTTCTCCGCGCTCGAGAACGGGGCACTATCTACAGCTTGAACCCCTCGGTCAACTCCTGCAGCTTGGCCGCCAGCCTGGCCAGGCTCATCGACTCACCCGCGACGTCCTCGGTGCTCACCCTCTGCTCGTTTATGGTTGCCGCGACCTCCTCGGTGCTGGCTGCGGTCTCCTGCGCGATAGCGGCGATGTCGTTAATTGAATCGAAGACCCGGTCGGTATTGACCGCAATCTCCTGGATCGCACTCGAGATCTCGCTCGCGGCCCTGGCCGCGGTCCGGGATGATTCCATCATGCCCCGGAGCGCCTCGCCGGTGTCCTCGGCCACGGTCCGCCCGCCCTCGACCCGCTCGGTGCCCTCCTCCATGGACTCGAGCACGCCGGCCGTTTCCGAGTTGATCTCCCTGATCAGGCGGGATATCTGCTCGGCGGACCGTTTCGAGTTCTCGGCGAGCTTTCGCACCTCCCCGGCAACCACCGCGAAGCCTTTTCCGTGCTCCCCGGCGCGGGCCGCCTCGATGGCGGCGTTCAGCGCCAGGAGGTTGGTCTGGTCGGCGATGTCTGTTATAACGTCAATTATAATCCCAATCTGCGTAAACCTCTCCCCCAGCCCGCTCATGAGGCGCTCGGAGTGCTTCACCGACTCGTATATGCGCAGCATGACCGTGACGGCCTCCTCGCTGGCGGCCACCCCGCGCTCGGCCATCTCCGCACTGAGCACGCTCTGGGTCGCCGAGACCCGGCCCCCCTCCGCTATCGACTCTATGGAGCCCGCGACCTGCGCCATAGCCCTGCTGGTGTCCTCGACCTTGTGCGCCTGGTCCTCGCTGCCGGTGGATATCTGCTCGGCGGCCGAGGTCACCTCTTCTATGGATGAGGTCATCCCCTCGATGGTGCCCGCGAGCGAGTCGGCCGAGCCGGTCAGCTCCCCGGCGATCGACCTGATCTCCAGCATGGACTGCCGCAGCGATGAGACCATGTCATTGATGGCGTCGGCGAGCTCGCCGTTCACATCCGGGGTGGGGACATGGACCCGCGCCGTCAGGTCACCCTTGCCACGGGCTATCTGGTTGACCTCTTCGATGACCTTGCGGGTCACCCCCGAGAGCCCGCGGTAGGCCACGGTCATGGTCACGATGCCCATGATCGCGGTGATGATCAGGATTACCACGTAGGCGATCACACCGGTTCGCGTGATCCTCAACTGCTGGTGGACCGAGGTCTTCATCTCCGCGTCGGCGGCCACCTCCAGCTTCTCCTCCAGTTCGCTCAGGCGTGCCACGTCGCGGTCCGATCCCGCCTCGCCGACCTCGCGCTGCAACCCGGAGTACTCGGGGGGTGACCCCACCAGCCTGTGCTGCGCCTCTGCGATGTGGGCATCTCCCGTGGCGTTGTCGCCCTGCTGGAAGGCGAGCGCCGCCGCGTCCAGCTCGGCCGAGGCGCCGTAGAGCCGCGCCGCGTTCTCGGCGTGGCCCCGGGTGTTGGCGCTCCTCCAGAGCACCAGCCCGCCGACCGCCACCAGGGACCCGATCAGGCACAACACCACCACGAAGGTCTGCCCGATCCTCATTTTGAAGGTGGGCACGGTGAGGGCGGTCCACAGCGATCGCCTCGCTCTGGTGGACTCAGCCACGGGTGGCCGCCTTCCGCGCGTCCGTCGCGCTCATCAGCTGGTAGATCCGCTCGCGGGGGAAGGTCGGCTTGAACATCTTGGAGGCCTCCGGCCCCAGGGTCTCGGACTTGCCGAGCACCAGGTAGCCGTCCTTGAGGATACTTTCCGCGAGGCCCGCTATGATCTTCACCTGGACCTGCCGGCCGAAGTAGATGAGCACGTTGCGGCACAGCACGATGTCGTAGCGGCGCCTCTCACCTTCCTCGAGCAGGTTGATCTTCTCGAAGCGCACCCGCCTCTTGAGCTCGTCTCTGACCAGGTAGCGGGTGCCTTCCGGGCTCGCGGCCATCTCGAAATGGCGCTCTAGCGGGATGCCCTCCAGCAGCTCCACCTCGCTGTAGACGCCACGCTTAGCGACCCTCAAGCTCGCATCGTCCAGGTCCGAGCCGACTATCCTCAGGTTCCAACGGTCTATAGTCGCACCCAGCTCCTCGGCCAGCAGTATGGTCAGGCTGTAGGTCTCCTCGCCGCTCGCGCACCCCGCGCTCCAGACACGCAGCGAGCGGGAGCCGATCTTCTCCTTGGCCCGCACCAGGTCGGGCAGCACGTCGGAGCGCAGCCTGTTGAAGACGTCCTTGTCGCGGAAGAACTGCGTGACGTTTATGGTCAGCTCGTTGAGCAGCCTGGTGTACTCGTCGGGGTCGCGGCGGAGGATGCCGAGGTACTCCATGTAGTCACCGGCACCGGTGGCCCTCAGGCGCACCGCGAAGCGGCGCTTGAGGTAGTTCTCCTTGTACTGCTCGCAGTCCAGCCCGCGGTCCTGGTAGATGCGCCTCTTCAGTAGGGCAAACGCCTGGTCCTCGCTGAACAAGTAAGCCCCCGCCTCCTGTACCCCGTTCCGTGTATAGTCCTGCATCCGAACGGTGCAACATCCGGTACTAGATTATATTTCAAAACGCTCTCGCGGGCCTTCCCCCCCGTTTGACAGCCCCGGGGGGCTGGGTTACCTTCAAACGCAAACCCTTGGTGCCCCGCTCTTTGAGGATGTGGCACAGCCGGATTGGAGCGACCGTGTCGCCGGAGATAACCTTCGATCCCTATACAGGACTCTACTCGGAGGCCAACGCGCTGCTGAGGTCGTCGGCGATCCGCGACCTGATGAGCGTGGTCGGGCGCCATGACGTGATCTCGTTCGCCGGAGGGCTCCCTCACATCAACGGGTTGCCCCCCGAGGAGCTCGGCAGCGTGCTGGCCTCGGTCGTGGAGGAGGGGTTCGCCGAGGCGTTCCAGTACGGGGAGACTGAGGGGCGCGAGCCGCTCAAGGCCGCCCTTGTCGAGGTGATGGCCGCGGAGGGCATCAAGGCGGATCCGGATCACGTCCTCATCACCACCGGCAGCCAGCAGGCGCTGGACCTCCTGGGCAGGATCTTCATAGACCCCGGAGACCCCATCGTCATGGAGGGGCCCACCTACGTGGGTGCGCTGTCGGCTTTCCGCCCCGCCGGCCCATCCGTGGTGACCGTTCCGCTGGACGACGAGGGCATTCGCACCGATCTGCTGGCCGGCGAGCTGGAGCGGCTGGTCGAACGTCCCAAGTTCATCTACGTGGTTCCCACCTTCCAGAACCCGGCCGGGGTGACCATGCACCCCCGACGCCGCGAGGAGCTCCTGGTACTGGCCGAGCAGTACGATGCGCTGATCATCGAGGACAACCCCTACGGCCTGCTCCGGTTCGAGGGCGAGCCCGTAGGACCGCTCGCCTCGAGCGGTTATGCGAACATCGTGTACCTGGGCACGCTGTCCAAGATCGTGTCCCCCGGTATACGGACCGGCTGGGTGCTGGCGCCGCCCCCCATCATGGAGCGGCTTGCGATGCTCAAGCAGGGGGCCGATCTGTGCTCCCCGACGCTCAGCCAGATGTTCGCCGAGGAGTACATCCGCCGGGGGTTGTGGTTGAAGAACCTGGAGAACCTCAAGCCGATCTACCACGCCCGGCGCGACGCCATGATCCAGGCCCTGGAGAAGCACTTCCCCGAGGGGAGCAGGTGGACGCGCCCCCAGGGCGGGCTCTTCCTGTGGGTCACGCTGCCGCGCTTCCTGGACACCGAGAAGATGCTGCCGCTGGCCATCGAGCAGCGGGTGGCATTCGTGCCTGGTACGGCTTTCTACGCCGACGGTTCCGGGGCCAATCACATGCGGTTGAACTTCAGCTTCTCTTCGGAGGACCAGATCGCCGAGGGGATCAAGCGCCTCGGGAAGGTGATACGCAAGGAGATCGAGCTTTACCGTTCGCTGGGGCTGGACGCCTGATGCAGGCCCCCCGAGACTAGGAGCTCAATGAGATGAAGCCCAAGATAGTGGTACTGATGGGCGGGCGCTCCCTGGAGAGGAGTGTCTCGCTGAAATCGGGCCATCGAGTGGAGCGCGTCCTCAAGGAGCGCGGCTATCCCGTGAGCACCCTGGACGTGGACCGCTCCATGGTGCCGGACCTGCTCGCGGAAAAGCCGGAGCTCGTCTACATCGCCCTGCACGGCAAGGACGGCGAGGATGGCACCATCCAGGAGCTCATGGAGATCATGAGCATTCCTTACACCGGGCCCGGGCCCCTGGCGAGCATGATCGGCTTCAACAAGGTCCTGTCCAAGGAGCTGTTCCGCGATGCCGGCATACCTACCCCACGCTACTTCACCGTGAGCGCGTCGACCCTGGAAGACATGGGGGCCTCGGGCCTGCTGCCGCAGGCCTGGGAGAAGCTCGGAGGACCGGTGGTGGTGAAGCCGGCGGCACAGGGATCGGCCCTCGGGGTCAGGATCGTGGAGCGATTCGACGACCTGGGCGCCGCCCTGGTAGCTGCCCTTGGCTACGACGACCGAGTGCTTCTGGAGGAGTACGTGAGCGGGTGCGAGATCGCCCTCAGCGTCCTGGGCGATGACGAGCCCGAGGTCCTGCCGGCCGTCGAGGTGGTCCCGGAATCCGGTTTCTTCGACTTTGACGCACGCTACACGCCCGGCCGGACCGAGTACTTCATACCGGCCCGCCTCACTGACGAGCAGTCGGCCGAGGCGGCCCGGCTGGCGGCCCAGACCCACCGCCTCCTGCGCTGCAAGGACCTCTCCCGGGTGGACATGATCGTGGGAGAGGACGGAGTCCCCTACGTGCTCGAGCTGAATATAAGCCCCGGGATGACGGAGACCAGCCTTCTCCCGCTCGCGGCCGAGTCGGCCGGGCTGTCGTTCGGCGACCTCGTGGAGCGGCTGGTGGGGCTGGCCCTGGGCTAGTCGCCCGGCGGCGTCTCGACGAAGGTGGCGCGCCCGGCCGGGGCGCTCTCGCTTCCCGTGGCCTCCTGCTCCGCCGCGTCGGATCCTTCGACCCCGGGTGACGGGAGCCTCGTGCCCGCCATAGAGCTGAATATCCTCTCCAGGTCAGCGAAGTCCCTGAACTCTATGACGAGTCTGCCCTTGCGCTTGCCCACCGATCCCTTCACCCTGGTATCCAGCATTTCCGCCAGCCTGTCGAAGAGCCTCTGTGCCTCCGGCGGCGGCTCCCGCCTCGCGCGGTGATGGATCGTTGCGGTCTCCGGGGCGGCACCGGGTACCCCCCCGGCCACCAGCTGCTCGACCTGCCGCACCGACAACCCCTCCTCGATGATGCGCGTGCACAGGTTGTCCTGGCCTTCCGGGTCTTCCTGCAGCGCGAGCAGTGTGCGAGCGTGCCCGGCGGTGATGCTGCCGTCTACGACCTCCCTCTGGATGCGGGCGGGCAGGCCGAGCAGGCGAAGCGAGTTGGTGATGGCCGTCCTGCTCCTGCCCACCTTGCGCGAGAGCTCCTCGTGGGTGATGCCGAAATCGTCGAGCAGCTGCTGGTAGGCGTTTGCCTCCTCGATGCCGTTGAGGTCCTGGCGGTGCAGGTTCTCGATCAGTGCCATCTCCAGCGAGTCGGTCTCTGTCGAGTGACGTATCACCGCGGGGATCTTCTCCAGGCCCGCCGCCTTCGCCGCCCGCCACCTCCTCTCCCCCGCGATGAGCTCGTACTCGGTGCCGTGGGGGCGGACCACCACCGGCTGGACCACACCGAACACCTCGATGGAACGGGCCATCTGCTCGATCGACCCCTCATCGAAGGTCCTGCGAGGCTGTCTGGGGTTTGGCTCTATCTCGGCTACCGGAATCTCCTCCAGCCGGCTTCCCTCAGCCGATGCCGCCGAGCCTATCAACACGTCCAGGCCCTTCCCCAGCCCTTTCTTTGCCACTCTGCACCACTTCCTTCGCCAGCTCCACGTACGCGATTGCGCCCTTCGACCCCGGCTCGTACATGATTATTGGCTTCCCGTAGGCGGGTGCCTCGGAGAGCCTCACCGACCGGGGGATGACTGTCCGGAAAGCCATCTGCGGGTACTCCCGCCGCACCTCCGACTCCACGTCCTTAGACAGGTTGGTCCTCACATCGAACATGGTCAGCAGGACCCCGGCGATCCTGAGGGCCGGGTTGACGTGCTGCTTGATCCTCTGGATGGTCCCGAAAAGGTATACCAGCCCCTCCAGGGCGTAGTACTCGCACTGGATCGGTATGAGCGCCTCGGCGGCGGCCGCCAGGCAGTTGATGGTCAGCAGGCCCAGGGCCGGGGGGCAGTCGATGATCACGAAGTCGTAGCGGGGGACGAGCGGGAGGATCGCCTTGCGAAGCCTGTTCTCCCTGGATAGCTCCGAGGCCAATTCGATCTCGGCCGCCGCCAGGTCAAGCGTCGAGGGCACGACGTCCATGCCGTCCACGGGTCCCGGCCTTATCACCGACTCGCCGGTGACCTCGCCCATCAGCAGCTCGTAGGCACAGGCTTCGATCTGCGATTTCTCGATGCCCACGCCGCTGGTGGCGTTGCCCTGCGGGTCCATGTCGACCATGAGGACCCTCCCACCCAGCGACGCCAGACACGCGCTGAGATTTATGGCGGTGGTCGTCTTTCCGACCCCACCCTTCTGGTTGCTTATGGAGATGACCCGCGCCCGCCCCGTTCCATCTTCCGGGGCTTCCTCGCGTGGGAGATCTGCCTCATCCAGCGGCACCGTGGATCCTCTCTACGTCCGGCAGGCGCTCACTATCTCACAACTTCTCGATGACCACAAGCGATGTACGTCGCAGTTCCGGCTCCAGCGTTACGCCGGCCTCGCGTACGCCGACCAGCCTCGCGCCCAGCACCGCCAGCCGGTCCCGCGCCTGCTCGGCCTCCTCGCGGGCCGCATCCCCCCTGAGGGCCACGTAGCGGCCGCTCCTGGACAGAAGTGGCATCACGACTCTTGACATGTCGACGATCCCGCCCGATGCGCGGCTCATCGCCAGATCGAACTCCATCCCCGCGAACGCCGCGGCGTCGCCCCTCAGGACCGTTGTGTTTTCCAGGTCGAGCAGGCCGATAGCCTCCGCCAGGAATGCACATTTTCTGCCGGACCTCTCGAGCAGTGTTACTGTCCAACCCGGGCGTGCCACCGCAATGGGGATCCCCATCAGCCCTCCTCCGCTGCCGACATCCACAACTTCCAGGCGCTCGTTCTCGATGGCCTCCAGCAGCGTCAGGGACTGCCCCATGGGCGCCTCCGGCGCCTCCGCCATGCTGCTTGAGATCAGTCCCGCCCATCCCCTGCTCCTGCGTAGCAGGCGTGCGTATTCCCCGAGCGCTTCTGCTGACCCCTCTGGTGCCCGGTAGAGCTCCAGCGCCTCGGCCAGTGCTCTGCTCGGACCATCGATCGCGGCTGCGGAATTACCAATAATTACCAATCACACTGCTCCTATGTTGAAATCACATCCGATATTGTACATGACCGGATCCGGGCACCGGGAGGATACGATGGAGATTCTACAAGTGAATACCCGGAATCCACCGCGGCGCCTCTTGCGTGTCAGCACACTCCATGTTCTTTTCGCACCGGGAACCCTGGCCCGATCATCAACCGGCAATCCGTCCTTCCTGGATGGCGCGTTTCCGCGGGATGCCCGCCCTCCACCGGCTGGCTGGCCCTGCCCTTGCGCGCCCGGACTCTTTCCTCTCATATCTTCCATGCCTCCCCGTCTCGAGTATCGTTGTCCTTCCCGCTCCTCGGAGGCCGGTCCCTGCGGGCAGTCACTGCACTGCCCGGCCTGCCCTTGTAACCTCAACCCCGACAATGCCCGAGGGTTTCGCTGCAAGTCGCTCCTCCAATTTCTCATGTCCGGGTTGCTTCTCGCCGTTTTCGGGATATTCGCTCGTTGTTCTCTTCCCTGTCGTTGAACTGAAGTTATCAACAATTCCGATCGATCGCCTCTCTTTTCCTGGAAGCCATTCTCCCTTCGACATGAGAATTACAGGTTCTCATGCGAAGACACCGGCTTTTCTATATCTATATGGTTATCCACAAAGACCTGCCCTTCCATTTTCTCTTGTTGATATCCGTCACTGTCCATTCCAACATCTCAACCGACAGAATCCCGCCAGCGGATAAGTACTCCCCCCTGGCCAACTGACCTCCGTTCGGGATTCCGGCGCCTTAATCGACTCCATCTTCATCGCCGGCTATCCAGTTGATATGTGGCCTCTTGCACTACATCGTCCTGTTTATATCTTCAGGATGCATTGTTTGTTCCTTTCATGTCCGTCTCAGCACCCCTTCGCAGCCGACTCACTTCGCAGCCTCTCTCCTACCCGGTTCTGCAGAAGAACATGTTCCACGTGAAACGTAGTATGTCTGTTTTTCTACATTCTCCTGCTGGTTATGCACATCGCTTGTGGAAAACCATCCTCAATGTGCGCGTAGCGTTTCCTTGCTCAAGCGGCAAGTTGTCCTTTGAGTCTCTACGATCGGTTACTTTCTCTTGATCAAACACTTCTTCCGACTACTGGGCCTCGCCATCACATTTCGAATTCTATTTCCTGCCCGTGACCGGCAACACACCAGTTCTCCGACTGCTTTCCACAGATTATTCTGGCATGGTGACGAATTCGGTTGCCTGAGATGAAGGGCCAACCGGGCCTGAGTTCTCTATATATGTACCTATGGTATTCCCCTGACCTCTACTTTAACTTTACCATGATCAACTTTTCTTAATCCCTATGCCCGCCAATTCACCTCATGAAATGGCGATCTGGCAAGCATTTTTCTTTTCTTGAAACGCTGATTTGCGAGGAATCAATACTGTGAAGTTAACACGCATGATACTTTGTCGGCCGCACAGGCTGACGCACCTGGCAGTGCGCCGGTCATTTTCTTGAATATTGAAGCACCCGGGCTCTTTGCAGGTCTTACACCCGGAACAATGGCTGTCGATCCCGGTGAGCTGTTCTCTTGACAAGCCGAGTCCCACACACCGCCGCCCTTGCGTTCCGCGAGATTCTCACCAGCGGGCCCTGACCAGGCTGCCAACTGGACATTTCCGAGTTGGCGACCATGGCTGCTCAGGAAACCCCCGCAGGATCTCTATAGGCGGATCCATTCGATGACAGGGTGGTGATTACAGCTAAAACGGGGTTTCGACGTCAATAGTCAAGAGGTTTTTTGGTCAGCAGCCAGGCCATCTGAAATTCGGGGGGGTTTGAATGTCAATGTTTCACGTGGAACTATCAGGAGGGTGAATGACGACCCGCCTGTCGGGCTCCTCGCCGATGCTTTCGGTCCACACGCCTCCCAACTTTCTGAGCGACATGTGAACGACTTTTCTCTCCGAGGCGTTCATCGGCGGAAGCTCTATGCTGCGGTTTTCTGCGATCGCCTTTCTCGCCGACTGATCGGCCTGCTTCTCGACCTTCGCCTTCCGTCGTTTCCGGTACCCCTCAACATCGAGGATGATCTTCCGGTCAACATCGCCCTTTCTTCGACAGGCTATATTCAGTAGATACTGCATTGCATCCAGTGTCGCGCCCGCTTTGCCGATCAGGATCGCCACATCGTCTCCCCAAACGTCCACAACTATCGATTCATCTCTCAGACGACCCTCAACCATAGCTTCTGTGCCGATCATCTCCAGAATGTCCTTCACCATGACTATGGGCTTCGAGCTTTCGGGTAGCTCCCCGCCCTCCTTTGTCAGGAAGGTCTCCTGGCCCCTGTCCTCTTCCTCTACCTCGATTTCAGGCGCAACGATCTCCCGGGGGGACATCTTTGTCTTTACGGCTTCCCACTCTCCTATCAGCTCAACCCTTATCCTGGCCTCCTTGCCCCCCAGGCCGAGGAATCCTTTTTGCGGTTCCTCGAGGATCTCTACATGGATATCGTCCGGCTCCAGTCCCAGTTCCTCCAGAGCCGTCTGTGTCGCCTCCTCAACGTTTCTCCCTGCATATTCCCAAGACGTCTCTTTCATTCGTTCACTCCTGGCTTATTTCTTTCCGGTGCTCTTCTTCTTCGCCGGGTAGCTCTTCTGCTGTGCCTTCTGTCCCGGCTGCCCGCCCCTCGGCTTCGGCTCGCCAACCTTCGCTGCCTGCTTCTGGCCGGGCTTAGGCTTCGATGGAACGGTCGGCTTCTTCTGTGCAGGCTGCTGACCCTTCTCCTGCACGGCCTTTTTCGGCGTCTCCTTTGAGGCTTCTCCCTTTAACTGGGTCTTGCCCGCTTTCGCTGCTTTCCCGGCAGACGAATCCACCTTCTTCTTGAGCGGCTTCGCCGGCGGCTTCTTCAGTCTGACAGCGATCAGGACCCTCGACCCAAGGTCCAGGGACCTGTCCCAAAGGCGCTGATGCCAGTTGGTCGGCCATCCGTCCTTATGCCTCTGCGCCCGCAGCTCGTCATAGAATCCCTCGATCTCGAGCTGGATATACTGCTGCACTATCATCAGGATGTTCATGGTTATTATGTAGATCGTGACCCCGACCGGCAGTATCCAGGCAAAGACGCCCATCAGGACGGGCATCAGTGCCATCATCTTCGCCTGCTTTGGGTCGGTGGTCATCATCTTCGCGGATACGTAGCCGGTCACCACCGTCAACAGAATCAGGACGATGAGCTGCGCATAATCGTGGTCCTTTGTCCATAGCGCGCTGCCGACGTGGGTGATGTCCATTCCGAGGAACATCAGCCCTTCCTTGTATGCCGCCGCACTTACACCCGCGGTGATGATCTTGTAGATGTGGGACTTCTTGTTCGACAGGTTTCGCAGGACCTCGAAGAGGGCGAACATGATAGGCAGCTGGAGCAGTAGAGGCAGGCAACCCCCCAGTGGGCTTACCTTGTTCTCCTTGTAGAGGGCCATCATCTCCTGGCCCATCTTCTCGCGATCGTCCTTGTACTTCTTCTGGATCTCCTTGAGCTGCGGCTGGAGCCGCTGCATCGCGATCATCGACTTGGTCTGCTTGATTGTCAGCGGCAGCAGTACTATACGCATGACAACGGTCAGCAGTATTATCGCGAGTCCATAGTTACCTCCGCAAATGGTCGCCAGCCACTTGAGGAAGTAAGCGATGCCGGTCGTGAGGCCCTCCATCAGGGGCGAGATTACTGGAATCGCTGCATGCATCGATCAAACACCGTGCCTTAGACTATGGCGGATCGTAGCCGCCTGTAGCGAATGGATTGCATCTCAATATCCTGTAAATCCCCTTCATCGACCCCTTGAGCACGCCGTACTTCATAACCGCCTGAACGAAGTACTCCGAGCACGAAGGGTAGTATATGCATCTTGGCCTCAACCAGGGGGATACCAGCTTCCTGTAGAGAAACACAGGGAAGAGCGCTATCCGCCTCCAGGCGATCGACGCCTCTTCTCTTCGCACATCTCAGCCCTCGAGAGAATCCCCCTGAGGTCAATTACCAATTTTTGGTAATCTACGTCCTCGCAACCGGGCCGGCACTCCAGGAGGTAGTCCCACCCTCCCTGGAGCATCTCGCGGAGCTCCAGCAGAGCCCCCCTGGCCCTTCTCCTGGCACGATTCCTGCATACCGCCCCGGCAAACCCTCTGCCGTTTACAACGGCCACACGGGTAACACCCTCCTCCGTGGGCCCGGCATGGCCTATCCGGACAAAGAAGAAGCTCCCGCGTAAGGGTTTCCCGCTTTTTCTCAGGTTCCGGATCTGTCGGCCCGCGTGCAGCCAGCTGACGCTGGTGGCTTTGCCAGGTGATTCGCTCTTCAAACGGTCAGCCTGACCCGGCCTTTTTCCCTTCTTCGCTTCAGGATACGCCGGCCCGCCTTCGTGCTCATGCGCTTTCGAAAGCCATGCTCGCGCTTTCGTTTTCTTACCTTAGGCTGGTAGGTCCGCTTCATGGGATTCCCCTGTAGATCGGCACATTGAACGCTAATTATAAAGGAGAAGGGTACGATGTCAAAGGAGCCGGAGCGGTCCCGGGCGTCGTTCGCGCCCTTTTATTTTTTTCTCACCGGAAAGATATTGCGCCGGGCCGAGCCCCTTGCTATAATCTGCGAGCGCTTCCCGGGTAGATGCCCGGGATTTCTCATGTAAGGGCGGGTTTTCCACAAATGTGGAAACCCTTGTTGACAAACTGTGTTTTATTGTTGAAAACCCGGTTACTATAGGTATCCACGGGGAGCTGTGGTCACAGGCACGGGCGCAGGAGGGCCCACTTTATCCACAGCCCTGTGGATAATATGTTGAATTCGGGGAAGACCGGGTTCACCGTATGCGGGGAAGATCCGGGCCGGCGTTGCGGCCTGTGCCAGAGCGCGGCCGAGGAGGGGCTCCCTTGGACACCGAGACAGTCTGGAGGACCAGCCTGGAGAAGGTGCGTCCCGAGATACCCGAGTACATGTTCGCTTCGATGATCGTACCCCTTCAGATGCTCTCTCTGGATAACGGGACCTGCACGGTGGGGGCTCCCAACTCTTTCACCAAGGACATCGTCGCGTCGCGTTACGCCGCCCTCCTTTCCGAGGCGGTCTCCGACGTGCTGGGGCGCGCCGCGACGGTAGTGGTCACGGTGGTGGAATCCGCCGACGCTCCCGGGGCCGATTATGCGAGCGCGGACTCACCGCGCAGGGACACCGGCGACGGGCCCGGGCTCATCGACCCCGGGAACTCGGGCGCGCAGAAGAGATATACATTCGAGAACTTCGTGGTCGGGGACTCCAACAAGTTCGCCTACCACGCCGCCCTCATGGTGGGCGAGTTCCCGGGGCAGAAGTTCAACCCCCTCTTCATCTACGGTGGGACCGGCCTGGGCAAGACCCACCTTCTCCTGGCCATCAAGGACTACGCCGAGAAGACCCCCAACATCAAGGTCAAGTACGTCCAGACCTCGTCTTTCATCGACGAGTTCATCGCCACTCTCACCCAGAAGCGCGACAAGGCTTCCTTCGACCAGAAGTACATAAACAACAAGATCGTCCTCTTTGACGACGTTCAGGCCCTGAGCAGCACCGACGCCACGCAGGACAAGTTCTTCGACCTCTTCAACCTGCTCTACGCCTCAAACAGCCATATCGTGCTCTCCAGCGACCGTCCTCCAAGCGAGATACCCAGGCTCTCCGACCGCATTCGCTCGCGGTTCGAGGGCGGCCTCAGGGTCGACATCATGCCTCCCGACCTGGAGACGCGTCTCGCGATCCTCAAGATGAAAGCGCACGCCGACGGGGTCGAGGTCCCGGACGACGCCCTGAGGTTCATCGCCTCCAAGGTAAAGGACAACATCCGCTCCCTGGAGGGCCTCCTGAACCGGGTCGTGGCCAGCGCGGTGCTCTACAGGACCCGCATCGACCTCGAGATGGTACAGGACGTGCTCAAGGACCAGGTTGCGGAGACAGCCCTGTCCAGGGTCCCGCCGGTGGAGCTCATCCAGAACACCGTCAGCGATTACTACAAGATCCTGAACGCAGAACTGGTCGGCAAGAGCCGCTCCCGACCACTGGTGCACGCGCGGCAGGTGGCCATGTACCTGTGCCGTGAGATGACCGACGCTACCCTGATATCGATCGGCGGGCGGTTCGGCGGCCGGGACCATACCACCGTCCTTCACTCCTGCAGGAAGGTCGAGGGCCTCATCAAGACCAAGAGGGACACCTTCGAAGAGGTCACCGAGCTCACGAACATGATAAACAGGTCCCTGTAGAATTATCCCCAACCCTGTGGAAAACCGTGTCCCCAACCCCTTGATAACGTATTTTCGGCGCCACTTTGTCCACCCGCGTCCACAACCCCGCCGGGCCTTCCTCCCTCTTCAACGTTACCGTTGTGCATATCATGCCGGTTTCTCCACACTCCGAATCCTCCTCTTGTGCGCTTTTTCAGGCTTCAACAAGGCAAAAAGCCTGTTTCTCAACATCTACACAGCCACTACTACTACTACTAGATGTATTTATTAAAGAAGATAGTAGGGGCCCGGTGTGTGTGCAGGAGGATGCCTCGGCACACGGTCAACGACAAAAGCTGTAAAAGAGTGGTCGCAGGCGTTAAAAACGTCTCACATTTGTGATATAACCTTCCCGTTACGGATGGCAGCGAATTCCTAAGGGGTGGGCTAATGATCGTTTCCTGCGACAGAGAAAAACTCAACAGCCTGGTTCAGACGGCCTTGAGGGGCGTATCCAGCAGGGTCACGATGCCCATCCTTTCCGGCCTGCTCATCAATGCGGAGAGTGGAGAGCTGGTCGCAAGCAGCACGGATCTGGAGATGAGCATCCGTACCCGGGTGGAAGCGAGTGTGAAAGAGAGCGGCTCGACAGTGGTGTCGGGGAAGCTGCTGGGAGACATAATGAAGAGCCTTCCCCCGGGCGAGGTTACGGTGGAGAGTGGTGAGAAGTACCTGGTGGTCCGGTCTACGGGCGGGGAGTACCGCATCAAGGAGTTGATGCCGGAGGACTTCCCTCAGATACCGGTCTGGTCGGGGGACGCATCGTTCAAGGTACAGGGTGGTTCCTTCATCTCGGCGATTCACCAGACCTCGAGGGCGTCATCCAGTGACGAGAAGAGACCGGTGCTGACCGGGAGCCTCATCGAGAAGAACCTCGAGTCCTCGGGCGTGAGGATGGTGGCAACAGACAGCTACAGGCTTGCATGGAAGGACGTGGAGGTATCCGGATCGGTCGCGGAGTGGGAGGACTGTATCATTCCGACCAAGACGCTCAACGAGGTGGCCAGGCTGGCGGGAGGGAGCGACGCCGATGTCGAGACCAAGATGCAGGACAAGCAGGCGATGTTCCGCATCGGCACGATGGTGGTAACCAGCAGGCTGATTGAGGGGCAGTTCCCCAACTACAAGCAGCTGATACCGAAGGGTGAGAAGACCACCGTGGTGCTGGCGAAGGAGGACCTCGTAGCTGTGGTGCGCCGGGCGATGATATTCGGCCACAACATAAGGTTCGGGGTGTACTCCGACCACCTAAGGCTGACCACCGAGACCCCCGAGGTGGGGGACTCCAAGGAGGAGATAGCAGCGGAGGTGTCCGGTGAGGAGATGGAGATCGGGTTCAACGCGGGGTACCTCCTCGACGGGGTGCTGGCGGTGGACACCGAGAAGATAGAGATGCGCTTCGACGATCCACAGAAGCCGGCGTTGATAAAGGACTTCGAGAGCGAGGAGTTCAAATACATCATCATGCCGGTAAGGCTGCGCTAGAGTCCGGCGACCCGTCCACTTGATCGTTGAGAGAGTACGGCTGGACAACTTCAGGAACTACTCCCACGCGGACGTGGAGTTCGCGCCGGGCAACAACCTGCTGACCGGCACCAACGCCCAGGGAAAGAGCAACCTGCTGGAGGCCGTGTACCTGCTCGCCCACCTCAAATCACACAGGGCCGGGCGGATGAGGGACCTGGTGAAGAACGGGGAGAAGGAATCAGCGGTTTCGGGGAGGTTCCTGGACTCAGGTCGTTCGTTCACCCTGAAGCTCGCCTTCGGTCCCACCGGCAGGAAGGTGGAACTCAACGGGCAGCCCCAGGGTAGCGGAGGCAGGAGCAGAGGCCTGGTCCAGTGCGTGATGTTCTCGCCGGACGACCCGCTGCTGGTCAAGGGAGAGCCGTCACTGCGCCGTGACTTCCTGGATGAGACGTGCGAAGCCCTGGGGCCGGTGGAAGCGGGGTTGCCGGCCGACTACGCGCGGGTACTCCGCCAGAGGAACGCGCTGCTGAAGGGGTGGGAGGGAGGCGCACGGTTCGAAGAGGCGATGGGGCCCTGGGACGAGGCACTGGTGAGAGCAGCGGTACCCCTTGTGCGGATGAGGTTTGAGATAGCGGGTGAGACAGCCGTGATGGCCGCGGATGCATACACGGGGATAGCCGGAGGGGAAAAGAGGTTGGAGCTCTCCTACAGGAGCACTTTCGGAGGACCCGGGGAGGACGTGCGGGAAATGGAGCTCTCGATGCGACAGCGGATCGAGGAGAGGAGAGAGGAAGAGAAGCGGGCGAAGACAACACTGGTAGGGCCGCACCGGGACGACGTTGAAATAAGACTCGGCGGGTCCGACGCGCGGCTGACGGCGTCTCAGGGAGAGCAGCGCAGCATAGCGTTCTGCATGCGCATAGCCCAGAGGGAGTACCTCTCCTCTGAGACGGACAGGGAGCCGATCCTGCTGCTCGATGACGTGTTCTCGGAGCTCGACGAGATGCGCAGGAAGAGGGTGCTGGACCTGGTGGCGCGCGGGAGCCAGGCGATAATAACAACCACCGAGGACCTCCGGGGTCTGCTCGGAGGAGAGGAAAGGATAATAGAGGTGAGTGAAGGGACGGCGAAGGTTGTCTGATCCGGAGAGGTTGGGGACGTTGCTGGGACGCAGGCGGGTAGCGCGCCCCGGGAAGAGGCAGGAGCGCCTCGAACTGCTGTCCGTCAGGTGGGAGAGGATAGCGGGCGAGCGGCTGGCGGAGCACAGCAGGCCTTCGTCCCTCGACAGGGGTACGCTGACCGTCTCGGCCGAGGGGACGGCATGGGCCAGTGAAGCAGGCGCCGTCGCGGGGAGTATGCTCAATCGGATTGAGGCCGAGCTGGGACGCGGGGTGGTGAAGAGGATAAAGGTAAGGGCCAGGGCGCCCGAGAAGGAACCCGGGATGACGCGGATGACGCACGCGCCCCGCGAAGAGGACCAGGGGCCGCCGCCCGAGGAGCTCGGGAGCATAAAGGACGAGAAGCTGCGCGAAGCGGTCCACAGAATGCTGAAAGCCAGCAAGTCAATCGAGCAGAACGAGCAGAACGACTGATCACGGGTATTTTCCCCTGTTTACAGCCAAAATCAAGTGCGACAAATGGTATAATAGAAAGGTGGAAGAAGCCCCGCTCTTCGAGTCGCCCATAGGAAATCACGCACGTATGGGAAGCGGGCATAGTCGTGCTAAAAAAGAGGTGCAGGCAGTTGGAAGAGAAGGACGTCGAACAGGCGTATGACGCCAAGAGTATAACGGTCCTGGACGGCCTGGAGGCGGTCAGGAAGAGACCCGGGATGTACGTCGGGTCGACCGGGGCGCGGGGTCTCCACCACCTCGTCTACGAGGTCGTCGATAACAGCATCGACGAGGCCATGGCGGGCCACTGCACACACATACTGGTGACCCTGGAGGAGGACGGGTCGGTCACCGTGGTCGACGACGGCCGGGGGATACCGGTCGGAGAGATAGCCCGTTTCAAGAAGTCCGCGGTGGAGGTCGTGCTGACCATGCTGCACGCAGGGGGAAAGTTCGGAGGCGGCGGCTATCGCGTCGCGGGGGGGCTGCACGGGGTCGGCGTGTCCGTGGTAAACGCCCTTTCCGAGTGGTTGGACATAGAGGTAGGACGCGACGGCAAGGTGTACCGCCAGTCCTTCGCGAGGGGCAAAGCCACCAGCAAGCTTGAGGAGGTCGGAAAGACCAAGAAGACCGGAACCATCGTCCACTTCAAGCCTGATGCAAAGATATTCGAGGAGCTGGAGTTCCGATTCGACACCATAGCCCAGAGGCTGCGAGAGGTAGCATACCTGAACGGTGGGCTCGAGATCGTGCTCGAGGACCGCAGGGGAACGGAGCCCAGGAAGGAGACATACCGCTACAAGGGCGGCATCCAGGACTTCGTGCGCTTTCTCAACACCGGCAAGGAGACCATACAGAGGCGCATCATCTTCGTGGGGGGGAAGAGGGAGGACGCGGAGGTGGAGGTTGCCATCCAGTACAACAACGGCTACATCGACAACATCTTCACCTTCACCAACAACATAAACACACACGAGGGAGGGACTCACCTGGTGGGGTTCAAGGCGGCCCTCACCAGGACAATAAACGATTACGCGCGCGGTCATGGACTCGTCAAGGAAAAGGAAGGGAGTCTCTCGGGGGAGGACGTCCGCGAGGGACTGACAGCGGTGGTCAGCGTCAAGATGCGCGAGCCGCAGTTCGAGGGACAGACCAAGACGAGGCTGGGCAACCCGGACATAAAGGGATTCGTCGAGTCCACGGTCAACGCCAGGCTGTCGGAGTTCCTCGAGGAGAACCCGGGTGACGCGAAGAACCTCGTGAACAAGGCCCTGACCGCCAGCAGGGCACGCAGCGCAGCGCGCCAGGCCCGCGAGCTTGTCCGGAGGCAGAGCGTGCTGGAGTCGAGCTCCCTGCCCGGAAAGCTCGCCGATTGCTCCATACGGGATCCCTCCCTGTGCGAGATCTACCTGGTGGAGGGAGACTCGGCGGGAGGGTCCGCGAAGCAGGCGCGCGACCGCAGTTTCCAGGCCATACTGCCGCTGAGGGGCAAGATACTCAACGTGGAGAAGGCGGGCCCCTCAAGGGTGTATTCCTCCCAGGAGATACAGGCCATAATCACCGCCCTGGGGACAAACGTGCGGGACGACTTCGACATAACCAGGGCACGCTACCACAAGGCGATCATAATGACCGACGCCGACGTGGACGGGGCGCATATCCGCACCCTCCTTCTGACCTTCTTCTACCGGTACATGCCCGACCTCATCGAGCAGGGGTACATATACGTAGCGCAGCCCCCCCTGTACCGGGTCACCGTGAGCAAGAAGAGCACGTACGCCTACGACGACGAGGAACTTGAGCGCACCCTCAAGGAGAACGGGGACAGGAAGGCGCAGGTGCAGCGGTTCAAGGGTCTCGGGGAGATGAACCCCGAGCAGCTGTGGGAGACCACCATGGACCCCCAGCGCAGGAACCTGCTGCAGGTGAACATAGACGACGCGGTCGCGGCCGACAGGGTCTTCTACACCCTGATGGGGAACGACGTGGAGTCGAGGAGGAACTTCATTCAGGAGCGCGCGCATGACGTGAGGTTCCTGGACATCTAGGGCCGATCGGGAGAGGTGACTGTGGAGGAACTCATCAGATGGTAGACCTTGTAGGCGGACGGGTGGAGCCGGTAGAGCTCGAGGAGGAGATGCAGCGGTCCTTCCTGGAGTACGCGCTCAGTGTGATCGTCAGCCGCGCCCTGCCCGACGTGAGGGACGGGTTGAAGCCGGTCCACCGCAGGATTCTACACAGCATGAACGAGTCGGGGCTCACTCCCGCCAACCCGCATCGCAAGTGCGCCCGTATCGTGGGCGACGTGATGGGGCGCTACCATCCCCACGGGGACGCGGCGATCTACGAGACCCTGGTCCGCATGGCACAGGACTTTTCCTACCGCTACGAGCTGGTCGACGGGCACGGCAACTTCGGGTCGGTGGACGGCGACAACGCGGCGGCAATGAGGTACACCGAGGCCCGAATGGCCCCGGTCGCCCTCGAGTTGCTGGAGGACATCCGCAAGGAGACCGTCGACTTCACCGACAACTACGACGGCTCCATGCAGGAGCCGACGGTCCTTCCCGGGAAGTTTCCCAACCTGCTGGTCAACGGGTCGTCCGGCATAGCGGTGGGGATGGCCACCAACATACCCCCGCATAACCTGGGTGAGGTCATCGACGCCACCTGCGCGGTCATAGACGATCCGGATATCGGGCTGGAGGGGCTCCTTGCCCACATCCACGGCCCGGACTTCCCCACCGGCGGGCTGATAATGGGCCGGGAGGGGATCCTTCAGGCCTACGAGACCGGCAGAGGGATCATCCAGGTCAGGGCCCGGGCGCACGCGGAGCAGGTGAAGGGCGCGAGGCAGCGCATCGTGGTGACCGAGCTGCCCTACCAGGTCAACAAGTCGAGGCTCGCCGAGAAGATAGCCGAGCTCGTAAAGGCCAAGACGCTGACCGGGATATCGGACCTCCGCGACGAGTCGGACCGCAGTGGGATGCGCCTGGTCATCGAGCTCAAGAAGGAGACCGACGCGGAGGTGGTGCTCAACCAGCTCTACAAGCACACCCAGATGCAGATCTCGTTCGGCATCATCCTGCTGGCACTGGTGGACGGAATCCCGCGCACCATGCCGATCAGGGAGTTCATGCGCAAGCATATCGAGCACCGCCAGGAAGTTGTGACGCGCAGGACCAGCTTCGACCTGCGAAAGGCGGAGGAGAGGGCGCACATCCTGGAGGGCCTGCTGGTGGCCCTGGACAACCTCGACGAGACCATCGCCCTGATAAGGGGCTCGAAGACGGTCGACGAGGCCCGCTCCAAGCTCATGAAGCGATTCAAGCTGTCCGAGCTGCAGGCGCAGGCGATACTGGATATGAGGCTGCAGAGGCTGACCGGGCTGGAGCGGCAGAAGGTCACCGACGAGCTGAAGGAGCTCAAGCAGCGCATCAAGGAGTACAAGGCCATTCTCGCCGACCCCGCGCGCGTGCTGGCAATAATCAGGGACGAGCTGCAGGAGATCAAGGCCAGGTACGCCGACGGGCGCCGGACAGAGATTGCCGGGGCGGCCGGCGACATGTCGATCGAGGACCTCATCGCCGAGGAGGAGATGGTCATCACGGTGACCCACTCCGGCTACGCCAAGAGGGTGCCGGTGACCACCTTCCGCAAGCAGAAGCGGGGGGGGAGGGGCGTCACGGGCATGGACCTGAAGGAGGGCGACTTCGTAGAGCACCTCTTCATCGCCACCACCCACCACTTCATCCTGTTCTTCTCCAACAAGGGCAAGGTGTACCGGCTGAAGGTGCACGAGCTGCCGACCGGAAGCCGGATCTCCAAGGGGAAGGCGATGGTCAACCTTCTTCCACTGGAACCCAAGGAGAAGATCGTCGAGGTCATAGCGACGCGGGACTTCGCGGGGGGACGCTTCCTGGTGACGGCCACCAGGAACGGCATCGTGAAGAAGACGAGCTTCGAGTCCTACGACTCGGCGCGCCGCGACGGCATAATTGCGCTCAGGCTCTTCCCCGGCGACGAGATGATCAGGGCCCGGCTGACAAATGGGGACGATGAGCTGCTGCTGGTCAGCGCCAGGGGTCAGGCCATCCGGTTCTCCGAGAGGGACTGCCGGCCCATGGGCAGGGTCTCTGCCGGGGTCAAGGGCATAAACCTGAGCAAGGACGACTACCTGTTGACCATGGAGGTGGGAAGCGAGGGAACGGACCTCTTCGTGATAACGTCGAACGGCTTCGGCAAGCGGACCTCGACAGGCAGCTATCCGCTGCAGCGGCGCGGTGGAAAGGGAGTGCGGACCATCAAGCTCACAGAGGTGAAGGGGTCGCTGGCCGGTGCGAGGATAGTCCTCGACAACCAGGAGCTGGTCGTGGTCTCCCAGGAGGGCATCGTCATCAGGGTCCCGGTCAACGGTATCCCCAGGACCGGCAGGGCGACGCAGGGCGTGAAGGTCATGAAGGTCCAGAACAAAGACGGCGTCAGCGCAGTGGCCCTGGTGGTGTCCGGGGACAACGGAGCCTCCACGGAGGAGGGTGAAGAGGCGGAGGGCGACGAGCCCGACGAGCCCGGGAGCCGGGAGCAGGAGTAGACGCGGGCCTGTTCTCGGGATGACGACAGATGCGCCCTCCATCCCGATCAACATCCCAAGGGGGGTCCGCCCGACGTAAGGCGGGTCCCAAGTCCCCGGTGGTCCGCTCATACTATCAAGTGGAACTCACGGAATAACGATCTCATGCGGGCGTGACACGACCCGGACCGGTATAGTTGTCGGTAGAGCGGAACCCCTGTAAACGGAATGGTGAGCGGTTTGAGCCCCAGCAAACGAAAGAAGCAGGCCGAGCCCGACTTCGGCACGATGCGGGAGTTCCTGGACTCGGTCGGCGAGGCCGTCATCATAATCGATCGCGACCGGAAGATCCTCTACATGAACGAGGTCGCCCTGCACACCTGGGGGCGGCCCAGGGGCAGGCGGTGCCACCGATTCCTCCACTCCAGCAGGGAGCCCTGCGAGGGATGCCCGCTCGAAGAAGTGCTCGCGGGCAAGGAGCCCGTGAAGCGAGAGTCGCGCATGCCCGCTGCTCCGGGCGGCTGGCGGACCTACGAGACCATATACCTTTTCGCGAGGGGCCCGGACGGCGCCGGGTACGCGGTCCTGGTCAGCCGTGATATCCAGGAGCAGAAGACCCTCGAGCGCGAGGTCATGCGCGAGAAGGAGCTCTCCAGGGCGCTCCTGGACTCTGTAAACACCATCGTCCTGGGCTTCGACGCGGAAGGCAGCTGGGAGTTCATGAACCGGGCGGCGCGGGAGCTCTGCGGGGTGGAAGAAGGGGTGCCCGGGCCTGGCGAGGCGGTCTCGAGGCTCGTACCCCGGGACGCCGAGGCGCGAGCCCGCGAGTACTTCGAGTCACCCCCGGAACTAAGGCGGGAAGAGCAACCGGTCCTCATACCGTTGCAGACCTCCTCCGGCGAGCGCCGCATGGTCTCATGGACCTACACGCCCCTGCTCGTCGGAGCGGGCGAGATCGAGGGGGCGCTGGCACTGGGGCAGGACGTCACGGAGCGCTACAGCCATCGCAAGTCCGTGGAGAAGTTGGCCGAGGAGCTGACCGTGGTCAACAGGATACTCTCCGTGGCGGGGACGGCGGCCACCGTGGAGGAGATGATGGCCGGAGTGCTGGAAGCCCTGCTCGAGGTGCCGGGCTTCAAGCTCGGGGGCGCCTACCTGCTGGAGCGGGGAATGGCCGAGGCCCGCCTGGTCGCTCAACGTGGCTTCGAGCGGGCCGAGCCCCGGCCGGTAATAACCGGGCACGCGGACAGGTTCCCGGGGACCGCGGTGGTCAACAGGCGCATCGAGATGGTTGGGGTCGATGATCCCATGCACCCATACGCCCAGGAAGTCCTGCGGGCGGAGGAGCTGAAAGTGGCCGTGGCAGTCCCCATAGCCCCGGGGGGTCATCCAACGGGCCTGCTGGTCCTGTGCCACGAGGGGGAGCCGCAGCCGCCCTCTGAGAGCATGGACCTGCTCAGGGCCGCCGCCGAAGCGCTGGAGCTGGGAGGCGAGAACGTCTTCCTGAGGAACCGGGCCGAGAACAGGGCCAGGGAAGCGGCCTCGCTGCTCCACGTGGCCCAGGTGCTGGCAGGCACTCTCGAGCTGTCCGATGCCCTGGAGCGGGTGGCGGCGGAGGCCGCCGCGCTGATGAAGGCGGACCTGTGCAGCATCTTCCTGCTGAACGAGTCGACCGGCCGCATGCGCCGGAGGGCCAGGGTGGGCTGGCGTCAGGAGACCTATGACATCGAGGACTCCTTCCTCCTGTCCTCGAGCCCACTGCTCCAGGAGGTGGCAAGCACCCTGAAGCCCCTGGCGCTCGACGGCACCGCCGGCGATCCAAGGCTTCCGGAGCGTGCCTCCTCCGAGCTGGGGATCAAGTCGACCCTGGCGGTCCCTCTGGTGTCGGAGGGAAGGTTCACCGGTGCCATCATGCTGGATATGACCACCGAGGCACGCGTCTTCACCGGGCGCGAGATCGAGCTGATGGAGAGCTTCGCCTCCCAGGCCGCCACGGTGATACGCAACGCGACCCTGGTGAGTGAGCTCACGGACTCGGAGGGTCGATACCGTGCCCTCGTGGACGGATCGATGTTCGGTGTCTTCCTGCACGACGGCAAGGAAATCCTCTACGTGAACGAGCGAGCCCTCCAGATCTCGGGTCGCACCCCCGAGGAGTTCCGGACCATGGAGCAGGTCCTCGGGGTGGTGGTCGCCGAGGACAGGCCGCGGGTGGTCGATCGCATGAGGCGACGGATCGCCGGCGAGGAGGTTCCCGCCAGGTACGACACACGGATAAGGCGCCCGGATGGGAGCACCGTGGTGGTGCAGCTCGGCAACACCCTGATGGAACTCGGCGGACGCCAGGTTGTGCTGGTCACGGTGAACGATGTCACTGCCAGGGTGAGGGCCGAGGAGGCGGTGAAGGCCTCGGAGACCCGCTACCGGACGCTGGTGGAGACCTCGGGGGACGCCATACTCATGGTCAATCCGCGCGGGACCGTGCTGTTCGCCAACAGCGCCAGCAGTCGCCTGACCGGGCTGGCCCCCGGCGAGCTCATCGGTCGCAGTGTCTACTCATTCGTGCACCCCGACGAACGCGACGCCGTGAGCGGCGCGTTCATGACCGCCTGGGAGGCGGGCAAGGGTATCTCCAGGATGCCCATCAGGGTGATGGTCTCCGACAGGGAGAGGCTCTTCGAGGTGACGACGGCCATAATGGGGGAGCCGGGCCCGGCCTCGAACGTCATGCTGATCGCCAGGGACGTGACAGAGGTGGAGCACGCTCGCGCCAGGCTTGCCGAGTCCGAGGAGCGTTACCGGACCATAGTCGAGAAGAACCGGGACGCGATCATAGTGACCAACCGCGCCGGCGAGGTGCTCTATGCCAACCCCCAGGTGGAAGCCCTGATCGGGGTCCCGCCCGGCGAGGCCGTCGGCCAGCACATCTTCCGCTACGTCCACCCCGAAGACCGAGAGAGGGCCGCCGCCGACTTCGTGAACGACTGGAAGACCGGTCAGACCGTACCGAACTACCCCTTGAGGTGCGTGCGTCCCGACGGCACGGTTGTGGACGTGGAGGCGACCAGCGGGATCGTCGGGTGGCCGGCGGAGGACGCGCAGCAGATCTTCGTCCTGAGGGATGTGACCGAGCGCCAGGCCCGTGAAGCCGAACGGGAGACCCAGCTCAAGGTCGAGGAGTCGCTTGCGGCGCTCGCGGTGCGCTTCGTCGATCCCGGGGATATCGGCGAGGCGGTCCAGGAGACCCTCGAGGGGGTCGGACAGACCCTCGGAGCCGCCCGCTGCTTCTTCACCGACGTCGAGGACCAGACCAGGCTGGGGCGCACCCGGGAATGGGTCGGCCCCTCGACCATACCGCTATCCGACCGACTCCTGGGTACGGACCTCAAGGATTTCGACTGGTTGCTGGGAAGCGTCCTCTCCCGGCAGGAGGTAGTGGTCGAGGACCTGGGCGTCGTGCCCGAGGGTCCGGAGGCCAGGGAGCTGGACCGGTCCGGGATCACGGCGTTCGCGGTCATGCCCGTCTTTGTCAGGGACACGCTCCGGGGTCTGCTGGGCTGCACCTCGACCGACCCCGGAAGGGCATGGTCGGTGCTCGAGCTCAACCTCCTCAGGGAGATCGCCGGGACCTTCTCCCGGGCTCTGGAGACAAGGGAGTTCGTCGATGAACTGGAGCGCTCCGAGAGATTCAGGACACGCATTACCGAGAGCATGGACGAGGGGTTGTTCGTGCTCACCAACGGGGTGATCACCTGGGCCAACAGCCGGGCCGGAACGATGTACGGTTACACGCCGGACGAGATGTACGGCCAGAACACGCAGTTCCTGATGCCGGAGCCCGCCAGGTACAAGGACGTCACCTCGGAGATGCTCCAGGCGCTGTCCGAGAGCGAGGCGTTCGTCCTGGAAGACAAGGTGAGGCGCAAGGACGGTTCCATGTTCGATGTGACCATAGCGGTGACCGAGTTGGGCGTGGAGGAGGGAAAGGGACAGCTCCTGGTGGCTGTGACGGACATCACGCAGGAGAAGAGGATGCGCGAGGAGGTGGCGGCCGCGGCCAGCGCGTACTCGACGCTCTTCTCCAAGGCGGGTGACGCCCTGCTGGTGCACAACGTGAACGGCCGCGTAAGGGACGCCAACGAGCGCGCATCACTGTACACGGGGTACGACCGCGAGGAGCTGCTGGAGATGTCGGTCACCGACCTGGTCGCGCCCAGGGTGCGCCACCTGTACGCCGAGCGAAAGGCGGAGCTCGAGGAGGACGGTTCGACCACCTTCGAGACCGACCTGGTGCGCAAGGACGGTGGCAGCATGCCGGTGGAGGTCACCGCGCACCCCACCAGGATATGGGGGGACGAGGTCGTCCTCTCCTCGATGAGGGACATCAGTGAGCGCAGGAAGGCCGAGGAGGAGACACAGCGCAGGGCAAGCCAGCTCCTCGCCCTGAACGAGATAGTGAAGGCGGCGGCCAGCTCCCTGGACGTGGAGACCGCGGCGGAGGCGATCCTGGGCGTAGCCATGGAGGTTCTCGGGGCCGATGCCGGGATGATGATGCTGGAGAGGTCGCCCGGCAAGGGGGACCTGGGGCTCGCCGCCTCGCGCGGGCGAGGGCACGGATTCGCCGGGGCGAAAGGCGCCGCCCCCTTGAAGGAGATGGCCACCTGGATCGCCTCGCCCTCCCCGGTCTCGATGATCATCGACACGGAGGCCGAGGGCCGGACCGGCTGGATGGTCACCAGCGCGTCGGCCCTCCGCGAAGCGGGCCTGATGCGCTCGCTGCTCATCCCCCTGAAGAGCGGCGGCAAGCTGATGGGAGTGATCGCGCTGGGCTCGCAGTCGGAGTCGGCCTTCGGGGAGAGGGACCTCGAGTTCTACAACGCGGTGGGGGCCGAGATAGGAGTGTCGCTGGAGAACGCGGTGATCTACCGCGAGCTGGCCCTGGAGCACGAACGCCTGTCGCTGCTCTACAGGAGCGCACAGAGCATATCAGGGGAGCTGGATCTGGAGACCATGCTGAACGCGACAGCCGCGGAGGCGGCGCGGGCCGTGGGAGCGGCGGCGGTGCTCCTCGCCCTCATCGAACCGGACAGCGACGAGTTCCACTGGGCAGCCTCCTACAACCTCGATCTGATGAGGCTGCAGGGTGTCGTGCTCCCGGTGGACAAGGGGTTCGGAGGAGCAGTTGTCGCGGCCAAGAGGGCGGTGCTGGTCCCTGCCGGTGACGAGGTCCCTGCCGAGCTACGGGTGATCATCGAGCGCGACCCCGTTCCTGGGATAGTGGGCGGACGCCTGGCTGCGGGCGTACCTCTCATCTCGGGCGACAAGGTGGTAGGCGTGATGGGCCTGCATGTGCCGGAGGACCGGCCGGACCTCACCGGGGAGGACGCGCTACTCCTGGAGGCGATCGGGAGACAGGCCGGGGTGGCCCTCGAGAACGCCAGGCTCTACGTGGAGACCAGGCGGCACCTGGAGGCGCTGGAGAAGGCACACCAGGAGCTCATGGTGCTGGACCGGATGAAGAGCGACTTCGTGTCCACCGTCTCGCACGAGCTGCGCTCTCCGCTGGCGGTGATAGAGGGCTTCGCCAAGACCATGGTGGAGCACTTCGACAGGATCGACCGCGAGACCGAGAGGGAATCGCTGGAGATAATCCTCAAGAAGTCCATAGCGCTCGAGGGGCTCATCGAGAACATCCTGGACATGTCGAGGATCGAGGAGGGCCGGCTGGAGGTCTCCGCCGAGGAGTTCGATCTGGTAGCCGCGTGCGCCCGGGTGAGCGCCGACCAGGAGAGGGTGGCGGAGGTACACAGGGTCGTCCTCGATACGCCGGAAAACGGCATGTTCGTGGTCGCCGACCGGGAGAAGCTGGAGGTCGCCATCGGTAACCTGGTGCGAAACGCGGTGAAGTTCTCGCCGGAAGGCGGGCAGGTGACGGTGCGGGCGTGTGAGGACTCCGGCGTGGCTGTCATCAGCGTCATCGACCAGGGCATCGGCATACCGGAAGAAGAGCTGGAGCGGGTCTTCGACCGGTTCTACCAGGTCGACAGCTCCGAGACCCGCTCGTTCCCGGGTACGGGCCTGGGGCTGTACATCACCCGCGAGCTGGTCGAGGCGATGGGTGGCGACATTACGGTACAGAGCGAGACGGGCCGGGGCTCCACCTTCACCATAACCGTGCCGCTTGCGAGGTAGCGGGCCATGGAATGCCGAATCGTCGAGCACACGGCCGACATAGGCATCCACGTCGAGGCCGACGGCGCGGATGAGCTCTTCGAGGGGGCGGCCGCGGGGATGTTCTCCATCATCACGGACACCTCAGCCGTGGCGGACCGCGAAGCCACCGAGGTCTCCCTCGAGGCCGGCGACACGGAAGGCCTGATGTTCAAGTGGCTCAACGAGCTGCTCTACCTCGCGGACTCGCGGAACGTGCTGTTCTCGCGGTTCGAGGTGAGCGGTGTCGAGGCCGGCCGGCTTCATGCCACCGCCTACGGGGAGGGTTTTGACCCGGCGCGGCATACCATGAACAGTGAGGTCAAGGCGGCCACATACCACGACCTGGCGGTCGGTCGCGAGGGCGGCGTCTGGACCGCCACAGTCATATTCGACGTGTAAGATGGACGAGATAAAGAAGATCTCGGAGTTCAAGTGGGAGATCCCCACCGGCTTCAAGGACGGCATGAGGGTGCCGGGGACTGTGTTCGCCGACGACGAGCTGATGCGCCTGGCACGCCGGGACCGCGCGCTGGAGCAGGTGGCCAACGTCGCGTTCCTGCCCGGGATCGTCTACAGGTCCCTCGCCATGCCGGACATACACTGGGGGTACGGTTTCCCCATCGGCGGGGTGGCTGCGTTCGGGCCTGACGGGATCGTCTCACCGGGAGGGGTCGGTTTCGACATCTCCTGCGGCGTGAGGCTGGTAAAGACCTCGCTCACCGAGGGCGAGGTCCGCAAGGACCTGGACGGGTTGCTCACAGCGATGGCCGCGACGATACCGCGGGGCCTGGGGACCAGGGGCAGGATCCAGACCCCCGAGAAGCTCCTGAGGAAGGTGTTCAGCGGGGGTGCGCGCGCCGTGCTGGCCATGGGGTACGGGCGCCAGGACGACCTGGAGCACACGGAGGGCGGCGGCACCTGGGGAGGCGCGGATCCCGACAGGGTGAGCTCTCGCGCCTACGAGAGGGGGAAGGACCAGCTGGGCACCCTGGGCTCGGGGAACCACTTCGTGGAGGTCCAGGTGGTCGAAAAGGTGCTCGACGAGGGGGTCGCCCGCGTCTTCGGCCTGGAGGAAGGCCAGGTCACCGTGATGATCCACTCGGGCTCCCGAGGTGTTGGCCACCAGATCGCCACCGATTACCTCCAGGTGATGGACCGGGTCACACAGCGGCTGGGCCAGCAGCTTCCCGACCGCCAGCTGTCCTGTGCCCCGCTCGAGTCGAGCGAGGCGTCGGACTACATGGCGGCAATGGCATGCGCGTGTAACTACGCGGTGGGCAACCGCCAGGCGCTCATGCACTGGGTCCGCCACTCCTTCGAGAGGCACTTCGGCTCCCCGGAGGGGACCCTGGGCATGGACCTCCTCTTCGACGTGAGCCACAACGTGGCCAGGATGGAGACCCACCGGGTCGAGGGCCGTACGATGGAGCTGTGCGTGCACCGCAAGGGCGCGACCTCGGCCTTCCCGGCGGGACACCCGCTGGCCCCGGCCGCCTTCCGGGACGTCGGGCAACCGGTGATAATCCCCGGCGACATGGGTACCCACTCCTACGTGCTGGTGGGAGGGGAGCGCTCCCTCGAGGAGAGCTTCGCCTCCACCTGCCACGGCGCCGGCCGCACCATGAGCCGCTCGAAGGCCAGGAAGATGGTGAGGGGCAGCGAGCTACGCTCCAGGCTCGCCTCGCAGGGGATACTGGTCCGGGCGGGGAAGGACTCCCTGCTCGCCGAGGAGGCTCCCGAGGCGTACAAGGACGTATCCCGCGTGGTCGACGTCTGCGAGGGCGCGGGGCTTTCACGCAAGGTGGCGATGCTGTCCCCCATGGCCGTGCTGAAAGGATAACCTCGCCTTGCCCCACCCGATGGTTAATGGTACCTTACTATCCCGCACGGGCCTGTAGCTCAGCTGGTTAGAGCGCGCCCCTGATAAGGGCGAGGTCGGTGGTTCGAATCCACTCAGGCCCACCAGCCAAGTCGCTGTGGCGTTCAAATCGGGTCGCGTTACGTACGCACAAGTCCTTCGACCTACATGCACGTCAAATGAACCATGGCGTCGCTGATAGGCTGGGGATCAAAGACGATTCGAACCACCGACAGGGGTCACCGCGCGCCGTAGCCCGCAGATTTGAATCACTATAGTTATCAATAAGTAACAATATTATATATTGACCCCAACAATTACACGGTCTGGCCCTGTATTCGTTCAGGAGCTGTGGTTGGTGATTAAAAATAATAGTACTGAAAAACAGTGCTAATTAGCGTTATTCAAACCTGCGGTGCTTCTTAGCTATCTTGCACACCGTCGAGACATGCAAACCCATGTACCTACCTATCTCGTCCAGCGTGTAGCCGAAGCGGTTGTACGCCTGCCCGATAGCATGGTCCCTCGACTCCCGCGAGTCGCAGCCCTCGAAAATCTCGCAGAGCAGCCCCGATTCGCGCATACTGCCGATTCCAGGGTTTCAGGATACCCTACGGGCGGGTGGTTAATCATGGCTGGCGGGGAACACCCTTGAGCCAGGTCACAGCTTGGGACCTGACCCGGGCCTTGACATTCAGGCATTGCATTTAATTACTAACCGTTATTAACTTAGTGCTGCCCTTCGACAGAAGGCACGCCGGCAGGGATGGGTTCGCGAAAGGACATACATGGCTGCAAGCGACAAGAGGGAAGAGATCCTCAGGGTGGCCGAGAGGGTCTTCGCCACAAAGGGCTACAAGGGCGCCGCGCTCAAGGACATCGCCGACGAGGTGGGCATAAAGACGCCGGGCCTGTACAACTACTTCAGGAGCAAGGAGGACATCTACAGGACGCTCCTGTCCAGCAGGTACGTGGCGCTCCGCGAGGCGATACTGCCTAGGATGGCGGCTACGCCCGACCCCAAGGAGAGGGTCGAGCTGTTCGTATCCCTGCTCATTGACTTCCTCGCCGAGCATCCCGGTTTCCCGATGGTGCTGGCCCAGGAGGTCATCTGGAGCAATGACTTCGCGCTCAAAGAGCTGGCCCCCGACTTCCTGGTGCCGTTCTTCAACGAGATGATCGACTCCCTTGAGGAGAGTGGCATCGCGGAGCAGGGATACAGCAGGCTGGACACCGAGATGCTGGTCTTCAACATGTTCGGCCTGTCGACCTTCTACTTCTTCGCGGCCACCTACTTCACCGTGGTGACCGGCGAGGACAGCATGTCTCCCGCCAGCATAGCAAGGCTGAAGGAGAACATCCTGGAGATGCTCTTCAACGGCATAGGTATCTCGTAGACAGGACCCACCGCCAGGTTTTCACGGTCGCGAAAATATTTCCTCTTGACTGTGCGGCAACATTTGTTAATAATCATTAATAACAGAAATCCTATTAATCATTATTAACAAAACTTGGAGGTGGTCTGGATGTCCGTGTACGGGGACTCCGAGGCGGCGGGGAAGTTCTTCGAGGAGTTCTGGAACGAGCTGCTCGAGAACCCCGAGGTGAGGTCTACCCTCGAGGGGAAGGGTCTGTCGGTGAGGTTCAAGATCAACGACCCGGACCTCGACATGTACATCGACGAGCAGGGCATAAGGAGCGGTGCGGAGGCCGGGACCATGAGCCCCGTGCTCACCCTTGCGATGTCCGGTGACGTCATACACCTCTTCTGGTTGAGGAAGCTGAACGTGGCCAAGGCGCTTGCCACCCGGCAGGTCAGGACGAGGGGACCGGTGCCGAAGTTCATGAAGCTGCTGCCGGCCGTGGAGCCAGGCTACGTCCTGTACCGCGATTACTGCGAACGCTACGGGCTGCCCACGGAGGTTTAGACAACGGGGCGCGAGAAAAGGAGGCGGCATTGGACTACTTCGATATCTCCATGGACCTCAGCGAAGAGGACATGAGCATGAGGCAGGTGGCTCGCGACTTCGCCGAGGAGGTGGTCAGGCCGATTTCCCGGGAGCTCGACGTCATGTCTCCGGAGGACGTTATCGCGGAGGGCTCGCCCCTGTGGACGTTCCTGCGCAAGTCGTACGAGCTGGGCTATCACACCATTCTGCTTCCCGAGGCGTACGGGGGACAGGGCCTCACGCCCCTGCAGATAGCGGTCATCTTCGAGGAGATCGCCTGGGCGAGCGGGGGCCTGGCCACGTTGCTGGGCGCGTCCTGCTTCCCGTTCTTCATAGCGTGCATGACCGCGGACAAGCGGCTGGTGGAGGAGTTCGTGATCCCGTTCTGCAACTGCAGCGACGGCAGCATCAGGGGGTGCTGGGCGATAACCGAGCCGGACCACGGCAGCGACTACATAAGCTCAGAGCCCTTCACCCGCGATCCGGCCATAAGGAACAACATGCAGGCCACCAGGGACGGGGACGAGTGGGTGCTCAATGGCCAGAAGTCGGGCTGGGTCTCAGGGGGCACGATCGCGACCCACGCTCTGCTGTTCTGCCAGGCGGACCAGTCCCTGGGACTCGCCGGCGGCGGAATATGCATCTGCCCGCTGGAGGTCGAGGGCGTCTCCCGTGGCAAACCGGTCAGGAAGATCGGTTGCAGGGACCTCAACCAGGGAGAGATCTACTTCGACGAGGTCAGGATCCCGGACTACTACATGTTCTGCGACCCGGACTTCTACCCCGAGATGCTGGACATGGTGCTCGCCGCTGCCAACGCGTCTCTCGGGCTGGGCACGGCCGGTATGGCCAGGGCCGCCTTCGAGGAGGCCCTCACCTACGCCAGGCAGAGGGTCCAGGGCGGCGTGCCCTTGATCGAGCACCGGTCGGTCAGGCAGAGGCTCTTCGAGATGTTCAGCAAAGTCGAGATGTGCAGGGCGTTCTCGCGGGCCGTGATCAACCTCAACTTCAACATCTCACCGCCCATACCGGAGTACTCGCTGGCGGCCAAGACCATGTGCAGCCAACTGTGCTTCGAGGTGACCAGCGAGGCGATGCAGCTGCTGGGGGGGTACGGCCTCACCGAGGACGGGTTCGTGGAGAAGTTGTTCAGGGATGCGCGATCGGCGCTGATCGGCGACGGGTGCAACGAGGTGCTCCAGGCCCACGGTGGTCAGATGCTGGCGGAGTTCTATCCGCGCAGACAGGACGATCTGCTCTAGGGGCACCGGGAGGTTGAAACGATGAGCCAGGAGGAATGGCTTCCGGTCGGAACGCCGATGCCGTTCGAGCCGGGGGGGAGGTTCAAGGCGGCCGGGGTCCGCTCCTCGTTCGTCGATCCCGGCCGGGCTCTGGCGGGTGAGGCGCGCATCGTCCTGGCGGACATACCCGTGGACGGGCGCGAGGCGCAGAGGCTCCTTCCCCTCGGACTGAGGATGCAGGACCCACCCATGGCCAGAGTTTTCGTGGTCAACTACGGGAACGCCGTCTACACGGAGTCCTACAACGAGGCCTCGGTGATACTGAGAGTTCGAAGCCTGCTGGGGAGCGGCGGACATGTCTGCTGGATGGTGGTCGACGACGACACCGCCCTCATCCTGGGCCGGGACCTGCTCGCCTGCCCCAAGAAGCTGGCCGACATCCGGTACGAGGAAAGCGATGGCGGCGTATCAGCCGGCGTCACCCGCAGGGGCACGAAGGTACTCTCCATCGAGGCGGAGATCATGGAGGCCGAGCCCTCCCCTGCCCCCGTCTATGGTGAAAAGGCCTTCAACGTCGGTGGTCCCTGCCAGGCGCTGCTGTTCAATCCCGTGTGGTGCTTCAGGCTGGGGGAGGTCATCCACTCGTCGCACTCCGCCCGCGGGACCATCACCTTCGAGGAATCGGCGTACGACCCGCTGGCCGCGGTGGTGGGCCGGCGTGAGGTCGACGGCCCCCTGCGCGTTGCCCACGTGGACATCAACCGGCTGTGCTACATGTTCCCGGTGGGTATCGCCGGCCCGGCCTGGGCCATGCGGACCTACGACCTGCGCTTCCACTGAGGACACCGGCCGCCGGATCACCCGGGCCCTCAGCGACGGCTATGGCTCTGACGGCTCCGGCTCCATGCCCTTCAGGGTGAACTCGAAGCACGCGCCGTTCTCGTTGTAGGCGCGGATGTCACCGCCGTAGGTCTCCGCGACCTTCCTGGCGATGGAGAGGCCGAGCCCGGTGTCCGAGCTTTCGCCCGAGCGATAGAAAGGCCGGAATATCTTCTCCAGGCTTTCCTCGGGTATTCCCGACCCGTTGTCGCTGACCCTGAAGGCGTGGCTCCCGGCCGCCGAGGCGATGCGCTCGACGCGGACCACGGGGTTGTCGCAGTCGTTGTGCATGATCGCGTTGCGGATGACGTTGCTGAAGAGCTGGTAGATCTGCGTGCGGTTGGCCCTGACCGCCCCGAGATCCTCGGCCACCTCCACCTCCACGCCCGCCTCCGCGATCTCGATCGAGCGCTCGGCGACTATCTCATCGACCAGGGCTGCGACATCGACGTCCTCGATCGAGTCCGGACGCTGCCCCGACTGGGCGAGCGCCAGCAGGTCCCTGGCCAGGGTGAAGGCGCGCTCCAGGTTCGTCCTCACGTGACCGGTACACTCCAGCACCTCTTCGCGCAGCTCGGCGAGCTCCATTTCACCGCAGGAGTCCGCCAGGCAGGTGTTGGCGAGCAGCGCGCTGGCCAGCGGACCCCGCAGGTCGTGGGAGACTCCGCGGGCATATGCGTCGAGCTCGTGCACCAGCCTGGCCTGCTCCTCCTCGGCCGCCTTCCGCTCGGCGATGTCCCGGAAGACGCCGACGGTGCCCGCGCGGGCGCTGGAGGTGTCGTAGAGGGTGGCTATGGATGCGAGCACCGGGACGCATGCTCCATCGCTCCTCATCACCTCGATCTCCCCGGTCCAGGAGCCGCCCGAGGCGAAGGCGCCGTCGATCTCCGGCACGGCCTGCTCGACGGCCTGGTCGGTCATCGCGAAATCGCGCGGGCGCCTGCCCAGAAGGGAGTCCCTGTCGGCGCCCAGGAGCCGGCTGTAAGCCTCGTTGACGTACGTCAGCCGCATCTCGGAGTCTGTGACGGCGATGGCCTCGCTGGTGCTGTCGGCGAGCTGCTTGTACATGGCCAGGTCCTCGCGCGCCTTCCTGCGCTCTGAGCCCTCGATTATCTCCCACTTGCCCTCGCGCTTGATGAGGGCGAACTGGTGGTTCACCACCACGTCGATTATCTCGCGCGCGCCGCACAGCCCGAGGGAGTAGGTGCAGATCGCCATCATCCTGTAGCCGCCGATGATGTTGTTGAGCGTCTCCTCGTACTGGGTGAAGTCGTCCCAGTCCCTGTCCTCGAGCCAGGCGGTGTTGCCGGTGGCCCGCAGTCCCTCGAACCCCGCGGCCAGGGCGTCCTCCAGCTTGCCGATCCAGCCGGCGAAGACCCGGTCCATGTCGAAGTAGCCGTCCAGCATGTACCACTCCGAGTGCGGGATGATCACCATCTGGTCGGCGGCGATACGCTCGGCGAGGTCCGGCACCTCCGCGGTGAGGGCCGCGGTGGCGGCCTCGGCGGTGAGCGGGTCGGAGGTCACCCACATGCAGAACTCGTTGGATTCCAGGCCGGCCTTGAAGTAAGGCACGAGCAGGTCTGTGAGGTCCCGGGCGGTCTCGTAGAACTGGCAGAGGTGGGTGCCCCAGGGCACGTCCCCGACCAGGTCGATTCCGCTTGAACGCAGTCCGCTGTCGCTCATCTCGTATCCGTTCCGCGCGTGGGCCCGCCGGGCGTGCCCGGCGTCGAGGATTATACCAGTAGTGCCGGCAATGACATATGACCGGCGCGAGGGGTCCGTGCGGGGCGCCACGGTGGACATCGGCGTTTCACGGCCAACCAAGGTGTTGTACGCTTGGAACGTGGAAATCCCGCGGATGCTCAAGGTAAGACAGAAACTCGAGGCCGACGCGCTGGCGGACCCGGCTTCAACGCTGCGCGAGCTTCTTGCCGGCCGGGGCTTCGCGGTGCCGCTCGAGGCGGGGAGCAGGGTGGCCATCGCGGTGGGCAGCCGCGGAATCGATCGGCTCGCCGAGCTCGTCTGTGCGGTCGTCGATGCGGTGAAAGACGCCGGCGGCGAGCCGTTTATCGTGCCCGCCATGGGCTCCCACGGCGGCGCCACCGAGGAAGGACAGGTGGCGGTGCTGGTCTCGCTGGGGGTCACCTGGGAGCAGGTTGGCGCTCCCGTGTTCCCTGCGATGGAGACGGTTTCGTTGGGGGCCTCGCCCTCGGGGGTCGAGGCGTTCATGGCCCGTACCGCGCTCGAGGCCGACGCCGTGGTGGTCCTCAACAGGGTGGGTCTGCACACGGGCTACTCGGGACCCGTGCAGAGCGGCCTGGTGAAGATGATCGCGGTGGGTCTGGGCAAGGTGGAGGGAGCCCGGTCGCTGCACAGGCACGGCTTCTCCGCGGGCCACCTCATCGGTGAGGTGGCGGACCTGGCGATATCCAAGGCGCCGCCGATCACCGGCGTGGCGGTGGTCGAGGACGCGGAGCGGCGCGTGTGCCGGCTGGCGCTACTGCCCGGCCCGGGGATCAGGTCCGAGGAGCCCGCCCTGCTCGAGCTCGCGCGGGGGATGTGTCCCCGCATACCGGTCGCGGGAGCCGACATCCTCATCGTGGACGAGATGGGCAAGGATATCTCCGGCATCGGCATGGACCCGTTCGTGATCGGCAGGGGCAAGGATACCGAGGAGCCGACGGCGTTCTCGGCGCGGCGTCTGGTGGTGCTCAGGCTGAGCGAGGCCTCGGGAGGCAACGCCACCGGCATCGGGGTCGCGGACATCACCACCCGGCGGCTGGCAGAGGCAATGGACCGGGCCGTAACCTACCGGAACGTGCTCACCTCGGGGGCGCTGCACCGCGCGCGGCTGCCCCTGGTAGCGGATACGGAGCGCGAGGCGCTCCGCATGGCGGCCGAGAGCCTGGGGGACGTCGATGCCTCCGGGCTCAGGGTTGTGCGGATCAGGAACACCCGTCGGCTGGAAGAGCTCCAGGTCTCCGAGCCGCTCACCTCCGAGCTGGAAGGACGGCCTGGTATCGAGCTGGGAAACCCCGAGGCCATGCGCTTCACCGGCGACGGAGACATCGTCTAGCGACCGCGGCGCACCGCCCACTTGCGGTCACGCGCCCCGACTCGATAACCTTATTACGCTTCGATTGCAGGTTTACCTATACGGGGGTGCCAATTGGCGGAGAACTATGACGCTATCGTGGTTGGAGCCGGGATCGCGGGGCTCGGCGTGGCCGGGCTGCTGCAGAGGGGCGGGATGAGCACCCTCTGCGTTGAGAAGGACCCCCGGCCGGGTGGCCGTATGCAGGGCTACGACCTGGAGGGAGGCTGGCGCCTCGATATCGGCCTGCATATGGCCGAGCTGGGGGACGCCTCCAGCGCCGACGAGCTTGTGCGCTCCGTCGGAAAGCAGGTGGAGTGGGCCGCGTTCAGCGACACGGTGGAGATATACCGCGAGGGACGATGGCAGAGCCTCCAGGAGATGATAATCGCCTCGCCTCAAGACATCGAAGAGATCAAGCGGATGATGAAGCTCATCGCGCGCATGGACGACCCCACGCTGGAGTCGACAGACCTGGCCTCGTGGGGCGACTGGCTCGCGGCCAACACCGACTCGACGGTGACCAAAGAGCTCTTCGAGGTCAACGGCATGATCATGACCACCGTGCCCGAGCCGTTCGAGATGTCCGCGGGCGAGATACTCTACATCGCACGCGACAACCTGCTCAAGAAGCACAACTTCCTGACCGCCGCGTACCCGGTGGGAGGGATGCTGGGCATCATCAACCCGCTGGTAGAGGCGTTCGAGGAGGCGGGCGGCACGCTCAAGCTCGGCACCGAGGTGGACTCGGTCCTCTTCGAGGGGGGAAGGGCCGATGGTGTCGCGCTGAAGAAGAAGAGCCCCTCCCCCTACACCGGCTGGTTTTACATGGACGACCTGGCCGAGGTGCGGGCCCCGGTGGTGGTGTGCGCGATGCCGCTGTGGAGCCTGGACGAGGTGCTGGACATGAACCCGGAGACGGCGGTGCTCCCCGAGTGGTGGATCAAGCGCTACGAGGACCTCAAGTACGAGACCACGGGGCTCATCGGCTACACCGTGGCACTCTCGGAGCCGGTATACGACAAGCCCAACTTCCTCTCCGCCCTCAAGCTCGACCATACCGGGATGCCGTTCCAGGCGTTCGTACCCTCGGCGTTCGACCCCGGGGTGGCTCCGGAGGGCAAGTCGCTGCTGCAGACCGACTGCGTGGTGGAGGTGGACCAGATATTCGACAAGTTCGAGCTGGAGAGGCTGCTGGCCTCGATGTGGACCGACATCGCCGAGATGTTCCCCGGGATAGACGAGAAGGTCGAGTGGAAGTTCGTCTACAAGTGCATAGGCTGCGACGGCCTGGCCCGCAAGCCCGGGCAGGTGGGGGCCTTCAAGCCCGACGTTGTCGCTCCCGGCGTGGACGGGCTCTACTTCGCCGGCGACACCTACCGGGGCCGGGGCCTGGCCCTCAACAGCGCGGCGCTCTCCGGGAAGACCTGCGCCGGGAAGATACTGGAGAAGCACGGGAAGTAGCCGGCCGGACCGCGAGCGATGGAAAGAGGGACGGATGCTCGGTGCCAAGGTGGTCGCGCGCGCGAAGATAAACCTGTTCCTGCGGGTAGGGGACCTGCGGGACGACGGCTTCCACGAGATCCGCTCGGTTATGCAGGCGCTGGAGCTGTCCGACGAGCTGTACTTCCGGGTGACCGACGCCCGGGGCGGCAGGGTCGCGATACGATGCAACGAGGAGGACGTACCTGTTGGCCCTGACAACCTGGTCTGGCGGGCGGTCGATGCCTTCGACGTGGAGACGGGGGCGTTCGGGGCCAACGGGGTGCAGGTGCTCATCAACAAGCGGATTCCAGTGGCCGCCGGGCTCGCGGGAGGGAGCGCCGACGCCGCCGCGACCCTGGTGGCGCTGAACCGTATCTTCGAGCTCGACCTCACCCACGAGCGGCTGGGCAGGATGGCGGCCATGGTCGGCTCCGACGTCGCGTTCTGCCTTGGCGGGGGAACCGCGCTCGTGTCCGGGCGCGGTGAGGAGGTGGAGCGGCTGGAGCCGCTTCCACCGTTTCACGTGGTGCTCGCCTCGATGGGCCAGGCGGTCTTCACCGCAGAGGTCTACCGGCGGCTGGACGAGATCCGTGCGGAGTCGGGCGCGGGCGCAGAGAGCTCGGACGGCATACTCGAGGGGCTCCTCGCTGGCATCCGCGGGCACAGCTTCGAAGACATCTATCCCAACTTGCGCAACGATCTGGAGTCTGCAACCATGGCCGCGGAAGGGGTCGAGCAACTCAAGGAAGTGGCGCTCGGGGCCGGTGCGCGGGCCGCGTTGATGAGCGGGAGCGGGCCCACCGTGTTCGCCCTGGTGTCGGGGATCGAGGAGGCGGCGGAGGTCGCCTGGGAGATGGAGAAGATCGCGCCGATCACTATCGTGACCAGCTTCTCCGACCGGGGCGCCGAGCTCAAGGACTGAAGCTTCTGGGGTGTGGCCAAGTGGTAAGGCAGCGGCCTTTGGAGCCGCGATCGCAGGTTCGAATCCTGCCACCCCAACTACACTGACCATAAGGACATGCAGGATTCGAACCTGGGGGGTCGAGGGGGGCGTAGCCCCCTTAATGAATTCATTGTCAGGGGGGTACAGCGAGCCCGCATGGGGCGGGCGAAGCGACCTAGGGGGGACGCGAGTCCCCCCTGGTGAAGCGAACGGAAGTGAGCGACGGTTCGTATCCTGCCACCCCAGCCAGGTCTATTAGACCTTAGACTCGGGTTGCGTTACGTACGCTTTGAATTGGGTGACCTACATTCACAGACGGACCTTCGACGCCTGGCCGGTCCAACAGGCTCACGACACCGTCGTATGCACGCATATGCTCCGCGAGGCGTACAAATCCGGTACCATAGACAGGCGGAAGAGGCCCTCGGAGCAAAGGCTTGAAGATGAAGGCGATCGACAACAGGGGTCTCGCGGTCGTGGTTCTGGCCGCGGGCAAGGGCAAGAGGATGAACTCCGAGGTGCCCAAAGTGCTGCACCGCATCTGCGGCCGGCCGCTCCTCGCCTACGTCCTGGACCAGGTCGCCGCGCTGGACGCGGGCGAGGTCATCGTGGTGGTCGGCCACGGAGCCGAGCAGGTAGAGCCCGAGATCGGGTCCCGCGGCCGTCCGGTGCTGCAGTCCGAGCAGCTCGGCACCGGCCACGCGGTCATGACCGCCCTGGAGGCACTCGACCGGCGGTACGGCGAGGTGCTGGTCATGCCCGGGGACTCCCCCCTCCTCGAGGCGGAAACCCTGGCGGAGCTGATCGAGGCTCGCCGGGCGGGACCGTCCGCAGCGTCCATGCTCACCGCGCGGCTCGAGGACCCGGCGGGGTACGGCAGGGTGCTCAGGGACGAGGCCGGAGCGGTCCGCGGCGTGGTGGAGGAGAGCGACGCCACCGTCGAGGAGCGGGCCATCGACGAGGTGAACGCCTGCACATACTGCTTCGACCGGGCCGCCCTCGAAGCCGCGCTGGGCTCGCTCGGGCGGGAGAACGCCCAGGGTGAATACTACCTGACCGACGCGGTCGCCGGGATGGTCGGCAAGGGACTCCTGGTGGTCCCGCGAGTCTGCGCCTCCGGGGAGATCATCGGCGTCAACGACCGAGAGCAGCTCTCGGAGGCGGAGGCGCTGATGAGGGACCGCATAAACCGCTCGTGGATGGAAGCGGGGGTGTCCATGGCCGATCCGGCCCTCACCTACATAGACTTCGGGGTTGAGGTGGGGAGCGATACCGTTATAATGCCCCTTGTGTTCCTCACCGGCGAGACCCGGCTGGGGAGAGGTTGCCGTATAGGCCCGATGACCAGCATTAAGGACTCGACGCTGGGGGAAGGCTGCAGCGTGGAGCTCAGCTGGCTGGACGGCTGCCATGCCGCGGACGACGTCACCATCGGCCCGTACTCGAGGCTCCGCCCCGGGTGCGAACTGGCCGCCGGATCGAGGGTGGGCAGCTTCGTCGAGATGAAGAACACCACCCTCGGCCGGGGCAGCAAGGTCCCCCACCTCTCCTACATGGGAGACGCCCGGATAGGCGAGGAGACCAACGTCGGGGCGGGCAGCATCACCTGCAACTACGACGGCGAAGCCAAGCACGAGACCGTGATAGGCGACAGGGCCTTCATCGGAAGCGATACCATGCTGGTGGCGCCGGTCCAGATTGGAGACGACGCGGCGACGGGAGCGGGTTCGGCCATCTCCCGGGACGTACCCGCCGGCGGCCTGGGCATCGAGCGCGGCGAGCAGAAGATCGTGGAAGACTGGCGCAGGAAGAAGCGTAAGAAGGGCAGGGAGTAGCAGCGAGCCCTGAGAGGAGGAGACGTTGAGGGAGGTCACCCGCAAGAGGCTGATGGTCTTCGCAGGCAGCTCGCACCTGGAGCTGGGCGAGGAGGTCGCCACCGGGATCGGCACGGAGCTGGGCGACGTCGAGATATCGAGGTTCTCCAACGGCGAGATATACGTCCGTTTCCTGGAGAGCGTACGCGGCGTCGACGCGTTCGTGATCCAGACCTGCGCCGAGCCGGTGAACGACAGCATAATGGAGTTGCTGCTCATGCTCGACGCCCTCAAGCGCGCCTCCGCGAAGAGGATAACGGCGGTCATGCCCTACTACGGCTACTCGAGGCAGGACAAGAAGACGCTGGCGCGCGAGCCCATCAGCGCGCACCTGGTGGCGGACATCGTGACCGCCGCGGGAGCCGACCGCGTGGTCTCCATGGACCTGCACGCGGGGCAGATACAGGGGTTCTTCGACTTCCCCCTCGATCACGTCACGGCGCTGCCGCTGCTGGCAGGCTACATCAAGCAGAAGAACCTGGACAACGTTGTCGTGGTCAGCCCGGACGCGGGCAGGGTCAAGGTCGCCAAGAAACTGTCCGACCGCCTGCACGTGCCCATGGCGATCATGCACAAGAGGAGGCCGGACAAGAACGTCGCGGAGATCGTGCACGTCATTGGAGAGGTGGAGGGGATGACCGCCGTCCTGATCGACGACATGATAGACACCGCGGGCACGATCGTGGAGGCGGCGGACGCCCTGAAGAAGTACGGGGCGGTGGAGATATACGCCTGCGCCACGCACCCGATCCTCTCCGGGTCGGCGGTCGAGCGGATCGGCCTGTCCGCCATCAGGGAGCTGGTGGTCACCAACACCCTGCCGGTACCGCCCGAGAAGAAGATTGATAAAATAACCGTACTGTCGATCGCGCCGCTGCTCGCAAGCACCATCACAGCGGTCTTCCGCGAGGAATCGGTCAGCGAGATCGTAGGCGGCGACAACCAGACTTGATTTGGAAGCAGGGGGAAGTGGTATCAGTTGGAGATCAAACTCAAGGCCGTATCAAGGGAGAGCACCGGGAAAGGCGCGGCCAGGAAGACCAGGGGCGAGGGGCTGGTTCCCGCCGTCATCTACGGGCACGGGATCGAGCCGGAGACCCTCCAGGTCCGCAAGGAGGACCTGCAGGAGGTCATAAGCGGCGGGGCAGGGACCAACGTCCTGATCGACCTGGAGATAGCCCGGGGCAAGAAGAAGGACAACCACCTGGTGATGATAAAGGAACTGCAGAAGCATCCTTACAGGGAGAAGCTGCTCCACGTGGACTTCCTCAAGGTGGCCCGGGACGAGAAGGTGACCATGAAGGTACCTATCGCCCTCGTGGGCGAGGAGGACTCTGTGGGCTTGAGGGCGGGAGGCACCGTCCAGCACACCCTGTGGGAAGTCGAGGTGGAGTGCCTGCCGGGTGAGGTGCCCGACCATCTCTTCGTGGACATAAAGGATGTGCAGATCGGCGACCACATGTCGGTGTCCGACCTGCGGACGCTCCCCGGGATCACGATCCTCGCCGATGCCGAAGACGTGATCCTTTCGATAATCGCCCCGCGGCTGGTCGCGGAAGAGGCCGAAGTGCCGGAGGAGGCCGCGGCGTTGGAGGAGGTTGCGCCTGCCGAGGAGAAGCCGGGCGAAGCTGCCCCAGCCGAGGGTGGCAAGGAAGAGTAGCCGGACCGGGAAGAGCTCATCGGGCGTCCCCATGCTGGGCACGCCGGGTCCCGGACCGGGGATCAAGCTCGTCGTGGGGATGGGGAACCCGGGGCGCCGCTACCGGAACACCAGGCACAACGCCGGCGCGGCCGCGGCCGCCGAGCTCGCGGAGCGGGGCCGTATCGTGAGCAGGGCGAGATGGGACCTTGGCGAGCTCGCACTCATCGCGGTCGGGGAGCACTCCTTCCTGCTGCTCCTGCCCTCAACCTACATGAACGAAAGCGGGAGGTCCGTGGCGCCGGTGGCCCGGCGTTACCGGCTGGACCCCGGCGAGATAATGGCCCTTCACGATGACATCGACATTCCGGTCGGTGAGATCAGGATCAAGAAGGGCGGGGGGACGGCAGGGCACCGAGGCCTGGAGTCGCTGGGCAGGGAGCTCGGCAGCACGGACTTTAAGAGGGTGCGGATCGGGGTCGGACGACCCCCCGAGGGTATGGAGGCCGCGGAGTACGTCCTCGCCCGGCAGGAGGAGGGTGCAATGTCGGCCGCGGGGGAATCGGCCCGGCTGGCGGCCGACGCGGCTCTCGGCCTCATGGCGGGAGATGAGACGGTTGGATAGGCACCCGGCCGTATGGATGATCACCATGCTGGTGGCGCTGTCACTCCTGGCGGGATGCGGGTCTGGCGGGACCGAGACCGTCCGGCAGGAGTTGCAGGAGGCCAACCGACACATCTCCGCGTCCGCCGAGGCGATCAAGGGCCTGTCCGACTTCCAGCGGAGCTGGGAGGAGCTCGTCACGGGCGGGCAGGCCGACTCGGCCCCGGAGGTCCGCGCGCTCCTGCTGGAGGCGCAGGCCAGCGAGAAGAAAGCCCTCTCGGAGCTCGAGCTCGCGGAAAAAACACTGCGGGGTGCTTGGGGCGAGCCGGTGAGCGAGGAGATGAAGACGTACCTCGAGATGAAGCTTGATGCGCTCTCCGAGCAGATTGCGGGCCTCGAGGAGGAGCTTCTCGCGATGCCCATCCGCCTGGAGGTCATATCCCTGGTCGAGAAGGAGGCCCCGCTGGACCAGGTACTGCAGCTGCACCGGCAGATCGAAGAGAAAGAGGCCCGGTCCATGGAGCTTCTGCGCAATGCAGGTGTGATGCACCAGGACGCCAATGATTACTATGATGAAAAACAGCTCGGTAGTTGAGCGCCCGCACTCCGCGCTCGTTGTGACGGCGGCGCTCGTCGTGGCGCTCGTCGCGGCGCTCGCCTCCGGCTGCGGCCTGGAGACGGACAAGGCGAACCAGTACATGTCCAGGGCGGCTGCTCACCAGGACGCCGCCGAAGCGATCCTCGCCCGCCTGAAGAGTTTCCCCGCCGAATGGGAGGCGCTGTTCAACGTCCCCAGCGTGGGTCCGGCACAGGTGACCGCCGGACGCCAGCTCACGGTGGACAGGGAGGCCGACGTAGACGCCTTTAAAGCCGAGCTGGTCCAGTGGGAGAAGGACCTCGATCCCATACTGGAGCTGAACGTCGACGCCAAGGTCAAGGAGTACATCAGGCTCAAGATCGCCGCCATCGACGCCTGGAAGTCCTACGCGGAGGATTACCTGATACCGCTCATCAAATCGTGCCAGGGGATGGTGGAGATCATCGCCTACGGACGCCCGGCCGCAGAGCAGGCCGCCAAGGCGGAGGAGATCGCCGGGGAGGTCGCCGAGGCGTCGGCCAAGCTCCAGGAATGCCTCACCGCGGAGCAGCGGGCGGACGATTACTTCGGCGACAACAAGCTGGGCAAGTGAACGCTAGCCCGAAACGACACATCTCAGTATTTGCCCGTCGACCAACCCATGGGCAAACCCGGGGGTCGGACATTTGCACGCGCTTTATTCATATCAGCACTTTGATGCGAGTCATCGCGTGAAATTGTCCTACGCCCCTCTGTGTTCCTGGGCGGCCTTTATCCAGATCTCCAGGTCCCCGTCCGGCGACAGCTTCCAGGTGGTCTCGCCCTTCCGACCGGTCAGGAACTGGTAGAGCGCGGTCGCTGTGCCGGTCAGGATGAGGGGGACGGCCGGGTTCTCCACCCTCGCGTACATGCCCTCCTCGTCGCGCCTGGCGGTGACCAGGTTGCCCAGACCCTGGACGGCGAGCCAGTTGCGCAGGTCATCGACTCCGAGGCTCGACCAGCGACCGTCCATGCGACTCTCCATGTGCATGCGCTGAGCCTCGATCACGGTCTCGGGGATACTCTCCCCCAGTTCAGCCTCGAGCTCGTCGAAGATGACCTGCAGGCCGGTAGAGCCGAAGATGGCGTGGCGAACGCCGGTGGGCTCGTGGATGACGGTCCCCCTGTCGATATCCCACTTGAAGCGCGAGATGTCCCTCGGGACCCTGCAGCCCGGGCACATGTCGAAGGTGATATCGCCCGGCTTCCTCGGGAGCGGCTTTGGCATGAGGCGCTCCTGAAGCTCGGGAGCGTGAGGCGCGTTGTAGTTCACTATCCGGTAGAAGCCCGGCTCGACCTCCTCGTAGGAGATGGTTCCGGCCACCTTGCGTATCGCCTGGTTCGCGCCCTTCAGATCGCCGCAGAAGAGCGGGAGGGAGTAGGGATCCCGTATCTCGCAGATCATGCGGCTCTCGGACCAGTTGAACTCCACGACCTTGATATCGCCGTAGCCCATCACCCTGCCCTGCTCGACAACCCGCCCCACGATCCTGCCTATCCCGATCAGCCTGGCGAGCGGGCCTTTCGGCCCCCTCAGCAGGTGCCGGATGTAGGTCTCGGCGGCGCGCGCCTTGCTCTCTATGACCATGTTCTCGATGGGTATGCCGATAAGGCCCTCGATGTTGCGGAACAGCACGTCCAGGCCCTCGGAATCGAAGAAGAGCATGCGGTGGTCGGGGTCGCGCCTCTGGGTGATGGTGCCATCCGAGTTCCAGGACTGGTCCTTGCCGATGTGTACGGGGACTCCGCAGACTTTGCAGAACTTGAAACCGCCCATGACTCCCCCCCGGTGGTACTAGGTTGCGAAACATTATAGCAAAGGCGCATCGCATCCACTCTTGCCGGTCCGCGCCCGCCGCGTATATGCTCTAGGTTACCGTGCGCGGGGAGAGGAGAACGGCTTGTACGAGGAGGCCAGCGGCGCCGAGCAGGAGGAGATGGGGTCACGCATCGCCGGTGCGTTCCGGCGGGCCTACCCCGAGGTCCCGGCTGACAGGCTCGAACACATGGCCAGGAACTTCATCCAGGTGGTGAACGGGGTCATCGAGATAGGCAACCGCACCGGGGCGCAGGGGGTGCCCTCCCACATGGAGATCGCGAACGGGCTGGTCTACTGGTGTGTGGCCACGACCCTCGAGGAGACCGCGGTGGGGTGCCGGGCGGCTTCATTCGACGTACCCGGGCTGGACGTCCTCATGAGGGAGGTCGTCATCAGGGTGGCCGACTGGCTCCTGGGACTCGAGGTCCTTCGCGAATACCCCGACCTGTTCAGCGCTTTCGTGAAAGGCGCCGTGGCGGCGGGAGCCTCGGAATGGGAGACGGGCAGGGACACATGATCGCCACATCCCCGCGACACGGAAACCAGACGTCGATAACCGTGGGGTCGGACACTTGCACGCGCTCAATTCGAATCAACACTTCGATTGGAGTCAACGCGTGAAATTGTCCGACGCCACTCCATATTACAAAGCTATATCCCCAAGACTCAGCCACCCAACGTCGGAAACCGTGGGGTCGGACACTTGCACGTGCTCAATTCGAATCAACACTTCGATTGGAGTCAACGCGTGAAATTGTCCGACGCCACTCCATATTGACAGGAGCGCGCCTATGGGCAGGAGGGTCGGGATCATCGGGGTCGGGCAGACCCACCACGCCTCGCAGAGGCTCGACGCGTCCGGCGTCGAGCTGATCTCGGAGGCGGTATCCAGGGCGCTCGACGACGCCGGGCTGTCGATGCGGCAGGTCGACGCGTTCGTCATCGGCAACATGGACCATTTCGAGAACATCAACTACGTGGACATGTGGGCCACCGACGGCCTGGGCTCTTCGATGAGCCCGGTGCTCAAGTGCACCACCGGGGGCACCACCGGCAATACCGTGGCCGCGGCGGCCTACTACCACGTGGCCTCCGGGTTCTTCGACGTGGTGCTGGCGGTCGGCTGGGAGAAGAACAGCGAGTCGGACACCCAGGCCGCCATCGCGACATGCGCGAACCCGGTCCTGGAGAGGGACGCCTTCGCCGGGGCGATCGGCCCGCTGGCCACGGAGTACTCCATGTACATGAAGGCGTACGGCGCCACCGAGGAGGACGCCGCGATCGTGGCCGCGCGCGACCGTAACAACGCGCTCAACAACCCGTACGCGCACAACCGCATGCACGTGACGGTCCAGGACGTTCTCAACTCCCCGATGCTGGCGTACCCCATCAAGTTCCTTGACATGTGCCCGCGATCCGACGGGGCCTGCGCGGTCCTGTTCGCGAGCGAGCAGGCGGCAGGGAAGCATTGCGACAGGCCGGCCTGGATACACGCCTCCGTGGTCCGTCACGATTTCTCCTACCTGGGGGACCTGGAGTGGACCCGGCTCTACACCCTCGAGACCGCGAGCGCGGCCGCCTACCGCTACGCCGGGATAACCGACCCCCTGAAGCAGTTCGACGTCGCCGAGCTCTACCTGCCCGCCTCCACCTGCGCCGTGAAGTGGATGGACTCCCTCCTGTTCTGCGAGCGCGGTGGGGCGCCGGGGCTGGTAAGGAGCGGTGCCACCCACATGGACGGCGTACTCCCCGTCAACCCCAGCGGGGGTGTCATCTCCACGAACCCCATCGGGGCCACGGCGATGATCCGCGTGGGCGAGGCGGCCTGGCAGGTCATGGGTCGTGCCGGCGACCGCCAGGTGGGCAGGGTCAGGAAGGCGCTGGCCACCGGTTACGGCGGCTGCGCCTGGTCAAACGTGATGATACTGGGCGAAGACCTGCCCTGAGGTGCCCCGTGCCGACGGCCCGTGGCCGCGCGGGCGGGACGGCCCACACCCTTCTGTTAACATAGAAACCGAGACATGGAGGCCTGGGTGCCCGGCACCGAGGCCCTTTGTGCGTTGGGAAGGGCCGAACCGTAGGACGGCATGGAGAAGATACCGGATCGCATAGCCCGCCTGGTCCTGGACTGGGAGGGGATGGGCGCACTCGTCGAGGCCGCGCGCTCGGCCTCGGCCCTCGCCGCCCCGCCCGCCCTGGTCCCGCTGCTCTGCGCGGTGCTCCACCGGGCGCTGGGGGGCCCGATGGTCGTCGCGGTCAGCTCTTCCGCGTCCCAGCTCGCCGATGACGTCTCGCTGTTCCTGCCGGGTGAGGCCTTGCACATGCCGGGGCCGGGGCCGGGCGGCGAGTGGTTCAGGCCCCACGACGAGGCCGAGGGGATGCGGCTCAAGGCGGCGCGTGCGCTGGCGGAGGGCGGGATGGTCGTGGTGGGTGTGGGAGCCCTGCTGGCGGGACTGCCCGCGCCTCTCCCCGAGCCCTGGCCGCTCCGCTTCGAGCAGGGAGACGAGCTCGAGACCGTGTCGTTGCTCGAGGACCTGGTGGCCGGCGGCTACAGCAGGGAGTACACGGTGGAGGGCTGGGGCCAGTTCGCCATGCGCGGAGGGATCCTGGATGTCTTCCCCTCGACCTCTGACCGCCCGGTGCGCATCGAGCTGGAGGGAGACAGGGTTGCTTCGCTCCGGGAGTTCAACGTCGTTACACAGAGGTCCGGCGAGCGCATCACCCACTGCGAGGTGTTTCCCGTCGCCGAGCCGGCCGGCTGCGGAGCCGCGGACTCCCCGCCGGGCACGCGCGTTCTGGCGGTAGATCCCGACCTCATCCGCTCCAGGGCGTCCGAGCACGCTATCGAGGCGGGGATGGAGCCGGATGCGCCGCGGCTACTGGAGAGATGGGGTGAGACGGTGGAGGTCATGACCTCGGGTTCTGGCCCCGGGGCGGTCGGGCTCGCCGGGGCCGCAGCCCGCCAGTTCTCCGGGGACCTGGACTCCGCCGTGGAGGCATGGCGCCGGCTCGCCGCCGGGGGCACGACCGTCTTCCTGCTGCTGGACGGACCCGGACAGGTCGAGCGCGCCAGGGAGCTCTGGGTCGAGCGGGGGGGTGGATCGCGGGAGCCGGTGATGGGAGTGGGGCGGCTCGGGTCCGGCTTCACCCTGGAAGCGCTCGAGATCGCCGTCTTCAGCTCTTCCGACCTGCTGGGAAGGCGCGCTACACCGCGCAGGCCGGCCAGGAGATCGGCCGGGACCCCGGTGGCCAGCTACGCCGAGATCGAGGCCGACGGCTACGTGGTCCACGTCGACCAGGGCGTGGGCATCTACCGGGGGCTCGTGTCGCGCGAGGTGCTTGGCGTCACCCGGGAGTACCTGCTCCTGGAGTACGCGGCCGGCGACCGCTTGTACGTGCCCACCGGTCAGCTGGGCAAGGTCCAGCGCTACATTGGCTCGGAGAACCCGACCGTGCACCGGCTTAGGAGCAGGGAGTGGACCCGTGCCCGCCGCGGCGCCCGGCGCTCCGCGGAGCGCACGGCAAGGGAGCTGCTCGGGCTGTACCTCGAGCGCAAGAGCGCCCCCGGCTACCCGTTCTCCCCCGATCAGCCCTGGCAGCGCGAGCTCGAGCAGTCATTCCCGTACGAGGACACCCCGGACCAGGCGCGCGCGACTGAAGAGGTCAAGCGGGACATGGAGTCCGAGCGCTCGATGGACAGGCTCATCTGCGGCGACGTCGGCTACGGCAAGACCGAGATAGCGGTGCGTGCCTCCATGAAGGCGGCGCTCGACTCGAAGCAGGTAGCGGTCCTGGTTCCCACCACGGTGCTCGCCAGGCAGCACTTCGAGACGTTCCGCGAGAGGATGGCCCCGTTCCCGGTCAGGGTGGAGATGCTTTCCCGCTTCCTCTCCCGCGCCGACCAGGAGAGGGTCGTGGCTTCCCTGGCCCGGGGAGAGACGGACCTGGTCATCGGGACCCACCGCCTGCTCCAGGAAGACGTGAGCTTTCGCGACCTGGGCCTGCTGGTGGTGGACGAGGAGCAGCGCTTCGGCGTCACGCACAAGGAACGCCTTCGCAGGTTGAAGCGCAGCGTGGACACCCTCTCCCTCTCCGCGACCCCGATCCCCAGGACACTGCAGATGTCCCTGTCCGGGGTGCGTGACATAAGTATCATCGACACCCCTCCCGAGGACCGCCACCCAGTTGCGACCTACGTGGGTGAGTTCGACATGGAGCTGGTGGGAAGGGCCCTGACCTACGAGCTGGACCGGGGGGGCCAGGCCTTCTACGTGCACAACCGCATCCAGAGCATCAACAGGGTGGCGCAGACGCTGCGCGAGCGGTTCGCCTCGGAGTCGATCGCCGTGGCGCACGGGCGCATGGATGAGGACCAGCTGGAACGCGTGATGCTGGAGTTCGCGGACGGCATGCACGGCGTTCTGGTCTGCACGACCATTATCGAGTCCGGCCTGGACCTTCCCAACGTCAACACGCTGGTGGTCGACCGGGCGGACCGCCTGGGCCTCGCCCAGCTCTACCAGATACGCGGACGGGTCGGCAGGGCCACCAGGAGGGCGTTCGCCTACCTGTTCTACCCCAGCAGGGGTGTGCTGACCGATACAGCGGTCGCCAGGCTGGCCACCATAAGCGATATGACCGCGCTGGGCAGCGGCATGCGCGTGGCCATGAGGGACCTGGAGATCAGGGGGGCGGGGAACCTCCTGGGCGCGGAGCAGAGCGGGCAGATAGAAGCGGTCGGGTTCGAGCTCTACTGCGAGCTGCTGCGCGAGGCGGTGGACATCCTGAAGGGCGAGGCCCCGGTGGTCGAGCGTGAGTCCGTCCTCGAGCTGCCGATCGACGCCTACATCCCCGACGGGTACGTGTCCGACGAGGAGACCCGCGTCGAGGAGTATCGCAGGCTCATCGTGGCGGGGCGGGCGAGGCGGCTGGACGAGCTCGAGCAGGAGCTGGAGGACAGGTTCGGGGAGCCACCCCCCGAGGTGCGCAGGATGCTGGACCTGGAGCGCCTGAGGATCGATGCCGCGGATGCCGGGCTGGAGTCCGTGAGCCTGGTTGGGGGGGAGCTGAGGCTGAAGTGCTTCCCGGGCGGGGAGAACTCACTGGCGCTGGCCGCCCGCTCGGCGAGAGAGAGGGAGATATCAACCTCGGCGGGCATACATATAGATGAGGTTTCCCGAACACTCTACTTGAAGTTGAGCTTGGAGGAAGTTAAAAAGAGACAAGAACTGTTGTTAAAGTGGTTAAAATTGATTATTGATGATATAATACGGGCCGGGCACGCCGAGTAGCGCAGTGCCTGGCATATGCGCGCGTGGTGTTAGGAGAACAGGCGTGGAAAGCCCCGCGGGACCGTTCCGAGAACCTGGGGCGGGACTTCAGTCCCGTCCGGCACGACATGGATCGCGACCGGCCGGCATGCTGGTGGCATTCATGCTGGCCGTCATGGCATGCCTGCCGTTCGCCTGCGGATGCTCCGGGCCGGCCGCGCTGGTGGTGAACGGGCGGCCGATACCATCGGGGGAGTTCAACCGCGAGGTGCAGCGCCGCCTGGCGGTGATAAAGAAGAAGAGCCCCGAGGAACTCGAGGGTGAGAGCGGCCGGCGACTCGAGGCCGAGACCGCCAGGCAGGTGGCCACCGAGATGGTGAAGGCCGAGATCATGGCACAGCAGGCGTCGAAGCTCGGGGTCGAGGTCGAGCCGAGGGAGGTCGCCGCGAAGCTGGAGCAGCAGCAGACGAAGACCGGGGCGGACCAGTTCGCACAAGATCTCGAGTCGCAGGGCCTGACACTGGAGAAGTACACGGACACCCTGGAGCAGCAGGTACTGGTCGATGACCTCGGGGAGAAGGTCACCGAGGAGGTCACCGTGACCGGCGACGAGACCGAGTCCTACTTCCTCACCCACAAGGAGCAGTTCTCCAAGCCGGCGGCGGCCCACGTGGCACACATACTGCTGGAGAGCGAGGTACAGGCCGGCATCGTGGCGGACGAGATACGGCGCGGGGTCGAATTCTCGACCATGGCCAAGAACCTCTCCAAGGACGACGCGACCAGGGCGAACGGCGGTGACATGGGCTGGATAGAGCAGGGCAGCATGGAGCCGGCGTTCGAGCAGGTCGCCTTCACGCTCCAGCCGGGTCAGTCCAGTGCGGTCGTGAAGACCAGCGACGGGTACCAGGTGATAAAGGTCCTGGAGCGCAGGGAGGCCTACTCCCCGACCTTCAACGAGGTGAAGGGCGAGGTGATAAAGGCCGTGGAGTCGGGCAAGAAGGAGGAGAAGTTCGCCGACTGGCTTCGCACCGCGTACGCGAACGCGAAGGTCGAGGTCGTCGCGCCGGGTGTCGGCAAGTGGGACCCCAGGATGGGGATGGTGGTCGGGCCGTGAGACCGGGGGTGTGGTGCGCGTGAACGAAGAGGGAAACGCAGCCGAAGGCCCCGCCACCGGGGACCTGGGGATCAAGTTCGAAGCGCTCGCGGGCGTCATGGCGAGGCTGCGCTCCGGGGAGGGCTGCCCGTGGGACCTGGAGCAGACACCGTCGACACTGTCCCGGCATATCCTGGAGGAGTCGTACGAGGCTGTCGAGGCCATCGATAGCGAGGACTGGGAGCACCTGTCCGAGGAACTGGGGGACCTGTTGCTGCAGATCGTGTTCCAGTCGAGGATCGCGCAGGAGGAGGGCCGGTTCGACCTCGGGGACGTGGTGGACGGCATAACCGAGAAGCTGCTCCGCAGGCACCCCCACATCTTCGGCGGCCAGACCGTTAGCACGGCCGAGCAGGTGTCGGTCAACTGGGAGCGTATCAAGACCGAGCAGGAGGGCAAGGAACCGTCGGACTCGCACCGCGGGCTGCCGGCGACCATGGGAGCCCTCAAGCTCCAGCACAGGGCGGCGCGGGGGGGATTCGACTGGCCTGCCCCCGAAGGGGTGTTCGAAAAGCTGGCCGAGGAGGTGGCCGAGCTCCAGGGGGCGGTCGGTGGACCGCGCGAAGACCTGGAACACGAGGTGGGGGACTTGCTGTTCACGGTGATAAACCTGGCCAGGCACCTCGACGTGGACCCGGAGACTGCGCTGCGACGCACCAACAGGGAGTTCGCCAGGCGATACGCCGAGATAGAGGCGGAAGCCCGCGGGCGGGGGGTCGAGCCGCGGGACGTGCCGCCCGAAGAGAAGGAGAGGATCTGGTCTCACGCCAAGGAAGGTCCGGCATGAAAGGCAATGGAATCCGGCGGGGGGAGGTGTCCCATGGGCGGTAGTGAGAAACGCGTAGGGCCGGAAGGGCTGAAGGCCAAGATCATCTGCACGCTGGGGCCCGCTTCCAGCGACAGGGAGACGATGCGCCGGATGGTTGACGCCGGCATGGATATCGCCCGCATAAACACCGGCCACTCGGACATCGACGAAGTACGTGAATCTATCCAGGCCCTCCAGGACGTGGAGAACGCGGTGGGCCGCAAGGTAGCGGTGATGCTCGACCTGCAGGGTCCGCGCCTGAGGGTGGGAAGCATTCAGGGCTCGACGGTGGAGCTGGAGGCCGGCCGGGAGTTCACCGTGACCAGCCAGCAGAAGCGCGGGGACTCCACGCGCGTCTCCGTTCCCTACGCGGGGCTTACCTCTGATGTCAAACCGGGGGACCACATCATGGTCTCGGACGGACTGATACGACTGCGCGTGGACGAGGTCTCCGGCACCGACCTGCGCTGCACGGTCCTGGAAGGCGGCCCCCTCCAGCAGGGCAAGGGCATGAACTTCCCGGACAGTGACATCAAACTCGACTCATTCACGGACAGGGACCGCCGCTACCTGGAGGCCGGCCTCAAGGCCGGCGTGGACTGGGTGGCCCAATCGTTCATCCGGTCGGCCGCGGACGTATCGCTGGTCAAGGAAGCCATAACCACCCTGGGCTCCGACACGCCCGTGATGGCGAAGATCGAGAAGGGCGAGGCCGTCCGCAGCATCGAAGAGATCATAGAGGTTGCCGACGGCATCATGATCGCCCGCGGTGACCTGGGCGTGGAGATGGAGATGGCACAGGTCCCCCTGATACAGAAGGAAATCATCGCCGGTGCCAGGCGGGCCGCACTGCCCGTGGTGACGGCGACCCAGATGCTCGAATCGATGGTCGAGCACCCCCGGCCCACGAGGGCCGAGGTCAGCGACGTGGCCAACGCGATCCTGGATGGGACGGACGCGGTGATGCTCTCCGGTGAGACAGCGATAGGGCACGATCCCGTCGAGGTGGTGCGCACCATGGCGGACATCGCGTTCCACGCCGAGGGCGCGGTGGACTACGCGCTGCTGCTGGAGCAGGAGGCCGGCTGGCGGCATCACGGCGCGGCTGATGCCATAGGGTACGCGGCCTGCAAGATCGCCTCAGACCTCGGGGCCAGGGTGATAGTGACCATGACACGTTCCGGATACACGGCCCGGCTGATCGCCCGCTACAGGCCGGAGCAACCGATCCTCGCGGTGAGCACGAGCCGGAAGGTGGTCGACCGCCTCGCCATGGTCTGGGGAGTGCAGGCGCGCCTGGTGCCCGAGCTCGCCGACGTCGAGGCCGCCGCGGCCGGCGTCTCATCGACCTGCCTGGACGCCGGGCTTGCCGAGCCCGGCGACGTGGTCGTGATCACGGGCGGGCTGCCGGGGCGCGGAGAGAGTGTCACCAACATGGTGCACGTGCACACCGTGGAAGAGGTCCCATGAGCGCCGGGGGAGGCGAGAGGTCGCGGCGTCGACCCGTGAAGCCCGGGGACGGGCGCGAGACCGGCGCCCCGGTGGGTAGCCGCGACGGACCAGGGGGACGGAAACGGACGACGGATAGCTCGAGGACCTCGCGCCTGGGAGGTACCCTGGCGGCGAAGGCTTCGAACGTCTCGCCACGCACGATCGTCTGGCTGCTGATCGCGGCCCTCTTCCTCTGCCTGTCCATCAGCCCCGTGAGCCGCAACCTCGAGGCGACGACACGGTTGCACAGCATACAGGCCGAGCTCGACGAACAGAAAGCGGTGACCAGCGCGCTCGAGCGCGAGGTGGCGGAGGCTGAGAGCCTCGAGTACATCGAGCGCGAGGCGAGGCGGCAGAGGCTGGTCGCACCCGGTGAGGTACTCTACCTGGTCACCACCGAGGGGGAAGAGAAGGTCGAGTTCAAGATAAAGGCCATCCAGTCGATGGATGAAGCGTGGGAACGGGTCCGCGAGATGCTTCACAGCAACCGGCGCGGGCCCGAAAAGCCCTGAGGGCCTGTGTTAGAATTCAGGCAACGGGGTTGTCAATGCGGGAGGGTACCTCGAACCCCTCCAGGGACATTGAGATAGCCCGTCAGGCCGGTAAGTACAGCGCGGTCCGCGGGTGTGGCCTTACCGCGCGTTCACCGGGGGAGTGAAGGAATTGGACTGTGATCGTCACCCAGGTCAGACCGCTATAGGACGCTGTCTGGATTGCGGCAACGTCATCTGCGCTACGTGCGTTGCAGAGACGGGGGAGGTCCTGCGCTGCGCTTCCTGCCACGAGCAGGAGGTGTCCAGGATCGCCTCGATGATGACGGCGGGTGTGGCCAAGCAGCCCCGGGCCCCCAGGGCTCCGAAGCAGCCCAGGGAACCCAGGGCCAGGGGGAAGAAGCGAAAGGGCGAGGCCGAGGAGGAGGCACCTGCGCCGATCCCCGGGCAGGTCATGGGCGCTCCGCAGGCGCCGCCTGTGGCGGGAGCGCAGGCCCCCCCGCCACCGGTCGCGGTTCCGGGGCCGCCCCCACCTTCTGTGCCCGGACCCCCTCCGGTCCAACCGGCCGCCCCCCAGGTGCCGGCGGGCCCGCCGCCCCCGGAGGCGATGCAGCTGAGGGAAGCGGCCGCCGCGCCACCGCACCTGCAACCCATCCAGGTTCCACCGGGGCCCGTTGTCGCGGCGCCCACGGCGGATTTCGAGGAGCTGATGGCGGAAGGGCTCGAGCCGGCCCCGGGTGCCAGGAGGGCACCGACCGGGCCGGCCGCGGGGCCGATGCCGCAGGCCGCGCCGCCGCCCATGGCTCCACCACCCGCGGCACGGCCGCCCGAGGCGGTCATGCCTCCCATGGAGTTCGAACCTCCGCCGCTGGTCTCCGAGCCCGCCGCCCAGCCGCCCGAGGCGATGGTCCCACCGACGGTGGCAGGTCCCCCCATGGGAGCCCCACCGGTGATGGCGCCGCCCCCGGCTATGGCCCCGGGTCTCGACGAGTTCGGCAGGCCCATCACCCTGGAGGTCCCCG
>JAHJCO010000057.1 GCA_018831265.1 Actinomycetota bacterium
CTGGGCCGACTGGGGACCGCGCTCGCGCCAGACACTCACGATGCGCTGGATGAGCGTGATGCCCGAGTGGCATCTTCCTCAATTTGCCCCTGACGAGTACAACTGCCCGTGGGTCACGGCCGACTGGGCCGCCACTCAGTACGACCCTTCTCTGGTCGGCAGGAATTCACCCGGTGTCATGGGGCCCTATCACCCGGTTATCCACTACCTCACGAAAGAGCAATTCGAGGCGCTGGGTAACGGGAAGCTCGCGCCAACGGACATCCCGCAGTGGCAGTAGCAACTGTTCATGCAACTCCAATTCCAATTCCGAGCTTCGAAACAAGCTGGTAAGGAAGCCCTGTTTCAGCGAACGCACGTTCCTGGAGTTGAATCCACTCTTCAAGCCGTGTGCAGAAGATGGTGTCGGTCCTCCGACACCACCACGCAGTGGACATCATGTCAAAAGCAGATTCGTGTCGAGGCTGCTGAAATCATCCAGACGACGCATGTGTGCCCAGCCGGTTCACTGAAGATCGAGATCACCTGATTTCTCGAGCAGGAGCAGGTCGCGGGTAGGCTGCTTTCGCGGTCCGCTCGGGCAGGAGCAGAGCGGCTCCCGCGAAGAAGCACAGGGCACCGATGAACGTTCCGAGGTTGACAACGAGTATGTTCCAGGGTTCGCCGGTAGTAGGTACCACGTAGGCGGCGACCGCAGAGGCACCGAAAGCAACCGACCCAATGAGGTTGAGAACCACGATCCACCACGAGATACTCCGAATCTGCCAGGTCCAGAACCTGTGAGTCAGTTCCCGCCAGGCCAGGATGCTGGCCACGAGGAAGCATATCGATCCCGCAATATCCGGCCTCCAGACCAGGCGTTCGACCTGGGGCGTGGAAAGATGGCGCAGAAGAGCGCTGAAGGTGCTTACGTTGAAGCAGAGGGTGCCCGCGAACTGAATGAGGGTCGACCACCAGCCCGGGTTTTTCGGTTCCCAGGCCAGGAGACGCTTCCGAATCGATTTCCGTCCGGGAACCGGGGCGTTCACGGCCTCCAGGTACTGGAGGAACGCTGCGGAGGTGAAGAACAGCGAGCCGATGAAGAACGTCCACGCGTCAGGCCGGTAGCCGACCGCTTCCGAGTAGAAGGGGGCCGAGCCGAGGGCGAACAGCGTAGCCCCCGTCGCGAACAGGGCGCCGACCCACCAGCCAATGGCGCCGGGGGCCCACCAGGTGCCTCCGCGCCCCGTATCCAGCAGGTTATGGCGTTTCCGCCCCTCCCGCAGTGTCCATTCATCGACAGCATGTTCGGTGTTCACTGGATGAGTAATACACGGATGAGAGGAGTTCGTCCAGACAACGTATTGGCCTGAGGTCATCGCCAACCCGATAGTCCCCTCGATCCTGTGGGGGGTTCGTCGTGTCGGGCCTCCGACACCGAAGTGTCCCGTGGCGTATGGAATGTCAATCGGGCTGAAGCCACACCGAACAAATCGCCTTCTTCGGTTGAGACTCGTTTCATGCTATGAACTCACAGTACCGGTATCCAGAAGAGTCGCAGTATTTTACCGCAACGGGCACAGGCCAGAAACGAAGGGAGGGGGTTCCCGGCTACGGGGCGAGTCTCAATCCGACCTTCTCCGCCATCCGAGCAAGGATGATGTCTGATGAAAGAAAGAGGGACTGCGGCTCCCTGAGGGCGGCCGCGAGTTGAAGTGAATCGAGGGTTCTAAGATTGTCGCTCGCACCGAACTCCAGAAGCAGTTCAATAGCCTGGGCATAGTCTTCTTCAAGGAGGCTTAATACCTCTAACTGAGTGGACTCGAGGTCGTCTCTGAAACTGTTCCAGATCTCGAGACACGTCTCGGCGTCTATCTCTCCAATTCGGACCTTCTTTGCCAGGGCGGAAGCGAACTCGACTCTGGACAACTCGCTTATGAAAACGCGCGTGGCACCGAGAATCCATTCCTCGACCTGATCGCTGTCCGGCTCCGAGTAGTACAGCTTCACCAGAGCACTCGTATCGACGAAGAGCTCCAATTCTAGAAACGCTCCTCGCGCTGCTCGGAAACGATCTGGGAGAGCGGTTTGCCACGAGCGGCGATACGCTCCCTCATGGCTTTATGGCTTTCCAGCGGTCTTGCCTGCTTCCTCGCGAAAGGCACGAGTCTTGCCATGGGTTCATCCCGCCGGGTGATGACGACTTCTTCACCCTCCTCCTGGACCCTGCGCAGATACTCGCTCAGCTTCTGCCTGACCTCTCGGACCCCGACTCTGATCAATCGAATCCCTCCTTGTGTCTACCAGTGTACACACTACAGGAGATGCTTTCAAACGGTCGGTCTGATAACGCAGGTCTATCCTGTCCTCCATCCGTGTGCAAATTATCGTGTTGTTCCTCCGACACCACCACACAGCGTACATGATGTCAAACATCCTCCTGATTCATTCCTCCTGGCATTCCGTCGATGAGCAGGAATTGCACCAGTTGTGCATAAGTGTTGAGCTGCATGACCGGTTTTCGCTTTCATTCATGCTGCCCAGCGGCCTGTGCGTGAAGTGTTCATTACGAGAGGAGGAAAGGCCATGAGCGAACAAGGCAAGTGCCCGGTAACGGGCAGGTCAAGTGGACAAGCGGACCGCAGTGGTACGTCCAATCATGACTGGTGGCCGAAACAGTTGAACCTGAAGGTTCTTCACCAGAACTCTCACATGAGCAATCCGATGGGCGAGGAGTTCAACTACGCTGAGGAATTCAAGAAACTCGACCTGGAGGCCCTGAAGGAGGACCTCTATGCGCTGATGACCGACTCGCAGGACTGGTGGCCGGCCGATTTCGGTCACTACGGGCCGCTGTTTATTCGGATGGCGTGGCACAGCGCGGGCACCTACCGCACCGGCGACGGCCGCGGCGGCGCGGGATCGGGCACCCAACGCTTTGCGCCCCTCAACAGCTGGCCCGACAACGCGAACCTCGACAAGGCGCGCCGGCTGCTCTGGCCGATCAAGCAGAAATACGGCCGCAAGATCTCCTGGGCCGACCTCATGATCCTGGCCGGCAACTGCGCGCTCGAGTCGATGGGCTTCAAGACCTTTGGCTTCGGCGGCGGGCGCGAGGATGTCTGGGAGCCCGAAGAGGACATCAACTGGGGGGCGGAGAGCGAGTGGCTCGCCGACGAGCGCTACAGCGGTGATCGTGAACTCGAGAACCCGCTTGCCGCCGTGCAGATGGGTCTCATCTACGTCAACCCGGAAGGACCGAACGGCAACCCGGATCCGATCGCGGCGGCCAGGGATATCCGCGAGGTATTCGCTCGAATGGCGATGAACGACGAAGAGACGGTTGCGCTCATCGCCGGCGGTCACGCCTTCGGCAAGACCCACGGCGCCGGCCTCGCGTCCCATGTGGGGCCCGAGCCGGAAGCAGCCGGTATCGAGGAGCAAGGCCTCGGCTGGAAGAGTAGTTTCGGGAGCGGAAAGGGTGATGACACGATCACCAGCGGCCTGGAGGTCACCTGGACCGCCACTCCAACGAAGTGGAGCAACAACTTCTTCAGGAACCTGTTCGGCTACGAATGGGAATTGACGAAGAGCCCGGCGGGTGCTCATCAGTGGCAACCGAAGGGTGGCGCAGGCGCCGGCACGGTGCCGGATGCCCACGACCCGTCGAAACGTCACGCTCCCGGCATGTTGACCACTGACCTTTCTCTGAGGTTCGACCCCGTCTACGAGAAGATCTCGAGGCGCTTCTACGAGAACCCGGAGGAGTTCGCGGACGCCTTCGCCCGGGCGTGGTTCAAGCTTACGCACCGCGACATGGGCCCCCGCTCGCGCTATCTCGGCGCGGAGGTCCCGGCGGGGGACCTGATCTGGCAGGACCCGGTGCCCGCGGTCGATCATGAGCTGATCGATGCGCAGGACATTGCGGACCTCAAGGACCGGATTCTTGCCTCGGGCCTGTCCGTCTCGGAACTGGTCTCGACCGCCTGGGCGGCGGCGTCCACGTTCCGCGGCTCCGACAAGCGCGGCGGCGCTAACGGGGCGCGCATTCGTCTTGCTCCGCAGAAGGATTGGGAAGTCAACCAGCCCGCACAACTGGCTAAGGTATTCAAAGCTCTTGAGGGTATCCGGAAGGAGTTCAACGGCGTGCAGCACGGCGGGAAGAAGGTTTCGCTTGCCGACATCATCGTTCTGGGCGGTTGCGCCGGCCTCGAGCAAGCTGCAAGGAATGCCGGTCACGATGTGACCGTTCCCTTCGCGCCGGGACGCACGGATGCGTCACAGGAGCAAACCGACGTGGAGTCATTTGCAGTGCTCGAACCGGCTGCCGACGGGTTCCGTAACTACCTCAAGGCCAGGTACGCTGTGTCGGCGGAGGAACTGCTGGTCGATCGCGCGCAACTACTGACACTGACGGCTCCCGAAATGACGGTTCTCGTTGGCGGCATGCGCGTCTTGAACGCCAACTTCGGACAGTCCCGGCACGGCGTCTTCACTAAGCGTCCGGAGGCGCTCACAAATGACTTCTTCGTGAACCTGCTCGACATGAGCACGACCTGGAAGGCAACCTCGGAAGACGAGGATGTGTTCGAGGGGCGTGATCGCGCAACGGGCGAACTCAAGTGGACCGGCACCCGTGTCGACCTCATCTTCGGTTCGAACTCCCAACTCCGGGCCCTGGCTGAAGTCTACGGATGTGAGGACTCACAGGAGAAGTTCGTGCACGACTTCGTTGGGGCGTGGAACAAGGTAATGAACCTCGATCGCTTTGACCTTGCCTGAGTGTCCTTCTACGCCACCACGCGGCCTACGCAAGGCAAACTGAGTCCGCGGGAGATCGCCCTGTTGACTTCGCTGTAAAAGAGCGAGTGACCTTGCCTTCCCGGTATGACACACCAACAACTCCGGACCGTAGTTAGCGATCGACTCCGACGGGAACCCCCGCGTCGCCTCGCGCGGAGCGGGGACCAGCATGATCGGGGGTTGCGGCGATTAGCCGCCGGGTTCCTGTTGCCTGCATCATGCCGGGTAGGCTCTGTGGTTAGCATGCTCGCTCAACGGTAGCTCTTTCCTGAAGAACAGCAGGCAACCGAGCACCGAGACGAGTATAACGGCACTCGAACTCATTCCAGCCACCGCCCCGGCGTGCTGGAAGACCTGGCCCAGGGCGTAGGGAATAGTCATGCCTCCCAGAGACACGCAAAGAAAGAACACAGTATATGCCGCCGCCGAATCCGACCTGGGGTAAATGGATGCGGCTGACAGGAGGAGGGGGTACACGCCGGAGTACACCAGGGCGGATACCAGGAACAGCGCCGAGTTGACGACCGCCGAGCCCGGCAGTGGGGCAATAAAGACAAGAACCGCCGACAATGGAACGATTACCAGTTCGATTCTGTATACCCTGAATCGCTTGGACAGCTGTCCGCAGACGAGGCGTCCCATCACCAGCGCCAAGCCGATCCCGGAAAGAACCACGTGTGCCGCGCCCAGGGTCATGCCCCTCTCGTTTTCGAGGAAGGTGACGATCCAGGTAATAACCCCGAGGACCGCCCCCCCCGACAGGATCAGCGCGAGTGTCAGACCGAAGAAGAACCTGCGGTCGAACGAGACCATGCGCCTCACGGTGGCGAGGGAAAGCCTTTCCGCTTCCTTTATCCTCTCGAGTCTGGCCACCGCCACCGGTATGACGAACGGGATGACGAGCAGCCCCGGGATAGCGACGGCCCAGCGCCAGGATATCTCGAGATGCTCGATGAGGCCCGGCACCAGGGGGCCGACTATGTACCCGAAGGACAGGAATCCGAAGAGCATGGACTGGATACGGGGCGTTTGCGCTCCGCAGGTGTTGGTCGCGTAGATGCCGGGGAGGATTATCAGTGCCCCGTTTCCGACACCTGCGAAGAAATAGAAGAAAGTGAAGAGGGCGAACCACGGGCTAAGCGATGTCGCGACCAACGATACGCAGACCAGGATCGCGCCCGCGATGGTCAGCGTCTTGGCCGAGAACCTGGCGAGCAGGCGGGTGCTGAACAGCGCGAAGACCACGATGCCGACGAAGTACACGAGAGGAAGCACTCCCGCCGTGCCCTCTTTGAGATGGAAGTCGTCCATGATCAGGTGCATCGTGGAGGGGATGAGAAGCTGGACGAACCCCGTGACCATCATCAGTGGATAGAAGACCCACATCTTCTTCGCGGCCGCGATGGAATCCCCGGTCTGTTCGGTCATTCAACCCCCCCTGTAGTAACGGGGTCGCAAGCAGGGTCTTGAATTCCTTCCACCTGAGGGCGGGATTACCTGCACCCGGAAAGGAGCGAAGCTGCGGTAAAAACCCTTTCTATCTCGTTCGCGCGAGAGCTGCTTCTCGCATTCTCCCAGTCCCTCAGCAGGTCGATCACAATCTCGGCATGCAGTCTCGCTCGCGCCCCCCGCAGCTAACTATTCTCATCGCTTCTCCTCATCGCCATTCTATCAAGCGGTGATGCCGAACCCTGAGTGGTAGAATAACAATGCCGTGAAGCCGTCAAGGATACATGGAACGCCATGAAACGTCCCGTATGTGATAGCGAGAACTTGTCTTCCCCGGGAGTTACACATGGCCGGGCAACGGGGGTCTTGTGCTATGCCTGTTTTGAAGAAAAAGGAAAGGAAATAGCCTTTTCCTGTTGCCGTGTTTTCGAGGATTGCGGCCATGTCCTGTTTTTCACGGGAGAAAGTGAACTAAGGAAGCTATTGCTGCCACGAGACGGACAACAGCACCATCGAGATGGTTAAGCCCGGCTCGCCTTCGCTCTTCAAACCGAGGTTCCGCAGGGACGGCCCGGAGAACGCCGACATGGTCGTGCTCAGTGCTCGCATCGTGACCTCGGACCGAGACAACCCCAGGGCCGAAGCACTCGCGGTGAAAGGCGGGCGCTTCACCTACGTCGGAGACAACAGGGGAGCCGGCGAACACATAGGCCCTGACACCGACGTTATCAACGCGAGACGGAAGACCGTCACGCCCGGTTTCGTGGACAATCACTGCCACGTGCTCTGGGTCGGAGCGAGCACCAGTCTATCCACCACGACTCTCTACGAGTGCGAATCGTACGACGAGCTCTCGAGGGCTGTTGTCGAGTACGCCGCGGCGAACCCGGACATGCTGCTTGTCTCCGGTGCGGGATGGAGGTACGACTACATCCCTGGAAGGATACCCAACAGGGAGATGCTCGACGAAATCCTGGCGGACAGGCCTGTCATCCTGATGTCTATCGGCGGCCAGTGCGGCTGGCTGAATACCGCGGCCCTCGACCTGCTACTCGAGCGCAACCCGCTCGCCCTCGAGAGGCTCGCTCCGGCCAGGGACGAGAAGACCGGAGAATACACGGGCGTATTGAACCGCTACCACGCCATGAACGTGTTCGATTACTTCACGCTGGAGGAGCTGGGCCCCGGTGTCGAGGAGGGCATGTACAGCGGCATGACGGATGCGGTTCAGAGCGCGCTGTCCGTCGGGGTTACCACCATGAACGACGTCCAGGTATACCGGCCGCTCATGCCCTTGATACTGGGCTTCAGGGAGCGAGGGGGTCTGGACCACGCCAGGGTGAGGTGCTCTTTCTACGTCGGAGGCCACGCCCTCGAGGACGAGGAGTCCCTGGTGAAGGACCTCGAGTGGTGGCGGGACCTGGGCGCCTCGGAGTCGGACCCGCATCTGATACTGGGGGACTCGCTCAAGTTCTACATCGACGGGGTCTTCTGCAACCATACCTCCTTCATGGCCGAGCCTTACAGCGATACCGAAGCGGAGCACGGCGACCCGGTCTGGACCCGGGAGGGCTTCGACAGGGTCATCGAGCTAATCGACGGCATGGGCTTCCAGGCGTGCACCCACGCGGTGGGGGACGCCGGCATCCACCGCGTCGTCAACTCGTACGGCCGTGCCGTGCGGTTGAACGGGGCGCGGGACGCTCGTCACCGCTGCGACCACTGCGAGCTACCCTTACCCGAGGACCGGAAGGTAATGGCCGAGTTCGAGATATACGCCGCCATGCAGCCGGCCCACTTCTACGCGGACGAGACCACGGCACAGGTGCTGGGTCATGAGAGATTGCAGAGGTTCATGCCGTGGCGAAGCCTCGAGAAGGCGGGGGTGACAGTATCTTTCGGCAGCGACTGGTGCGCGGGGCCGATAAATCCCCTCTACGGGTTGCTCATCGCCGCGCTGAGGATCAACTACGAGGGGAAGACCGACTGGGGCAGGCAGGAGAGCGTCGGGCTGGAAGACGGGATAATGCACTGGACCATCGACTCCGCGAAAGCGCTCAGGATGGAGAAGGAAGTCGGCTCCATCGAGGTGGGTAAGCACGCCGACTTCGTGGTATTCAACAGAAACCCGCTGAAGATGGACTCGTGGCTGTTCCTTCTCACCACCGAGCTGGAACTGGGTGCCTTCGATGATTTTGTAGACATGACCGTCGTCGGCGGAGACGTCGCCTACGGGAAAGCCGACGCCTCCATGAGGGTGGATTCCCCCGCGAATACCGGCGGTGTCTTCAGTGTACACTGTAGTCAGGTGTGAGAAGGTGTGCGGGCGTGGACGGGAATAGCCGGAAGAAATACCTCCAGATGCTGCTCATCGGCTGGCGGGGCCTGCGCAGCGCGTTCCTGTTCCTTGCCGACGAGTTCCGAAGGGGAACGCTGCGCGTCAACCTGCGCAGCATTGCCAGGGCGCGCGGCCTTGTAATAGCGGCGGATATGTCGCATGCCGAACTGCTCGAGGAGAGGGCGAAGAGGCTTGGCGACAGGACGTTCCTCACGTTCAAGGACCGGTCGTTCACCTACGAAGAGATGGACCGCAATGCCAACCGTGCGGCCAACTTCCTGCGCGCGAACGGTGGAGCCCCCGGCGTGGGCGTCGCCATCATCATGAAGAACTCCCCCCGGTGGCTCGACGTCTTCTTCGGCCTGGAGAAACTGGGGATGTACGCCGTGCCCGTCAACGTGGGGTTGCGCGGCGATCAGCTCGCTCACGTCCTGAACAACTCAGACGCCCGTTTCGTAGTGATCGACCACGACATGCTGGCTCACTACCAAGCCGTCGCGGATAGACTCGAGACCGTTGCGCTGGTAGTGGTCAACACGCTGGGCGCCCCGGCGGGGTTCGTGCTCACCGAAGGGATGGTAGAACTCGATGCCGCGTACGGTCCCGGCCTAGACGAGGGCAAGCCCACGGTGGCTTACGACCACGACGACCTCATGGCCATCATGTACACCTCGGGCACCACCGGGCTGCCCAAGGGCGTCGTCTATCGATACCGCAACTCCGGCGTGAAGATGATATCGGTAATGAGCAGGTTCTTCCTCAACAGCAACGACGCGTATTACACGTGCTATCCCCTCTTTCACGCCAACGCGCTCTTCCTGACGGTCACGCCCGCCCTGCACGCCGGGTGCAGGGTGGTCCTGGGCGAGAGGTTCAGCGCGAGCCGTTTCTGGGACGAGCTTCGGGGTGGAGGAGCGACGATCTTCAACGGCCTGGGGGCGGTGATGCCCATCCTGATGAAGCAGCCCGCGAAGCCCGACGACATAGACAACAAGGTACGTACCGTGCTCTCGGCCGGCTGCCCCGCGGACATGTGGGAGGCGTTCGAGCGGCGGTTCGGCGTGCGCATCTACGAGGCATACGGCGCGGTGGACGGGGCCGGCGTCGTACTCATCAACCTGGGAACCGCGCCCGTAGGTTCGATGGGGAAGCCCCTCGGGTCGAAGTGCCGGGTTGTGGACGGCGAGGGCAGGGACGTGCCGGTGGGGGAGCCCGGTGAGCTGATAAGCTATGTCGGGAACCGGCCGAGCACCGTCGAGTACTACAAGAACGCCGAGGCATCGAGTGACAAGATACGCGATGGATGGCTGCACACCGGTGACATGGTGTACGCCGATGAGAAGGGTTACATCTACTTCCTCGGCCGCAACACCGAGTCCATGCGCTGCAGGGGCGAGAACGTCTCCGCCTACGAGGTGGAGCAGGCCGTGCTCAAGCACCCGGACGTGCTCGAGTGCGCCGTCTACGCCGTCCCCTCGGAGCTTGCCGAGGACGACATAATGGCCACCCTCGTGCCCGTCGAAGGAAGGTCGCTCGACCCCGCTTCGATTCCGGGATTCCTGGCCGACGAGCTGGCCAGGTTCGCCGTCCCCAGGTACTACCGCGTCATCGACGCTCTGCCCAAGACCGAGACCCACCGGGTTATCAAGAAGTCCCTCGAAGCCCTGGGTGTGACAGAAGACACTTACGACTCCGCGAAGAAGGAAGATGGTCCATGACGGGGAGAAACCGCGTCCTCAACGCCGTCGGCGGGCTCCCGGACCTGATACTGGTGAACTTTCCCGACCCGAGTATCAGGAAGAGCACTCTCGACCGCGAGACCTATCTCCGGCAGCTCGCCTTCTACGACCCCGATGCCTGGGATCCCGGGCGAAAGCCGTTCTTCTACCTGCCGGATGAGCCTCCCGCAAGCGAGGTCATCGAGACGGAGCCGTTCGGTGAGGGGCGGCGCGACCTCATCCGGTACCCGAGCCGCTACGAGCCCCGGAACCCCGAGGTTGCCGGCCGCTTCAACCGGCGCCCGGAGAACCTGGCGGGTTACCTTCATCTGTGGTGCCACTGTGACTCCGCGGACCGGCCGCTCGTCCTCATGATTCACGGGCTGATGATGGGAGGGCCCGAGAAGGCTCAACGCATGTTCAAGGTCGACAGGCTCTTCGGGCTCGGCCTCGACGTCGCTCTATACACTCTGCCCGGCCACTGGCGGCGAAGCGACTTCCCACTGTTTCAGAGGCTGCTCGACCCCGCCGACCTGCCCTTGACGGCGGAGAGAATGGCGCAAAACGTGCACGACCTCCATTCCGCCTTGATGCTGCTCCGGAGTCTCGGGTACGAGAACGTCGGTATGATCGGCGCCAGCATGGGGGGCTTTACGGCGGCTCAGTATGCGACACAGGTCACCGGCGGGCCCGACTTCATGTTCCTGGTGGTGCCGGGCGTATCCATGGAGCGCTACCTCGAGCCGGGTCGATCCCGATTCGGGTTCCCGGTAGACTCCGAGCTCGTCCGGGCGACCGAGCGAACCCAGGAGCTCTTCTCGCCGCTCTACATGAAGCCCCTCTATGACGTCGATCGGATCCGTGTCGTAGCCCATGCGGGTGACCGCTTGTGCCCGGCCGAGGATACGAGGCGCTGGATAGAGAGCTGGGGCATCGAGGACTTCATCGAGGTCGTCGGCGGGCACTGGCTCCACCTGGACAGGAAGGCCAGGGGAAACGCGTGGTACGGCCTGTTGAGGGAGCGGGGCTATATACGGGAATGAGCAGGGACTCCGAACCCGACGGTGCATTCGGGAAGAGGTGAGGATGATGGAGATCGGTGGCAGGAAGACGCTCATCACGGGGGCGGCGAGCGGCATCGGAAGGGCTACGGCGATGAAGATAGGCGGGCTCGGTGCCCGGCTCTTCCTGACTGACATAGACGCGGACGGGCTCGAGGAGACGCGCCGGGCGATCGAGGAGAGAGGCTGCGAGGTCTGTCTCGCGAGGGTCCTGGACGTATCGGACTACGAAGCCTTCGTAGCGCTCGCCGACGAGATCCACTCCGAATACGGCCCGCTGGATGTACTGGCCAACATCGCCGGCGTTTCCCTCTTTTCCCAGGTGGAGGACATGACCCACGACCAGTGGGAGCGGGTGGTCAACGTCAACCTCTGGGGGCCGTATCACGGAATCGAGTGCTTCGTGCCGGAGATGGTGCGCGCCGGCAGGGGCGGCCACGTGCTCTCCGTCTCGTCCACGGCGGGCATCATCGGCCTGCCCTGGCACGTGGTCTATGCCGGCACCAAGCATGCCCTGGTGGGCAGCTCCGAGGTCCTGCGATTCGACCTGCGCAAGCACAACATCGGTGTGAGCGTGGTACTCCCGGGCGCGGTGAACACCCGGATCGTGCAGACGACGGTCATAAACGCCGATGAGGACGCGTGCAGAAGGAGCCGTGACCTGTTCAGCAGGCACGCCATGCAGCCGGAGAAGGTGGCCGACCTGATCGCGGACGCCATCGAGCGAAACAGGTTCATGGTGATAACCTCCGCCGACATCAAGCTCCTCTATCTCCTCAAGCGCACCTTCCCGCCCGCCTACCGGCTCGTCATGCGCTTCATGACCTGGGCCATGGACAGGACCCTGACGAGAAAAGAATTCACGTAGCCGAGCGCTTCGATGAGCTCCGGCTCCCACCAGTCGGCGTTGGTGAAGAGGCCCATAATCATGACCAGCGGGGGGCCTCCCCCCGCGAGGCTGTAGGCGATCTCTATGTCGCCGACTCTTGCTTTGTCCATTGCTCCTCCCGTGTACTGTTCCCTCCGGGCGGCTGTCTCTAAGGTGAGAACCCGACCACGTCCGAGCCGCCGGTCCAGGCCCCTTGATAGTCGAAGAACATGGGACGCTCGACGATTATCGTCCTGCCGTTGGTGCGCTCGACCTTCGCGGAGAAGTCGTGGGCCGGGTCGTCCCCGACACCGAGCACGTCGGAGACGTTGACCGTCGCGCGGGTCGTGGTGGGTACCGTGAGTGGCTGATCGCTCGTGCTCCCGTCCCCCCTCATGCAGGTCACCTTCACGGCCGCGTCAGCGCAGGCCGGGTTCTGGACGGTGAGGTAAGGCTGTCACGTCGGCGAAAACCGTGCCCGACAGCAGCACGACCACCAGAGCGAGGGTCGCAAGGATCATGATGCCTGCGGGTAGAGGAATGCGCTTCAAGACGACCTCCCGGTAGACCTAATTACCATACGCACCATCCGCACGGTTATTGTAATCCGGATTCCCGGTGCCGAGGTGACTCGCGTCTACGGGCCCGATGTTTTCATCCGTCTGCCGGTGGCCTTCCGATACGCCACCTCGCCGACGAACGCGGCCGCCAGGAGGGCGAACATCGCTAGAAATGAGGGCAGGGATTCCTTAAACATGTTCACGGACAGGATTCCCAGCATGCCCAGGCACAGGACCATGGCGATGGAGACGATCGCGCGGTTGGCCCCCGTCCTTGACGCTATCCTGAGATGGCCCGCGTTCACGAGCGCGTAGATCAACAGGAAGGCCCCGCTGCCCATCATCGCGATAGCGCTCAGGTCGAACGAGACTATCAGCGCGATCACGAGACCGGTCGTGATGAAGAGCCCGTCAGTGCTCCCCTTCCAGGTGCTTCGCTCGAATATGCGCGGGAGCTCGCCTCGCTTGGCGATCATGTAGCTCGTGTTCGCGCCACCGTACAAGGTGGCGTTGATGGCCGACGCGGTCGAGAGCAGCGCGGCCACCGCCACCAGCTTGAACCCGAACGTGCCCAGGAAGGGTTTTGCAGCCTCCGCGAGCGCGTAGTCCCTGGCCGCCGAGATCTGGGCCGTGGTGAGGTTCCCCGATACCGTGATGGATACGCCGAGGTATATCAGGGTTACGAATGCAACTGCGAGGTACAGGGCCCGGGGGAGCATCTTGCGGGGGTTGGCCATATCTCCGGCGGTGTTGGTGATGAGGCCGAACCCCTCGTAGCCGATGAAAAGCACCCCGGTGCCCACGAGGATGCTCGTGAGCCCCGGCCATCGGGAGGGAGACAGGTTCTGAGCCTTGATGAAGAAAAGCCCCGTCGCAGCGAATAGCACGAGTATGGTGACCTTGATCACCACGATAACCAGTTCGGAGCGGTCCACGTACCGCGCTCCGAGGAAGTTCACGATAGTGAACAGGAGAACCACAACGACTGCTACCGCCCGCAGGAAGAACGTGGACGGATGGTCGGTGAAGAAGGTCGCGAAGTAAGAGGCGAACCCCATGGCGTACAGTGCTATCGCGATCACGTACCCGATCCAGAGGTATATGTTGGTAGCCCCGCTCAGGACGTTGTCGCCGAAGCCGCGTACCATGAACTCCACCGCTCCACCCGCGGTCGGGTATTTCGCGCCGAGCTTCGCATAGGAATAGGTAGAGAAAGAGGCGATGACGGCGCCGACGAGGAACGAGATCCATAGAGCGTTGCCCGCCGACTCGGCTGCGACCCCCAGGACGGAGAAGACACCCGCTCCGACCATGCCGCCGACACCGATCGCAATGGCCCCGAGTAGCGAGACCTTCCCCTTTCCCGCCGGAGTAATGCTCTTGTCCGCTGGTCCTACGTTCACTTCTACCTCCCTACCTGAATAAAGCTACACAGGGATTAGATACTCGAATGCGCCACGGTCTTCATCGAACCAGACTACGGCAGGCGCATCCACCCGGGCACCGCCGGGTTGAGCATCCACAGGAACCGCTGGTCCACGTGTGGCACCAGCCTCAAGACCGCGGGGATAGCCAGCCTGGGGCCCCATGGATGCGTGGCCCAGAGGAAGCGTCGCGTCAGGTAGGCGAGCCTCCACCACCGGTTCATACGATGGAACTCCCTGGCCGCCCCCTCCCGATCGCGGACCGCCATCGCTGCGATCCTGCCCGACACGAGGGCGCCGTGCACGCCCAGGACCATGGTGGGGTCCTGCATCCCGGAGATGGTTCCCGCGAGTATCAGATCGCGGACGAATAACCGGGGGTTGGAGAACGATCCGGTGGGGGTACCTGCCATGTTATCGATGGAGTTCCAGGCGGGGAACTCGATGCCCTCGTCCTCGAGGAGCTGCCTCGGAAACCACTCCACGGCCTCCACGAAGAGGGGCTTGCCCCGCTGGAAGAGCACGGCGGCCCCGGTGCCGTTGGCCGTTGCGTAGTAGGCGTAGTCTCGCGTGTGCTCGTCGTAGTAGGCCACGCAGAAGGGGCTGCGGCCGTCGGGGGCCGTCCCGCCGGCGAAAAGCCCGTACGCCCGTGTGTACGGGATGTCGAGGGCGTCGAACGCATCGGTGAACATGCCCGTGGCCACTATGGTGCCCGGTGGCAGATCACGGAACTCCTTGCGCGTGCGCACCCGTGTGCCGAAGGAAAAACGCACGCCGCTGTCGCTCGCCAGTCGCGATAGATACGTATCCAGGGACGACGGGCGGGACCCTCGCTCGACCATCTTCATGTGTACGTCGGGGGGAAGGGCCAGCTCGAGAGTCCTGCCGTAGACCCTGAGACGCAGGAAGGGCAACGGGTTGCAGAACGGCAGAGGCTGTGGATCCTCCGGGCGTGAGAGGGGAAACCCCAGGTAGCGGCTCATCGCTTCGAGGTCCAGCGGGGTCATGTCCGCAAAGGAGAGCTCGTACCGGCTGGCATCGGAGGCGTACAGAGATGCGCCGCCGATGGCCTTCTCCTGTTCCAGGACCGTGACTTCGTGTCCCTCGCGGGCCAGGATGATGGCTGCCGTCAGGCCCGCAAGCCCGGCGCCGACTATGGTTGCCTGTTTCATGACTCCTCCTGTTGCATCAGCCCGGTTCGCGGGAGCGCTCGTCGTAGTAGTCCCCGAGCAGGGACTCCAGCTTCGCGCCGTCCAGCTCACGCCCGAAGTAGTCGTGGAGCCTCCCGCCGCGCCCCCAGACCGGCCGGTCGTCGAGCCACGCCCGCGGGAAGACGTCGGCGTCCCTGCCAAGACCCTCTCGCTCGTTCAGCTCGCGGTAGAGCTCCCAGCCCGCCGCGGCCCGACCCATGATCTCGCCGACCTCCAGCTCGAGGCCGGTGACCGCCGCGAGGAGGTCCCTGATGAGCGGCGGGTTGTAGAACCTGTTTATCTGGTGGCGGTTGCAGATGCCGAGTGAGCTGAAGAGGCTGAACCAGTCCTCCGAGTAACGGGTGAGCCTGCCGACGTTCATACCGCCGCTATCGAAGATGCGACCGATCGCAGCCGGGCGGGCACCCATGCGCTCCGTCAGCCGGACCAGGTTCTCCGCCGTCTGGCCGGGCAGGTAGGTGGCGGACCCCCCGCTTGCCGAGGTGGGCCCCCGCGGCGAGACGACCTGCTCGAACTCCATGGTGCCGAGGCCGGAGACCCGCGGGTCGTAGATGCAGTCCTGGTTGCGCACCAGCACAGTGAACCTGGTGGTCTCCTCGCCGAAATGCTCCAACGCGCCGGTCCAGCCGTCGGCAAGCGCCTCGCCCGCGGGGCCGCCGCGCCCGGCCACCAGGGAGGCTAATCCACGGATCAGGGCTCCGGAACGTTCCAGCGGGAGTCCTCCGACGTCCGACGGACCGATGACCTTCTCCGCCGCCAGGTCCAGCAGGCAGTTAGCCTGGTTCGAGAGCGTGAACATGTCGAGCCCGAGGTCGTCCAGCTCCGCCAGAGTCGAGGCGGCCTCCCCGGCGCTCTCCATGAGAAAGGCGCCCCCCAGGATCGCCGCGTTGAGGAAGGAGGTCGAGTCGACCCTGCGCCCGCCCTGCAGTATTAGCCTGTCCTTATCGGGGAGAAAGCAGGAAGGGCACGATATCCTCTTGCCCTTGAGCGGCAGGTATCCGGCGGGACCGAACCTCTCGCCCAGCGCGGAGACATCGTCCGGAGTGGCGCCCGGGGGCGCGAATTGCGGTGCGTACAGCGGCCACGCGGCGACCATCCCTAGCTCGAGCGCGGTCCGCCTGTTTGACCAGGACCCGCATCGCAGGTGTAGGCCTCCCACCAGCTCCTTCAGCCTCTCCGGCTCGGCGACGCTCACCCGTCCTTCGCCCCGCAGGACCACCGCCTTCAGGTTCTTGGACCCCATGACGGCGCCCAGGCCGCCCCTGCCAAGGGTTGAGCAGGCGTCTATCATCGCGATCGAGAGGTGAACGAGGTTCTCTCCCGCGGGGCCTATGGCGATGACGGAAGAGCCCGGGTAGTCGCCATGCAGGCGCTGTGTCGCCTCGAGGGTGCCGGCGCCCCACAGGCCGCCGGCCGGCACCAGCTCCACGGCGTCGCCGTCTACGACAAGCACTGACGGGGATGCCGCGCGCCCGGTTATCGCGATGTGATCGTAGCCGGCCCTCTTCATCATCACGCCCGCGCCCATGCCGCCGCTCGCCGATGCGACCGCGCCGGTCAGGGGCAGCCGGGAGGTCGCCATCAGCCGCGAGGATCCCGGAACGGTAGTGCCGACGAACGGGCCCGCCCCGAGCAGTATCGGGTTTCCGGGTGAGAGCGGCTCCGTACCGGAGTCGTAGAACCGGTCGAACAGGCTGTTGTTCGCCCCGAACCCGCCGAGGAAGCGCTCAGCGGACTCGCGGGGGTATTCCACGGCCGAATCCGTTGGCCCGTCCAGGTCCACCTCGAGCAGGCCTCCCGTCCAGCCGTCGCTCATCGAGCATCCTCCCTGATCACCTGTGAAAGCGCCGTTCAATCTGACGTGGATATATCCGGTTGTATGATCGCCGACGAGCGTTCTGATACTGAGCTCGAGGTCCTGGGGCTCATCAGCATGACAGGGGACCGGTCAACACGAAACGACCTGTCAGTCGGAGCGCTCTTCCCTTGTGTGCCAGAGCCGCAGCACGTAGATGTCGGACCCCTCGATCTCGTAGCGCGTTTCGTAGCCTCCGATAAGGATGTGACGTACCTCGCGAGGCTCAAACTCCTCCAGTCTCTCACCGATCCGGGGATGCGCCAGCAGGCGCTGAGGCGAGGCAGACAGGGATTTCACCGCGCGGGCCGCGGCCTGTCTGTCCACTGACGACAGGAACTCGTGAAGCCGCACCAGATCGGAGAGCGCCCTGCTTGTCCACCTGATCCTCATCTCTACGAGTATGGCGGGTCAAGCGGTTCATCGGTCTCGAGGCTTTCGGCCCATGCCTGAACAGCCTGGTGGTCGATGACGCGTCCGGCGTCGACATCGGCCAGTGCTTCCAGTGTGAGTCGCCTGCGTTCCTCCTCCTGCTCGATCCAGGCGGTCAGCGCCTGTTTCACGACCCAACCACGGGAGCGCTCCATTCGCGCGGCGACCTGATCGACCTTTTCCGCAAGTAGCAGTGGGATATGAGCGGTAAGGACCCTGGTCTTCATCGAGACAAACCTCCCCTTTAATCGATATCAATCATAACGACTAATCGTGATTGTCGCAACCTCGACCATAATACCTATATCAAGGGAGACGGGACCACGAGCGAGCAGTCAATGACCGTGCCCGGACCAGTTGCGAGAGGGGCGAATAAAGCCAGGAAAAGGCTTTTCAAAGGGAGTATTCGAGAATATACAACCCACAGATTCTTGTGAGGAGCTTTTTGTTGCATAAGTTGCTAAACTCCCTCACCCCGACCCTCTCCCCGGGGGAGGACGGCGAGCGACAGAGCCAGAAATACGCTTTGTAAGCAGACCTACTCTGCCCGTGTGAGATCGTGAGGGGGAGCGTTGACTGATACGGAGGAGCAGGCCAGGGCGGCGGCGAGGAGCAACTGGCTGGCGAGGTGGGGGAGAGACGCCTGGTACCTGATAGGCCTCATCGGCGTCCTGATCTTCTTCGTGTACCTCTTGAACCGCGCATACCAGATAGTCTGGCCGCTCGCCATCGCTGTCATGCTGGGCATCGTGCTCTGGCCGATACCGGACTTCCTGCACCGCAAGCTGCGCTTCCCGAGGTGGCTTGGTGCGGCGATCACCATGATCCTGGTCCTCTGCGTCATCGTGCTCATCACCGGCGTGGTGACCTACGGGATCGTCTCGGAGTCCGACGAGATAAGCGCGGAGGTCCAGAGCGGGGTGGACCAGGTCAAGGACTGGCTGGGTGATCTCGACCTGAGCGATTCGACCGTCGACTGGATCCAGCAGTCGGTCAGCAAGCTGTGGCCCTCCCTGATAAGCGGCGTGACGAGTGCGCTCACCGGCAGCCTGTCGGGCATAGCCTCGTTCCTGGTGGGCCTGATACTCGGACTCTTCATCCTGTTTTTCCTCCTCAACGACGACGGGACCATCAGCCGCTGGGTGATGCGGAAGATGCCCGTATCCGAGGGCAAAGCCAGGATGGTCTTCGAAGATGTAGCGACGTCCATCCGCGGCTACTGGAGCGGCACCACGATAATCGCTGCGGCGAACGCACTGATGGTGCTGCCCGTGCTGTTGATATTCCGGATGCCGCTGGTCGTCGCAGTCACCTTTATCATCTTCGTGACGGCCTACATCCCTTCCATCGGCGGCTACATCGGGGGGGCATTCGCGGTGTTCATCGCGCTGGCCTCGAACGGGCTGACCGTCGCCCTGGTGATGCTGGTGGTGCTGATACTGATAAACAGCGTCTTCCAGCAACCCATACAGGCGTACGCCTACCACCATACTCTCGAGCTGCACCCGCTGGTGGCCCTCATCATGACGGTTCTCGGCGCGATATTCGCGGGGCTGGTCGGGGCGATACTCGCCGTACCCATCACTGCCGTGATCCTGAAGGTGAAGACCGACCTGCAGGCCGTTCAGGAGGGCAAGGAGGTCGGTGCGGGGCCGCCGGGTCCTGCCGAAGATGGTGCGGTGACGTCGTAACGGTTATGTCCAGAGCCTGAATACCCCGGCCCCATGCTGTAGCCTCGGCAAGTCGATCCAGCAGTCTTGCATTGACTTCTTATTCGGTTATAATAATGTTATAACCGATAACAGGGGTTGATCTTGATGGTAAAGAAGCTGCAGAAGGTGGGGAACAGCAACGCGATCATCCTTGACCTTCCGCTACTGGAGATGGTCGGGCTGGAGGAAGGTAAGGAAGTCCAGGTGACCGTCAGCAACGGGTCCATCATCCTGACCCCCGTGAATCCCCGTAGGGTGGACCCCGTGGAATTCAAGCGACTCCTCGACCGTATCGTCAGCGAGCGTGGAGAGATGCTCAAGCGATTGGCCGATTCGTGAGCCCAGAGCCGCTCTTCCTCTCTCTCGAGAACATCCTCGCCATCCATTCGAGGATGCTCGAGGAGTTCGGCGGACTGCCGGGGGTCGCGGACCAGGGATTGCTTGAGAGCGCCGTGGCCATGCCATCGGCGGGTTTCGCGGGCGAGTTCCTGCACGGGACCCTTCCGGCCATGGCCGCGGCCTATCTCTTCCACCTGTGCAAGAACCATCCGTTCCTGGACGGCAATAAACGCACGGCTGTCGTCGCAGCCGAGATGTTCCTCGGTCTCAACGGGATGCGGCTCGATATCGCCGACGAAGAGCTCGAGGAACTCTGTCTGGACGTGGCATCGGGTGTGATATCGAAGGACGAGGCAACTGCCTTCTTTGAAGAGCACTCGGTATTCCTCAACGGTGACTAGGCACAGTACAGCCTGAGCACCCCGGTCGGTCAGTCGGCCGATAATCGCATTTATCCCTCGATATTGATGCGCCCGGCTTCGACATGATAAGATATTGATAATGATTCTCAACAAGGGGAGGTCATGGAGCTTTCCAGGAGGCTGAGCAGCAGGGGATACCGCCGGACCCGGCAGCGGGATGCCGTGTTCGACGTCCTGGCCGAGAACGCCGGGCGGCCGATGAAGGCCGAGGAGGTCCTCGTGCTTGCGAAAGAGAAAGCACCGGGCATAGGTATCGCGACCGTGTACCGTGCACTCGAGCTGTTTGTCGAGCTGGGTGTAGCCCAGCAGGTCCACCTGCACGAAAGGTCCCAGCACTACGAGGTGGATACCGGGCACCACCACCACTACATGGTCTGCGTGTCCTGCGGGTCTCGCGAGCAACTCGACGCCTGTACGATGGACAAGCTCGAAGACGTGATCAAAGACGAGACCGACTTCCTGGTCACCTCGCACTGCCTGGGTCTGTGGGGCTACTGCTCCTCCTGCCTTCCGGGCAAGGCCTGAACCGAATCAGAGGAATGAGTGCGGGATGTCTGGCCAGGTGATGATGATAATGTTTCTCAAAAAGTATCGGACCGTCGTATTGCCCGCGGTGGTCGTTCTCGCTGTCGTGACACTGTCGATCCTCCCGGCCGGTTGTGGCGGTCAGGATACATCGGGCAGGCTGAAGGTATCGGCATCCATCGTGCCGCTCGCCGATTTCTGCTCCCGCGTGGGAGGCGAGCACGTGGAGGTGCAGTGCCTGGTCCCCCCGGGTGCCGGCTGCGGCCATACCTTCGAGCCGACTCCCGGGAGCATGGATTTCCTGAGTAAGGCGGGTGTGTTCGTGGAGAACGGGTTGGGGCTCGAGTCCTGGGCGACGGACGTTCTATCGAAGATCACCCGGCCCGACGTAGTCAGGGTCGTTGCCGCCGAGGCCGTCCCCGCCGACCTGCTGCTGCCATCTGTGGAGGGTGAGCCAGGCCTCGAGGACCCACACGTATGGCTCGACCCGTCCCTGGCCGTCTATCAGGTCGAAGCCATCAGGGAAGGACTCGTCGAGGCCGACCCCTCGAACGCCGAGGTGTACCAGCGGAACGCGGCGGCGTACATCGAGGAGCTGAAGGGGTTGGACGGGGAACTTAGAAGAGAGCTCGAGCAGGTCAAGGGCGCGTCGTTCATCTCCACGCACCCGACCTGGACTTACTTTGCGCCGCACTTCGGCCTGGTCCAGGTAGGCGAGGTGGAGGAGCTCCCCGGCAAGGAGCCGAGCGCGCGCCGGATCGCCGAGCTTATGGAGAAGGTGAAGGAGTTCGACGTGAAGGCGGTCTTCGCCGAGCCACAGCTCAGTCCAAGGGCGCTGGAGATAATCACGAAGGACGCGGGACCCGGTGTGAAGGTCGCGACGGTGGACCCGGTTGGAGACCCGGACAACCCGGAGGTCAGTGACTACATCAAGATGATGCGTTTCGACGTTGGAGTGATGAGCGAGGCCCTCGAGTGAGCAGGCAGTGCAGGGTCGCCGAGTACTTCGACGGATCAGCCGGCGAGCGCGGGCCGCTCATCGAGCTTGACCACGTGAACGTTTCCATGTCCGGTTACCCGGTCCTCGATGACATCACCTTCACACTGGGCGAGAGGACGTTTCTTGGGGTGGTGGGCCCGAACGGCGCGGGAAAGACCACGCTGCTCAGGGTGATGCTGGGACTCATAGCACCGGACAACGGCACGGTCCGGGTGATGGGGATGGGCCCCCGGGAGCTCAAGCACGAGCTGCACCACATAGGCTACATGCCCCAGACGGTCCTGTTCGACCCGACGTTCCCGGTGTCCGTGTTCGACGTGGTGATGATGGGCCGCAGCTGCTGCATCGGCGTGCTCAGGTTCCCGGGCAGGGCCGACCGTGCGGCGGTCCAGGACGGCATAGAGCTGGTTGGGTTGAAAGGCCTGGAGAAGCGCCCCATCGGCGAGCTCTCCGGCGGCCAGCAGAAGCGGGCGTTCCTGGCCAGGGCGCTGTGCCGCGAGACCCGCATCCTGTTCCTCGACGAGCCCACCAGCGGGCTGGACCTGCCCGCCCAGGAGCAGTTCATGGACCTCCTCACGCGGCTGAAGGAGGAGATGGGACTCTCCGTCATCTTCGTGTCGCACGACGTGCAGACGCTGGCGCGATACTCCGACGACATGATCTGCATAAACCACACCATGCACCTGCACGGCCGGCCCTCCGATGTCGTCGGGAGCGACCGCCTGAAGGAAGCGTACCGCTGCGAGTTCGACTTCCTCGTCGGCGGCGGCGAGCACACCGGAGGTCGGTGATGCTGGTACACGGCTTCATGCAGCGGGCGCTGGTCGGAGGGCTCGTCGTCGCGGTTGTGTGCGCCGTCTTCTCGTTCTTCGTGAACGTGAGGCGCCTCGCCTTCGCCGGGGAGGGGATAGCACATGCGGCGTTCGGCGGGGTCGCGATCGGCATCCTGGCGGGCATCAACACGCTGGTCGCAGCAGCCGTATTCTGCGTGCTGGTGGCCGTCGGTATAGGCTGGCTCTCGCGAAAGGGAAAGATCCACGAGGACACAGTGATTGGCATTCTCTTCTCCGCCTCGATGGCGCTGGGCGTGGTCCTGGTCTCACTGGCACACGCCTACAACGTCGACCTGATGAGTTACCTGTTCGGGAGCATCCTAGCCCTTGACTGGAGCGACGTCGTGGTGCTCGCCGTCGTCGGCGTGTTGGCGGTGGCTTTCGTCGCCCTGTTCTTCAAGGAACTTCTATTCACGGTCTTCGACGAGGAGACGGCAACGGCGAGCGGCATCCCCGTCAGGTTCGCCTACTACGGGCTGCTCATCGCGATAGCCCTGGTCATCGTGGTCTCCATCAAGCTGATCGGAATAATCCTGGTCTCGGCGCTGCTCGTCGTACCGGGCGCGGCGGGCATGCAGTTCGCGCGGAACTACAGGGGCGTGATGGTGGCCTCTCTCGTCTGCGCGGTGACCGCGGTCGTCGTCGGCCTGGTGCTCTCCTACAGCTACGACCTGGCCTCGGGCGCCTCGATAGTCCTGGTCCTGGTCGGCCTGTTCCTGCTCGCACTCGCTTTTTCCCCCCGGAGGTCGTACGTCAGAAGGGTGTTCCACAGTGAGAATTAACCTCAACCATCTTTTCCCACCGGCTAGGTTGTCCTCAACTATCTTCTTCAACCAGATCATTGATAACTGAAAACTTGACATGGGAAACAATGCTTGAGGAGTTTTCCAAAGCAGAATCGATGAGAAATAATGGTTGAGGTGTTTTCCCACGAGGACTCCCCGGGCAGACTCCTGCATGCTGTATTTACTCCCTTGGAAGCTGGTGCCGATACAACCAGTGCCAACCCCTCATCGGCTGACCTCGGCTCGAAAGGCGGCCTCAAGCAGCTTCGTAAACCGAGACATGGTGTCGGAGGTTTGCCTAACAATACAAGCATCTTCATCAAATGAACAACACAAGCAACTCCAGCAACGCCCAAACGGGCTTGGACGGGGAATTCGGAGCGGTTTTCGTGGTTTATGATTCGTCAGTCAGCTACTGCTGATAGTGTGAGGCAAACCTCCGACACCTTCTACCTACAGGTTCTTGTGAGGACCCCTTTTGTTACATGTCAGTTGAACTTCGGGCCCAGGAAGAGCATCCGCAGCCCCTTCGTGGCGAACTTCGCCTTGCTGGCGGTGGCTTTCCGTGCCTCGAGGGAGACCTTGCCGTCGCGCTTGGTCGCTACCAGCAGGCGGTCCCACTCGCGGGAGGTCTTCGGGTAGTCCGAGCGGACGTGGTAGGTCGCCTGCCCGGCCACCCGGGTCTCGGTGCGCATGAGAGCGGCGTCCGCGGTGATCCCGGCCAGCTCGACCATGGCGAGCGTCTCGTGGAGCCTCATCAGCTCGTGGGGGTTCGTCGCGCGGGCCTGGGCGGACAGCTCCGCTATCTCGGCCACCTTCTGTCGGCCCGAGAGCATCCCACTCTCGTTCCTTGTAAGCCCGAAGTACCTGGTCATGGTGCGCTGCAGCTCGCGCTCAAGGTCCATCCAGCGGGGGCCGTCTTCGCGCCTGAGATAGGAGAACATCCGCTCGCGTGCCTCCTCGACCTGCCCGTCCGCGCTCCCCGGCTCGACCGGCCGGGCATCCGCGAGGTACGCAGCGATGCCATTAGCCGCCCTGGCGCCTCCCATCACCGCTCCCACGAATGCCATGCAGAGCATAGCGCCGGAATCGCCGGCGGCGAACAGCCCCGGGACGCCGGACTGCATGTCGGGCCTGTTCCAGATGTGCGGCAGGAGGGCGACCATGTGTATCTCGGCCTCCACCGCGTCGCGCCCGAGGACGATGCCCTTCTTCTCAACGTAGCTGTGCATGAGGGGCACCTCGTTGGACCACGCGTTCCTCATCTCTTCGATGTCGGCGGGGGAGAGCCCGGATGTGTCTATGTAGATCGGGGCGCGCCCCTCGAGGGCCTCCCGGTGCATCCCGTAGATGATGAGCTCGCGGGCGGGGGCGCCGAGCCTCGCCCCCAGCGGGTCGTAGTTGCTCATGAACTCCTCGCCGAGTGCGTTCTTCAGCCTGCACCCGGCGCTCAGGAGCCCCGAGATGCCGGGCGTGGCCCAGTCGACCGGCGAGATGGTCGTCATCGCGAACTCCAGGCCGAAGACCTCGCCCCCCGCGTTCAGAGCGGCGACCTGCCCCTCCCCGGTCATGTAGGGGTTGCTCGCGGTGTCGAAGGGCGCGCCCGAGCAGTCGCGCAGCACCGGCTCCCAGAACCTGTCGCAGGTCCCCGTCGAGATGAGCACGGCGGGTGCATCCACACGGACGAACTGTCCCGTACGCGAGTTGAAGCCCACAACGCCCGCGGCCCGCCCGTTGTGAGTGAGAACCTCCTGCGCGCTGGTACGCTCCAGCGCGATAGCCCCGAGCTTCTTGAGGCGCACGTCCAGTATCGGCTTTATCTCGGCCCCCTCAATCCAGAGCGCCGAGCCTCCGGCCGCGTTCACCAGTCTCAGCGCCCCGTTTGAGTCCCGGACCCCGACCCCCAGACTCTCGAGCTTCATCAACCCCTCGTAACCTTCCTCCATGATCTCGGGGCCGAAGAAGTCCGTCATACCGGCTTCGCACCTGCCGGTCAACTGCGGGAGGATGATGTTCTGGAACACCTGCATGAAGAAGCGCTTCTTCCGGGTGAAGAACCTCGGGGAGACGGCGATGTAGTGGTCCATGCCGGTGGCCGCGTTGCCACCGCGCTTGAGCGTGGACTTCTCGATGACCGCGACCTTCAGGTCAGGGTTCGACTCCAGCAGATGTAGCGCGGTCATGCAACCAGCCACGCCACCGCCCACGATCGCTACGTCCGCCTGGACCCGTGTTTCAGACATCGTGCACTCCTAAACCTCGAAGTTGAAATGGACCTCGATGGCACCGGCGTGGCACTCCAGCATGCACACCCCGCAGATCCAGCACTCGAGGGGGTAGGCCGCAACCGGGACGCCCTCCCTCATCTCCAGGATGTCGCCGGGGCAGTATTTCGCGCAGGCTCCGCAGCCGTCGCACCTCCTGGCGTCGACCTCGATACGTTCCATGTCAGATCACCCCTTCAGCGTCCGTCATGGGTGAAGTCCCACTCCAGGCGAATGTATCCCTCATCTCGTCGAGCCTTGGCTCCAGGTCGGGCCTCGCCTCGTCGGTGACTATTCCGGCGAACAGTATCCGGGCGATCTCGACGAAAGCTCCGGTCGCGTTCATGTCGAGCCTTGCGAGGCTTGGGGGGCTGAGAATGTCGAACACGGAGTTGGAGATGACCAGCCCGAGTATCCTGGGATCCACCTCGGGGCGGAAGACCCCGGATGCGACCCCCTGCCTGAGGAGCTCGGAGAGCCTGATGTCGAACTGTTGCTTCTTGAGCTCACACACGATTATCTGGACGCCCGGGAACCGGTGCTCGATGTCGTCGATCAGCGGCTGGCCGATCCTTGAGAGCTCGAAGCCGGCTATCATCGCCAGGCGGCCGAGCTTCTCCATGAAATCCAGCTCGACATCCGAGAGGACCAGGTCGATCTCCGCGTTCACGCGGGAGACGGAGTCGGCCACCACCTCGAAGAGCAGGTTCTCCTTGGAGCCGAAGTTCTTGTACAGGGTCTTCTTGCTTATACCGAGAGCGGAGGCGAGGTCGTCCATCCTGACCTTGTTGTAGCCGACTGTGAAGAACCGCTCGCGCGCCTCGTCGATTATCCTGGCCCTCGTCTCGTCACCGGGTGTCACTTCACTTCCTCTGGCTCGCCTGGGACTGAAGTCCCGGGCCAACATACATTTACTTGGGGGCGGACTTCACTCCACCGACGGCCTTCCGGGACTGAAGTCCCTGGCCCAAGTCGAGTGCGTGTGTGGAAACTATAGTCATGCGTATAGTTTCCAATAGGATAATCATTACTGTCAATAGTTAAATACAGATTACTTCGTCCCCAGGCATGTATGTGATGGGTGGATGGAGGATCTGAGGGTATCCTCGAGGGAACCAGGCTCACCGTCAAATGATCAGAGCAGCCACCGACACTGACGCCTGAAGCATCCTGGAGACACGGGATCGGAACACTACTGGCCGCCGCTCCTCGACGCGATGCTGATCTCTGTCTTGCCCTGCGCGTTTCTGTCTATTGCGACGATCCTGCCCTCGGCTTCGTCTCCCACCATGAACAGGGCGCCCTCCGAGCTGGCGGTAACGTCCGAGAAACCGGGCATGCCGGAGAGCTTGTCCTTGTACCAGGCGACGACCTTGTTCACTGAGTCGTCAGTCATCAGCGTCGCACTGACGATCTTGGAGGTCCCTTCCTCGGTCGTCGTGCTAATGCTTCCCGAGGACTCCTTGTCGTACGTGGAGTCCGGGTAGATCGGTACTCCGAGGTCCTCCTCGGTCGGGAGCTCGTCCGCTACCTCGGTTGTGGTGGTGCCCTCCCCGGTCTCGGTGACTATCTTGTTGCCCTCCTCGCTGATCTCCGCCTTACCTTCATCTGTAACGATGGTGGTCTTGCCACTGCCGCAGCCGGTCGCGGTGAGGACCCCGATGACGAACGCCGCCGTCAGCAGTATGATCGTGATCTTTCGCATATCCCACTCCTTCCTCTACAACCGGAGCAACAAGAGAATGACACAGAGCTACTTGTCAGGGTCTTTTATGATATCACGGGAGCGCGAAGGGCGACGAACAGTACGACCACGAGGCTCACGTGCGGATGTCCCGGTACGAGCAGTAGCTTCCCGGCCGCGGGAGGCCAGCCACAAGACAAGCGTGATGAAACCGCCGAAGAAGGAAAGGTTCGTAAGCACGAGCACGACCCTGGCCCTGCGCGTCCGCCTCTGCAACTCCTCCAAGGACCCCCCCCGGAATCTCGACCCGGCCCGGACGGTCTAACGAACCGAACTCTGCCACCGTGTTACCATTGGAAGTGTTGTATCACATTGGAGGTCATGAAGTGCCGAAAAGATCCATCGTCCTCGCGCTCCTCGCACTGACATGTCTGGCCGTCTGCTCGTGTGGTGGAGGAGGGACCGCCGTAAAGGACAGCGGTCTCGAGCTGGTGAGAAGCTACCCCGACAGCGCGCCGGGGGCGACCACGGCCCTGGACCAGGGCACGCTGTACAAGGCGGGCAGGATAAACGTGGTCGTGCTGCAGGGCACATACCAGCAGATGGGCAGGCAGTACGGGGCCCTGCTGAAGGACGAGCTCAATCATGACTACAACGGCATGGTGAAAGGGCTGGAAGGGCTCGAGGACATGGCTCTCGAGGACGTACAGGAGTTCGCGGAGGATGCCTACAAGGACTACCCGCAGAAGTACAAGGAGATCATCAACGGGCTGGCCGAGACATCCGGGCTGGGGCTGGAGAAGGCCAAGGCACTGAACATGCAGGAGCTCTACATCAGCGCCGCCCTGGGCCGGTGGGCCAGGGAGCACATGGGGAAGTGCTCGGGGTTGGCCGCCTGGGGGCCCTACACGTCAGGTGGGCCTCTGGTCTTCGGGCGCAACTACGACCTGGGCTTCTTCAATCACGAGTACGTGACCCTTACCGTCTACAACCCGATAGACGGAAGCCTCCCGACCGCGAACCTCACCTTCGCCGGATGCATCTACGTGACAAGCGGGATGAACGCGTCGGGCGTCTTCCTGGAGCTGAACAACGGCTCGGGCTCGGACCCGAGCGATATGACGGCCTCGCGCCCCTGGGCGCCCGCGTTTCTCTTCTCGTTCCTCGAGCAGTCGACCTCGCTCGAGCAGCTCGCCTCCTACTTCAGCTCCACCACCCCGGACCTGGCCTACATCGTGCAGGGCGCGGACAGGGAATCAGCGGTCTCCTTCGAGTGGTCCACCGGCGGGGTGAAGGTGAGGGGGCCCGACGGCGATGGGGTGCTCGCCGCGACGAACTACTTCGTGGACCCGGCCTGGGGGATCCCGCCCGAGGACGGAGTGGACTTCAACGTGGGACGCAGGGAGAACCTGCTGGCGCTGGCCGAGCAGAACAAGGGGAACATGACGCCGGAGACCATGATGAAGGTGATCTCCACCCCACTGGAGCCGGACGGCTCCGGTGGAGCATTCCGTGCGCCGAATCTGACCAGCTATGAGATAGTCGCACAGCCGGCGACGCTCACCATGTGGGTCCGCGTGCCGGAGTACCAGGACTGGGTGGAGATAGACCTGGAGCCGTTCTTTCTCCAGTAATCCCGGGACGCCGGACGCGGCGGTCCAGCATCAGGTGCGACCTCCGAAGAGAACCCTGTTGGCGTATCTCAGCCCGCGGTGCCGGCAGGCCCGGTCCGGATCCGCCGGTCCTCCCCGGCCGAGTCCCGTTCGGCGAGCTGCCCCATGATGTCAGGTCTCAGGTCTGGCTGCGTACACCGCGCACATCTCTCTGAGCAGCGACACGAGATCGTCCGGGTGCCGCAGGCCGAATTCGGCCCTGGATTTCAGCGGGCCGATGCTGACGGTGTAGGCACCCTCCGGCAGGGCCGCGAACAGGTCCTCGTCCGTGCGGTCATCACCGGCCGCGAAGATGAAGTCGGGTTGTTCTCCGGCCATGGTCTCGAGCGCGGCCGAACCCTTGTCCACGCCCTTGCTGCGGACCTCAACCACCTTTCTGCCCTGCATCACCTGGAGGTTCGTGTTCGCGGTGAACTGCATGAGGTCGTCCACGAGTTTCTTCGCCATGACCGCTGCGAATTCCGGGTCACTGCGTCGGTAGTGCCAGGCGATCGAGTATCGCTTTTCCTCCACGAAGGAGCCCGGCAGCCTGCGCGCGCTCCTGTCCAGGATCGGCGCGACGCGGGATTTCCATTCATCGGATGCGTGCCTGATCGGCTCCCACTCGCCGTTCCGTCTCCTGATGGAGGCGCCGTGCTCCGCTATCAGGTGAATATCGAGATCGCCGAACCAGTCCTCCAGCGTCGACATGTCCCGACCGCTCGCCATCACTACGTCCGTACCGGGAACGGCGGCAAGACACCCCAGTGTCTCCAGCAACCCGGCGGGGGGCACGGCCGCTTCGGGGACCTCTTCGATCGGGACCAGCGTTCCATCGTAATCCAGAAGCATGAACCGCCTCGAGGCGGCGCCGAACGCGGCGAGCAGGTTCTCGCGAGCCGGGCCTTCGAGGAGGAGCTTCGCGGAGTCCGGCCGGGCGCCGTGTACCGAAGCGACGGAAGAAAGGAAATCATCTCCCCATTCCGCCAGACCATACTCCTGGAGCCGCTTCCTCATTATGCGGTTCCGACGCACCTGCTCTTCGACCGGCATCTCCACGGCTTCGATCAGTGCGGCCACCATGCCCTCTACGTCGTTGGGATTCACCAGGAGCGATTCACCCAGTTCCTTGGCCGCTCCGGCCATCTCGCTCAGCACCAGGACCCCCGTCCCGTCGTTCCGCGCCGCCAGGAACTCCTTTGCGATGAGGTTCATGCCGTCGCGGATGGGTGTGATGAGAGCCACGTCCCCGAGGCAGTAGAAAGCCACGAGGTGATCGAAATCGAGTCTCTTGTACTGGAAGAATATCGGTACGTGGTCGATCGACCCGAACTCGCCGGATATCCTGCCGACCAGCTCGTTGATCTCCCGTCTCATCTGCCTGTAGTGACTCGCATCCCCCCTGGACGGTACGACCACCATGACCAGCACTACCTCGGTCCGCCAACGGGGATTGTTCCTGAGGAAGGAGTCGAACGCGAGCAGCCTGTTCTTTATCCCCTTGGTGTAATCCAGCCTGTCGACCGAGACAATGACCTTCTTCCCGTGGGTCTTCTGCCTGAGCCCCGAGAGGATCCCTTTGACGTGCCCGGTCCCGGAGGCGTCCGAGAACCTGCCGAAGTCGATTCCCATCGGGAAGGTATCCGCTTCCGCCACCCTGTCTACCAGGTTGAGCCTACCCAGGTCGTTCTCCAGGCCGAGGACGTTGAGGACGCACCGCAGGAAGTACTGGGTGTAGTCGTGGGTGTGAAACCCGACGAGATCCGAGCCCAGCATCCCCTGCAGCAGGTCCTCACGGCACCGGGAGGGCAGAAGCCGGAATATCTCGTAGGAGGGGAAGGGGATGTGAAGGAAGAAGCCGATCGGGATCTCGGGCATCGCCTTCCTGACAATGCCGGGCACGAGCATCAACTGATAGTCGTGCACCCACAGGGTGTCTCCGGGCTCCAGATCGCTCAGCGCCGCCTCGGCGAAACGGTCGTTCACATCTCGGTAGGCTCGCCACTGGGTACTTTCGAAAGACGCATAAGAAGGGAAGTAGTGGAACAGCGGCCAGATGTTCGAATTGCAGAAGCCCTCGTAGTAATCCTTGAACTCCGACTCCGCGAGGAAGACCGGCCTGCTCGAGTACTCGCCGCGCAGGCGCCTTTCGACCACCTCTTTCTCCGCGCTGGACCTGGGGGCGATACCGGGCCATCCGATCCAGATGTATCCCGGCGTGCCGTCCGCTCGACCCTCCAGGTAGTCCTCGAGTCCCGAGGCGAGCCCTCCGGTGCTACTGTGGAACCCGAGTCCCCCGCCGTGTCTCGAGACGGTCACGGGCCCCCTGTTCGACACTACGACGATCCTTCCGGCCACCTCGCCCCTCTCTCTCGTGTTCTCGTCCGGGCTCCGTCGGTCCCCTTCAGCGACCCAGGCTCTTGAACAGGTGCAGGTAGTCGAGGACATGCCTTGTTGTCAGGAAGCCCCTTCTTACCGTTTCCCTTCCCGCCCTCCCGAAACTCTCCCTCAGGCCGGGGTCGTTCAGGAGGAGCAGCACCTTCTCGGCGCACTCCTCCACTGAATCCACGAGGAAACCGGAGGTCCCGTCGGACACCTGGAGTGGTATCCCCCCGACGTTCCCGGCCACCACGGCCTTTCCCTTCCAGAGGGCCTCACTCACGGTCAGCCCGAACCCTTCCCTGATGGACTTCTGCAGGACCACGTCGGCTGCCACCTGGAAGGCGTTGACGCCGACGTTGCCGATTCCGTGGGCGTTTGTCAGGAGGAAGACCCCGTCGAGCCCTTCGGCGCGCCTGGACGCCTTCTGGAAGTAGTAGAACCCCTCGGGATCGTCCTCGGCCATGCTTCCGATGAGGACCAACTGCAGGTCGGGTATCGCGGCCCTGGCCAGGAGGTACGCCTCGATGACCCCGATGGGATCCTTCCAGGGATCGAAGCGCGACACCTGGAGAAGGTACGGCTTTGCAGGGTCCACCCCGTAGCGCGCGACAACGGACGCCGCAATCTCGAGCGACAGCGGAATGTTCTTGGGGCTCGTCGGGTCGATAGACGGTGCGATGATGAAGCCGGGGATACCCAGGTCTTCCGGTATGTAAGCCGCGGTGGTAAATACGGCCGCGGAGTAGTGATCCAGCAGCCCTTCGATGAATCGCCAGGCCTCGACGACCGGCGCACTGAGGTCGAGGTGGCACCGCCAGACCCATTGTCCCAACCGGCCCGAGGATCTGTCCAGGAACATCGGAATCGCTGCCGGTTGAGGATCGTGGACGATGACGAATTCGTAGTCGTTCAGGAATGCTTCGGCGTTGGCCTCGTTCACGGCGAAGTACTTCTCGGTCATCTCCGGTACCCACTCCGCGCCCATGCCCTGAAGGGCGTTGTGGAGGATCTTCGTGACGGTGAAGAAATCGTCATCCCTGTCCAGCACGAACCAGTCGGCATCCAGGCCGAGGTCGCGCATGAGGGGCACGATGGTGTAGAGGAGTTCGGCGACCCCCCCGCCGTAGGGGGTGCTCGAAATGTGCAGTACCCTGGAGCCCTCGAGGTCGGACGCCTCGGCGCGGAGAACCTCGACGGCCTCGAATCCGACAAACGGCGCGTAATCGTCGAGCGACGACCGGGGAAGCGGGACAGCCTTCAACAGGACCACCCGTTACCCGTCACGGTCGAGATGGTATCGACATCGACTTTTTGCGGGTTTGCTGAATCGAGATGAGGCAGGATCTCATTCCTTTCGACTTGTGGAAGCAACATTACTTTAAATGGCTTAATAATTCAAATACATAAGGATATCCGAGGGCCCGGCGTCAGGTGCGACCGCCGAAAAGAACCCTGTTGACGTATCTCAGTCCGGGGTGCCGGCAGGCCCGGACCGCCAGCTGACAGATGATCCATGTAAGGGGCGCCACCAGTACTACTTTCGCCCAGAAGATGTCCGGCATACCCACGCGGCCCCAGAGCGCCAGCAGGCAGCTCAGCACAAGGAGGTGGGAAAGGTAGATACCGTACGTGTCCCTCCCCGAGTCGACGATATATCCGGGCGGTTTCCCCGGCCTGTCAAGGCGGTACAGAAGGACCAGGACGAAGCTGGCCGCGACGAACTGGAACGGCAGACCGGCAAGCAAGAAGTACTGCCTGGCATCGTAGCCGTAGACGTGCGCCTCACGGAGAAGCTCGAGGAAGTAGACGCCGAACGCCAGCGCCGTGGCCAGCCCCAATGGAACAAGCCGCCGGCTCATCCTCTCGAACACCTCGAAATGGTCGCACAGCCACATGCCCCAGAAGAAGAACAGTCCCCAGGCGATGAATATCTTGCCGTAGTGCCACTCGAAGAAGCTCTTGTCCGGACCCGAGAGACGCAGTGTCACCTCGGAGGAGAGGTAGAAGAGGAACGAGCCGACCGCGGACGCGATGAGAAAGTAGTTCAGGTTCCTCCGACAGAGACGGCGTTGGAGGAGCGAGTAGATGAAGAAGAACTGAATGAGTACGAACACGAAGTACATCTGCATGTACCCGGTGGTGAGCTGAAACAGCGTGTTCCAGGTGAGGATCGGTTGGTCCTGCAGGAAGTAATACATGAGCATGTAGATTACGTTCCAGGCGAGGAAGGGGATCACCAGGACACCCAGGGCGCGCTTCCAGAACGCCTTCCTCTCGAACCTGCCCCCAAGGGATTTGTAGCCGCGCCTCAGCAGGAAGCCCGAGACCACGAAGAAGCCCGGCACCACGAATCGCAGGAGGGCGGAAAAAAGGATGGAGACCCAGCTTTGAGCGGTCTTCGCCGTATACGAAAGCTCGGCGGTATGCGCAAGTACCACGCCTGCAATGCCGAGGGTCCTGTAGACCTCTACCCATCTGAGGTCCCTTGTCACAGCCTGTCTTCCGGGGACCGCTCGCCCCCGGTACCGCTGAACCGTCCCTTGACTCATGGCCCGGGTTCCTTTCCGCGTGTCGAACACGGCCCCCGGAACGCCAGTTCTACGACAAACGTTCTCGAGGCGGCGGGGCGACACCTGAGGCATGCACGTACGGGCTAGGGCGCGAACCCGACCACGTCGCTGCCGCCCGTCCACCCCTGGTAGTCGAAGTACATGGGACGCTCGACCACGATCTCCCGGCCGTTGAGCGACTCCACCGTACACGAGAAATCGTGGGCCGCATCGTCGCCCGTGCCGAGTACTTCAATCACGCTCACGGTGCGGCGCGAGTGGGCACCGACTCCGATGGCCTGTTCGCGCGTGGACCCGTCTCCCAGCATGTAGGTGATCCTTACCTCCGCCTGGGCCAGACCCGGGTTCTCGATAGTGAGATAGGGAACGAAGCCCGGCCTGCACGTGCCCTCGGCGAAGTAGAACGCCGGCGCGGGCGCGAGCGCACCAACCACGTCGGAGCCTCCCGTCCATCCCAGCCCCTTTTCCGTACCGTAGCAGAAGTACATGGGGCGCTCGGCCACGATGTCTACGTTGTTCAGGCTCTCGACCCTGCAGGAGAAGTCGTGGGCCGGGTCGTCGCCCACGCCGAGCAGGTCCCGCACCGAGACGGTCGAACGGGTGGCAGCGGGAACCGTAAGCGCCTGCTGACGCATGCCGCTGTCGCCGAGCCAGTAGGTGATGAGCACTTCCGCCTCAGTCCGTCCGGGGTTCTGCACGGTGAGGTAGGGCTGGAAGCCCGGCCTGCACGTGCCCTCGGCGAAGTAGAACGACTCCGCGGGGGAGGCGGCCCCGACCACGTCGGATCCTCCCGTCCAGCCGAGGCCCTGCGGTATGCCGTATCGGAAGTACATGGGGCGCTCCGCCACGATCTGCTGTGTGCCGGTGCTTTCGACCTCGCAGGAGAAGTCGTGGGCCGGGTCGTCTCCCTCTCCCAGCACGTCCTTGACGGCGATGGTCGAGCGGGTGGTGGGGTTGACGGCCAGGTTCTGCAGCGCGGTCGATCCGTCGCCCTTCATATAGGTTATCCTCACCCGGGCCTCGGATTGTCCGGGGTTCAGGATCGTGAGGTACGGCTCGAAGCCGGGCCTGCAGGTGCCCTCCGCGAAGTAGAAGGTCCTTGCGGGTGCGGTTGCGCCGATCACGTCCGAGCCCCCGGTCCAGATGCCGTGGTAGTCGAAGTAGATGGGGCGCTCTACGACCACCTCCTGCGAATTGGTGCACTCGACCCTGGTCGAGAAATCGTGCGCAGCGTCGTTTCCCTCTCCCAGCACATCTTTCACGGAGATCGTGGAGCGCGTTGTGGCGGGTACGGTTATTTCCTGCTGTTGGGTGGTGCCGTTCCCTTTTATGTAGGTGACCATCACTTCGGCGCCTTCGCCGCCCGGGTTCTGCACGGTAAGGTACGGCTCGAAATCGGGACGGCAGGTGCCCTCCGCGAAGTAGAAGGTCGACGCCGTCACCTCGAAGGCGAACCCGTTGGAGGTGCCCCAGGGAGTCTCGACCTTGATGGGTCCGGAAGACGCTCCACACGGGACGCTGAGGACGACCTCGAAGTCGGACCAGGAGACGTAGTTGGTCACTGGGGTCCCGTTGAAGGTCACCCGGGAAGAGCCCTTTACCGTCCCAAGGTTGCTGCCCGCCAGCGAGACCGTTGTCCCGGGTGAGCCCCCGGCCGGTTGAACGCTGTCTATCTCGGGGGGCGAGGGGGGAGCGGGGTAGACCGTGAACACGTTCTTCAGTGGAGCCGGCGTCTCCTCTCCGGTCACCACGTTCACATCGCGCGTCCCGGGCGGAGCGCCGGCGGCGACCGAGAGGCCCGCGCCGGCGTGTGTCACGTCCGTGACCGTCGTCCCGGTGATGACCACGCCCGCGCCGGAGACGGTCGCCCGGCTGATCCCCTCCTGGAAGTGCGTGTTCTGGCCGAGTACGTCCAGCTCGATGGAGTGCCCCTGTACGACCCCGGTGGGCTCACAGTCCTTGATGACCGGGGCCGGGGGTACGACCACGGTGAACTCGACGCCGTTGGAGATCCCCGCCGGCGTGGACACTGTAACGGGTCCGGTCGTCGCACCCTCTGGCACCCGGCAGACCACCTGTCCGTCCGACCAGGAGTCGTACTGAACGGCCTCCGTCCCGTTAAAGGATACCGACGAGGAACCCATGCCGTCCCCGAAGTGTTGACCGGCCACCGTCACATGTGTGCCCACTGATCCGGAGGTGGGGTCGAGAGAGTCGATATGCGGCGGGGAGGGGGGAGCCTGCAATACCTGGAAGACACCGGAGAGCGGCGTCGGCGTCTCCGCGCCGGTCACCACGTCGAGGTTGCGGAAACCGGGCGTCGCGTCCGGCGACACTGTTATGCTCGCCATGGCGTGGTTGTCGTCCGAGACGTGTGTATCGTTGACGGTAATTCCGGGCCCCGAGAAGGTCGCCACGCTGGTGCCGTCGGCGAAGTGCGTGCCGCTCCCGGTGATGTCGACGTTGAGCGTGTGTCCCTGCACCACCGTAGTCGGGTCGCATCCGGAGATGCGTGGCGTGACCGCGGTCGCGTCGGCCGAGAACTCGCTGGTGTTCCCTTCCCCGGACGGATCGCCCGCGGGGCTGATCGCGATGGCCGAGACCCCGTCCCCGGGGTCGAGACCGCCGAAGGTGGTCGAGAAGTTGCCGCCTATATCGGCGTCGACCGCCCCAAGGAAGGTAAGCCCCTGGCCGTGGCCGCTTGGATCGGTCTTGGATCCGACCTCGTATACCTCCACGTTGGAATTCGGCGGGGCGGTGCCCGCCACCAGGACGTTCCCCCCGGGCGCCAAGAAGCTGCACCGGGTGATGACCGGGTAGTTATATCCGCGGTTGGGCTTGTTCGGGTTGTTGTTGTTTCCGTCGTTCGGTGTGACCCCGTCTCCTCCGAGGTCGATGCCCAACGCGGAGTTGCCGTAGATGGAGTTCCCGCTTATCCCGTCCCGGTAGGAGCCCTTGTCCCAGACGACCACGCCTATTCCCTGGTTGCTCGCCACATGGTTACCGATTACCTCGCAACCGACGCTGCCCCTGATGCCGACCCCGTCCTTGACGTTGTAGGCGATGGTGTTTCCCCCTCCGCCTGAGCCGCCGACGACGGTGTCGTCGGAGCCGCTCTCGACGTACAGGCCGGTGCCGCCGTTGCCGATCGGGCCCGAGCCGCCCGCTCCCGTTCCTATGCAGTTACCCAGCACCTGGTTTCCGGCGGACTGGTACACGTGGATACCGTAGCCGCCGTTTCCGGATATGACGTTCCCCGTCCCGGCCGCCGTGCCACCCACGACGTTGCCGTCCGCGCCCTGGTAGAGGTAGATCCCCGCTGAAGTGTTGCCGAGCGCCGTGGTCACTGTCGCGTTCGTCCCTATGAAGTTGCCTTTCGTGGCAGTGCCGGTGCATCCATTGAGGTATATCCCGTACTTGTTGCCTGATATCACGTTCCGCTTTCCGCTGTCGTCGCCCCCGATAGTCAGGTTGTCAGAGCCCTGGGCAACGGACACCCCCCAGTAGTTTCCCAGGGCGAACGTCCCGGTGGCGTCGGTCCCGATGTAGTTGCAGGTAACGTTGACGTCACTGCAATCCGAGATGTCTACCCCGCTCCATCCGTTCGCCGAGATGACGTTCGTCTCTCCGGCCGTCTGCCCGCCGACGTTCACATCGCTGGACGACTTCCAGATCTTGATCCCTGCGTAGCCGTTGCCGACGGCGGCGTTCCCGTTTTTGTTCAATCCCACGTAGTTGCCCGTCACGTCGACGTTTTCCGAGTCCTGGATGTCCACACCGTATATGTCGTTCCCGGAAATCACGTTTCGCTCCCCGGCGGTCGTTCCGCCGATGGTCGCGTTTTCCGCCTTGCTGCTGACGCATATGCCGCTCCAGGAGTTCGGCATCGCGGCGGCGCCGCCCGCGTCGATACCCAGGAGGTTGGCTTTGATCACGCAGCCGCTGGAATCGTCCACGTTTATTCCCTGCTGGTCGTTTCCGGATATCACGTTGCCTTCGGCCGGCGTCGTCCCGCCGATGGTGATGTCGTCGCTGTTGACGTCCACGCCGTGACCCTTGTTCGGCAGGGCCGAGGTCCCGTCCACGTCTGTTCCAATGAAGTTTCCGGTCACCGTAGTGTGGGAGGCTATCTGGATCTCGATTCCGTTCTCCCCGTTCCCCGAGATCAGGTTCCCGTCTATCTGCGCGCCGGTGGAAGCGAACGGGTCTCCATAGATGAAGATGCCGTGGCCGGTATTGCCGATGGCGCCCGCGCCGTTGGCGTCCGTGCCGATGTAATTGCCTTGAACGAGACAGTCGCTTTGAAGGACCGTCTCAATGCCGTTGCCGATGTTGCCGGAAATGACGTTCCTGTCGCCGGGGCTCGAACCTCCTATGACCACTCCGGTCGATGCCGACTGCTCGACAATAACTCCGCAATCCATGTTTCCCTTCGCCACGGCCCCGGACGCGTCGACTCCTATATAACAGCCGTTGATCTTGATCCCGGCGGGATTCAGGATGTAGATGCCGTCCCTGTTCCAGTTGGTTATGGAGAGACCGTTCACCTCGCTGTCGTCGCTGTCAGTGAAGAAGTACAGGCCTCCCACGTCGGAACCGGCCGCGGAGCCGTCAAGCTCGATGAGTATCGTCGCTGACGTATCCGCGGTCGCCCTCGCCGCGTCGGGCTGCGAATATCCGTTTATGATGATCTTGTCGGTGAGCGCGGGAAGAAACGAGGTAGGGCTTATGGTGTGCGGCCCGGAGCCCGGAATGTCGAAATTGATGGTGTCCTCTCCGGGATTCGAGTTCGCGTCGTCTATCGCCTGCCTGAGGCTGCCCGGACCCGAGTTGTCAGTGTTAGTGACGAGGTAGGTGGCGGCGTGAGCGGTCGGCGGATGCGCTACGATGGCTGTAACGGCCAGGAGCAGTGCCGCCAGAAGGCAGGCGGCTACCGTCGTCGCGACGATCCTGGATATCTTCATTGCAGGGCTCCTTCCATGGGGCGGGTGTCCGGGCACCGCCCGTCGAACGGCAACGGCGTTATTCTATCAATTAATAATGAAGTGGTTTAAGTATTGGAGTATCCGGGGGCACGTGGAGGAGCTGTGCAGGGAGGTCACCCCGGGTTCTTGCGCCCGGGACTTCAATATCGTCAATCGCCTTTGACGGCGGACTGAATGCCGCCCTCGATCTATTACTACTACCCGGCTACTTCAGGACCGTTCGAAGGGTTCTGAGCCAGGCTCTCGGGCTGTAGACCTTCGAGTAGAGCGGGGGGACCTCCCTGTCCACGCCCAGCAGCGAGTAGACGGCCATCATCCCGCAGCGGACCGATGACTCCACCAGCATCACGCACTCTCCGCTCTCCGTGAACTGGCCCATGAACGCGAGGTTCTTCGATCCCTCCGGGACCACCGGGGGCCGGTCGCTCCTCTTCCTCGGCAGGAAGTGGCTCATCTCGTAGGGCATCATCTGGGGTATGCAGGTCGAGGTCTCGATGATGCGCGGCAGCTCCTCCACGAACCCGAACTGGTGGCACACCTCGGTCAGCAGCTCCTCCCCGTTGCAGTCACCCATCTTCTTCTTCACGTAATCGCCGGTGGCGTCCGGCGTCAGGCCGCAGCCGCCCCAGATGTAGACGTCATCCGGCTGGTTGAGGAAGTGGGGATGGTGAGGCACCAGGACCGACATGTGCCAGCTCGAGTCCCTGAAGGTGACCATGTCCGCCTGCCCCGGCTTGTTGCCGGTGAAGCTCTCGTAACGCTCGAGGAAGGTCGGGTCCTTGGCCGTGACCACGAAGGTCGGCCACTTGGACAGGTCAACGTGGCCGTTGAAGTTGGAGGGGTTGCCCAGGCCGGAGCGCTTGGCCGCGATGCTCTCCCAGAGAGTCCAGGAGCCGTCCAGCTTCCCCGTCTCCAGCCCGGGCGCCTCGGTCATCGAGCCGCGGGTGGAGTCGGCCGTCATCGAACCCACGGTGGCGAACACGTAGTCGCCTGTGCCGACCGCGATCTCCGTCTCTTCTCCCCGGCGTGCGCAGTGGAGGCGCTCGACGGTCAGCTCGTCGGTGGAGGGTTTGAAATCCAGGTCGGTGACCTTGCAGCCCATCTGGAAGTCCACTCCCTGCTCGTTCAGCCACTTGACGATGGGGACGACTATCGAGTCGTAGTTATGGTGTGGGGTGACCATCTCCGCCGTGCCCCTGACCATCTGGTCGATTCCGTGCATGAACCTGCGGAGGTACCGCCTCATCTCCCCGAGGTCGTTCCACTGCTCTATCGCGAACATTGAGGAGAAGACCTTCCAGAAGTTGGTCTTGAAGAACGAAGGTGAAAACCAGGAGTCTATGCGCCGGTTCTCGATACGGCTCTCGGGGGTGAGGATGAGCGCCACGGTCTTCGTCCTGTGCCCCCAGTCAAGACCCATGGTGGTCACGTAGTCGATATTCCCGTCCCTGTCTATCAGGCGACCCTTCACATCCTTCCCGTGCGTACGGTTGTACTCGAAGATCTCTTCCTTCACGGTCTTGCCGGGGGCGGTGGGCGAGGGTATCCCCGACAGGACGTCCCACAGGCAGTTGAAGACTTCCTTGTTGACTTTCCTGTCCCCGCGCGTGACGTAGAACGTGTCCGCGGAGCCGGAGCCGTCCATCGCTCCGCCGAGTATGTCCGTGGATTCCAGGACGTGGATGTTCTCCCCTGGAATGTGCGCGTCCCTCACGGCGAAGACGGCGGCCGAGAGACCGGCGATGCCTCCTCCGACGATGTAGACGTTCCTGCTGTCCGACCCGGCTACCTGCCCCCTGCCGATCATGCCGTTACCCCCTCTTCCCGCGTGTCCGCTCGCATGAGTCCTTTCAACTGCAGCTCCACGAACTGGCGGCAGACCTCGTCGATGTCATAGTCACCTACGCCGGCACTGAACGCTCTGGCCAGGTGTATCAGACCACCTACGATGAAGTCAGCGGTCAACCTGCTGTCCGTGTCCCTGAGGTAGCGTATCTCCCGGCCGTAGGCGACGAGCCGTGCGAACTGGTCGGTCAGCTTCTCCTGGAAGTCGTAGAAGAGCCTGGTCATCTCGTCATCGATCCCCACCAGCTCGTGCAGAAAGACCCTGGCCATCCCCCTGTTCCTCTCGATGAAGGCGAAGATCGTGGTCATCAGCTCGACCAGCAGGCGCTCGACCAACTCGTCGTTCGGAGCCCCCGGCCCGGTATCCCCGAACCGCTCGATGATGCCGTCGACACTCAGGGTGATCTCCGAGAGGACCTCGTCGATCATGCCCTGGATGACCGCGGTGAAGAGCTCCCGCTTTCCGGAGAAGCGGGCGTAGAAAGTTGCGCGGGCGACATTTGCCTCCCGGAGGACGTCGGCGACAGTGGCGGCGTGGTATCCCACCCGGGGAAATACCCTCGTGCTCGCCTCGAGTATCATGTCGTTCTTGCTGTCGCCGCCCACCGGCCAAACCCCGCTGTCGCCATCCACTAGACAGACATGTCTGTTCAGTACCAGAGGATAGGCGCATCCGTTCTATCTGTCAAGCTGAGGAAGGCGCGTCACGGCGAACAGGTACCGCCGGGAGGTGTCATCCCCCCGTGGCAGGTTTTGAACTTCTTTCCCGAGCCGCAGGGGCAGGGGTCGTTACGGCCGGCACGGGCGAACGCCCGCCGCAGTTCTCTCTCCGGCGCCTCCAGGATCTCTATGATCTCCGCGGGAGAGCGGCCCGAGTTGTACAGGCCGGCCATGAGCTTCATCGGTTCGTCTATACCGTGGAAGAAGGCCCGGTACCCCTCGCAGAGGTAGCTGAGCCCCGGCTCGCCGTCCTGCGCAGGCCGGAAGCGGTTCTTGGGGCACTCGCCCCTGCAGGCGAAGAGCACGTCGCATTCGCGGCAGTAACGCGGGAGGCCGTCGCGTTTCGCTTCGCCGAACCGGCGCTGTTGCCCGGATGCAGCCAGGCGCGCCATCGGTTCGCGCATTATGTTGCCAAGGAGGTAGCCGGGTTCCACGAAGTGGTCACACGAATAGAGGTCGCCGTTGTACTCGAGAGCCATGGCATTCCCGCAGGTCTCGTCGAAGATGCACATCATCGCGGGCGCCCCGACCCACGAGGCGAAGGCGGCCTCGAAGAAGTTCACGTGGACCTCTCCGACGTCGCGCCTGAGCCACTCGGCGAAGACACCGAGCAGGAACGAGCCCCAGGGGACGGGCTCGACCGACCTGTCGCTGACGGTATCGCCCTGCTGGAGCAGGGTGGTGCCGTCTTCGTTGATGCGCTCCACTATGGGGATGAACTGTATCCATTGCACCCCGACCTCGTCGCGGAAGAAGGAGTAGACCTCCTCCGGGTGGCCGGCGTTGGCCGCGTGGACGGTGCACAGCACGTTGAAGTCCACGTCGCACTCCTGCATGAGCCGAGCCGCCTTCATCACCCTGTCGAAGGTGGGACGGCCCCTGCCGTCCAGCCGGTATGCGTCGTGCATCTCGCGGGGGCCGTCCAGCGAGAGGCCGACCAGGAAACCTTTGTCCCTCAGGAAACCACACCACTCCTCGTCGAGCAGCGTGCCGTTGGTCTGCATGGTGCATGAGATCCGCTTCCCCGCGGGCGCGCACTCGCCCGCTATCTCTACGGACCGGGCGAAAAAGTCCAGGCCCATGAGGGTGGGCTCGCCGCCCTGCCAGGCGAGGGTGACCTCCGGCACGTCCTGGGCCTCGATGTACTGCTCTATGTAGGCGCGCAGCACGCCGTCGTCCATGCGCGTACGCTCGCCCGGGTAGAGCCTTTGCTTCTCGAGGAAGAAGCAGTACCGGCAGGAGAGGTTGCACACCGAGCCGGTGGGCTTTGCCATGACGTGGAAGCCGGGTGCCCCGTCTTGCGGATCCGACTTCAAGCGACTAGACAAGACCGCTTATGCCCTTGCCGATGAGCACAACACCGAAGACCAGTAGCAGCACGAACATGACCGTGGCGTTGTTCTCCGTCAGCCAGGCCTTCCACGCATTCAGGGTCTTCTCGGCCCTGGCCCCCATGACAAGGTTGACGACGACCGGAACTGCTACGGTAGCCGCCCCGATGGCCAGGAAGATCGCGAACGAGATAACGATCTCCCCGGTGGCAAGGCCCCCCTGGGCGATGGCCATGGAAGCGGCGAGGGTGAGCACAAGGTTCTTGGGGTTCACCCCCGAGAGCAGCGCCGCCAGCCCCAGTGACTTATGCGGAGTGAACCCGTCGATGGCCGACATCCACTTCGGCATCTCGGGTTCTTCTCCCGGCCCCGGCCTCTTGCGCCAGTTGCGCAACGCCATGAACAGGAGCAGCACGCCCAGCACGAGCCTGAGGACGGCCGTCCCCTTGGAGGCCCCGCTGCTGGTGGCGACATCAGCGGCGCTTGCGACCGCATAGACGATCCAGAAGGCGGCCGAGAGGCCGGCGACCCATCCCAGCAGGAATGCCAGGCTGTTGACCTTCGCCTTCCCGCTGAACAGCATGAGGATCACCGCGATTATCGGCACCGGGCTGATGGCGACACCGAGGGCCAGGGGAAGGATATTCCCTATGACATCTCCCATGGTGATACCTGCACTTCCACTTGACAACGATTACCGATGAAAGGATGGTCTGCATTCTTTCACAACCGGGCCTGCGGGCAAGGCAGGGAATGCCGTCACTACGGGCGCCACACCGGGGCGCTTCACCTAGATCGCCTCGTAACGGATGTCCTCGTCGCCGTGCGTCTCCTTAATCCAGCGGTCGTAGAGGGCGTCGAAGGCGGCGGGGTCTTCGCTGCGCGCGCGAAGGGCGCCGGAGAGTTCCTCTCCCGTCGCGTTTCTGAATACGTTCTTTTCATAGTAGTCCTGGAGCGCCTCCTCGAAGGTGAGCTCGCCCATCTCGTTCCACAGCTCGTCGAAGAAGAACGGGCCCTTGGAGTAGACGATCGCGCCGTACTGGTCGCCGTCCCGGAACCCCGCCACGGGCTGGTCCACCGCGGCGTCCGGTACGCCGTCCTCGCGGGCCGCGACGTACCCGTCCGCAAGATCTTCCAGGACGCCCAGGGCTTTCTCCTCGCCGTGCTCCCAGAGCGAGTATGCGACCTCACAGTAACTGGTCAGCGACTCGTCCTGCCAGGGGTGGCCGATGGAGTCGCTTCCCACCCCGAGAGCCCACCACTGGTGGCAGACCTCGTGGGCGACCGTGAGGTCCAGCACGGTCGTCTCCTCGAGGTCCTCGTAGAGGAAGGAGGCTATCTGCACCTGCCCCGTGAACTCCATACCGTAGGAATCGCTGAGCGGTGCCTCGCAGATGTTGAGCCTGGTGTAGGGGTACGGGCCGAAGTGCTCCGAGAACTGCTCCAGCGCGGCGCAGCCGGAATCAAGCGCCTCCAGGCCCGCCTTCCGGTCCTCTCCGGAGAAGTACGAGGTGACGGTGGTCGAGCCTACCTCCCGGTCCGCGGAGAGGTAGCCGGAGCCCGCCTGTGCCTCGAAGTCTCTCGAGGGCCCGGCCGCGTACACGTGGGCGTCGCCCCGCCTCCCTGTCTCGACACCGGTGGCGGCCACCGTGAAGCCGTCGGGCGCGTCGAAGGAGACGAAGTAGTAAGAGCAGTCGTAGAATGCAACGTCCCCGTCCGTCGGTGTCTCCCTCCTGTCCCACGTGCCGTCCGGACACGTGACCACGGTGGGAAGGAAGTTACCGAGATCGAAGACGCCCTCGCCGTACCCGTATATCCCGCCGTTGCCGGACTCGTCGACGGGTGGGACCTTCTCGTTGAACGAGAACGCGACGAACGCCTCCTCCCCCGGAGGGAGTCCGCCGGGGATGCCCACCTCGAGGAAGGAGCCCTCGAGCGTATGCTCGGCGGGACGCCCGTCCGCCTTTACCTCGTCGAACTCGACCCCCCGGCCGGACAGCCCCGTGCCGGGGTCGTTCGCGTACACGCGGAAGACGACCTCGGAGAGCACCGCCTTCGTCCGGTTCGTGTAGAGGACCCGTTCCTCCGCCTGCACGGACTTCGCCTTCGCATCCAGCTCGGCGTACACGGAGTAGATGGTGGCTCCGTACGTCTTTCCGCGAGCGAGCCGCTCCCCGTCCGTGGTGAGGTACTCCTCCGCCTCCGCCCGCGCGGCCTTCATCTGCGAGGCCGTCGTCGGTAGCGAGGCCTGGGGCTGACCGCAGCCGGCCGCGAGCAGGCAAACGCCCGAAGCGGCGGAGAACAACACCGACACGAGCAGGGCTTCCGCGACCAGACGGTACAAGCGTCCCGGTTTCGCTGTCTCGCTCCTCCCTCGCGTTGCCCGACACTTAATGCATAGGGGTAAGACCTCTCTACCCCATTCTACCCGAGCGGCAGCCGTGGGCGGGACGCGCCGGCGTGATATATTGGAAGCCTGTACAAGACGGTACCCTGCCAAGGTGGTGGCACCCTGAAGAGGAGCGGTGGCAAGGAGCTCGCCAGGATCCAGGAAATGTGGATCTGGCGATGGGGGATCAGGAGCTGGCTTTTCCTGGGGCTGTTCGGCGCGGTCGTCGTCGCCGGGATGGTCTACTCCAAGGCGCACCAGGTCATCCTGCCCCTCATAGTGGCTCTCATAATAGGCATCCTGCTCCAGCCGTTCGTGGACTGGCAGGTCCGGCATCACTTCCCCCGGTGGGCGGCCGTAGTGGTGACGATGATCCTGATCGTTGGCGTTCTGGCGGGAGTCGTCACCGTAATCATATACGGCGTCAGCTCGCAGGCCGGCTCGATCGGGAAGCAGGTCAAGGACGGGGCCGAGAGGATCAAGGATTGGGTGGACGACCTCAAGGTGACCGATTCGGTCTCCGACTGGATCCACGGGACGATCCAGGAGGCGTGGGAACACGCGAACACCGGCCTCATCGGGATCATCTCCAAGAGCGTCCCGGGCATAGCCTCCTTCGCGATAGGGCTTTTCATCGCGTTCTTCTTCCTCATCTTCCTGCTCGGTGACGACGGCACCATAAAGGAGTGGGTGACCGACCACATGGGCGTGGAGAAGGACCAGGCCGGGATCATCCTCGAGGGGGTGAACACCGCCATCAGGGGCTACTTCAGGGGGACGACCATAATAGCCACCGTTGACGCGATACTGTTCATCCCCATCACCCTCATCCTGGGCGTGCCCCTGGTCGGGCCGATAGTCCTGGTGACCTTCGTCACCTGCTACATCCCGTCGTTCGGCGGCTACATAGGGGGCGCCTTCGCGGTGTTCATCGCCCTGGCGGCCAAGGGTCTCGGCGCGGGTCTGGTCATGCTGGTGTACGCCATACTCGTCCATACCATAATGCAGAACCCCATCCAGGCCGTGGCCTACGGGAAGACCCTCAAGCTGCACCCGTTGCTGGCGCTGCTGGTCACGCTGCTCGGCGCGGTCTTCGCCGGCATCGCGGGGGCCATCCTGGCCGTCCCCGTCACGGCCATTGTCCTGAAGGTCACCGGGGACATAAGGCAGGCGCGAGAGGTCGCGGAGGCCCCTGCGAGCGATGGATCACCGGGGCCGGGGGACAGTGGCGGGACTTAGTGCCCCGTTTTATAAACACGGTCTCATATGTAACGCGTCCGTGGAATGGTGTGGCAAACGAAGCCCGCCACCGCCTCGATCCGGGCCGGCGCCCAGGGTACCACGAGTCCCCCCACGATCAGGACCCTGACCGACCTGGTGTCAGACATTTGAATCCCAGTAGTTAACTGTATTTAACTAATATAGTATCTATTCTAATATAGTAACAGTCAACTCGGGCCCTAACCTTGGATTCGGACGATTTGCGTTGTTTCTGATCTATTGTGTCAACTCCTGTTGCTGGTGTGATTCAAATGTCTGACACCACGCGAGATCTTGCAGACCATGGACGGGGTCAACCCGACCTGCTCCCCGATCTCGGCGAGCGTGTACCCGAAGACCTGGTAGGCCTGGCCGATTGCATGATTCCGGGCTTCCATCGAATCGCATCCTTCGAACAGCTCTGCCAGTGTCGGGCGGGTCCGCTCCCTGACCCTGCAGGTGGCAACGGGTTCGCTCGAGTAGTACCTGGACTTCATATCGA
>JAHJCO010000058.1 GCA_018831265.1 Actinomycetota bacterium
AACAACGATGTCCCGACCGCGCTGATAACCTCTCCCGAAGCCGCAGGAGGTGCCGCCGAGACCTGCGAGATATCGGGAACAGCCTCGGGGCCCAACTTCTCCTCCTACACGCTATCCTTCAAGGAGGGAAGCGACCCGGATTCCGAAGGCGGGTGGAACCCGATCCTCGAAGGGGCGACAACCCCGGTCAGCGATGGCGTCCTGGCCACCTGGGACACATCCTCACTGGAGGAGGGGCCATGTCTCCTGAGGCTACGAGTTGAGGGAATCCCCGGGATGGAGATCGTCCGGACCATTCAAGTGTTCATAGACCACACGGCACCCTCGGCCTCGATAAGCGCTCCACAGGATGGAAGCACGGCTACCGGACTCATACGGGTTATGGGTACCGCCTCGGATGAGCACCTCGACTCCTACGTCCTCCAGTACGCATCCGAGGCGAGCTCCGAGGAATGGCAGCAGGCCTGCTCGCCTGCTTCAGATCAAGTCACCGACGGTTTCCTGGGCTACTGGAACACCGAAGTCCTCTCCGAAGGGGATTACCTGCTCAGGCTGACCGTAAGGGACACCGCGGACCACGAGACCTCGGCCACCCTCACCCTTAGCGTAGAGAACCCCGCCTACGAGATCACAAGCGCGCAAGTTGAGCCTCAAGGCACCTGCCTCGCGGTTAGTGAGCAGAAGCAGTTCCTGATGGTGGGGACCGACACTGAAGGCAACCTTCACCAGCTTGCCGCCTCCTGGGCCCACGCGGAAGGCCTGGGCACCATCGATTCTTCGGGCCTCTTCACCGCAACCACGCTGGGCCACGGCTTCGTATCTGCCTCTTCCGGTTCCTTCAGCGCGGACGTGCCGGTGGCTGTGGCCACCAAGCTCAGCGACACCGTATTGAGCCAGGACATCACCCTCGGACCCGAATGCAACCCATACGTCCTGGGGAGCTGGATCGTGGTCCCCCCGGGGGTCACCCTGACCCTCGAGCCCGGGACCGTCATCAAGGTCAAGGAGGGAGGCTTCTACGTCGAAGGGACGCTGGAAGCGGGGACCGCCGGGGGAGACAAACCGCTGTTCACCTCCTTTTCCGACGATTCGGCGCTCGGCGACACCAACGCTGACAGAGAGAGCCAGGGGTCTCCCGGGGACTGGAGCGCCATCTACCTGGCGGCGGGTTCCCCGTCCAGCCTCCAGGACCTTAAGATCGAGTATGCGGGAGAGCAGACCGCCCAAGAGATAGTCGGGGGCAGGTACGTGGCCTCCAGCGCCGCGGTGGTGAGCGATCAGGCATACGTGAACGTGAGAAGTTGCGAGATAGCCTCCAGCAGCACCGCCGGGCTCTCCAGCCGGTTCGCCGAATCGGTCACCTGCCAGGCCAACACCTTCTCCCAAGTGAGCCATGGGTACGGCCTGGAGCTGCTCGGTGCCCGGGGCATCAACATGGACGCAAACACGTTCACCGACTGCCTGTTGGGGGCACTGGTATCCTGCCTGGACGCCCCCGGGGGAATCAGCATCACCGGCAACATCTTCACCGACTGCCACTACGGCGAAGGGACGATGGTGGTCCAGGCGACCGAATCGGCGACAACGGTTTCCGGCAACACCTTCTACCGGACAACCCCGCAGGGAATGAGCTGGGGCTGGGGCCTGATCGTAGGGGGCACAAACGACACCCGGGTCACAGGCAACCACGTGACCAACTACGGCAGTGGCATCATGGTGGGCTCGTCCAAGAAAGCATACGTAAATGACAACTCCGTCGAGGTCTCCCCGGACGTTCTCGGTGCCAGGGGAATATCCATCGCCATGCACGTGGGAGAGGCCGCGGATCCGGGCGCTTCCGAGATGGAGTGCAGCGGTAACAGGCTGAACGGCGACTTCGAGCCCGCCATCGAGCTGCGAGGAAGCGGGAACAACAGCGACGCCGTCGAGAACACCATATGCGACAACATCATCCAGGGGTCGAGTCGGGGAGATACCGGCATCGAGGTAATATGCGAGGAGGCGGGCGGCACGCCGGCCCCGGTGACCGTCACCCGTAACAACATCTCCACCTACTCGGAAGGCATAAGGGCGGGGGACTTCGCCGAAATCGAGGTGACAGAGAACACGATAAACGGCGCTGGGGCCGGATACCCGGATACCGGGATAATCATCTCCAACCCCTCGGGCGGCTCATCAAACGCCAGCGTGAGGGCCAACCAGATAGATATCACCGGGGGAGTCTGGATAAGTACGGGGATCGAGTTCTCACAAGGTGCGAGTGGGGAGATTGTCGCCAACGAAGTAATCGGAGGCGACTGGTCCATAGCAGTTAAGTCCAACAGCAGCGCGAGCGTGGCCAACAACGCTCTCACCTCCTATAGCACAACGGGCATCGAGTTCAACCAGTCCTCGGGCACCATCAGTGGTCACGCCCTCAACGGCGGACAGCAGGGCGTTCTCCTCCAGCAGAGTCCGGACATAACCCTGGAGGGAAACACCATCTCCGACTGCCGGCTCTACGGGATAATTGCCCATGACGCAGGCGTGGTGATGAAGTCGAACGATCTCTCGGACTCCTACTGGGGGCTCACCTGCACGAACTCGCGCCTGGCGGCCTCCGAGAACACTTTCTCAGGGTGTGCCAGAGCGGGGATAGTCGGAAGCGGTCCCACCGTCTCGGTCCAGCAATGCACGTTCACCAACGTCGGTGACGCCATTTCGTGGTCCGGATACGACGCGAACGTCATGGGCAACACCATCACAGGGTGCAGCGGGTCGGGGATCGCCCTGTCAGGTCCCGAATACAGCATGGACGTGACCGTCAACGGCAACAAGATAGCCGGCGGGAGCAACGGCCTGGTTCTGGGCAACTTCCATGGAACCGCCGTCGGCAACACCATAAAGGACTGCTATTACGGGGTCTTCGCCTACTTCCCACACGACTACCCGCAGATCAGGGGAGGAAACAGAATCCAGGACAACGGCATCGGAGTCTACAACGAGGGCCCCGAGTACGTTGACGCCTCCAACAACTGGTGGGGTAACACCTCGGGGCCGGCCCCCTACGGGGACTGCAACGGGGTGAGCTACTACGTGGACGTCCAGCCCTGGGTGGGCCAGAGCAAGTTCTACGGCCGGGTGAACGGGCACGACCCCCACTGCCCCTCCGTGGCCGAGCCGGTGAACGCGGTAACCGGCAACTTCACCTCCAGCCTTACGGATCTGGACTTCTCCGCCACGGGCCCCCACATCGAGATCACCCGTACCTACAACTCCATAACCGCCTCCGAGCCAGACGGGCCTATGGGTCGCGGGTGGGACTGCCTGATAACACAACGGGTGGAACCCTACATGCCGAAGTACGTCGAAGACGAGATGCTGCTGGTCAACTCCGAGGGTGACAGGAGATGCTACTACCGGCAGGCGGACGATACTATTCCTGAGGACGGCATAACCTACCTTCCCGAGGATGAGGACCACACGGTGCTTGTGAAGAATCCGGACGGCTCGTGGCGGCTTAACCGGAAGGACGGCAGCTTCGACACATTTGATACCGAAGGACGCATAATAGCAGTGACCGACACCTGCGGCAACTCCCTTGCCATCGCCAGGGACCCTGAGGGTCGCGCGGTCTCCATTACGGATGCCTGCGACCAGACCGCGACCCTCACCTACAACACGGAGGACAGGCTTTCCAGGGTTACGGACCCCGCCGGCAGGCACGTCTCCTATTCCTATGACGAGAACGGCAACATGGTCGAGGTGACCGACCTTGCGGGCGGAAAAGCCCGGTTCACGTATAACGGCAACCATCACCTCTTGACAGTTACAGATCCCAAGGGCGCAACCTTCGTAAAGAACCAATTCGACTACATGGGACGCGTGCTGATCCAGCGCGACGCCGAAGACAATATCTCGGAGTTCTCGTACGACCCCACCGCACACCGTTCCACCTATACGGACGCACTGTGCCGTACCACACGCTTCAGCAACGATTCGAGGCTGTACAACACAGGGTCAACGGATGCACTCGGCCAAGTCTCGTCGGTTACCTACGACGACGATGGTTACTTAACCTCAAGCATGGACCGCAACGGGAATACCACTCACTACACCTACGACGACTCCGGGAACATGGTCAGCGAGACCGACCCCGCCGGCAAGACCACCATCCACACCTATGACACGAGGGGAAACCGCCTCACAACAAGCGACCCGCTGGGGGCGACTACTACCTGGACATTCGACGCGGCCAACAACGTGCTATCCGAGCGCGATCCGCTGGGTAATACCACCACCTACACCTATGACTCGGTGGGTCGGCTGCTTACGACCACCGACCCGCTGGGGAATACCACCAGCAACACTTACGACGGAAAAGGCAACCTCACGAGAGTCGAGAACCCGGACGGAGGAATCACCGTAAATACTTACGACGCGGCCAACCGCAAGCTGACCACAACCGACCCTATGGGCGCGACCACCTCGTTCACCTACGATGAGATGGGGCACCTGCTCACCATGACCGACGCGTGCGGAGGGGTCTACTCCTATGCTTATGATTCTGATGGGAACCAAGTCTTCGAGACGGATCCTCACGGGAAGGTCTGGAGGACCGAGTACGATCCCATGGGCAGGGTATCAAAGCAGATTGACCCCCTGGGGGCCGAAACCACGTTCGCCTACGACGCGAACGGCAACAAGACATCCGAAACCGACCCGCTAGGTCATGCAACACTCCACGCGTACGACGAACTGGGCAGGGAGGTGGCCACTACCGACCCCAGGGGACATACCTCCTCCAGGACCTACGACCCCGAGGGCAACGTGCTCACCGAGACCGACCGGGAAGGCAAGGCCACCACCAGCACCTACGACGTCTGCGGACGCCTCGAGACCCGATCAGATCCCTTGGGTAACCAGACCGGATACGAGTACGACGACTGCGGACACGAGGTCAAGGTCACAGATCCCCTGGGCAGCTACAGCATGAGTTCATACGACGCCGCCGGGAGGTTGACCTCCAGCACGGACGCTGCGGGAGCCGTGACGAGGTACTCCTACGACGCGGGCGGCAACCGGGTCTCGGTGATCGACCCAGAGGGCCACGTCTCTACTTCCGCATACGATTCCATGGACCGCCTGGTATCATCGATGGACCCCGAGGGCAGGACCACGACCTTTGCCTACGACCTGAACGGCCAGAAGACCGCTACGGCGGATGGTACGGGTGCCACTACCACTCTTTCGTATGACTCCAGGGGACTGCTCGTCGCTGCCACCGACCCTCTCGGTAATGTCGTGTCCTACACCTACGACGAGTGCGGAAGAAGGCTAAGCATGACAGACCCCGGGGAAGGGGTGACCTCTTACACCTACGACGAGTGCGGTAAGCTGTTGTCAGAGACAAACCCCCTGGGGCCGATGACGAGCTACACCTACGACGATGCGGGAAGGCTCTTGAGCAAGACAGACGGCATGGGCACCACCACCTACACATGTGACGAGAACGGAAGCCCCACGCGGGTGGACTATCCTGATGGCCTTCTCGAGCAGGCTGCCTATGACGCCGAGGACCGACCCACCCAGCGCTCCAACCAATACGGCCCGACCACGTTCACATACGACGACGCGGGCAGGCTCACCTCGGTTGCGAACTTCCTGGGAACCACCTCCGCCAGCTACGACGAGGTGGGACGCATTACCGGCAAGAGGGTGACCGGCCAGAACATCGACGAGACCTTCTCCTACTCATACGACGCGGCCGGAAGGATGACCGAAAGCACCCACGGGACATCGACCGCCACCTACACCTACTCACCGGCAGGAAGTCTTTCCACAATCAACTACCCCAACGGCGTCTCCTCGACCTACGCCTACGACGAAAGCGGGATGACGAGCGGACTCAGTATAAGCAGAGGCGCAGATCCCTTGAAGACCTACGAGGTCAGCCGGGACGCGCGCGCTGATATCACCACCATCACCGAGGACGGCACCTGTCTGACCACCTACGGCTACGACGCCGCCTCCCGCCTGACTTCCGAGTCCAGCCCCTGGAGCGGACCCATCACCTACGCCTACGACGATAGCGGCAACCGCCTGGCCCGGGACAGGGCAGGCGAGGTCACCACATACACCTACGGGCCGGGTGACCAGTTGCTCTCAGACTCGCGGGGCAACTCCTACACCTACAATTTGCGGGGAGACCTGGTTAGAGTAGAGAGGGACACCTATTCCAAGGACCTGACCTGGGACGGCAAGGGGAGGCTTACCGGGGTGAGCGACACCGAGGGCCTGAACGCCATGTTCGTATACGACTCTCTGGACAGGACGCTCGCCTCCTCGGAGAACGGACAGCTCAACATCCACCTCCACGACATGGTCTCCGACGTGGAGGTGGCTACCCTGGATGGAAACCTGAGCCCCACGGCTCTGTTCCAGGGCGGAGCCGGGGGGTTGGTATCGGCAACCACGTCGGAGGGCACCAGCTACTTCTCGGGCAACCCCCACTCCGACGTTGCCCTCGTCACCGACCCAGACGGGAGCGTAACCTCAGACCTCCACTACGACGCCTGGGGAAATGTGGCCGAACCCACCGAAGAACCCTTCGGCTACGTTGGCGAGCACCAGAGGCGAAGCTACCATTCTCTCGGGCTAATCAAGATGGGGGCCCGCTTCTACGACCCGGATACCGGCAGGTTTATCTCCAGGGACCCGCTGACCGGCGACGACGAGTTACCGATCACCAAGAACCCCTACATCTACGCCAACGACGACCCGGTGAACACGAAGGACCTGTCTGGTAAGAGCGCCATGGGGGATCATTGCAGAGTCATGGCAGGGCTCGCACTATTGGCTGGGAACGTCAAAGCATACTTGGAGTACATGAGACTGGCGAACTACTTTGATTTGCTTGAGGCGAGGAAGCAGAAGGCTACTCCATCGCAGCAGGCGCAGATAAATCCCAATGATTGCCAATTGCATCAACAAAGGCCAGGAAGTGATACTGATACGGACAAGCCAGAGGTTGACTTACAGCTGGATGCGAAAGACCCAGATATGCCTGGTATATCAGCGCATATCTGGGGTAGCACTGCCGATGGGATAGCATATCTCAAGGCAACACTTACTATCAGACCTATGGCTTTGTATCATATTGACGACCCTACTGAGAACAGTGCGACACTGGAACCCGATCGTCGCGAGAGCGAACAGATTCCGCTCATATCCTTCTATATGACCGAATTGGCGATGCGGTTCCATGGAGTTGACTTGAAAGTAACAGTCTCACCAGTTGGTCAGAAACTGGGTCCAGCGACTTGGCATTACGATTCTGGTGCTCTCTATTACGACAAACATATCCACCCCAGGGCGGCAGTCTTCATGCTGTATGACGGTGCCGAATATAGACTGGTCGAATTCAAAGGCAAATCGTAGCATGGATTCTGAAGGAAGAACGATTCAGCGTAGCGGCGTTCTTGTGGCAATCGTTCTGCTACTTAGTTTGAGCGGATGTACAGGAAACGGACTCGATTTAGGACAGCAGATCGATAGACTCGAAGCAGCCTGTGCAGCCATACGTGGTGCCGAGGCCTATATCGTTGAAATGAATGATGCATTTGCGGCGGGCATTGTCAGCGAGGACCAACTCATGGATGCGATGAATCGAACGAGTGGGATGTTGGTGAAGCTCTTTGAAACACTCGGATTATCTCAGGCGGACCCGATTGAGCACTTTGACAAGCGGATCACGAATGAAGGTGTTCTTGCAGCGCTGGAAGACATACGAGATGCGAGCTTGATTTGTACCGAGCTTGCCTCATTTATTCGATACGGTCGACAGATACCGTCTGAAGGTATTGAGGCGGTAACCGCTCCTGACGGCTCCAAGCAATGGTTCATGGATGATGTGGGATTATCTAAGAATCAAGTCATTGAGCATCTTCAGTCGAGAATCAATCAAGAATTGGGGCAAGCACAAGAGACAATTAAATTGGTCCTTTCTGGACGGTACTAACGACTGCCTGCCTGCTGCCTGTTGATCTAAATTCAACAACATCGTTGTGTATTCCTCGACGCTTTATTCAGTCGCTGGGAAAAGCAACCTTTTGGCTTGCCTCTGGTTGCTTAGTAGCATTCTCTGCATCATGCAGTCCAACCCCGTCAACCGGGCGAATAGTGAAGTTTGACGTACTCGGGTTTAAGGTGGAGTTACCTGATGGTTGGAAATATGAAGAAGGGGCTTATAGTTCGGATGGCATCTACGAGCCTTCAGTTGAGAATGTTCAACTTTGGGATAGTATGCCTTATGAAGCGAATTCCCAGAATATTCCACGTGTCTACATCGTGAGATATGAAAAGCACCAGGGTCTGATATCGACATCTCGAGTTTCGATGATGCCAGCGCTTGCTATGAAAAACTGTATTCTCAAATCCTGGCACGAAATGGTGATGATGTCATATCAAGAAATCCTGATGTGGCCCTTGCGGGACATCGCGCCATGCACGTGGAAAGAGAACGCGGAGCTGTGATTGTCAATGAGTATTATGTCTTCGAGAGGCCGTACCTTTATGCACTAATATTTCCAAATCAAGCTGGCGAGTACCAGCGCTACAGTAGGATCGTCCTGGAATCATTCACCTTCCTGTAATGCTTTCTGGCTGAGCGCTTTAGAATCAATCTGCTCTACCGCCGCGTCCCGGCGCAGCATGCCATCCTGAACTGCTTCGGGTGTCAGCAATACAGGTCAAATAACATAGTTCTTGTTGATTACGGGGTAGCGCGGCGCTCAGGTTGCTTTACAATAGAAATGGTAGGAGACGGACTGAAGTCCGCGCTCGCCGGTCTCAGGGAGTTGGATCTAGAGGGTGAAGGAATACCGCATAGCATACCTCGGTAACGACAGCGAGGTGCGACTGGGCCTGGAGGGGGCGCTGGAGCGCTCCGGGATGAAGTTCGTCCAGGTGCCGGGCGACTACCAGGGGATGGAGAAGGTCGCCGGCTGGAACGCCGACGTGGTGCTCTGGGACCTGGACAACGGCCAGCCCCCCTACGAGGAGCTGCGAAAGGCCGGCCTGGACAAGCAGCCCGTGGTCGTGGTGGCGGGCCAGGACAACCTGGAGGGCGCGGTCTCCAGCCTCTCCACGGGCGCGGCGGACTTCATGTTCAAGCCCATCCGCGAGGAGCCGCTCCCGCGCGTGATCGCGGCGCTGAACGCCGGGGTCAAGCAGCGGCGGCTGGACTACTACGGCAGGGTCATCGAGGACGCCAACTCCCAGCTCAAGAGCATACTCAACAACATGGCCGACCCGGCCTACATAGTGAGCCCGCAGTTCCAGATCCTCTGGATGAACCGGGCCGCCGAGGAGATATTCGGCGAGGGCCAGATGGGAGGGGCCTGCCACCACATCTTCTACGACCGCACCGAGCCCTGCGAGGTGTGCCAGAAGACCAAGGGCCCGGCCCGCTGGCGGGCGATGCTCAAGAACGGCAAGAACTACCGCTTCGTCTCGGCCATGGTGCGCGACCAGAAGGGCGAGGTGGAGCGCGTGGCGGTGGGCACGGACATCACCCAGGACGAGGAGGTCTCCAAGATACACAAGACCTTCATCGCCAACGTAAGCCACGACCTGCGTACCCCGCTGGCGGCGATCGACCAGTACGTCAATATCCTGCTGGAGGGCCTTGCGGGTGAGCTGACCGAGGACCAGCGCAACTACGTGGACGTGATCCGGCGCTCGTCCTTCCGCCTGCACAGCCTGGTCGAGAACCTCATCGACGCCAACAAGATACTCTCCGGGGACTTCAAGCTGAAGATGGAGGTCGTTAGCATCAAGGACATCCTGGACATCGTGCTGCCCAAGCTCGAGTCCCAGGCGGCCGACAAGGGCCTCACGATACAGGTGCAGGTGCCGGAGGACCTGCCGCCGGTGTACGCCGACAAGGCGCGGGTGGCGCAGGTGGTCGCCAACGTCGCGGGCAACAGCATCAAGTTCACCGAGCAGGGGATGATGCAGGTACGCGCCGGGTTCATGCCCCGCGACGAGGGCAGGATAATAGTCAGCGTCGAGGACACCGGCATCGGCATACCACGCGAGGACCTGGGCAAGATATTCGAGCTGTTCTACCGCGTGGACAAGGACCAGGTGTACGTCGAGGAGGGGGCGGGCCTCGGCCTGTCCATCTCGCGCGAGATAGTCAGGGCGCACGGCGGGACCCTCTGGGCCGAGAGCATGGAGGGGATGGGCAGCGCCTTCCACTTCTCGATACCGGCGTACAGGGGGGTGGCCACGGGGCAGACCGTCAGCGCGCCCCCGCAGGGCGGCTACTACAGCCCGTACTGAGGGGAAGGGGAGCTTTTCTCTTGGAAGACGGAACTTCGCAGAACCTCATACTGGTGGCCGACGACGACAAGGACCTGGTCCTGGCGCTGTCCATCAGGCTGAAGGCCGCCGGCTACAAGGTGATCGGCGCGCACGACGGCGAGGAGGCGTTCAAGTTCGCCGCGGAGAACAAGCCCGACCTCATCATCCTCGACGTGCGCATGCCCTCGGGGGGCGGGTTCTCGTCCATCGACCGGATGAAGCACTCCCTGACCACCCGCAACATCCCTGTCATCTTCCTCACCGCTTTCGACGACGAGGAGATGCGCGACGAGGCCCGCAAGCTCGGGGCGGCCGGCTTCTTCCGCAAGCCGTTCAACGACATGGAGTTCATGGAGGCCATCGACCGGGTCCTCAAGGGCGGCACCACAGGCGTCTAACTTGAGAATTCACCTCAACCATCTTTTCCCACACCCCAACGAGAACCAAACCTTAGCCATCTATTCGCGCACTCCCGATGAGAATTAGTGGTTGAGGTGAATTCCCACTTGAGAATAAGTGGTTGAGGTTAATTCTCAGTTGATCGCTCCCAGCTCGCCTGGCTTGGTAGCGGGCGATACCTCCTCCGCCCTGCGGGACAGCACCACCGTTCCAACCAGTATCAGGCAGAACCCGAGGATCCTCAGCGCCGAGAGCACGACGGAATTGGGGAATGGCTCGTTGAGCGCGATCATCCCTCCCAGGATGGGGACCACCTGGGAGAGCCCGGAGAGCAACGGCACCACCACCACGGCCATGCCCCTCTGGAGGGCGGCCTGCATCATGATGAAGCCGGCGATGAACGTCAGTGCCCATGGGATAACGAACACGCTGGAGACCGTGACCGCGATACCCTTCGCGCCCCACTGGCCGGTCCAGTCCACCAGCAGCAGCCTGCCGAAGATCGCCGCGAGGCCGAAGAAGAGCCCCACCGAGATGCCGAGCCCGGCGGCCTGCCGCTCGTGCCGCATCACCAGCGGCATGATCACGGCGATCACCGTGACGATCGCGGCGAACACCCACAGCTCCACGGGGTCGTGCTTCACGGTCTCGGGGATGCCCTCGGCCAGGCTCACACCGATCAGGGCGACCCCCAGGACGGTCATCCCGATGGCGTAGTAGTCCGAGGTGCGCGGCCTTTCCCCCAGGTTCTTGATGGCGAGGTAGGCGAGCAGCACCACCCCGGAGGCCAGTATGGGCTGGACGATGGAAATGGGCGCCATGGCGATGGCCACCGCGTATACCCCGCCGCCCACCACGCTGAGGGCGGTCGCGGTCACCCAGGGCCGGTTGGTCACGAACGCCTTGAAGACACTGAAGGAGACCTCGAACTTCACGGCGGGCAGGAGGTCCACCGCCTTCTTGGTCAGGTACATGGCGTAGTTGAGGCAGATAGCCGCCCCGAGGGTGAGGACTATCGCCAGGAGGGTGGTCATCAGACCCCCTCACCGCCCGACTCCGCCGGGGTCTCCTCGACGGCGACGGCGGGGGCCTCCTCGCCTTCGGCCCGCTGGGACAGGATGATGGTCCCCACGATTATCAGCACGAACCCGAATATCCTCAGGGCCGCCAGGAAGTCGTTCTCCGGGAACTTCTCGTTGAGCGCTACCATCCCGATGACGATGGGGATGAACTCCTGGACCCCGTTGTAGACGGGCGCGACCACGGTCGCCTGCCCCTGCTGCAGGGCGGCCTGCAGGACGATGAACCCCGGCAGGTAGGTGGCCACGCAAAGCACCGCGAACAGGGCGAAGTAGCCCCAGTGGTCGCCCCACTCCATCATGAGCAGACGGGTGAAGACGGCGGCGCTTCCGAACAGTAGGCCCACCGATATTCCCAGGCCGGCGGCGCGCTTCGCGCTGCTGCCCCTCATTACCAGGGGGATGATAACGGCGAGGCCCAGGGCGACCCCGGTGAATATCCACATATCGGCGGGGTGGCGCAACTCGTCCTTCGGGACCCCCTCCAGCAGGCTGAGCGCGATGCAGACCACGCCGAATACGCTCATGCCGATGGCCACGTAGTCGATCCGGCGCGGCCGCTCGCCCAGGTTCTTGATGGCCAGGTAGGCCAGCAGCACCACCCCCGAGGCGATCAGGGGCTCCACGATGGAGACCGGGGCCATGGCCAGCGCGACCGCGTACAGCGCGAATCCCGACACGTTTATGAGCTGGGCGAACATCCAGGGGCCGTTGGTGATGAAGGTCTTGACCAGCTCCCAGGAGATCTTCGCCTTGACCGGCGGCAGCTCCACCACCGCCTTCTTCTGCAGGTAGATGGCCCAGTTGAGCAGGAGCGCGCCGCCGATCGCGATCGCTATGGCCAGCACGGTGTGCAGCGCGTCGTGCGTGGGAGCGGGTGCCGCGGCCTGGGCGGCGAAGAACAGACCTGCCTGCAAATCAATCACCGATCCTTTCCAGCTCGTAGCTGCGCGTCCCCAGCCCGATCTCCTCGGCGTAGGAGAGCTGCCTGCTCCAGTCTATGCTGTGGAAGGAGGCCCTGAACCTGTCCGTCGCCCCCGGGCCGTCGCCGGGCCCTCCCGCCCCGTTGACCAGGTCGGCGGCAGCCTGGTCGATGGCAACCGGATCGCTCGAGGCCAGGTAGCCGATGTCGCCGACGAGTGGCGCGGCGGAGTAGTTCCAGCAGTCGCAGGTCGGGGTGATGTTGATGAGGAATGTGAAGAAGCAGCAGCGGTCGCGCTTGTTGGCGAGCACCGCCGCGGAGATCTCGGCCAGCTTCTCCTGCGCCGCGAGGGGGTCGCCCTTCCAGAGCACGCCGACCGCCTTCTCGGGGCAGATGGAGATGCACTCCCCGCAACCGATGCAGACGTCGGGGTCCATGACGATCTGGCCGTCCACTATGTCGACCGCCTCCGCGGGGCAGTTGTCCAGGCAGTTCTTGCAGACGGTGCACAGATCGTGATTCACACCGGGGCGGACCTGGTCGTGCACCGCCAGCTTCATCCTGCGCCCGGCCGCTCCCATCCCGAGGTTCTTCAGGGTCCCGGCGAACCCGGTCAGGGCGTGGCCGGTGACGTGGGTGACCACCACCAGGCTGTTCGCGTCGTGTATGGCCGACACCACATCCACGGAGGTGAGGTTCTTGAAGTTCACCTCGACCGTGCGGACGTCGGAGCCCCGGAGGCCGTCGGCAACCAGGAACGGGGCTCCCGCGGTCTCGATCGTGAAGCCGTGCTCGGCGGCGACGACCATGTGGTCCCGGGCGTTGTACCGCGCGCTGAAGTAGAGGCACCCGGAGTCGGTGAGGAACGGCCTGCCGCCGCAACGGGTGACGTCCTCCACGATGGCACTGACGTAGTAGGGGGGCACGAAGGAGGTGCTGCCCCTCTCCCCGACGTGGACCTTCACCGCCACCAGGTCCCGCTTCGTTATGCGCGCGGGGAAACCCGCGGCCTCGAAGAGCATGTGCAGCCTGTCCAGGGGGCCCTGCCTGGGGCGCCCGCCCGCCTCGGCGAAGTAGACCTTTGAAGCCAACGCCGCTCCTTTCCTCACTGATACTGAGATTATATTCGAGTGGAGCCGGGAAAATGCCGCGATGTTAGAATATGCGGACAGCTGTACGGCGGTCCGGAAGCCCTAAGCGGAGTGGTCGATCAACCCATGGGCGATCCGGGGGGTCAGACGTTTGCAGTGCGGTTGGAACACGTCCATTTCGACAAGGACATAACGCAATGAAAACGTCTGACGCCCCTCATGGTCTATGAAAGGAGGTAGGGATGTTCTGTTCGCAGTGCGGCGCCGATATCGCCCCATCCTCTTCCTTCTGCCAGAAGTGTGGAGCGATGGTGGCGGGCGCGGGACAGCAGCCGCCACCCGCAAGCCAGGCGCCGCCACCCGGAGGTCCGCCGCAGCCGCCTTACATGGTGCCGCCTCCGGCGCCCGGGGGTTACGTCCCGCCCCGCCAGGGATTTCCCACCTGGGTCGTCGTGGTGATCATCGCCGCCGTGGTATTCGTCGGCGGCGTCATGATGATAGTGCCGAGGTTGACGACGAACACCGCAGAGAAGAACTCGCAGCGGAGGACCTGCCAGGCGAACCTCAGGACCGTCGACGGAGCCATAATGTCCTACGAGGCGTTGTTCGACGATCCGATGCTGCCGGGCAGTCTGAAGGACCTGACCCAGCCGGGCACCAGGGTGCTCAAGAGCATACCCACCTGCCCGTCGGGGACCAAGCCGTACGAGTGGGTGGAGGGGGATGGGGAAGGCTACGACCCGCCGTACATAAGCTGCCCCAACCTGAGCACGCACACGATCTAGCAAGGGAGAACGAGGCATCCGGAGGTGGTCGCAGATGACTGATTTCTTCGAAGGGATCAACCAGATAGAGATCAAGGCGGAGGCCGGGGACATCCGCTTCCCGATCTTCTATCGCGACGCGCGTATGTTCACCCTCATCCTCCCGGCGAACCTCATGAAGCTGAGGAGGATGCTGCCCGACCCGCGGTTCTCCCCGGCCCAGCTGGTGCCCGGCGTGGGGGCGCTCACACTGACCGCGTTCGAGTACTACGACACCGACATCCAGGCGTACAACGAGTTCTCGATGGGGATAGTCCTGAACTCGCCGTACTTCGCGCCCGTGCCCGGGTACAACCTGCTGCGCCAGTACTTCGCCGACATGTTCGACGTCTTCATCTACCACCTGCCGGTGACCACCGAGCTGGCGCTCCGAGGCGGCATCGATTACTACAACTACCCGAAGTTCCTCGCGGGCATCGAGTTCAGCGACACGCCCGACCGGGTGACCTGCGACCTGTCCAGGGAGGGCGAGCACCTGATGACGGTAAGCGGCCCCAAGGTACCCGCCTCCGCCAGGGGGGAGATGAAGTTCATCTGCAACCTGTACCAGTACAGGCAGCCCCAGCAGGCCGAGTTCAAGCTGAACGTGGTGGAGGGGGCGGTCCAGTGGCTGCCATCGGAGGTGGCGTGGTCGTTCAACACCGCGAGCGACATCGGTCGTGAGATGGCCGACTGCGTGCTCGGCAACAGGGCCGCGTTGTACCTGTACATGCCGAAGATCCAGTGCATTCTCTACGGGCCTGAGCACCTGTCGTTCCAGCTGCTTAAACTAGCGATGGAGACGGGGCTGGAGCCGCCGAAACCGGCCGCGAAACCGGCCGCGAAAAAGAAGAAGCCGGCGAAACCCGCTAAGAAAAGCGCAACATCCAAACGAAGCCGTTGATCAACCCTTGGGCGAACCGGGGGGTCGGACGTTTCGCGTTGCGTTGCGGCACGCCGAACAGCACCAGGCCATAGCGCAATGAAAACATCCGACGCCCCTCATCATTCGAATTGAAAGGAGCTGGATTGAACACCACCTGCGGATGCGGATGCGATGCCCCGGAGGCCGGCGTCTGGCCGGAGGCCGACAAGATGCAGATGAGGTTCCTCATCGGCACCGGCATCGGGATGCTGGGCATAGGCGGCTACGCGGTGGCGAAGGTGAAGCCCCGCTGGCTGCCCCTGTGGCTCGCGGCACTGGTCACCTGGTTCACGGTGTGCAAGTACCTCATCTGCACGCGCTGCGAGAACTACGGCAAGGCGTGCGACTTCTACTACCTGGGCGTGCCCGCCTCGATGATGTTCGAGCCCCAGCCGGACAGGACGCTTGATACCGCGGGAATAGTCGCGGAGGGCGGCTCGGTGGCGGTACTGCAGTTCCTGCCCGTGCTGGCGGCGCTTCGCAGGCCTCGTCTTCTGCTGTTGTTCCTGGCCGCGCTCGCGGTGAACCAGGCCGCGCAGATCTCCATCTGCTGCCGGCGCTGCGTCCGGTACTCCACCGATCCCTGGAAGCGCGACACCTGCCCCTCCTACAAGCTGGCTAGCAGGATATACGGCGAGTAAGGCCTCCGCGCTGCGCATCGGAAACGAGGTCGTGGGCTTTGCGCGAAGAGTGGTTCGCCGGATCGCAGCCTTGGAGTGAGCGGCCTTACGAGGCCTTTCCTCCGGTCCTCGAGCTCATGGGCGTGCATCCTCGCCGCATGCTGGGCGTGGGGCGCGGACTACCATAGCAGAGCAGATCGGGCGTCTCGCTATTCAGGGCTTCTGGAGGAACGACGCTTCGAAACGCCAGAAGTCCGCCGGTCTGACCATCCTGATCCCGGCAAAGGATCTGAGAACCAGCAGGTCATCATCCCCGGTGACAATGCAATTTGCGTTCGCCGCCTGCGCGCCCGCCAGGATCCAATCGTCATCGGGATCGCGGCAGGCGCCGGAAGCGGGCCGCTCGCATCCAACCAGGAGCACGTTCTCACCGAGGAAAGCGACTGCCTCGTCAACGTAGTCGGGGGGAAAGTCGAGTTTTACTCTTAGAACCTGCTCGAATTCGGCCAGGATCCCTCGAGTGAGAACAACTTCATGCACCTGGAGGCAGTGCCCGAGCACATCCCCAGCATTGCCGCGAGCGATGATCGCCGACACAAGCACGTTAGTGTCGATCAGGACGATCAAGAGACTTCCTTGAACACGTCCTCATCCGTGTAGATACCCCTGGCCTCGGCAAGGGGGATCATGCGCTCTCTTATACGTTGCAGGTCCTGTTGCGTGAAGTATTTCTGTAGCGCGTCTCTGACAACGTCGCTGCGGCTCGACCGGCCACGAACAACCGCTTGATCCAGCTTCTCTTTCAGCCAGGGCGGCAGGCTCACCGACACAGATTCCCTCAAAGCACCCTCCCTGTTCCTGAAAGGATTGTACCACAATGTAGCACAGTAAATCAAGCAATACCCGAGAACCGTTCGTAAGAAGACTCAGCAGGCGAGGTGGTTTTGGGACGCAAACCTCCGACACCGTTCAGGGGCTGAGCGAATCCAGGTAGCTGACCAGGCGGTTCAGCGTCTCGTCGCTGATGACGTGCTCGATCTCGCAGGCGTCGCGGTCGGCGACGTCCTCGTCCACGTCCAGCACGTTTATGAAGAAGCTCTTGATCGTCTCGTGCTTGCGGTCCAGCCCCTTGGCGACTCGGCGCCCCTTGGGGGTGAGGGCGATGTGGCTGTACTTGTCGTGGGTCACGAACCCGTTGTCCACCAGGCGGTCCACCATCTCCGATACGCTGGGGTTGGATACGCTCAGGGCGGCGGCGATCTCCTTGACCCGGACCTCACGGCCCTCGGCGGTGATGCCGTATATGACCTCCAGGTATCTTTCGAAAGCCCCGGCCGGCATTATTCCTTCTCCTTTTTCGACGCGCGCGGGCAGCCGCTGCCGTACACGCAGGCGACGCAGGCCATGTCCCCGCTACCGTCACACTCGTCAGGCCTGAAGACCGACAGCCTGCCCTTGCGCTCCAGGTAGTCGAGCATCCCGGAGAGCGCGCTCTCCTCTATATCGAGCCTGCGGGCGAGCTCCCCTACGGTAAGCGGGCCCGGATTGTTCTTCACTTCTTCGACGATGCGCTCCAGCATCCCGCCTCACCCCTTCAGGCCGAACAGGAGGCCGACCCTGTATATCAGGAAAGCGATCAGCCACGCCAGGGCCAGCGAGTACGCGACCGCGAACGCGGCCCACTTCCAGTGCCCCGTCTCGCGCCTTATCATCGCCACGGTGGCCAGACAGGGCGTGTACAGCAGCGTGAACGCCATGAAGCAGTACGCCGTCAGCGGAGTGAATATCTGCTGCAGCTGACCGGATATGGCGGCCCGGCTCTCTCCCGCGCCGGTCAGCGCCCCGAAGGTGCTGACCACTATCTCCTTGGCCACGAACCCGAACATGAGGGCGACCACCGCCCGCCAGTCGAAGCCCAGCGGCTTCACCAGCGGCTCGAACGCCCGGCCGATGTAGCCCGCCAGGCTCTGGGCGCTGCCGTAGGCGACACCCCGCGGGAAGTACGACAGGAGCCAGATGATGATCGAGCCCGCCAGGATGATCGTGCCCGCCTTGCGCAGGAACAGCGAGCCTCGCTCCCACATGTGCACGACGGTCCCCTTGAGCGTCGGCCAGCGGTAGGGGGGCAGCTCCATTACGAACGGCTCGCTCTCTCCGGGGAACAGGAATTTGCGGAAGACCTTCGCCATGACCACCGCCAGGATGATGCCCATCAGGTAGAGCGAGAACGTTACCGTTCCCTGATTGGCCGCGAAGAAGGCGCTCGTGAATAGGGCGTACACCGGTAGCCGCGCCGTGCACGACATCAGCGGGTTGACCAGGATGGTTATCATCCGGTCCTTTTCACTCTCCAGGGTCCGAGTCGCCATTACCGCCGGCACGTTGCACCCGAAGCCCATGACCATCGGGATGAACGACTTGCCGTGAAGCCCCAGCCAGTGCATGACGCGGTCCATGATGAAGGCCGCCCTGGACATATAGCCGGTGTCCTCCAGGATGGAGATGCAGATGAATATGATGAATATCTGCGGCAGGAACACGAGCACCGCACCGACCCCGCCGATTACCCCGTCCACCAGGAGCGACTGCAGCCAGGCCGGGCTGGTGAGGTTGGTCTGGACCATGTTGGCGAACCCGGTGACCAGGCGGTCGATCCACTCCATGGGAAACTTGCCCAGGAAGAAGGTGAGGAAGAACATCAACCACATGAACAGCGCGAAGAAGGGGAAGCCCCAGATTCGGCTGGTGAGCACGTTGTCTATGCGGTCGGTGGTGGAGACGTACTCCTCCCGCTCGCGCTCCACGGCCTCGCGGACTACCCCGGCCACGAACCCGTAGCGGTTGTCCACGATTATCGTCTCCAGGTCCTCCCCGTAGATGGACAGGAGGTGCCTGCGGCTCTCCTCCAGCCGGTGGAATATCTCGGAGTCGGGGCCCGCCAGGCGCTCCAGGTCGGCGGCCACGCGCTCGTCCTCCTCGAACAGCTTCACCGCCAGCCAGCGCGGGAAGTACTTTCCCAGCAGCTCACGGCTGACCGTGTCGTCGGCTGAGATGGCCTCCTCCAGCCGCGTGATCTCCTCCTCGACCTCCCGGCCGTAGTTGACGTGGAAACCCCGGTACTTCGCGCCGCCCACCGCGTCGGCTATCACCTGCTTGAGCTCCATGGTGCCCCGGTTGCGCAGGCCCACCGTCGGGATAACGGGGGAGCCCAGCAGCTCACCGAGCAGGGGGACGTCGATGTGTATGCCGCGGCCGCGAGCGACGTCGACCATGTTGAGGGCGATGACGAGGGGTACGCCCAGCTCGGCCAACTGCGTGGTCAGGTAGAGGTTGCGCTCGATGTTGCTGGCGTCGACGATGTTCACCACCACGTCCGGCCTCTCGCCCGCGATGAAGTCTCGGACGATGACCTCCTCCAGCGAGTAGGCGGTGAGGCTGTACGTACCCGGGAGGTCGACGATGCCGACATCGAGGTCGCCGATCCGGGTGGACCCCTCTTTCTTCTCGACGGTGACGCCGGGCCAGTTGCCTATGTGCTGCCGCGCGCCGGTCAGGTTGTTGAAGATGGTGGTCTTACCCGCGTTGGGGTTGCCCGCGAGCGCCACGGTGGCCCTGTCCTTCGCCATGGCGCGTCCTACTCCCGGTCTGAGAGACCGGGCTCGAGCGGGTCGGGTCTATCGGGGAGGACCATGACCCTGCTCGCGATGCCCCTCCCCAGGGCGATCCGGGAGTCGCCGACGGCGATCAACAGCGGTCCTGGGCCATCGTTCCTGATGACCTTGACGCGGCTTCCGGCATGGAGCCCCATGTGACCGAGGCGGTGGATCATGCGGTGGCCCCTGTCGGTGTGGTAGAGGTGGCCGCGGCTGTAGCCCTTACCGGGCCCGGCGTGCCTGACGGTATCGTCGTCCTTCCTGTGGTGGCGGGGGGTGCGGATCTCGATGACTACGCCGGTCTCTCCAGAGGAGAGGAACGCGAGGGGCAAGGAGGGTTCAGCAGCCATCAGCCGGCACCTCGACCCAGATGTCGCCGGCCTCCTCCTTCCGGAGGGAGAGATGGAATCCCTTCAGGTTGAGCTCCATGGGGTCTCCGAGCGGCGCCACCCTCTCGACCCGGACCGGGGTCCCGGCGACGACACCCATGTCCATCAACCTCCTGCGCAGCTGCCTGCGGCAGGAAAGCCGATCGATGGTGCCGCTCTGCCCAGGCTCGAGCTCGCGCAGGCGCACCAGCCTGCGGTCCTCGCCGTCGCCGCCCCTGTGCTGAAGTCTGTTCTTTGCCTGTGTCATTCCACACTTACTCTGCAACAATTAGGCAAACCTAACATTCTAAGGCAAGCCTAACATTCGGTCCGCGGCATGTCAATGAATAACATGGGGTCAGGCACCATTCTAGTCCCCGTTCGAGTGGGCGGTGTATAGTATTCCTTCAAGCGATTCAGGCCGCGTAAGCGGGAAGGAGAGACCGATGGCGAAGAGAATCAGGCGGGCCGCCGGTGCGGCGGCCATCGGGATGCTCGGCTGGGCTTCCTACAGCTACAAGATGATGAACAAGCCCCTCCCCACCGACGAGGAGTTCGACACCTACGGCAGGAAGCTCTTCCGGGATTTCGGCAAGGAGGAGCTCTGGGGCACGTGGAGGGAGGAGGTCCTTCAGCTCGAGGGCAGGGACCTGCGGCTCTACCATTTCGAGTCCTCGCCCGCCGACCCCGTGATGGTATTCATACCGGGCACATCCGTGTACGCCCTTCTCTACCTGGACTTCATGTCCCAGTTGAGCCGGCAGGGATTCAACGTGGTCGGCTACGATCCCACGGGTCACGGCAAGAGCAGCGGGAAGCGCGGAGGCTACACGCTGACCACTCAGCTGGACGACGCCCGCGCGGTCATCACCCACGCGGTCGAGACCTACAACGACAGCGTGGCGGTCTCCGGCTCCAGCCAGGGGGGCATCCTGGCTTTCTACGCCGCCGCGGCCGAGCCCCGGCTGAAGGCCGCGGTCTGCCATAACCTGCTCGCCCCCGACGAGCCCGATAACGCGCGGTTGACCCGCTGGCCGGGGCTCTACGGAAAGCTGATGCCGCTGCTGCCGCTGATGGTCCCTGTAATGGCGACGCCACTGGGAGAGCTGAGGGCCCCCGTGCAGGCCTATCTCGACCTCAACGCCGAGAAGTCCCGCTTCGTGCCCGACCTGGACAAGTTCTTCCGCGAGGACCCGCTGCTGGCCCCCGCCATCAGCCTGCGCGCGCTGGTCTCCCTGTCGACCACCCCGATGGCGTGCAGGGTCGAGGAGATCACCACGCCGGTCATGGTCGTACACGCCGGACACGACAACATCTTCCCCGAGGACTACGTCCGACGGGTCTACGACCGGCTGACCTGCTCGAAGGAGTTCCTGTACCTTCCTGACGCCTACCACCTGGTGATGACCGATTTCGTGGACGAGATCATGCCGGCGGTCGCCGGCTGGCTGAAGGAGATGATGTAACCAGGAGGGGCGTCAGACGTTTGCACGCATTGTGTCCCTGTGTGGATTGCTGCTCGAATGCGTCACAAACGTCTGACCCCCCGGTTCGTCCAAGGGTTGGTACGCGTTCCGTCAAGACGAGCGGCTTACTGGACGATTATCTTGCCGGTCATCGTCGGGTGGATGGTGCAGTGGTAGTCGTAGGTCCCGGCCTTGGTGAAGGTGTGTATGTACTCCATTCCCGGCTGGATCTCACCACTGTCGAGATCGGCTCCCGTGATGGTGTGGACCGTCGTGTCGTCGTTCATCCAGGAGACCGTCTCGCCGACCTTGACCGTCACCTCGGCGGGAGCGAACACCTGGCCCAACATGCTCACGCGTGGAACATTCGTCTGCACCGCTCCGGGCGAGGTAGAACTGGACGACGGGGTCGTCGGGGCGGGCTTGGGCGGCCCCGTTGAGATCGGAGGCACGGTCGGCTCGGAGCAGCCGCAACCCGCCAGCGTGCCCGCGGCAAGCAGCACGGCGATCACGACCCATGCATATCTCTTCAGTCTCATCATCCACTCCCGGTGTCTGCCGGGATGCCCGGGCTGCACTCCCGGTTTCCGGTGATTGCATTGTACACGGCACAGGCCGCCGGTGTCAGCACGGTGGCACCGCCTGCCCGGTTTCTTCGAATGATGAGGGGCGTCAGACACTTTCATTGCATTCATTTTCAAGAACAGAGGGGCGTCAGACGTTTTCATTGCGTTATGTCCTTATCGAGATCAACCTACTCCAACAGCACTGCAAACGTCGGACCCCCCGGTTGTCTGAATCGACGTAATCCAACGGCACTGCAAGTGTCTGACCCCCCGGTTCGTCCAAGGGTTGATAAACCGCTCCGTTCGGATGTCTAGTATAGTTGTGCGGGGGCCGCGCGCCCGATGGTTTTCGCATTGGTGCCAGACCCCGATGCGAAACCGGCATGATGCGGAGGAGGACTCAGATGGGATTCTTTACGGGAAAGACGGCGCTGGTGACCGGCGCGGGGTCCGGGATCGGCAGGGCTCTCGCCCGGGAGCTGGCCGACGCCGGGTGTTCGAGGGTCATCATCACCGACATCGTCCAGGAGCGGATCGACGAGGTGGTGGCCGACCTGCAACGCCGGGGAGTAGAGGCGGCCGGCTACCGCGTGGATCATTCGAAGCGCGAGGACGTCGAGGCTTTCGCGGGCCGCTTCTTCGAGGAGTGGGGCCACGTGGACGTGCTCTGCAGCAACGCCGGCGTGGGCTGCGGCGGGCGGCTCGAGGAGACGACGCTGGAGGACTGGGACTGGACGCTGTCCATCAACCTGTTCGGTGCAATCTACATGATGCACTACTTCGCCTCGAAGATGGCTGAGCGCGGCCGGGGCTCGATACTCCTGACCGTCAGCGACGCCGGCCTCTTCTCCATCCCGGGGATGCTCGCCTACCAGACCAGCAAGCATGGGGTCATGGGAATGGGCACGACGCTGCGCATCGAGCTGTTCGACCGCAACGTCAAGCTGAGCATGCTTTGTCCGGCGATCATCAACACCAACATAATCTGTGACGGCAGGATCAACCTGGCTGACGACACAGGGAAGAGCGCGAAGACCGGCATAATGGACTTCTACAAGAAGCACGGCGTCGATCCAGGCGTGCCGGCCAGGGCTGGCCTGCGGGCCCTGGAGAAGGACAAGACCCTGGTCATCACCCCGTGGTCACAGACGGGGTGGCAGTATCTGCTCTGGCGGATCTCGCCCCAGCTCTACAGCGGCCTCTTCCGCTTCCTCTGGAAGAAGGGCGTAATCCACAAGTTCTTCGGCCTGCAGGGTTGAAAGACCGTCGCCCGGGAGGAGAGAGATGAAGGATCTTGACGGAAAGAACATAGTGATCACCGGCGGGTCGTACGGGCTGGGCCTGGAGATCGCCAGGGCGTTCCTGAAGGAGGGGGCCAACGTCTTCACCATCGCCCGCAACAAGGAGAAGCTGGACGTCGCGGTCGAGGACCTGGGCCGGGACGTGAGGAGGGGACGGCGTGTAGAGGGATACCCGTGCGACGTCACGGACCGCGAAGGCATAACCGCGACCATCGATACCATCGCCGCCGAGAAGGGCGGAATAGACGCCCTGATAAACAACGCCGGCATTGTGATCCCCGGCTATTTCGAGAAAGTGACGGTGGACGACTTCGAGACGGTGCTGCGGACCAACTACCTGGGCGCCGTCTACTCGATCAAGGCCGCGCTTCCCCACCTGCTCGAGCACCCCGAGAGCGCCGTCACGGTCACCTCCTCCGTGCTGGGCTACAAGGGGATATTCGGCTACGGCACCTACAGCCCCACCAAGTTCGCCCTCATCGGGCTGGCCGAGGTCATGCGCGCCGAGCTCAAGGACCGCGGCGTGCAGGTGACGGTCCTCTGCCCCCCCGACACCGATACCCCCGGGCTGGCGGAGGAGAGGAAGACAAGGCCGCGCGAGACGGAGGCTATTGCCGGGACGGGCGGGCTCGCCGACCCGGCCGATGTGGCGGCGAAGTTCATGAAGGGCTTCAAGAAGGGCAAGTTCATGGTGATAGCCGGCCTCGCTATAAACGCGCTGTACCGCATAAACGGGATATCGCCCCGGTTCGCCGACTACGTCTTCGACTCGATGGTAAAGAAGGAGCGCAGCAAGCGCGCCTAGGGCCTCCGGCCGTCACCGGCTGAGTCGTCTGAGCCGCTGTGGAGCGCCTGCCCTGCAACGTATTCTAAGGATCAATGTGCCCGAAAGCGATGCCAACGAGCATCTCGAGTACCTGGTCAACCGCTGCGGCGACCGCAGGGTCGCCACGCCGGGGAACCGGATGGCCGCGGAGTACATCGCGAGCGTGCTCGGCGAAGCGGGCTACGACGTCGCCTTCGAGGAGTTTGACAGCCCCGGGGGAGTCCAGGCGGCAGTCCTGGCGGCGATGCTCACGGGCTGGGTCGCATCCAGGCTGATGTGCTCGGCGCGCAGGGGAACCCGCCTGGCCGGGGCGGCGCTGGCTGCTCTCATGGCCGGCCAGCTCATCGGGGAGAACACCACGCTGACGCGGCCGGCCGACGTGTTCCTGAGGATGCGACGTGGGTGCAACGTCCTGGCGGCGAGCAGCGACGAGCCGCGCGTGGTCGTGGTCGCGCACTACGACACCGTGAACCAGGGTGAAGCGTTCAAGCCCTCGCGGGCGCGATTCGTCCCGGCGGGCTTCGTGGTGCTGATGTCTTTTCCCCTCCTGGCCGTCGTCCTCTCCCGTCCCTGCTGGAGATGGCCCGGCCGGATCTTCAGGCTCACGATGCTGGTCGGGGCGGCGAGCATGCTGCATTGGTCGCTGGCCGGGGGCTGGAACCCCGGGGCCAACGACAACGCCTCCAGCGTGGCGGTGGCCCTCGCCGCGGCCGAGCGCATCGGCGGAGACGAGGCGGCGGACCGGGGCGTATGGTTCCTGCTGACGGACGCCGAGGAGGCCGGCCTGCGCGGGATGGCCTCGTTCCGGACGCGTCACGCCGAGGACCTGGCCGGGGCGAGGGTCCTCAACCTGGAGTCGATGGGCTCGGGCTCGCTGCACTACATCGCACGGGAGGGCTGGGTCCTCCGGCGCCGGCCTTCCAGGGACCTCGTCGATACCGCGGAGCGGTACTGCGCCGCGCGGGGCCTCGCGCTTCAGAACGCTTCCGGGGCATCCTTCGAGACGGACGCCGCCGCCGCGCTGGCGGGCGGTTTCGACGCGATAACCCTGTGCCGGCTCGACGGGACCGGGTTCATCCCGCGCTGGCACTACCGCGACCGCATCGAGTCCATAGACAGAGAGATCCTGGAGGAGTCCGCCGACCTGGTAGCCGGCCTGGTACAGCACCTCACTGACTAGGAATGGGGTCATGACTAGGAATGGGGTCAGGCACCATTCAAGTCACGAACGCCTTCTCCCGGCGGGCCATGTCCACCCGCCCTCCCAGGATTGCATAGCGCCCGGTTATAATATATACTCCTCGATTTGGTCGAAGGTGCTTTCCCAGGTACCTGCCGGCGAGAGGTCTGCCGGCGGAAAATACCCCCAACCGTTAATGGATTGCACCTGCGCGCGGGAAGTTGGAGGAGTCCGGACGGGCACCCGCCGGACCGGATGGTCACCCCCTTCGGGGCACCGGGGCGCCGCGTCCTGTATGGAGGAAAGGAGAGGGTCATGGGCCCGGAAGAAGGCGCCGACAGAGAGATCATCTATCCACCCGAGGAGCTCTCCGCAGCGGCGTACATCAAGAGCATGGACGAGTACAGGGAAATCTACAGGCGCTCCGTCGAGGAAGTGGACGAGTTCTGGAGCGAGATGGCGGATCAGCAGCTCACCTGGTTCAAGAAGTGGGACAAGGTATTCACCCACGACGAGAAGGAGCATAAGTTCGAGTGGTTCTCCGGTGGCAAGCTGAACGCTTCCTACAACTGCCTCGACCGCCACGTCGAGGCCGGGAACGGCGACCGGGTCGCCATTCTATGGGAGCCGGATGAGCCGGGGGAGAGCAGGAGCCTCACCTACAAGATGCTGCTCGACGAGGTATGCCGGTTCGCCAACGTCCTGAGGAAGCACGGGGTGAAGAAGGGCGACAGGATCTGTATCTACCTTCCCATGATCCCCGAGCTGCCAATCGTGATGCTCGCCTGTGCCCGCATAGGAGCCATTCACAGCGTTGTCTTTGGCGGGTTCAGCTCGGACGCCCTGCGTGACCGCATCCTGGACTCCGACTGCCGAACCGTCATCGCCAGCGACGCCTCCTACCGCGGCGGCAAGGTGGTGCCACTGAAGAAGAACGTGGATTGGGCGCTCGAGGAATGCGCGTGCGTCGAGAACGTCTTCGTGGTCCGGCACGTGGCGTGCGAGGTAGAGATGAAGGAGGGCCGCGACCGCTGGTACCACGAGGAGACCGCCGCGGACGACGTGGCCGGGGGCTGCGAGCCCGAGGAGATGGACGCCGAGGACCCGCTGTTCATCCTCTACACCTCGGGGAGCACCGGCAAGCCCAAGGGCGTGCTGCACACCACCGCTGGCTACCTCGTGCACACATCGCTTTCGCTCAAGTGGATCTTCGACATCCACAAGGACGACGTCTGGTGGTGCACCGCCGACATCGGCTGGGTGACCGGCCACAGCTACATCGTTTACGGGCCGCTGATCAACGGCTTCACCCAGGTCATGTTCGAGGGCGTGCCGACCTACCCCAACCCGGACCGTTTCTGGGAGATCTGCGCCAAGGACAAGGTCACCGTCTTCTACACCGCTCCGACCGTCATCCGCTCGCTGATGCGCCTGGGCGACAAGTGGACCGAGACGCAGGACCTCTCTTCGCTCCGTGTACTGGGTACGGTCGGCGAGCCCATCAATCCCGAGGTGTGGCTCTGGTACTACGACAAGATCGGCAGGGGGCGCTGCCCCATCATGGACACCTGGTGGCAGACCGAGACCGGCGGGATACTCATCGCGCCGATCGCCGGCGCCACGCCCATGAAGCCCGGCTCCGCGAGCTTCCCCTTCCCGGGCGTGATACCGATCATCCTGCGCCAGGACGGGACCGAGGCGCAAGAGAACGAGAGCGGATTCCTCTGCATCAAGAGGCCGTGGCCGGGCATGATGCGCACCATCTACCAGAACCACGACCTGTTCGTAAAGACCTATTACTCGATGTTCCCCGGCGTGTACGTCACGGGGGACGGCTGCCGCAAGGACTCCGACGGGTTCTACTGGCTGCAGGGCCGGATCGACGACGTCATCAACGTCAGCGGGCACCGCATCGGCACCGCCGAGGTCGAGAGCGCCCTGGTTTCCCACGAGTACGTCTCCGAGGCCGCCGTGGTCGGCATGCCGCACGAGATCAAGGGTCAGGGGATCTACGCCTACGTGACCCTGAAGAGCGAGTACGAGGGCAGGGACGAGGACGAGGTGCGCAAGGAGCTGGTTCTCCACGTCCGCAAGGAGATCGGTCCGATCGCGACCCCGGACGTCATCCAGTTCACCCCCGCGCTGCCCAAGACCCGGAGCGGCAAGATCATGAGGCGGATCCTCAGGAAGATCGCCGAGGGCACCGCCGATTCCCTGGGGGACACCAGCACCCTGGCCGAGCCGGGGGTGGTGGACGAGCTGATCTCGGGCTCCCGCGAGCTCGTATCGAAATAGCCGCCGCGCATCCGAGGGGATGCCCGACATACACGGGAGGGATACAAGGAGATGGAAGACGTCAAGCTGGCCAACCCGGCGGTGCTGGGGCTCACCTGCTTCGGTATCGCCACGACACTGTTGAACATCCACAACGTGGGCATCATCAAGATGGACCCCACGATCCTCGGCCTGGGGACCCAGGCCGAACTGGTCAACGAGATGTACGGCAAGACCATACTGCCGATATGGCCCCAGGGGGACCGAGTACAAGAACCCAGAGGACCTGTAGATAACCAACCGCTGTAAGGTGACGAGGCCCGGGCTGTCCGCCCGGGCCTTTTCGTTGCCCTAATCTTCCCCTCCCCCTCGAGGGGGGGCGGCCAGGGTGGGGTGACCCTTTGTTTCCTCCCCCTTGAGGGTAAGGGTGGGGGTGAGAGGCGCCAGTAGGAATCGCGGGGCTGAGAGCCCCGCCTCAAGAATTGGAGGCTCTTCTCCATCAAGTATGGGTAACTTGATTTGGGGCATCGGCCGAATCCGGGTGGGCTCGGGCATTCAAGGTGGCTGTAAGCCTATGCGTGCCGCAGATTTGAATAACAACAATGCTATATAGTTAACAATACTGCTATTTACTATGAATAAACCACAGCATATCCGAGAAAAGCAGGTGTAGCCTGTTACTCATGAATTGTATATTATATTATTGAACAATATTGTTATCTATTGCGATTCAAGACTGCGGGATCAACTTTTCTTTCTCCCCCCTCCCCCGGAGGAGAGGGGAGGGTGAGGGGCCGGACGATTGGATGTGAGCTCGCATCGACGGATCGGTCTATGTCCTTCGAGAGAGGCTTGTTCTCCAGGCCACGATCTTAGGTACGTTTGTTGCTTTTCATCCTGCGGAGGCGTTGGACTACTGCGCGCAAGTTTATTTCCGGCACGGACCCCCAATTGCGATGAATGCAATCACTGCGCCGGCGACAGCAATTACGAACAAGGTGATCACCACTACCACGAGCACAGCCATTCCCGGGTTCTCAGGATGCCTCGATGCTGGAACAAAGACATAGCCGATCCATAGACGAGGGCTATGCCGACGGCGACAGTTATCAGTACAACGACCACCCACGTCCGTTGCTTCTTCAGTGGAGACGATGGAGTAGTCCCTGGCTGAAACGGTAGAGATGGCAGCGAGGCAGGCGGCACAGGTGGAGGCGGCGGCGCTTCTCTGCTCATGGTGGTGGACCTCCGTTCCTGTTAGGAGGTATGAGTCTCGCTTGCCACAAGTTCTTTGTACAATCCTACGATTTCACTCGTGAGGGGGCCGGGGCAGCCGGGAACGGTGCGGGTGCCGACCACACGGACGGGGAGCACCTCGACCATGCTGTTAGTGAGGAACACCTCGTCGGCCCCCATCAGCGTATCCAGCCCCTCCATCACCTCGCGGCAGGGGATGCCGTGCTCCAGGGCGAGCTCGATGACGGCCTCGCGGGTGATACCCGGGAGGAACGCGCACCCCACGTTGGGCGTGAGCAGCTCATCGTCCCTGACCATGAACAGATTCGATGAGGTTGCCTCGGCGAGGTTGCCGGCGGTGGTGAGCATCACGGCGTCGTCCGCCCCGCGGTCGAACGCCTCCTGCCTGGCGAGCAGCGAGTCGAGGTAGTTGGAGGTCTTGAGCTGAGACGCGGGTGACGAGGTGTTCCGCTTGATACCCGAGACCGCAAGGCTGATGCCGTCCTCGTAGGACGACCCGGGCGGCGGCTCGTACGGCCGCGCGGTCACCAGCAGGCCTGGAGGGCCGGGCCGCTGAAGGCCTTTCGGGCCGGCTGAGGGCCCGCCCAGCAGAGTTATCCGGATCCGGGCATCACACTCCATGAGACCATTGGCATCCAGGAGCATTGCGATGGCCGCGGTGATCTCCTTGTGGGAGTGAGGCGAGCGCACGCGCAGGACGCGGCAGGCATCGTCCATCCGTTGGAGGTGCCTCCACAGCCTGAACGGCGTGCCGGAGTAAGACCGGACAGTCTCGAATACGCTGTCCCCGTAGAGCAGCGCCCGGTCGTCCACAGGGACCCGCGCTTCCGCGAGAGGGACAAGCTCACCGCTAAAGAATACAAGCTCTTGACCTGCCTGCACGCAGTCCTCCCCTTCGGGTGTCCGTCGAGTCATTCTATCCTGTATGAAAGAAAACCTCAGACCAAAAATTTCACAAGCCTCATTCTGGCGTCGACTGAAAGAAATGGTGTGAGGTATTCTTTCAGAGGGGTTCTTTCATGAAGAAGGCGATCGTTGCGTGGAGCGGCGGGAAGGACAGCGCACTCGCGTTGCACCGTATTGCGCGGGAGGACCGCCTGGGAGTCGAGGGGCTCCTCACCACGGTCACGGCATCCTACGACAGGATCACCATGCACGGCGTGCGAAAGCTGTTGCTCGAGCGCCAGGCCGAATCCCTCGGCCTGCCTCTGCTCCTGGCGGAGATTCCCGCTGAATGCAGCGACGAGGTCTACGACCGGGTGATGGGCGCGGCGCTCGAGGAGGCTTCCGCCCGGGGGGTCGAGACTGTCGTGTTCGGCGACGTATTCCTCGAGGACGTCAGGCGCTACCGGGAGGAGCGGCTGGCCCGCGTCTCCATGGAGCCGGTCTTCCCGCTCTGGGGCTCGGATACCGGGGCGCTCGCCCGCGAGTTCATCGACCTGGGCTTCCGCGCGCTGCTCAGCTGCGTGGACTCCGAGGCGCTGGACGGCTCCTTCGCGGGCAGGGAGTACGACCACGATCTCCTCGCGGATCTCCCGCCGGGGGTGGACCCATGCGGCGAGAACGGCGAGTTCCATACCTTCGTGTGGGACGGGCCGGGATTCGCCCGGCCGCTGTCAATAGTCCGGGGCGAGGTCGTCGTGCGCGAGGCCCGGTTCCATTTCCAGGACCTGATGTAGCGCAGCCCGGGGGAGGAGAGGAACAGAGACGGTCACCCCCACCCCGGCCCTCCCCCCTCGAGGAGGAAGGGGGTATGAGCTACAGGCCTTTCTCTCTCTTGAGCTTCTCGGCCTGCTCCTCGAGATCGAGCACCTTCTCGTTCAGCGTCCTGACCTCGTCCTTCTCCTGCTGGAGCCGGTTGGCGTACTCGACCATGTTGACCTGCTGGCCCATCTCGACGCCGGCGATGACGAAGCGAAGGTAGTCGAGAGTATCCTGTGCCGCCTGGAGCGACTTCGTAGCGAGGTCGATGACCTCGACCATCATGGCCGCGTAGCGCTTGTAATCCTCGACGCCCCGCAGCGAGTCGATACGCTTGTACTCGGCCGCGGACTTCTCACCCTCCGTGACCATGTCGTCCATGACATCTACCACGCTGTCGGCCTGGGCGTTGAACTGCGCGCTGGTCGAGATGGTCTTCGATTCCACACCCGTCTCCAGTTCGCCCAGCTCTCTTTCCAGGTCGGGCGCCATCTTCTCGGCCGACTCTTTGAGCCTGTCACCCTCGCGCATGTAACGCCTGGCCCTTGCCGCGTCGGGATCACCCTTGAAGACCACCAGCCCGAGCAGAAGCGCGACCAGCGCCACGGCCAGTATGCATACCGCCGCCACGATCAGGGCCCGGTAGTGCCCGCCGAACCAGGCCCGGGCGGATGACGGCGCGCCTTCCGGTTCGGGAGCAGCGGGAAGGGCCAGGCCCGAATCGCCGGCGAGAGAGGCCAGGGAGTACCTGACCTCCGAGGCGCTCCCGTACCTCATCTCCGGGTCCTTGGCAAGGCACCCCGCCACCAGCTCGTCCGTCCCCTGCGGGAGGTCCCCGCGCAGCGACGAAGGCGGGGGCGGATCATCCGATACGATCCTGTATATGACGTTCAGCAGCGAATCGTCCTCCTCCGACGGGCCGAACGGCCTCTCACCGGTCAGCATCTCGTAGAGCACGACGCCGAAGGAGAAGATGTCGGCGCGGGTATCGGCCCGCTTGCCGGCGATGATCTCCGGCGAGATGTAGCCGGGGCTGCCGACCACCGTCCCCGTCTTTGTGAGCGTCGAGGACGACTGCACCCGGGCCAGCCCGAAATCCACCAGCTTCACCCGGTCACCGGACAGGAGGAAGATGTTGTCGGGCTTTATGTCGCGGTGTATCACGTCGCGGGAGTGGGCGTACTCGAGGCCTGCGAGGACCTGGTCTGCGATGGCGAAGGCGCGGGGGACGGACGTGCCCTCCTCGATGGCGGCGGACAGCGGCTGCCCCTCCAGGTACTCCATGGAGATGAAGTGCCTGTCCCGCGACCTCGAGACGTCGTGGATGATGACGATGTTGGGATGGGTCAGGCCGGCGGCGGCACGGGCTTCCCTGGCGAAGCGGTTCAACAGGTGCTCCCGTTCCGCCTCGGAGATCCCTTCCGGAACGGTGAGCACCTTGAGGGCCACGGGGCGCCCCAGCACCCTGTCACGGGCCAGGTACACGACCCCGAACGCGCCCCTGCCCAGCTCCTTCTCTATCTTGTATCTGGGACCGGATTCCTCCATGCCGCTCTCCCCGTGCCGGTGTAGCATAAGTGCCTGACCCTTTTGCTACACTCTGGTCACATTCTAGAACAGACCTCGCGGAGAGTGGTGATCAGTCAAGGCACTGGCGGGTCACCGCGGCGAACATGGCCCTGCCCTTGTGCAGGGTCTCCTCGTACTCGGAGACCGGGTCGCTGTCGGCCACTATCCCACCTCCGACCTGCGAGTACACCCTGCCGCCGGTGATGATCATGGTGCGGATGGCGATGTTGAGGTCGGCGTCGCCGTCGAACCCCATCCAGCCTATGGAGCCGGTGTAGACGCTGCGCGCCGTGGGCTCCAGCTCGTCGATTATCTCCATCGACCTGATCTTGGGAGCGCCCGTTATCGAGCCTCCCGGGTAGGTCGCCTTAAGCAGGTCCACCAGGTCCCTGCCGCCGTGAAGGCGGCCGGTCACGGTTGAGACAAGGTGGTGCACGGTCGCGTACGACTCGAGGACGGCGTGCTCGGTGACCCGGACGCTGCCGTACTCGCAGACCCGCCCGAGGTCGTTGCGCTCCAGGTCCACTATCATTGACAGCTCCGCGCGGTCCTTCTTGCTCCCCAGAAGGGTCCGCCTGCTGGCCTCGTCCTCCTCAGGGTCGTCGAACCGCGGCATCGTGCCCTTGATGGGCCTGGTCTCCACCTCGCGGCCCTCCAGTCGCAGGAAGCGCTCGGGCGACGACGACGCCACGGCGAAGTCCCCGAAGTTGAGGTACGCGCTGAACGGCGCGGCGTTGAGAACGCGCAGCCGCCGGTACAGGTCCCAGGCGGGCTCCAGCAACGGCGCGCTGAAGCGTTGCGAGAGGTTCGCCTGGTAGATGTCCCCGGCCAGGATGTACTCCTTCACGGCCCGCACCGACTCCAGGTACCGCTCCCTGGTGAACCCCGATTCGAACTCCATCGAGCAGCCCGGCTCCGCCCGGGGTGGCTCGTGGGGGGTGAGGTCGCGGCCGGCACCGGGCTCCAGCCGGGCGAGGGTCTCGGCGACCGCGCTTCGCGAGCCGTTGCCCGGAGGAGTGGTCACGGCGACCCACTTGCGGCCCGAGCGGATGTCGCATGCCAGCACCCGGTCGTAGAAGCAGATGCCGAGCTCGGGAAGCCGCAGGTCGTCCGTCACGCCGCAGGGCAGCCTCTCGATGTAACGGCCCAGCTCGTAGGAGAGGAACCCTATTCCCCCCGAGAGGAACGGCGGAAGCCCGCCGCCCGGGCGGCTGCAGGTACGGCTCGCCAGGACGGCCCGAAGGGCGTCGAACGGGTCGGATTCCAGCAGGTGCTCCCGGCCTTCGCGGTCTACCAGGATGGCCGCGCCTCCCCGGGTCAGCAGGACCAGGTAGGGGTCGAACCCGATAAAGGAGTGCTCCCCGAACCTCGCCATGGACAGGCTCGAGTCCAGGAAGCAGGAGTACGGCCGCCGGACCACCTCCGAGAACATCTCCCACGGCGCTCGGGCATCGACGACCTCGGTCACCTCGACCCGGGTATCGGCCTGCGCCTCGAGCAACGAGTGAAGCGCCATCACGCCTCCATGAAGTTCTCGAGTATCAGCATCCCCGGCCCGGTCATGAACGACTCCGGGTGGAACTGGATGCCCTCGATCGGGTGCTCGACGTGCCTTACCCCCATGATCACCCCGTCCGCGGTCCGGCTCGTCACCTCGAGGCAGTCCGGGAGCGAGTCGGGATCGATCACCAGGGAGTGGTAGCGGGCCGCCTCGAACGGGGAGTCCACACCCCTGAACACGCCCCCGCCGTCGTGCAGCACCTTCGAGGTCTTGCCGTGCATGACCGCCGGAGCCCGCACCACCTTCCCGCCGAAAGCCTCGCCGATGCACTGGTGCCCCAGGCACACTCCCAGCGTCTTTATGCGCGGCCCGTACCGGAGGAGGACCTCCTTGCTCAGGCCGGCGTCGGCGGGCGCCCGCGGCCCCGGAGAGACCACGATGCCGTCCGGTTTCACCGACTCCACCTGGTCCAGCGTGAAGTGGTCGTTCCGGAGCACGACCAGCTCGGCGCCCAGCACACCCAGGAACTGCACCAGGTTGTAGGTGAAGGAATCGTAGTTGTCTATCATCAGTATCTTCCTGCCCGGCATCTAGTACTCCGCCCTCCAGAATAAAAAGACCCAGCCGAACGGCTGGGTGCCGCCCTCGCGGGCGCCTGACATACCGAGTAGTCGGAATATTTCTTTTTCGGGGCCGTATTCTACTTCAGGCCGCCGATGACTTCCAGTGCGTTCCTGGAGTAGAGGTGCTCGCGGACGTCGTCGGGCATGTCGATTTCGGCCAGCTCGCCCACGACCCGCTTCCTGGAGACCAGCGGGTAGTCACTGCCCAGTAACGCCTTCTGCTTGACCGGGCCCCTCATGTACTCGAACACGAACCGCGGGATCCGCTTGGGGGCCCACCCCGCGATGTTGAAGTAGACGTTGACGTTGCGGTGCGACACCGCCAGCGCCTCCTCGTACCAGGGCCACCCGAAGTGGGCGATTATCAGCTTGAGGTCGGGGAAGTCCACCGCCACCTCGTCCACGTCTATCGGGCGGCAGTACTTGAGCTTGGTCCCGGTGTGGAACTGGGTGCCCATGTGGAAGAGGACCGGGACCCCGACCTCGAGGGCGACCTCGTAGAGCGGGTACATCACCGGGTCGTTCGCACGGAGCTCCACCAGGTGGGGAAGCAGCTTGAGGCCCCTCATGCCGTCGCTCTCAACCGCCCGCCTGAGCTCCCGTCCCGCCGCCTCGCCCTTGTTGGGGTCGACGCTGGCGAACCCTATGAGCCTGTCGGGGTGCCGCGCCACGGTCTCGGCGACCAGCTCGTTGGAGACCCTGTAATCCCACCTCGTCTCGGCGTCCACCGCGACAACGACCGACCTTGACACACCGGCGGCGTCCATATCGGCGATGGTGTCCTGCAGCGTGGGCAGGTTGTCCCCGAAGATCCGGATGTAGCCGTCGCGCATCGCGGCGGGCATGGACCTGATCGCTTCCTCCGTCCAGAGCTGCGCGTGCGTGTCGATTATCTCCAACCTGGGCCTCCTTGATCGGAGAAGAGTATATGACAGGCGCACTGTCCACTGATAGGCGGGAGCGGATAGAATCGGTTGGGCCGCAAGAGAATGGAGGTTGAGGCTTGAGGGAAGAGGTCAGGACCGTCGTCATGCGGCTGCTCCTGGTGGTCGCCACCCTGGTCTCGGTCATGGGATACAACTTCACGCACTTCCCCGGGTTCGTGGCGCTGCCTTTCCTTGCGGGGATGGTCATGGCCGGGCTGGCCATCAGCGCGCGCAAGAGGGATCGCGACATGGCGAAGGTTGTCCGGAACCGCCGCGCGGCCGCGTTCCAGCTGGTGGTGAGCTGTTGCATGGTCACGGGGTTCCTGGTCTACGCGATTCTGGAGTCCGAGACCACGGACGCCATCGGGTTCGGCATCATGCTGGGAACCCTGCTCCTGCTCGCGTCTCTGGCCGTGTTGATATATTTCCGGGCCAGGAAGTTGCACAGGCTTTCGTGCGAGGAGATCAAGGAGTCGACCGGCCTCTACGGCCACGAAGCGGATTGAGCTCTCCGGGACTGAAGTCCCGGCCCAAGCGCAGCCAGATGCCACGGTTCTCAGCTGTGAATGTAGGCTGACGAATTCAAGCGTACGTAACGCGACCCGAGTTGAAGGCCGCAGAGACCTGGCTGAGCGCGCGGACTTCAGTCCGCGGCCTGCGGGATCGACGCCAGCAGGTACTCCCTCGCCTTCTTGGAGTCCTCCCAGCCGTCACTCGCGACCACCTTCGCCTCGAGCCTCTTGTAGGTCATGAAGAAGTTCTCGATCTCGCTCAGGAGGTGCGGTGGGACCTCGTGGATGTCGTGCACGTGGCTCCAGCGCGGGTCGTGGACGGGGACCCCCAGGACCTTGTTGTCGCCCCCCTTGTCGTCGCGCATGACAAGCATGCCGATCGGACGCGCGTCCAGCAGGCAACCCGAGAACGTGGGCTCCTCTATCAGCACCAGGATGTCCACCTCGTCGCCGTCCTCGGCCAGCGTGCCCTCGATGTAACCGTAGTCGGCCGGGTAGTGGACCGAGCTGAACAGGACCCGGTTGAGCTTGATGCGCCCCCTCTCGTGGTCGTACTCGTACTTGTTGCGGCTGCCCTTGGGGACCTCGACTATGACCTCGACAGTCTCCGGGAACTCCTCGGTTATCATCGCGCGCTCCTTGTGTTCCGCGGTATTTGAAGGATTAGTCTAGCATTTCCTCCACCGTGCGTAGTGGGTGTGGATCTAGCGGGCCGGGGTCGTATTGACGTGAAACGGGCCTGACTGTAGGGTTACCGGTGACGCGGCCGACGGTTCGAGGCCGCGCGCGAAGGAAGACCGGAGAAAGGGGGAGCAGTATGAAGAGGTTCATGGTGCTGGGGTTGGTGTGCCTGCTGGCGGTTGCAGTGCTGGGGGTGGCGGGCTGCGGCAACACCGGAGCGGCCAAGGAGCAGATGAACACCGCGGATGCAGCGTACACAGCCGTCCAGAAGGACCTGGATGCTCTGAACACGACGCTGACCACGGTGCTGAGTGGAGCGGCGACCGGCGACTTCTCCAAGCTGAACCCCGAGGTCATCGCCGGGGCGCAGGCGACCATCAAGAAGGCCCAGGAGGAGTTGCCCAAGGTGGCCGAGGAGTACAAGGCGATATCCGACATGAGCGGAGTCGCCGACTACGTCACCTATGCCGACATGATGGTCGGGACCATCGACGAGGACCTGGGCGCGCTCCAGCAGGGCAAGTCCATCGTCGAGGCGCTCGCCCCGCTCGTGACCGCCGGCGACACCGCGGGCATAGGGGCCTGGTTCCAGCAGAACACCGCGATGTTGACCGATACCCAGAAGGCCGGGAGCAACGCAACCAAGTCCTACGAGGAGGCGCAGGCCTACAAGACGGAGAAGGGACTCGCCGAGTAGTCCTGAATCGAATATCACCGACGAAGCGGCCGGGGCGCATCAGCCCCGGCCTCTTTCACTGAGAATTCACCTCAACCATTATTTCTCATGTCGTGCGAAAGGGTCAGACCCTTTTGCACTGGTGTTGGACCCCGACGCGAGGATCACATCCTGTAGATCTCATGCAGAGCCGGATACAGTGCTCGGTAGACCCCGTACGCGCGGTCGTAGGCGGGGCGGGCGGCCGGGTCCGGCTCGATTGTCTCACCGCCGTGCACCGCGTGCGCGCAGGCCTCATCCACTGACTCGAACAGCCCGGCGGCGACCCCCCCCAGCAGCCCGGCACCCAGCATCGCGGCGTCCGGGTTGCCGGCGACCGTGACCGGCATACCGAAGGCGTCGGCCTGGATGCGGCGCCAGAGGCTCGAGCGTGCGCCACCGCCGCCCGAGAGGACGGTGGTGACTGGCACTCCCATCTCAAGCATGAGCGACAGTGAATCCAGCAGGCCGTAGACGACGCCCTCCAGGACGGAGCGGACGACATGATGCCGTCCCTTTGTCAGGTCGAGCCCGAACAGGACCCCCCGGGCATCGGGGTCGGCGTGAGGGGTCCGCTCGCCCGTCAGGTAGGGGAGGAACACCAGGCCCTCGCAGCCGGCGGGGGCCAGCGCGGCGGTCTCGTCAAGCAGCTCGTAGGGGTCGCGGCCCAGCGCCTCGGCCCCGCCTCTCTCAGGCTCGCCCAGCACGTCCCGGAGCCAGCGTAGGGACAGGCCCGCCGAGAGCATCACCCCCATCAGGTACCACGTGTCGGGCCTGGCGTGACAGAAGGAGTGCAGGCGCATGCGCTCGTCGACTATCGGGGTCGCGGTCGGGGCCAGGACCGTACCCGACGAGCCGATGCTGACCGCCACCCGCCCGGGCTCGAGAACCCCCATCCCCAGGGCACTGCATGCGTTGTCCGCGCCCCCGCCGGCCACGACCGTTCCCTCCGCGAGCCCGGTCGCGTGCGCCACCCCTGCCGTCACCCTCCCCGCCGGTTGAGCCGACTCGATGACGGGGGGCAGCCACTCCACGGGAATCTGGAGCGCCTCCAGTATCGGCTCGGACCATCTGCGCCCCGCCACGTCGAACAGAAGGGTCCCGGAGGCGTCCGAGACCTCGGTCATGGTAGCTCCCGTGAGCATGAGGTTGATGTAGTCCTTGGGGAGCAGGAGCGACCTCACGCGCTCGAAGGATTCGGGTTCGTTGCGCGCCAGCCACAGGACCTTAGGCGCGGTGAACCCCGGCAGCGCCGGGTTGCCCACCAGGCCGGCGAGGTTCTCCCGGCCTACCCTCTCCTCGATGAGGGTGCACTCCGGCCCGGTGCGCTGGTCGCACCACAGGATGCAGGGCCTCACGACCCCGTACGAGCCGTCCAGGAAGACCGAGCCGTGCATCTGCCCTGAGACCCCCACGCCCGCTATCGATTCCGCCGCAATGGCGCTTGCCGATAGCGCGCCGCGGATCGCCCGGCAGGAAGCCTCCCACCACAGCGCCGGGTCCTGCTCGGCCCATCCGGGGCGTGGTGTTTCCGTCGGATAGCCGGCCGCAGCGGTCCCCAGCACGCGCCCCTCGCGGTCTATCACACCCGCCTTCGCGCCCGTGGTGCCGAGATCCAGCCCCAGCATGTATTGGTCCCGCGTGTCGGTCAAGACTACACCTCGCGCCGTCGATCGCCGGTGAAATATGCGCCCCGGAGCCCCGGGCCGACTATGGTAACATTATGCCCGACGCGCGGGCATTCCGCGCATGGAATCACCCTCAATGGGCCCTTGAGCCCGCCGCCGAGAGGAGTCATGGATGGATCCGCAGGTACTCGAAGCCAAGGAAGAGGTGCTCAAGACCGCCCAGGAGATGGTGAGGCGCGGCCTGGTGGCCGGGACCTCCGGTAACTGCTCGGTCAGGGTCCCGGGCACCGACCTGGTGGTCATCACCCCCACGTCCATCGAGTACGAGAGGCTGCTGGCCGAGGACATGTGCGTCATCGATATCAAGAGCGCGCAGGCCGAAGGCCGCTACAAGCCGTCCATCGAGATAAACATGCACCTGACCGTCTACGAGGCGCGCCCGGAGGTGGGCGGCATAGTCCACACGCACCAGACGATGGGCACCGCGGTTGCCGTCGCGGGCAAGCGCATCCCCCCCATCCTGGAGGAGCAGGTGTTCGCCCTGTACGGGGCCGTCGAACTCGCCGAGTACGCCGCGCCCGGGACGACCGACCTCGCGGGGAACGCCGTGGCCGCCCTGGGCCACCGCAACGCCTGCCTGCTGGCCCACCACGGCGTCCTGGCGGTCGGTCAGAAGATCCGCGACGCCCTGCTCCACGCCGAGATAGTGGAGCGCGCCGCCTCCATCTACATCATGTCCAACATCATCGGCGGCCCCAGGATCGTCCCCTTCATGGCCGACCAGGAACCCCCGCCCGAATAGAACTGACTGAGATTGGGGTCAGGCGGGATTCAAGTCAGCCAGGTCGTATGGGCGTCCTGCTCAGGATGCACCTGCTAGACCCGCTCTTGATCAAACTACAGCCACAGTCAAGAGGTGACTGGCTGATCAACCGGTCTATGAATTGAATCCCGCCTGACCCCTGTTCTAGTCACTTCTGGCATTTCGGGCAAAAGTAGCTCGTTCGGCCGCCGATGGTCCGCGTGACGAGGGGGTCGTCGGAGCGGGGGCAGCGCCCGCCTTTCTGGCGGTGGGGGATGATGAAGCGGTCGGGCTCGCGGTCCAGGTCCGCGTCCAGAGTGATGGCACGCCGCAGCACCCACTTCATGCTGTCGTACAGGCGGCGCACCTCGGCGTCGGTCAGGGTGGCGGTGTTGCGGTCGGGCCGGACACCCGCCTGGTAGCAGATCTCGTCTGAGAAGATGTTTCCGATGCCCGCGATGAGCGACTGGTCCATGAGGAGCTGGTGGATGGTCGTCCTGTGAGAGCGCACGATCCCGGCGAACACCTTGAAGGTGAAGGAGCGGTCAAGCGGCTCGGGGCCCAGGCGGGCGATGTCGGGTATCTTCCCAGGATCGGTGGTGGGGTACAGGGCCACTTTTCCGAACAGGCGGATATCCGAGAAGTCCAGCGCCCCGCCGTCCGCGAAGTGGAACTCGACCTTGTTGAACTTCGGCTTCGGCTCACCCTTTCCCCGGACCAGCACGTCCCCGGTCATGCCGTAGTGCATCAGGACGGTGCTCCCCCGGTCCGTGGGCAGCAGGGTGTACTTGGCCCGGCGGTTCGCGGCGGTGAAGGAGGCACCCTTGAGGCCCCTGCCCAGCGCGGTGGGGGTGACGCCCTCCAGGCTGCGGGCGTCACTCACCGAGACCCTGTCTATTCGCCTTCCCAGCGCGTTCTCCTCGAGGTACTTCCGCCTCACCTCGACGTCGGGTAGCTCGGGCATCGGCTCGACCCCCTCTCGGGTAAGCATCTCCTTGAGCGTTGTCGCGTTCTCGATCGCGTATCCTTGGTAGTCGTTGTTGAAGTATACGAAGGCGTCCCCGCCCGCGTCGAGGACGAGTGAAAGAAAACCTCAAACCATTTCTTTCATCCGAGGCCCGGCAACAGCCACCAGTGAAAGTTTTGGTCTGAGGTAATCTTTCACGGCAACAGCCTCCAGTGAAAGTTTTGGTTTGAGGTAATCTTTCACAGCTTATTCAACTGCCGGAGATTTTGCGATTAGAACGTCTGACGCCATTCTTTGATACGATTTAGCGCGGAGGGCAGGAGAATGGAGCGTGGCATACTCGTCATAGGCAGCCTCAACACTGACATGGTGGTGGTCGCGCCGCGCTTCCCCGAGCCCGGGGAGAACGTGCACGGCAGCGACTTCTCGATGGTTGCAGGCGGCAAGGGGGCAAACCAGGCCGTAGCGGTCCACCGTCTCGGGCTGCCGACGGCCCTGCTCTCCTGCGTGGGCTCAGACGTTTTCGGCGATTTCCTCTGTGAAAGGCTGCGTTCCTGCGGCGTGGACGACTCCCTGGTCAAGCGAAGCCGGGAGGTCGGAACAGGGGTCGCCCTGATAGTGGTCGAGGAGGGCACCGGGAACAACACCATCGTAGTGGACCCGGGTTCAAACTACGCGCTGGCGCCCTCCGATCTCGACGCCCTGGACGGGCACTACCCCGAGCACGCGGCCGCGCTTTTCCAGCTCGAGGTGCCGCTGGACGTGGTCGTCGAGGGAGCACGGCGCGCGCGGGAGAACGGCCTGCTCACCATCCTGGACGCGGGCCCGCCACGGCACGACCGGCTGGACGTGGTCGAGCACTTCGACGTCGTCTCACCAAACCGCGCCGAGCTCGCGGCGCTCACCGGAGAGGACGTCGGCGACAGGCGGTCCGTCGCCCGGGCCTGCGGGCCACTCCTTCAGCGGGGCGTCGAAGCCGTGGTGGTGAAGATGGGGGATGAAGGTGCCCTCCTGGCGACCAGCGAGGGCGCCTGGCAGTTCGATCCCTTCGATGTGGAGGCCGTGGACAGCACCGGGGCCGGCGACGCCTTCACCGCGGGGCTGGCCTGCGCGCTTGTCGAGGGGCGTGAGCCTCCCGAGGCCGTACTCTTCGCCAACGCGGCGGGCGCGGCGGCCGTCAGGGTCCTCGGCGCGCAGCCGTCGATGCCCTCCAGGTCGGACGTCGACTCCCTCCTGGATGAGCAGAGCCCGGGGGTGAGACGCCTTTGAAGCCCAGGAAGGGCAGGCACCCCGCGGCGGTACGGCATCTCGAGTTGGCATCTCTGATCGTGCTGGCGGTGCTCGTCCTGGGAGTGGCCGGCTACATGCTCATCGAGGACATGTCGTTCACCCAGGCGCTGTACATGACGGTGATGGTGGTGTCCACCGTCGGTTTCACGGAGGTGGAGCCGCTGGGGACCGCGGGCGTCTACTTCACCATCTTCATCATGGTGATAGGCGTGACGGCGATGTTTTTCTTCCTGGCGGTCGTGTTCGAGATCGTGTTGAGCGAGTACCTCGGAGATATTTGGGGGAAGAGGCGCATGAGAAGCAGCATAGACAACCTGAGGAACCACTACATCGTGTGCGGCTACGGCCGGGTGGGACGCAGTGTGGCCGAGGAGCTGTTCACCCAGGGCAGGGAGTTCGTGGTCATCGAGCGCAACCCGGAGGTGTTCCAGGAGTGCGTAGACGAGGGCTACCTGGGCCTGCTGGGCAGCGCGACCGACAACGAGACCCTGGTCGAGGCGGGCATAATGAGGGCCGTGGGCCTGGTCAGCGCGCTGCGCTCCGACGCGGACAACCTCTACGTCGTCCTTACCGCCAGGACCATGAACCCGTCGCTGCTGCTGGTGGCAAGGGCCGACCAGCCGGGCTCCGAGGAGAAGCTCTTCATGGTCGGGGCGGACAGGGTGGTCTCGCCCCACCAGATCGCCGGCAAGCGGATGGTGAACATACTCGTGCGCCCGCAGGTGTGTGAGTTCATCGACGTGGGCGTGACCGGGAATATCCCGGAGTACCAGCTCATCGAGTACCGCGTGGACGGGACCTCACCCGTGGCAGGCATGACCATAGCCGAGATTGGGCTTCGCGAGCGGACCGGGGTGACCATCCTGGCGGTGAGGGGCGAGGGCGCCACGGCGTTCAGTCCGAACCCGCCGGCCGACACCCGGATTTCCCGGGACGACGTGCTCATCATGATAGGGACACCCGAGCAGATGGCGAACTTCGAAAGAGAGCAGTCCGACTGGAAGAAGTAGTAACCGAAATCCCGGAGGTAACTGTAGCATGTCCCTCGGCACCATGGAGAACGGCTTCTTCAAGGTCGAGTTCAACGACCCCGGTGTGCACCCGTTCATCACCCTCCTGCTGGCCGAGGGCGAGCTGTCCTGGGCGCCCGCGCTGCTCCTTGGCGCCAGGCAGGTGAGCTACGCCCACAAGGGAGGCTCGTTCCCCCGGGTGGTCGCGGGAGGCGACAGGGAGGAGGACGCCGGGGCGCTGGTGGATTTCTCTCCGCACCCCGACGGCCTCGGGGTCGCCGTCACGGACGCGCGCTCGGGGTTCGAGATATCCTCGGACCTCTCCATCGAGCCCGACACGCCGTGGGTCAGGGTGGAGCACCGCCTGACCGCCACTGTGCCGGTGAGCCTGAACAGGGCGTTCGACCGCTACGACTTCGTGTACGCGGCCGGGGCCGACACCGAGCCGCTGGACTACGTCTTCACTCCGCACCTGCGCCCGAAGCAGGACATGGTCATCTCCGACCACGTCTTCCGGGCGCCGTCGGTGATGCTGCGAAAGGGCGACGTCTTCTTCGCGCTCGTCCCGGACCTCGACTCGGTCCGCGGGAACCTCGAGGGGACGTCGGCCCGCCACTACATGGACCTGCAGGTCGCGGGCGGGGAGAACCACTCCCCGACGGTGTGCGTGGGGCTGGGCAACAGCCGCGTACGCGGGCACATCTACTTCAAGGCCGACTTCGGCACGCCGATCGAGCTGGAGGCGGGAAGCAGCGTGTCCCTCGCCTACCACATACTGCTGGACCGCTCCGGGCTGGGGCCCGAGGACGTTCGCCGCTTCATCTGGGAGCGCTACGGGCGGGAGCGGCTCTCCACCGGGCGTCCGCAGGTGGTGAGCTTCGAGCGCTACGCCGCGGCCGGCCTGACCCGCATCTTGAAGAAGCCGGACCTCTTCAAGCGCTTCGAGCTGGAGGGGCAGCAGTGCGGCGGGACCATCGGGATACACTTCGCCAACCGCAAGGGCGTGCGCCTGATGAACGCGGGCCAGCTACGGCGTTACCTGCGATACCAGGACCTCATGCTGGCCGCCCAGCGGTTCGGGGTCGAGCAGATGTCGATGCGCCCGTGGGCCGAGCGCCTCTTCGAGCGGGTCTCCTACCGGTACTGCCCGGCGATGCCCCCGGAGGTGTTCCTGCAGTCGTGGTTCAACAACCTGCGCAGCGCGTACGGAGCCTACTGGTTCGCCCGGAAATGGGCCGACCACGAGCTGCTCGAGAGTGCGCTGGCGGTGAAGAACCTTGCCATACTCGCCCCCCGGGAGGATGGTGCCGTCCCGGCGGTCTGCTACCCCACCGAGGAGGGGGTGTTCTGGTCGCGCGGGACAAGGGCGTTCAAGCACGTGGACTACTACCACACCGCCGACTGCGCGACGACCGGCTACTACATGGCTCTGTGGTTCCGTGACCACGAGGGGGACCCCAGGCTGCTGGCGCGCTGCCGGGACCTGTCGGCCTTCCTCCTCAAGACCCAGCTTCCCTCCGGCGCCTTCCCCGCGTGGGTACGGCCGGAGGGGACCGGGATGAAGGTGGATGACGACCTCAGGGAGTCGGCGACCACGGCCTGCCCCGGGATGTTCCTGGCGCTGCTCTACATGCTGGACCGCGACCCCAGGTGCCTGGAGGGCGCGCGAGCCGCGGCCGATTTCATCTCCCGTGAGGTGATACCGCGCCAGAAGTGGTTCGACTACGAGACGTTCTACTCCTGTTCGTCGAAGCGCCTCGGGCTGTTCGACACCTACACCGGGTCCTACCCGCAGAACACCATGAGCATGTACTGGGCGGCCGAGATGTACAGGTTGCTGTACCTGGCGACGGGCGAGGACGGATTCCTCCAGACGGGCCTTCAGGTACTGGACCACCTCCTGCGCTACCAGCAGGTGTGGGACCCGCCGTTCCTGTCCGTGGACGCGTACGGCGGCTTCGGGGTGATGAACACCGACGGGGAGTGGAACGACTCGCGCCAGGCGCTGATGGCGCCGCTGCTGATGGACTATTACTCGCTGACCGGTCTGCCCGAGTTCATGGAGCGGGGCATCGCGGCCCTGAGGGCCTCCTTCACCCTGATGTACATCGACGAGAACAGGAAGGTCGCACCGGGGAACATGGCCTCCGTCCCGCCCGGGGAGACGGGCTCGGTGACCGAGAACTACGGGCACTTCGGACACGACCACGGCCCGCCGGGGTTCCTGGACTCGGACTGGGGGGCGGGGAGCGCGAGCCAGGCGGCCGCCTACGCGCAGAAGCACTACGGCGATATCTTCGTGGACGCGGACCGGGAGCGGGCGTTCGGGATAAACGGGTGCACGGTGACCGGCTTCTTCTTCGAGGACGGAGTGGTCGAGATGGACCTGGACAGGCACGTGGACACGGGCACGGACCTGCTGATAAAGATCCACGGGGGAACTCCGGTGGAGGAGGTCCTGGTGAACGGAGCGCCCGCCGGGAGGTTGCCCTCCGGCGATTTCAGGCTGCCGCCTTAGCGGTCGCCAGGCGGCGAGGCGCGGAGGAGTCCGCGCCCGCTACTTGTTCTTGTGACGGTTCTTCTTCAGCTGCTTCTTATGCTTCTTCTTGCGCATCTTCTTGCGCCGCTTCTTGATGACTGAGCTCATATGTTTCCCTTGCTTCCCCCCTTCCTATCTCGAGACAACAGGAGCAATAGTACCATAAGCCAGGTCTATTAGTCCTTTACATGGGGTCGCGTTACGTACGGACAAATCCGTTCAGCCAGGTCTAGCAGGCCGCTACATCGGGTTTCGTTACGTACGGATAAATCCGTCAGCCTACATTCACAGCTTGAGAACCTTGGCGTAGTAAAGAGGCCAAGCAGCTGACGATATGTATTGGGTGGGTCGAAGCGTGAAGGTGTCGGGGCTATAGCAGGCCGTTTTCGCGGAGGAACGTCTCTATCCTGTAGTTGACCAGGTCGGGGGCCTCGATGAGGGTGGCGTGCGTGCCGTGCGGGACCACGAACAGCTCGGCGCCCTCCACCTCGCGGTAGATCCTCTTGACGAGCCTCGCGGGGCACATGCCGTCCTTCTCCCCGGCGATGACCAGGGTCGGCACGTTGATGGCGGGCAGGACGTCGGCGGCCGAGTGGCGCGCCATCCCCAGCAGGGCGCGCAGCTCGTTGGCGAAACCCATCTTGGCGATGTGCTCGAAGTAGAGGTCCATCTCCTCCTTGCTGGCCCTGTGGCGGTCGAGCTCGACCGCCAGCGCGACCGGCCAGGTGACGGGGGAGAGGAGCAGCGGCACGCCTACCCTCTCCAGCCCCTCGGGGTGCTCGATGAAGTACTCGAAGACCCTGGTGTAGGCCTTCTCGAAGCGCTCACCCGAGCCGAACGCCTCGAAGGGGTTGGCGCAGGGGCCGTTCAGCGGGACCAGGGCCGTCACCCGGTCCTGGTGCTCGCGGCAGAACTCGAGGATGACCTGCGCGCCCATGGAGAACCCGACGAGCACCGCCCGGTCCACCCCGGCGTCGTCCAGCACCGCCAGAAGGTCCTCGGCGTAGCAGGGGACCTCGAACGTCTCGAAGTCGGCGGGCACGTCGCTGCGCCCGTGCCCCCGGTAGTCCCAGCAGATGACCCGCGCCATGCGGGAGAAATGGTCCTCGAAGTAATGCCAGAACGTGGACGTGTTCGCCACCCCGTTGCAGGTGACCAGCGGCAGCCCCCGGCCTCGCGAGGAGTAGCGGATGACGGTCCCGTCGAAGCTCTCGGCCTCGCGCACCTCGCCCTTGACGAGGTACTTCATGTCAACGGCTCCGGCCACGCTTACCTCACACGCGTTCGCCGATAAGGATGACTTTTATGTCGGGCTCGCTGGGCCTGTGGGTGATGACCGTGTTCACCGAGCACAGCGGGGGCGGCTCGGCGCACTCGACGCAGAGCTCGTCGCGGGCGCACGGCAGCTCGAGCCCGACGCGGGCCGCGCAGTGCGGTACGCAGACGTCCTTCGCCCGGCGGAACCCGTCGGCCAGGCCGTCCACGATGCTGTTGAACCCCGCGACCAGGAGCATCAGTCTCGGACCGCTCTTCGGCTGGAAGACGGGCAGCCCCTCCGGCTCGACCTTCACCAGCATGCCGTCGGAGGTCACCGCGCAGACCGTGCTGAGATAGATGGCTCCCCTCGGGATGACCCACCTGCGCCAGGGACGCCTCGCCTTCAGGAGGGGCACGACCCTCTTGACCGAGTTCCCTCGCGCCTGCAGGGTCTCCAGTATCCCGAGCTGGTCCAGCGCCGCGGCCTCCCAGAAGTAGACGGGGTTGCGCCTGTCGATCAGGCCCAGGATGATCTTGTTGGCCTCCGAGGCGGTAGGGACCGGCACGACCCCGAAGTCCCTGTCGGCCAGGGCCTCGGCGCAGGAGAGGACCTTGTCCCTGACCTCGACGTCGGGGAACCCGTCCCAGAGGTCCAGTAACGATTGGTCTATGTCCATGCTGATATTATAGCCGTTAGGCGTTGGACTAATAGTCGGTGCCAGGCACATTAGCTCCCATGTATTAGCCTTCGATAACGATTCCACATCGGGGGGAAAACGGCACTAATACTTTCAGGCTAATGTGCCTGGCACCAGTATTAGGGGATTTCGTGGATCTCGAACTCGAAGACGGCCCCCTCGTCGTTGAAGACCCTGACGGTGCCCGAGTACACACCGACGATCTTGGCGACGATGGCCAGGCCTACGCCGTGCTCCCCCTTCTTCATCGCGTAGAACGGGAGGAACACCTTCTCGGCCATCTCGGGGTCTATACCCGACCCGTTGTCCCTGACGCGGTACCGGTGCCTTCCGTCGTCGCGTCCCAGGTATGAGACCGTGATCACGGGCTCCGTGGAGTCGTTGTGCTTGACGGCGTTGTCGATGAGGTTGCTGAATATCTGGTACATGTGGGTCGGGCTGGCCCTGACCGTCCCCAGGTCGTCGTCCACATCGAGGCGGACCTTCCTCCCCTCGATCGCGGCAGACCGTTCCTTCAGCACCCGGTCCACGACCCCGCCGACGTCCACGTCCTCGACGTCCCAGGGCTGCTGGCCCGCCTCGGCGAGCATGAGCAGCTCGTCGATGAGCTCGGTCGACCTTCTGACGTTGTCCTCGATGATCCGTGCCATCTCCCTCAAGCCCTGAAGGGCGGCGGACTCCTCCTCGCCCTTCATCAAGGTGCCGATGGTCTCACTGGCCGCCCTGATCGAGGCAAGGGGCCCCTTGAGGTCGTGGGAGACCGCGTGGGCGTAACCCTCCAGCTCGTTGTTCAAGGCCTGGAGTGCCCTTTCGGCCTCCTTTCGCTGGGTGACGTCCCTGATGGTGAGGATCGCCCGGACGGGCTTGCCGTCCTCGCCCCGGATGACGGTGGCATTGACCTCCCCGACCATGAGGCTTCCGTCCTTGCGGACGACGTTGTATTCGAGGTTGCGTATCGACCCCTCCTCGAGTCCCGTCTCCAGGCTGTACATCGCGACGTGGCGCTCCTCGGGACTGATGAGCTCGAAGACGCTCCTTCCAACGAGCTCCTCGGTCTCGTACCCCCCCCGCATCCTGATCGCCTCGATGGAAGCGTTGGTGATTATGCCGTCGCGGTCTATGACCACCACCCCGTCCGGGAACGTCTCGACCAGCGCGCGATAGAGGGCCTCCGACTCCCTGATGGCGGCGCTGAGCTTGGCCCTGGCTATCGCCTGCCCCACCTGCCCGGCGAGGATCTCAATGATCGACTCGAGGTCACCCGAGATCAGGTCCAGCGAGTGGGACGCGACGTTGAGGCACGCGATTACCTCGTCCTCGACCTTTATGGGGATGATCCCGATGAACTGGAGGCCTTCCTCCCTCCGGATCTCGTCCAGTGGCACGTTCAGCTCATCGTAGCGCTCGAAGATGGGTTCACCTCGCATGACGATGTCCATGCTGGGCGAGTCGGGGCCGATGTGCGAGACATCCTCGACGAACCGCCGCGAGAGGCCCCTGTGGACCAGGAGGTCGAGCGCGCCCGTGTCGTCGTCCCGCACGTAGATCCCGCCGCTGTCCAGGCCGGTCACCTCGAGGACTCCCCCGAGGATCATCTCCAGCATCTCGGGCAGGTCCGCCGTGCCGGCCAGCTTCATCGCCAGGTCGGTCTGCACCCGAACGAGCTCGTCGACCTCCCTGCGCCTGGTGATGTCGCGCGCCACGCCCAGCTCGCCGACCACCTCGCCCTTGTCGATCAGCGGGGTACTGATGAACTCGCCCGTGCGGTATTCCCCGTCCCTGGTCTTTACCCTCAGGATGTACGGCCGGGTGACCTCGCCGCGCAGCGCCTGCTCGAACGTCTCCAGGGCGACCCCGAAGTCGTCGGGATGGACCAGCTCGGCGAACGACCTGCCGACCATCTCCTCGGGGGTCCAGCCCAGGACCTCGGTGACCGCGGGATTGATCGTCAGAAGGGTCGCGTCATCGGAGATGCTGTAGATTATGTCCGGCGCGTTGTCCACCAGGGTGCGGAAGCGCTCCTCGCTCGCGGCGAGCATGTCCTTGGTGCGGCTGTTGCGAAGCGCCACGGAGACTATCTCCCCGAATGCGGACGCCATGAGGGCGTCACGGCCGGAGAACCCCCCCGGCTTGTTCGCGAAGCCGATCAACCCCGCCACGGCCGAGTCGTCCACCAGCGGCACGAACAGGACGTTGTCGATGGGAAATCCGCTCTCGGCCGCCTCGGGGCCGGCGTCGAAGTCGTTGTCGTAGGACGCCCTGCCGGCCAGGAAGCTGCGCTCCGAGGACATTACGTCGGGTCGCGCCGCGACGGACTCGAACAGCTGCCTGGCGTCCTCCGGTTCGGCGATCAGCGCGCGCGGGGCCTCGTCGTCCCTCGCGATGAGGGAGAGAAAGCCCGCCCTGGCCCCGATCAGCTTCCTGCACAGGTCGAAGACCTCGCGCGCGGCGGCCGGGAAATCGGGGTGCTCCAGCACGAACCGGGTGCTCTCGAGCAGGGCGGTGATCTCCTCGCGCCGCTCGTTGGTCTCCCTGATCACGTTGCGGAGCGCCTCGTCGGCCCTCTTCCGCTCGCTTATGTCCCTGCCGATCACGCTGACGGCCGTCGGATTGCCCATGCTGTCCCTGATGAGCGCCAGCGAGAGCTCGTAAGGCAGCTCCCGCCCGTCCTTCACGGTCACCATCAGCTCGATCTCGTCGGATCCGGTCTCCAGCACCTTCTTCAGGCTGGCCATCGCGGACTTCAGGTTCACTCCCTGGAAGAAGTCGTCGGTCGTGGCCGCGAGCAATTCCTCGTCGGTGAAGCCGGTCACCTCCGTCACGGTTCGGTTCCAGCGCAGGGGCCGTCCCTCCAGGTCGAGCACGAAGAAGGCATCGTTCATCGCGTCGAGGAACTTGGTGGTGAAGTCGCGCTCCAGGGTCAGCTCCTCCTCGAACCCGCCCCTGGCCGACATGTCACGCACTGCGACGATGAACCTCGGGCCCTTCCTGGTGAAGACCTCCCTGGCGGTCACCTCTACGGGGATGGTGCTGCCGTCCTTCCGAAGGTTCACGAAAGTGACGGTCTTGCCGTCGAGAAGGTTCTTGACCGCCGCCTGGTAGCTTTCAATCATGTCGGGCGGGGTGAGCTCGGCGGCTTTCTTGCCCCTCAGCTCGGACGGCGCGTACCCGAGCATCTCGGCGGCGGCCCGGTTCACATCCTCGATCGTACCGTCGCCGGTCTCTATGTACAGGCCGTCGGAGGATTCCTCGAAAAGCGTGCGATAGAACTCCTCGCTCTCGCGCACCGCCTCCACGGCGTGAATCAGCGCGAAGCTCCTCAGGGTATGCTCGATGGTCTCGGGCAGGACTACTGCCATCTTGTCGTCCTTGAGCACGTAGCCGACCGCGCCCATCTGAAGGGCCTGCGAGGCGACCTCTTCGTTGCCGTGGCCGGTGACCATTATCACCGGCGGGTGGTCCTCGCTTGAAGCTATCTCCTGGAGCAGCTCCAGGCCGCTGCCGTCCGGGAGCTTGTAATCCAGGGTGATGACGTCGTAGGCGCCCGAGCGCAGCCTCTCGCGCGCCGCCGAAAGGCTGGTTGCCGTCTTCACGTTGGCGGACAGCTTCCGCTCGAGCAGGCTCTCGAGTATCTGTGCCACCTCGGCCTCGTCCTCGATGACGAGGATAGTCGGCTTCTCCTGTCCCTTCATCTCAAGCCCCGGTGAAAATAGGCGTCAGGTCTGTTTACGGCTGAGGGGCTCCTTCGATTCGGTCGCCTCTCACCAGTCGTCACGGGTGAATGCTCTCTTGATGCGGTCCAGGTCACGGCTGCGCACCGCCGCGATCAGCTCGCCGAACGCGCCGCCCGCGTTGACCCCCCAGGCATCCACGGAACTTATCTTGACCGGTGTCCTCGAGCGGTCCACCGTGTAGAGCCCGAAACGCGGCTCGTAGCTGCCCCACTCGTAGTTGTCCACCAGGGTCCACTGGAAGAAACCTCTGACCGGCATCCCGTCGGCGATCGCCCGCATGACCTCGTAGATGTAGCTCTGCAGGAAGACGTCCCTGGTCGCCGCGTCGTAGCGCTGTTCGACCCTGCCCTTGCGCTCGCGGTAGCACATCCCGCTCTCCAGGACGTACAGGGGAAGGCCGTCGGCATTCACAAGCTCCCCCTTGATGAAATGGTAGAGCCCGCGCGGGTTGAGCACCTGCTCCCACAGCTCCTGGTTGGGCAGGAAGCGGGCCTCCCTCATGTCCTGGAAGGAGGGCAGCTTCAACATGTTGCGGATGAACGGGTCGTAGTAGTCGGTGGCCAGGTAGTCGAGCTTGTCGGCCACGGGCGAGCGGTAGATCGCGTCGATCCCTCTCGCGAGCCGCTCACACGTGAAGTAGCGCGCCGAGGCCCTGTCCATCGCGCTCTCGAACCAGCGGTACGGCCGGGCCGCGCCGATGACCTCGGGGGTGTCCGACACCGCCTGGTCCCACGCCTGCTTGCCGCTCACCAGGTACTCCGGCAGGTCCCCGCGCTCGACGCCGTTCCGGCGGGCCAGCAGCAGGTCGGTCACCATCTTGTCCAGGTGATAGACGGAGAGGTGGATCGTGTTGTAGCTGACCATGGGCCTGTCCCAGCCGCGGTCCCGGTAGACACGGTGGATGGTGTCGTACGCCAGGCAGTGGGCCGCCACCAGGTTGCCCAGCGCGTGCGCGGTGCGGGCCAGCCCGGCCTTGCGGTGCGGGAAGTAGCGCAGCGTGTAGAAGAGAGGTGCCAGGCCGTTGGGCTCGTTGATGGTGACGTAGAGACGCAGGGGGTCCTGCGAGTGCTTCTCCACCAGCAGCGCGTTCAGCCGTCCCGTCACCTCTTCCACGTACCTGTCGAACAGGTCCAGCCTGTCGTCATCCAGCCAGTAGTCCAGGCCCAGCCAGAACGGGTGGGTGAAATGGTGGAGGGTGACGACCGGCTCCATGCCCGAGTCCCTGATGGCGGCGATCATGTCCGAGTAGGCCTCTATGGCGGCGTCGTCGAAAGGCGGTACGACCCCGTGCTTGACCGAGGTCAGAGGCTGGATACGCGCCCACTCGATGCTGATGCGGAATCCGTTGAGGCCGAGGCCCTTCGCCATTTCCAGCTGCTCGGGATAGTCGGTCCAGAACCGGACCGCCTCTCCGGAGACCGCGTACCTGCCGCTGCGTTCGCCCTCGACCCAGTTGTTCAGGGGCTCACCCGGACCGTTGAAGCCACCCTCCACCTGGAACGCGGCGTTGGCCACGCCGAACAGGAAGTCCTCCGGCAGTGTGAAGCCGTCGAACAGCCTCTCGAGGTCCGCTTCAGTGAAGTGCCGCTTGAACTCCATCTCCTCCCCCCGGTAGACAGACTCTTCAGACACAGAAACGGCATCCCGCCGGGAAATCCAGGCCCAGCGCGAGAAGGGGGATGTCCGCCTCGGTCTCCTCCATCCAGTAGAAGAGGTCCTCGGCGTTCGCCAGCTCCGTGGCCCGGTCCTCCTCGGCCGCGGTCCCGGATCCATCGCGCGGTTCATGCTCGTCCATGTGTCCAATCCCTTTGCCTAGTATAGCAGCCATGCGGCAGGCGCCGGCCCCGGCGTGTCCCGCACCGACCCTGAAACAAAACCTCAGACCATTTCTTTCACGGCCCGGCCCGTGCCGGCCCGGCACAGCCCGCACCGACCGAGTTCGCCGCGCCTCACAGCACTCCTACCGCGATCAGGATACCGAAAGCGATGAACACCACGCCGGAGCACCACCTGATGTACTTCAGCGGGACCAGCGCCGCCAGGCCCCTGCCGAGCAGCGCCCCCAGCAGCGAGGTCGTCCACAGGGCGAGTGTCCCTCCCAGGAAGACAAGCAACGGGTAGCCGTACTTCGAGGTGAGTGCCACCAGGGAGAGCTGGGTCTTGTCCCCCAGCTCCATCAGCGCGACGAAAGCGAACGAAGCCAGGAAAGGGTTCTTCGCGCGCTCGGCATGTACTTTCTCCTCCTTCTCCGGGCGGAAGGACAGCACACCGAAGACGATGAAGACGGCGGCGGACACGTAGCGCACCACGTCGGCGGGGACGTACCTGGAAAGGACGGCGCCGAGCGTTACCGCCAGGGCGTCGAGGACGACGAACGCGGCGGCCGCGCCCAGGAACACCGGCAGGAACCCGTACCTGGCGGACAACGTTAGTACGGCGAGCTGGGTCTTGTCACCCAGTTCGGCGATAAACGTGAGCCCGAAAGCGGCCCCGAAAGCCTTCCACATGATGAACGGATTATAGCCGTTCGCCGTCTACGGACCGCGAAGGATCCCCCGAACCCCCCCCGACCCCCCCCAACCCCCGACCCCCCCTTGGTGTCGGACATTTGAATCACAATTATAGTCAATACTTATTAATAACAACATTCGTTGACAATAATTACAGGCAATACGGCATCGTGGCCAGTATTCGACTGAAAACTGAGATTTCTGATTCATATTGGCAACTATTGTTGATGTTGTTATTCAAACCTTCGACACCAGGGAACTTGCGAGAAATCTGATATCATTCTCGTGCTCCGGGCGGGCTGGGCTCGGGGTCTTTAGTTGGAACGGCTTCAAGGAGGGTTCATGGCTGGGATAGTGGCTTACGGGGCCTACATCCCCTGGCTGCGGCTGGAGCGCAGGCTCATCGCCGAGGCCTGGGGGATACCGGGGGTCCCGGGGGAGATAGCCGTCGGCAACTTCGACGAGGACAGCATCACCATGGCCATAGAGGCCGGGCGTGACTGCATCCTGGACGACCCGGTGGGTGTCGGGGGCCTGTACTTCGCCTCGACCTCGCCCCCGTACGCGGAGAAGTCCTGCGCCACCACGGTGGCCTCGGTGCTGGACCTTGCCCAGGGATCGGTAACTTGCGATTTCGGGCTGTCGCTCTCCGCGGGCGTTTCGGCGCTGGTCGCGGCCGCCTCGGCGGTAGACCAGGGCGTGGCTCCGAGCATCCTGGTGACGGCCGGCGAGTGCAGGCTGCCCGAGACCAAGACCGCCGACGAGCAGACCTTCGGCGACGGCGCGGGCGCGGTGCTGGTCGGTAACGAGGACCCCATCGCCGAGATCGAGGGCGTTCACACCTCGTACGACGAGATGGTCGCGACCTGGAGGCTTCCCGGGGACAGGACGGTGCGGGACAACTCGCGCTTCTACACGGCCAAGGGCTACGTGCCCTCGCTGCTCGCGGCGTTCAAGGGCGCGGCGGAGGCGTTCGGCGTGGCGCCCGGGGATATCGCGAAAGTGGTCTACCCGGCCCCCGACTTCAGGGCCCACGGCCAGGTGGCAAAGGCCATGAAGCTCGAGCCCGGGCAGATCCAGGACGCGCTGTTCGCGTTCGTGGGCGGCTGCGGGTGCGCCCAGCCCCTGATGATGCTCGCCGGCGCCCTGGAAGAGGCGAAGCCGGGGGACAGGATACTCCTCGCCGGGGCGGGCGACTCTTTCACCGTGCTCCTGCTGGAGGTCACCGACCGCATCGCCGACCTCCCGGCCCGGAGGGCGATAAAGGGCCACATCGCCTCCAAGAGCATGCTCCCGACGTACGCGAAGTTCCTGGAGTACAAGGAGATGCTGAATACGGAGGAGGGGGAGAGCAACTCCTCCATGATCCAGATGTGGCGCGACCGCAGGGCGGTCCAGCCCCTCTACGGTAAGCGCTGTAACTCCTGCGAGACGGTTTACTTCCCGCCCCGCAGGCTCTGCCCCAACTGCTTCGCCCGAGAGGACTCCGAGGACGTGAGGCTCGCCCGGAAGGGCACGCTGTTCGACTTCATAGACGACAACCTGTACGTCAGCATCGAGCCCCCCACGACCCTGACCATCTCCGACCTGGACGACGGCGCCAGGATATTCATGCAGATGACGGACCGCGGGGTGGGCGAGGTCGAGATCGACATGCCGGTAGAACTGACTTTCCGCAAGATCCACGACGGCGGCGGCTTCCACAACTACTTCTGGAAGACCAGGCCGGTTCGCTAAGGGAGGTATGAGAGATGGCTGATCTCAAAGACGTCGCCGTTATCGGGGTCGGGGCCACGAAGTTCGGTGAGAACTACGACTGGGGCGTCGACGACATGCTGACCATAGCGGCGTTCGACGCGATGGACGACGCGGGCATAAAGCCCGGGCAGATCGAGGCCGGCTGGATAGGAATCCAGTACCCGTTCACCGGGTTCTCCGGCGCGACCCTGTCCGACGCGATCAAGACTTACGACATCCCCATCACCCATACCGAGAACTACTGCGTGAGCGGGCTGGACGCGTTCCGCAACGCGTGCCTTGCGGTGGCGAGCGAGCAGTTCGACATGGTCATCGCCTGCGGGGTCGAGAAGATCACCGACCAGACCGGCCGGGGGCTGCCCACCTCCGGATTCGGGCACCCGGTCCAGATGGCCGGGATGACCGCACCCAGCGCCTTCGGGCTGGCGTTCCCCCGTCACGCGAAGGCGTTCGGCACCACCAAGGAGCACCTGGCGCACGTGGCGGTGAAGAACCACTTCAACGGCGCGGTCAACCCCAAGGCGCACTTCCGACGCGAGGTGACCCTGGAGCAGGTCATGAAGGCCCCTCTCATCTCGGGACCTCTGGGCCTGCTGGACTGCTGTCCCATCAGCGACGGATCCGCCGCGGTCATCGTCACCAGGGCGGATATCGCGAAGAAGTACCGCGACGACTACGTGACCATAAAAGGAATGGGCTTTGCCACCTACACCAACCTGATGATGTACGACAAGAACTTCGATTACCTGGCCTGGAGGCCCACGGTGAAGGCCGCGGAGAAGGCGTACGCCATGGCCGGTATAACCGATCCCCTTAACGAGGTAGACCTCGCCGAGTGCCACGACTGCTTCACCATCACCGAGATACTGAACGTGGAGGACCTCGGCTTCTGCAAGAAGGGCGAGGGGGGCCCGGCGATGGCCGAGGGCCGGTTCAACATCGACGGCCAGGTGGCGGTGAACCCCAGTGGAGGCCTGAAGTGCTTCGGGCACCCGATCGGGGCAACCGGGGTCCGCATGGTCTACGAGGTCACCAAGCAGCTCCAGGGACGGGCCGACGGCCGCCAGCGCGAGGGCGCGAAGGTGGGCATGGCCCACAACCTTGGCGGCCTGGGGGGCGTGGTCTGCGGAGTGGTGATCCTCACCAACCAGGTCCGGTAGGCTACAGGTTGGCTCGCGCTACGATACGGTTGAACTCGATCGACCTGCATTCACAGTGGAAGATTCTGGCGATGTGACTAGACCAGGGGTCAGGCGGGAGTCTATTCACGGTCTGACCCCTTCGCATCGGGGTCAGACGCTGATGCGATAAAGTGGGCAGGGAATCCGCCCCACCCCTTGAATAATGCCCCGACGTCATATCTAAGGGGGATGCTATGAAGCGACTTGCGAGGACCGTCGGATTCCTGTGCCTTGTTTCGGTGGCCGTCCTGCTGATGATGGTGGCCATGGGATGCGGAAGTACGACTACCACGGAGACCACGACGCCATCCACCACGCCCAAGACCACCGGCACTACGCCCGCGACGAGCCCGCCGTCCACCACGCCGAGCGCGAAGGCCTTCACGGCGACCGAGCTCGCGACCTTCAACGGGCAGAACGGGCAGCCTGCCTACGTGGCGGTTGACGGGGTGGTCTATGACGTGACAGACAGCTCGTTCTGGCCCAGCGGTTCGCACTCCTCGTGCAACCTGGGCGCGATGGCCGGCCAGGACCTCTCGCAGGTCATCAAGCAGGCGCCCCCCAGGATGTACGACAACCTGAAGAGGTTCCCGGTCGTCGGCACCCTGACCCAGTAGCGGCAAGGACATCGAAGGACCGGGACTGAAGTCCCGGCCAGCCAAGTCAGTTAGACGTCCCAATTTAGATGCACATGATAGGCCCGCTCTGGTTCGACCTACATGCAGGGTCAAGATGTGACAGGCTTGGGCGCGGACTTCAGTCCGCGTTGTGCAGAAGGGTCTGACCCTTTTGCACAATGGCTTCGGCCAGCATCGTTGGAGGGAACAGCCTGACCCTCTCCGCGGAGACGTCGGCGAACCCGGCCTCCGCCAGCATCCGGGAGATGGATCCGGTATCGAAGTAGCGTTCGTCGGCGCGCTTCCAGCGGCCGAACGCCAGGAAGATCCTCCCAGGCAGCCCCGCCCCGTCCAGGTCGCAGAGCATCAGGCGCCCGCCGGGCTTGAGCGCCCGGACCGCATCCTTCAGGGCGCCCGCGGGGTCGGGGAAGTGGTGGAAGGCTATACAGGTGGTCACCAGGTCGAACTCGCCGGCTCCCACCGGCACCGACTCGGCCGATGTGTGCACGTACTCGATGTAATCCAGGTCCCGCGACAGGCCCCTCGCCACCTCCAGCATCCCCTCGCTGACGTCAGCGCCCACCAGGCGGGACGCCCCCGCACGCGCGAACCGGCGCAGCAAGTCCCCGGTGCCGCACCCCAGGTCCAGAACCGACAATCCTCCGACGTCCCCCGCACGCGCGACCATCATCTCGTGGAGCGGCACGAAGTAGTGTTTCCAGAACAGGCTCTGCTCGTAGGTGGAAGACCAGTGGTCGAACCGCTCCCGGGCGTCCGCTGCGGTCCACCTGCCCCCGCCCGGCCCGCTCAATAGTCGATCCCCAGGAAGTACTTCCAGTCCAGCCGACGCCTGGCCCTGACCAGCACCCGGTCACGGGGCCGGTCGGGAATCAGCCGTGTGGTGATCGCGAAGTCGAGTGCCGCCTCGGCCGCGCGGGCCAGGGGCGCCGGCAGCGACCGAACCCGCCTGTAGGCAACCATCAGCAGCACGAAGTTCTCGCATACCCGGTTGACCTCCGAGGGCCTCATGCGGTCCAGGCGCAGCGCGCTCTTCCCACCGAAGATAGTATCCGGGGTGGAGTCCCCCAGCATGCCTCCCTCGAGGCACACGCGATGTATCTCGGTGTTGGGGAACGGGCACAGGGTGGTGACCTGGGCGAGGTCCGGCTCGATGTCGGCGTTCATCTTGACCGTCTGGAGGGCCATCGCCATGGTCTCGTGGGGGAACCCGACCATGTTCAGCGACACGGTGGGTATCCCCGACGCCCGGCACAGCGCGAAGGCCCCTCTTATCTTCTCGTCCGTCATGTTCCGCTTGAGCACGTTCTTCCGAAGCCATGGACTCCCGCTCTCCACACCCATGGTTATCGCGCTGCACCCGGCGTCGGCGAGCAGGCCTGCCATCTCCTCGTTGAGCAGGTCCACGCGCGCGTTGCAGATGAACGGCAGACCGACCTGATCCCGGTAGAGGAGCGCGAACTCGCGGAACCACGAGCGGTCCATGGTGAGGATGTCGTCCTCGAACCGCACGTGGTCGATGTCGGGGTCCGCTGCGCGCGCCTCCTGTATCTCGGCCACGATATTGCCCGGTGAGCGGAAGCGGACGTACTTCCCCCCGTTGGGGTAGATGTTCTTCAGCAGGTGGTTGCAGCAGTACGAGCAGTCGAACGGGCACCCGCGGGAGGCCATCACCACCAGCCGGCCCCGCTGGTTGGCCGCGAACTTCTCGCGATCGAATATCGACCGGTCGGGGAAGGCGACCGTGTCGAGGTCCTCCACCAGAGCTCGGGGTGGATTCCTGAAGACCTCGCCGTTCTCCCTGCCCCAGATACCGGCGACGTACCTCGCGTCTCCGCCCGATTCCAGCACGCCGCAGAGCTCAAGCAGCGCATCCTCGCCCTCTCCCACACATATGTAGTCCAGCGAGGGGCAGGCCATCGAGTCCTCGGGATCGATCGTCGGATGGATCCCGCCGCAGACGGTCGGCAGGTCGAGCTCCTCCTTGACCCACGCCGACAGCATGCGGACCTTGGAGAACTGGAGAGTGGTCGCGGAAAAGGCCACCAGGTCGCCCGACCGTTCCCGGATGTCCGCGAGGAACTCGTCCCTGCCGGGCGGCCCCACCAGGTGGACGAGGTCGGTCTCGTGTCCGCCCTCCCTCAGGGTGGCCGAGAGGTAACCGACGCCCAGGTACACGCGCCCCTGTGGCTCGGTGTGGATGTCCTGCGTCTCGAAATAATCAGGGTAGACGAAAGTGACCTTCATCGTCTCTCTTTCAGTGATGCTCCGCAATTATATAGGAGTGATACTCGTGGAAACACACTGCCGGGGAGTGAGCCTGCCGGGCCTCTTCCCGGGTCAAAGCGGGGCCCAGATATCTCACAGTCTGTAAGCAAGTTACCGACCGCGCGCACACCGTTCCGGGTCAGCGAAAAAAAACCTTCCGGGGGGTACGCGCGGTAACCCGTTCCGCCGATAAAGTGTTATAGCGACCGAAAGGGTGGGTGGTATGAAGGACGCTAAAGCGATCAGGACGGTATTCAGTTCCACGCTTGCGATCATGGTCTTCCTGGCGCTACTCGGCATCACGCCGGCGTCGGCGCAGGCTGTTATCCGGGTAGGTCCGACCAGGACCTACACGACGATACAGGCCGGCATAAACGCAGCAGCCGTGGGGGACAGCATCGTGGTGGATGCCGGCACCTACACCGAGGACATCGCCATCCCGGATACGAAGCAGGATCTCGAGCTCAGGCCTGACACCGGCGCGGCCGTCACCATCAAGGGGGTAGCGAATGTTCCGGTGGCAAGCTGGCCACTGGCCGACGCGAACATCGAGGTGCTGGCCAGCCGGGCGAAGATCCACGGGTTCACTATCGAGAGTCCCGACTACGCCGCGGGATTCTACTCCAGCGGCACAATCGTGGGAGCGACAGATGTGGAGGTCTACGAGAACGCCTTCAAGGTGACCCCGGCGGCGAACTCGGGCGAGATCTCCCAAGGTTTCCAGACTTACGCGGCTACGGCCATTCCGGGCGTGGACATATCAGGGCTGTCGGTACACGATAATACCTTCGCCGGCCTTGCCGGCGCGGCCGCCGGGTACGAGGGCATATACCTGAACCTGGATGCCGGTAGCGGCGGGGTCACGGTTACCCGAAATCAGTTCACGGGGAGAATAACGAGGGCGTTGACCACCGAGCGCTCCAGTACGACGATCAGCGACAACAGCATCGTCAACGACCTTGCCCCCGATCCTACCGCGGAAACGGGTGGATACCAGGGAATCAACATCGGCGGGGTCAACGCGGGAGCCATGACCGACGTAACGGTGTCCGGAAATACCGTCACCGGCTCGGCCGACGGGCTCGGCTTCGAATGGGGTATCAAGCTCGGCTACCAGCCCACCTCAACGTTCACCAACGTCTCACTTACATACAACGCGCTTAGCAGGAACACGATCGGCGTCCGGGCGCGGTTCGGCTCAGCTGGCGTGGTGCTGCGAAGCAACACCATAGCCGGCAACGTGACCTTCGGCGTCCAGAACAACGACACGGCACAGCTCGACGCGACCTACAACTGGTGGGGCGACAACTCCGGCCCCGCTCCCGGTGGTACCGGCGACGCCATTGACGGCGACGTGGTCTTCGACCCCTGGCTCAAGGTCTATAATGCGGACACCCTCACCGGTATCGCCGGGTTCGCTCAACAGGGCGAGTTCGCCATACCTTCTGGGGCTTCGCTGGATAATACGCCGTTCCTCGATGTTTTTGAGGAGGTAGTGCTAATCATCCAGGACGGCGTCGGCCCCCACACCATCACCATGCCCCGGGGCGTCCGGATAGACAGGACCGATGACGTAAACATGGATGCCATGGCGATAACCGCCGGTGATGTCGATGTCTCCAGCCTCTCCGGCTACGACGAAACGCTTGTCCCGCGTGGCGCCCTGCTGTTCGGTATCGAGGGCGTGGGGCTCAGCTTCAGTCCCCCCATAACCATCGACCTGTTCGTGGGCACGGAACTGAACGGCGATACGCTCCAGTTGCTGCGTTCGCCAACCGGGGATGCCGACTGGGTCGACACCGGGCTCGACCCTACGAGCGCCACGGTAGCAGGTGGCGCATGCACCTTCGACACCACCCTCGCTTCAGTGTTCGCGGCGTTCTCGCAGGAGGAGCCGACCGGTCTCCTCTGGTATCTCGCCGAGGGCTCCACCGGTGCGGATGGTAACGGCAACTTCGAGACCTGGGTGCTGGTGCAGAATCCCGGCGATACCACGGCGAACGTCACCGTGACCTACATGACACCCAACGGTGCGAAACCCGGCCCCGTTCTCAATCTGGAGCCAAACTCCAGGACCAGCGTGAGCGTGGCCGACAGCGTACCCAACGAGTGGGACGTATCCACCAAGGTGACCTCCGATGTGCCGGTGATAGCCGAGCGGTCCGTGTACTGGCACACCCCCACCACGTACCGCCAGGCCGCGCACGACTCCATAGGGGTCACAGGTGCGCAGACGGAGTGGTTCCTCGCGGAGGGCTCTACCGGTGCGGATGGTAACGGCAACTTCGAGACCTGGGTGCTGGTGCAGAATCCCGGCGATACCACGGCGAACGTCACGCTCACCTACATGACGCCGGACGGCGAGAAGGCGGGCCCGGTCCTGGAGATCGATGCCAACTC